>NZ_JBXASZ010000002.1:277500-820040 GCF_058809865.1 Nitrobacter sp. MLSD-S21 | reverse complement strand
CTCGTCGTCGAAGTCAAGTATCAGCCAGCCCTCTGGATCCACGCTGCTCTCTGGATCCCAACAGTCCTCGCTGTTACCCCCAGGCGCGAAACGCTTCAACGCAACGTTTAGCTGCATTGGGCGGCGCGGCTTTTTCTCTCCCTTCGATTTCCTCTTCATCCCGAAACGCTTTATGGTACGCGGCGGCTATCGCTGATGGCGACATGGATAACTCGCGCTATCAAATATTTGGCAACGCACTCCGCCGTTGGAGGCCGGCTTGACGCATTATCTTTCGACTCGGGGGGAAACCCAGAAACTCGGCTTTTCCGATGTGATGCTGGCTGGCCTCGCTCGTGACGGCGGCCTTTATGTGCCCGAAATCTGGCCGCAGCTAACGCCCGACACTATCGCAGGCTTCTTCGGCCGACCGTACTGGGAGGTGGCCGTGGAGGTAATCCGGCCGTTCGTGGCTGGAGACATCGCCGAGGCCGATCTCGGCCGGATGGCCAACGAGGCTTATGCGATGTTCCGGCACCCGGCGGTGGTGCCGCTTGATCAGATCGGTCCTCAACAGTTCATGCTGGAGCTGTTTCACGGTCCGACGCTCGCGTTCAAGGACGTGGCGATGCAATTGCTGTCCCGGTTGATGGATCATGTTCTGTCACAACGAGGCCAGCGTACCACGATCGTCGTCGCAACCTCGGGTGACACCGGCGGCGCTGCGGTCCACGCATTCGCCAACAGCGCCAATGTCGATCTGATCGTGCTGTTCCCGGACGGCCGCATCTCCGAAGTGCAGCGGCGCATGATGACGACGACGGCCGCGCCAAATGTTCATGCACTCGCCGTCAAAGGCACCTTCGACGACTGCCAGGCGATCGTGAAAGGGCTGTTCAACAACCACCGCTTTCGGGACGAGGTGTCGCTCTCCGGTGTCAACTCGATCAACTGGGCACGAATTGTTGCGCAGGTGGTGTATTACTTCACCTCGGCGGTCGCGCTTGGCGCGCCGGCGCGGGCCGTCGATTTTACCGTGCCGACCGGCAACTTCGGCGACATCTTTGCCGGCTACGTCGCAAAGCGCATGGGTCTGCCGATACGCTGGTTGCGTATCGCCGCCAACATCAACGATATCTTGCCGCGTACACTAAAGACCGGCATCTATGAAGTGCGCGAAGTTCACGCCACCACCTCGCCATCGATGGACATTCAGGTGTCGTCGAACTTCGAGCGGCTGTTGTTCGAGGCGACGGGGCGCGACGCCGCGCAGGTGCGCGCGATGATGGCGTCGCTGCAGCAATCCGGTCGCTTCGCGCTGCCGGATTCGGTGCTGGCCGCGATGCGCGCCGACTTCGATGCCGGGCGCGCCGACGAAACAGAGACCGCCGCCTCGATCCGCACGGCGTGGCGCGAAGCCGGAGATCTGGTCGACCCGCATACAGCTGTTGCGCTGACAGTGGCCGATCGCGACGCGCCCGACTCGCGTGTTCCCAATATCGTGCTGGCGACTGCCCATGGCGCAAAGTTCCCTGACGCGGTTGAAGCCGCCTGCGGCGTGCGGCCTCCATTACCGGCCTGGCTCGACGGCTTGATGACTCGGCCCGAGCGGATCACGGTCGTGAACAACGATCAGGCAGAAATCGAACGGTTCGCGCTGTCCGTCAGCCGCGCCGCCAAGCACGGAGTTGCCGGATGAGTGTCGATATGACGAAACTGTCTTCCGGCCTCACGGTCATCACTGATGCCATGCCGCATCTGGAAACCGCCGCGCTCGGAGTCTGGACCGGGGTTGGCGGCCGCGACGAGAAACCAAACGAGCATGGCATCTCGCATTTGCTTGAGCACATGGCATTTAAAGGAACCACCAGGCGTTCGGCGCGAGAGATCGCCGAGGAGATCGAGGCAGTCGGTGGCGATCTCAATGCCGCTACAGGTGTTGAGACGACGGCTTATTACGCGCGGGTGATGAAGGCTGACGTTCCGCTCGCGCTCGACGTGCTGAGCGATATCCTGTCCAATCCGAGCTTCGACGCGAAGGAACTCGAATGCGAGAAAGGCGTCATCGAGCAGGAAATGGGTGCGGCGCAAGACACTCCTGACGACGTCGTTTTCGAGCATCTCAACGAGCTCTGCTATCCGGACCAGCCGATCGGGCGTTCGCTGCTCGGTACGCCGGAGACGCTGAAGCGGTTCAACAGCGACATGCTGCATGGATATCTCAAAACGCATTATCGCGGGCCGGACATGGTGGTGGCGGCGGCGGGTGCGATCGAGCACAAGGCGGTCGTGGCCGAGGTCGAGCGTTGCTTTGCAAGTCTGGATGCCGCGCCGGCTCCGCAGCCGCCGGCGGCGAAATTCGGCAGCGGTGGCTCCAAAGTGGTGCATCGCGACCTCGAGCAGGCGCATCTGACGCTTGCGCTGGAAGGGGTGTCGCAGACCGATGCCTCGCTATTCTCGTTGCAGGTGTTCACCAATGTTCTGGGGGGGGGCATGTCCTCGCGATTGTTTCAGGAAGTCCGTGAGAAGCGCGGTCTGTGCTATTCAATCTACACCTTCCATGCACCCTATGCCGACACTGGCTTCTTTGGGCTCTACACCGGCACCGATCCGAGCGACGCGCCGGAAATGATGGAAGTCGTCGTCGACGTTATCAGCGAGGCTGTGGAAACGCTGACGGAAGCCGAGATCGCGCGCGCGAAAGCGCAGATGAAAGCCGGCCTGCTGATGGCTTTGGAGAGTTGCAGCGCCCGCGCCGAACAATTGGCGCGGCATATGCTCGTCTATGGACGGCCCCAGGGCGTTCCCGAATTGATGGCCAGGATCGATGCCGTCAGCGTCGACTCAACGCGCGACGCGGCGCGCATCCTGCTGGCGCGCAGCCGTCCCGCGGTCGTCGCGCTTGGCAGCGGCAGGGGGCTGGACACTGCGGTCGCTTTTGCGGAAGGATTGGCACAGTCGAAGGCCCGAATTTTGCTCCACTAGCCACAGGCTGGGATTCGGGGTCGAGGAACGGTCATGGCTCTATTTCGTCTGCCGTCCAGCGCGCCAGCGCTTGTGCCGCGAGGGCACGGTCTGTTGCTGCGTGCGCCTGAGATGTCCGATTTTTTGCAATGGAGACAGCTTCGTGAGCACAGCCGCGCCTATCTGACCCCATGGGAACCGATGTGGCCATCGGACGACCTGACCCGCGCCGGATTTCGGCGGCGGTTACGCCGCTACGCAGAGGATATCGCCGGCGACAGGTCCTACCCATTCATTGTGTTTCGCGAATCCGACGGCATCATGTTGGGTGGGGTCACGCTCGCCAATGTCCGTCGCGGCATCGCGCAGGCAGGCACTATCGGATATTGGATAGGCCAGCCCTATGCGGGGCGAGGCTATATGACCGCGGCGTTGCGGGTGCTGCTTCCGATCCTGTTCGGCGAACTGAACCTGCATCGCATCGAGGCTGCCTGCATTCCCAGCAATATGCCGTCCATTCGCGTGCTGGAAAAGTGCGGCTTCACGCGGGAGGGGTTGGCGCGTCGCTATCTTTGCATCAATGGAATCTGGCAGGATCACCTGCTGTTCGGCATGTTGCACGACGATTTCCACGGCTAGACATTTTCCGTCCGAAAGAATCGGAGACGGTCCGAGATCGCCCGTCATTTCCGTCTGACGAACCCCACCTTTGGCTTGCGGCCATTGGCTTGTTATAAAGCCGCGCGTGGAAACAACGACGGACGACGTGAATGCTTAATGTTGCGGGCACCACCGAAGTGGATGAACCGGCTCCTGTCAGGCACTTGGTTGGCTTTCCGTTGCGTCTGATGACTATGGTCGCAGGCTGCTGGATAGTTGCCGCTTCCCCAGCGCTATCGCAGTCGCTCGGGGATCGTTTCAAGGAAATGTTCGGCGTCAAATCGCAGCCGGAGCGAGCGGCGCCGGCATCCGGCGACGTGGCTTCTGTGCCCGACGATCTTACCTGTCCGACCGTCTCCATCCGTGCCGGCGCATCGACCTACACGGTCGGCGCCTCAGGTCAGCCGGCGAGTGGTACCGATGTCCGCTATCAGGCGACTATCGGCGATACCGCGCGAGAATGCGACTACAACACCGATACGCATCAGATCGCAATCAAGGTCGGTATCCGCGGGCGGGTCATCGTGGGGCCGGCGGGGGCACCGTCGTCCGTGGAGGTGCCGTTGCGCGTCGCGGTGGTTGAGGAT
Source organism: Nitrobacter sp. MLSD-S21 (assembly GCF_058809865.1). Classification (NCBI taxonomy): domain Bacteria; kingdom Pseudomonadati; phylum Pseudomonadota; class Alphaproteobacteria; order Hyphomicrobiales; family Nitrobacteraceae; genus Nitrobacter; species Nitrobacter sp. MLSD-S21. Next base: position 815,850 of record NZ_JBXASZ010000002.1, on the reverse strand, counting down.
GGCGTTTCCGCGAAAACGATCGCCACCAAGGCCTATACGATTACGGTGAACCTGTCGGGCAACGAAGGCGGGACCTACAGCTTTGTTTCGGACGACATTTCGTATCCGGCGCCGCAGAGCGCGGCCGCCGACCGCTACGTGTTTTACGTCGGATTCGATCCGCAGGCGCTGAAGCCTGAACCACGCTCGGATCGCAAACGGCCGAGATCGCAGAGATAACGGACACAGCGGTTGCGCTGCGCGCGATCCGTCGGCAGCAATTCGCGCAAGCGGATATTGAATACGCCGCGGTCGTTGCGATTGTGGTCACGCTTCCGCGTTTGATGATACCGTTCGGCAGTCCATCGGTAACAGTCCGGGAAACAAAAAAGCCGGCGGAGCACCTCACGCCGGCTTTCGTCGCATTTGAAAGAACTCAGTTGAGCTTGGTCCGAACTTCGCTGACGCCTTTGGCGAGCAGATCGTCGGCAAGCTGTCCCTTTACCGAATTTGACAGGATTGAGGAGGCAGCGGCGACAGCGGCGTCGGCAGCGGCGGCGCGGACATCCGCGATAGCCTGGGCTTCTGCCGAGGCTATCTTGCCTTCCGCGCTCTTGGTGCGGCGCGCGACGAAATCTTCCATCTTGACCTTTGCTTCGGCCGCGATGCGCTCGGCTTCGGCTTTGGCCGAGGCGATAATCTCCTGCGCTTCATGCTCGGCGCTCGCATGGCGGGCTTTGTAGTCGGCGAGCAGCTTCGCGGCTTCATCCTTCAGGCGACGCGCATCGTCGAGCTCGCCCTTGATGCGCGCGCTGCGACGATCGAGCGCCGATAGCACCGTGCGGTGTACTCCCACATAGGCGAAGATGCCCATCAGGATCAGGAAGGCTATGGCAACCCAGGTTTCCGGTTGGGCAAACATGGTCTCGTCATCCCTTCATCGAGGCTTCGACGGCGCCGTCGACGAGCTTGGGATCGGGCGTTGCGCCGGTCAGTTGCTGCACGATAGCCGTTGCCGCATCGCTTGCGATGCTGCGGACGTTGCTCATCGCCGCCGCGCGCGTTGAGGCAATGGTCTTCTCGGCGTCGGCGAGCTTGACGGACAACCGTTCCTCGAGCGCCCTGCGTTCGGCGTCTGCCGCTGCATTCAGCTTCTCGCGGGTGTCGTTGCTGATCGCCTGCGCTCGTGTCCGCGCGGCCGCGAGTTCGGTCTCATAGGCCTTCAATGCGCCGTCGGACTCGTCCTTCAGCTTTTGTGCCCGCGCGAGGTCGCCCTCGATCGTGTTCTGCCGATCATCGATGGTCTGGCGGACGCGTGGCAAGGCCACTCGCGACGAGATCATATAGAGCGCAACGAACGTGATCGTCAGCGATACCAGCTGGGACGCGAAGGTGTCCTTCTGGAACGGCGGGAACGGAGCCTTGTGGCCGCCGTCGGCTTCGGTGTGGGCCGTCGTGCCCTGTGCGTTGCCATGACTTTCAGCCACGGGCGTCTCCTTTGCGGTCGATCGGGACCCGGCTTTCCAGGTCCCGTCAGCCGGTCAGTGATCTTAAAGTGCGAACAGCAACAACAGGGCGATCAGCAGCGAGAAGATGCCGAGCGCTTCCGTCACCGCGAAGCCGAAGATCAGGTTGCCGAACTGGCCCTGGGCGGCCGAGGGATTGCGCACCGCGGCGGCAAGATAGTTGCCGAAGATGATGCCCACGCCGGCGCCGGCGCCACCCATCCCGATGCAGGCAATACCAGCGCCAATGTACTTCGCGGCAATCGGATCCATGAAACAAACTCCTTGCTGAGGTTTGTGAGAGTGACTTTGGAGGGATGTGTACCGGTCTTAGTGACCGGGATGAATCGCATCGTTGATGTAGATGCAGGTGAGAATTGTGAAGACGTAGGCCTGAAGGAATGCGACCAATAACTCGAGTGCGGTGAGCGCTACCACCAGCGCCAGCGGCAGCACGGCGCCGAACACGCCGACGATTCCCATGGCGCCGAGCATGGTGACGAAGCTCGCGAACACTTTCAGCGTAATGTGACCCGCCAGCATGTTGGCGAACAGACGCACGCTGTGCGAGACCGGCCGCGACAAGAACGAGATGATCTCGATCGCCACCACCAGCGGCAGGATCGCGACCGGAATGCCCGACGGCACGAATAGTTTGAAGAATCTCAGGCCGTTCTTGTAGAAGCCGTAGATCAGCACCGTGAAGAAGACGAGGAAAGCCAGGCCGGCCGTGATGATGATGTGGCTCGAGATCGTGAAGGTGTAGGGAATGATGCCGACGAGGTTTGAGACGGTCACCAGCATGAAGATTGAGAACACGAAGGGAAAGAACTTCATGCCGTCCTTGCCGGCGGTGGTGCGTATGGTGTCGGCGACGAACTCGTAGCTGATCTCGGCGATCGATTGCATGCGCCCGGGCACGAGCTTGCGACCGGTGCCCAGCATCAAAAGCGATGTCAGCACGACGGCGAGCAGCATGTAGGCGGAGGAATTGGTGAAGGCGATTTCCTGGCCGCCGATATGGCCGATCGTGAAAATCTTCTCGATGTTGAACTGGTGGATCGGGTCCATCATCCGCGTGCAACTTTCAGTCTGCCGGCAGGCCGGCGTTCAAGCAACTCAATCGTCCAGACGGCCATCCGTCATCGGTCTGTCTGCTCGGGAATCACGCCCGCCGACCGCATCACGTTGATCACGCCGGCTGCGAAGCCAAGCAGGAAAAACACAATCAGCCCCCAGGGCGAGGTCGACAGCAAGCGGTCGAATCCCCAGCCTATCAACGCCCCGACAGCAACGCCCGCGATCAATTCGGAGGATAGGCGGAAACCACGCGCCATTGCCGAGGCCCTGGCAGCTCCGTCCCCGCTTCCATCACCGGATTGGTCAGTCTCGTTCTTGCGGTGCCCACGAAGCTTGGACAGCCGTTGATCGAGATTTCCGAGCCTTTCGGAAAGCGCAGCTTCGTCGGGAGCCGAATGCTCGCGATCTCCGTGCCCGCTGCTGTTTTTGTCCGTGCCGTCAGCCATGCTCTCGACACCCGACACAACGCCGCGATCTTCAGGAAATTACGCCCGTTACCCTCAGAAGCCGCGCGGACCATACTGACGGCCCAAGGTCAAGTCAAGATTGTGTCGCTGTGGACTATAGCGTTGAATTAGCTGGCTTTATTCTAGAAAATCAAAGCGGCTGCGCTTAGTTGCCGCGCTGCAAAAGCGGTCTTCGCGAAAGGCGGCGGGCTGGCTAAGCGTTGCGGGCGCGCTCGCAACGCAAGAAAGCTGGCGACTTGGGGTATCTGGAGGGTCGTCTGACGCGCCGCAGCGGCAGGATAGTTGAGGGTGGACGTGGACCCGAAACGGACTGCCGACGCGTTGAAATCGGGTGGTCGGCGCTATAGGTCGATGACAGAGCGCCCGCTCGGGTGAAGCGAATTCGGTCTCGACGGAGCAGAGCATGTACGCGGCGATACCGTTCAGACTGTTGCGGATTTCCGCGATCACCGCGATGCTCTTTTGCCTGGTTGTTCCGGCGCTTGCGCAGGAGGCTGAGAAAGGACGCTATACGCTCGTGCCGATGAGCGGCGGCTTTGTCAGGCTGGATAGGCTTACCGGCGTGGTTTCCCATTGCGAGAACAAGGGCTCGGGTTGGGCGTGCTACGTATTGCCTGAAGAGCATGCCGCGCTGGATAAGGAAATCGGCCGGTTGCAGGCGGAGAACGAAAAATTGAAGGCGCAGCTCGCCGCGCGCGAGCCGGCCGACAAGATTCAGAAAGAATTGCCTCAACAACAGGGGTCGGGTGAGCCGGGGCCGGCTGCGCCAAAGGCTGACGGACCGAAATCCGCGGACGTCAACCGCAACAGCATTGAGATTCCACTCCCGAGCGATCGCGATATGGGCCGCTTGATGTCATTCGTCGAGCGTGCCTGGCGGCGGCTGATCGAGATGGCGAGCCGCGTCCAGCGCGATACGTCAGGAATCTGATGCCCGGGTCAGCTGAAGGCATTTGATGGCGGCGGCGGCGATCACGCCTGTCGTGCCATATTGTGTGTCGCAGGGCTTGCCCTTGAAGCCCCTGATGGCTGCTGCTCTCACCATCAAATCAAACTGCCTCGCGGACCACTCTGCCGAGATGATTGCGGACCCCGCACGAATCAGATTATACACGTATAAGTTGTGGTAACTCGCCTTTCGCTCGTGAGGAAGCCGCGGATGGGAAAGCTTTTGCCTTTTGTGTCGGATGTCCCGGTTTTCGTCGTCGACGATGATTCGTCGGTACGTGAAACGCTGGTTCTCCTTTTGAAAATCGAGGGGTATGCCGCGCAAGGCTTTGGCGACGGCGCTTCGTTTCTTGAGGAGATTCGCAGCGCATCTCCCGCCTGTGTCATTCTCGACCTGGATCTTCCCGGCGAATCGGGATTTCAAATCCTACGCAGGCTCGCCGCCGAAAAAGTTGCCTCGCCTATCCTTGTGATCTCGGGCGCAGCCGACATTGCAATGGCTGTCGAAGCCATGAAGCATGGCGCGCTCGACTTCCTGGAGAAGCCGTTTTTCTCCGATGCCATCGTCGACCGTGTTCGTGCCGCGGTGAAGGTTTGGCGAGAGACGCGTGGGAGCGAGAACGGCGGCCTCGCCAATTTTCCCGGCTGCCATCTGTTGACCTGCCGAGAGCGCGAGGTTCTGTCCCAGGTGGCCAGGGGTGCTTCGAACAAGGAAGCGGGGAGGAGACTTGGCATCAGTCCGCGCACCGTCGAGGTTCATCGCGCGCGGATCATGGACAAGCTCGGGGCGAAAAACACTGCCGATCTGATTCGGATTGTGTTCTCGGAGGCGAGTTCACGGCGGCAGCTTTCCGCGTCCTAGAGCCCTCCGCTTCTGACGGAATCAGAAGCGGGGCTCTATAATCTTGATTTAACGCGTTTTCTTCACGCGAACCGGTGCCCACTTCGCTCGAAAATGCTATATTAGCCCTTCCGCTACTAAGGCGGGTTTTGCTTGGAAAAACTTCGCGGCAATCGCACCCCCTCAGCTGGATAGTTTCCAGCTGATCAGTTCCTCCGCTTAGCGGAGGAGGGGCAGCGGTTCACGCGGAAAAAAACCTCACCTCGAACGAGAACGCGTTTGTGTTTCCGTTAAACGCGAAAACGTTCCGACAGGTCGTTACTCGGCTGCCATGGATTTCGCCTGCAGCGGCAGACCGAGACGCTCCCACACCTGAAGCAGCGCTTCGGCCAACTGATCGATCAGCGCGTCGTCGTGGTACGGCGACGGCGTGATTCGTAACCGCTCCATTCCCTTGGCAACGGTCGGATAGTTGATTGGCTGGATATAGATGTTGTGGTCGTGCAGCAACATATCGCAGGCCTGCTTGCAGCGCTCGGGATCGCCGACGAAAATCGGAACGATATGCGTCGAACTGACCATCACCGGCAGACCTGCCGCGATCAGGCTCGCCTTGGTTCGCGCGGCCCGCTCTTGATGGCGTTCGCGTTCCCAGGTTGATGATTTGAGATGTCGGATCGCGGCGGTCGCCGCGGAGCAGATCGCGGGCGGCAATGAGGTGGTAAAGATGAAGCCCGGCGCATAAGAGCGCACGGCGTCGATGATCTCGGAATTGCCGGCGATGTAGCCGCCGAGGCAGCCGAAGGCCTTGGCGAGCGTGCCTTCGAGGACGTCGATGCGGTGCATGACGCCTTCGCGCTCCGCGATGCCGCCGCCGCGCGGACCATACATGCCGACGGCGTGCACTTCGTCAACATAAGTCATGGCGTCGTAGCGTTCGGCGAGGTCGCAGATCTTCGAAAGCGGCGCGACATCGCCATCCATCGAATACAGGCTTTCGCAGGCGATCAGCTTGGGACGATCTGGGGCGGCGGCGCGAAGCAGCTCCTCGAGATGGGCAAGGTCGTTGTGGCGGAAAACCACACGTTCACAGCCGGACTGGCGGATGCCTTCGATCATCGAATTGTGGTTGAGCGCGTCAGAGAGGATCAGGCAGTTCGGAATCAGCTTTGCGAGGGTCGAAATACCGGTCTGATTGGAGACATAACCGGACGTGAACACGAGCGCCGCCGGCTTGCCGTGCAGATCGGCAAGCTCCTGTTCGAGCTGGACCAGAGGATGATGGTTTCCAGCGATATTGCGGGTGCCTCCGGCGCCGGTGCCGATACGGGTCGCGGTCTCGACCATGGCGCCGACCACCTTCGGGTGCTGACCCATGCCGAGATAGTCGTTCGAACACCAGATGATGACGTTGCGCGGCCCCTTGGGCGTGTGCAAGGTGGCATAGGGGAACCGACCGGCGATGCGCTCAAGATCGGCGAAAACACGGTAGCGCCGCTCGTCATGAAGGCGATCCAGCGCGTTACTGAAGAACTTGCTATAATCCATGACAACATCCGGATAAAAGCCCGGTACGCCGGACCGATCAGAACCTTTTTAGAGCCTTTCCAGCGGGGCTGTCGAGCCGAATCCGCAAAAGCGCCGGCTTGAGGGTTAAAAATCGCCATTAATTTTGCGCTGGAACAAAGCGGCCCTGCAACCGGCTGCCCGCTCGCGTCATGCGAGCAAGCTGATGACCCCTCGTTACGCCGCAACCGAGGTAATTCTCCCGGTCAGATCAGCGCGACGGCAGGCGCTTTCGCACTGTCCAGCGGCGACCTCATGCCGAGGCGGTCGAGCAATGCCGCGTCGCGCACGGTCTGCGGATTCTTCGTGGTGAGCAAAAGGTCGCCTATGAAAATGGAGTTGGCGCCGGCCACGAAGCACAGCGATTGCAGTTCATCGGTCATGTATTGCCGGCCCGCTGACAGCCTTACCACGCTCTTCGGCATCATGATCCGCGCCACCGCGATCATGCGGACCAGCGCGATAGGATCCGGTCGCTCGGCCGTGGCGTTGACCGGCACCCCCTGGACCTCGTTCCACATGTTGATAGGAACGCTTTCCGGATGCGCCGGGAGATTGGCCAGCAGCATCAACATGCCGAGGCGGTCGCCGACCTGCTCTCCCATGCCGATGATACCGCCGCAGCAGAGCTTCAGCCCGGCCTCGCGTGCATGGGCGAGCGTGTCGATACGGTCCTGCATGGTGCGGGTGGTGATAATCTGGCCGTAGAATTCGGGGGAAGTATCGACATTGTGGTTGTAGAAATCGAGTCCGGCCTTCTGCAGCCGCCGGGCCTGCTCGGGCGTGAGCATCCCCAGCGTCGCGCAGGTCTCCATGCCCAGTTCCTTGACGGCGCTGACCATGTCACAGATCCGATCGAGATCCCTGTCCTTCGGATTGCGCCAGGCCGCCGCCATGCAGAACCGGCCGGCGCCGGCATCCTTTGCCCGCCGGGCGGTGTCAATGACCGCTTCCCTGTCCATCAGCTTCGTGGCTTTGACCCCGGCGTCGTAATGCGCGCTTTGCGCACAGTATCCGCAGTCTTCCGGGCAGCCGCCGGTCTTGATGCTGAGCAGGCTCGCGGTCTCGACGTGATTGGGATCGAAATTGCGGCGATGGATGGTCTGCGCCTGAAAAAGCAGATCCGGGAACGGGAGGTTATAAAGTGTCTCGGCTTCGAGCCGCGTCCAATCGTGGCGTGTGCGCGCGACCGAATCATGGGTGCTGTCGAACGAAACCGAGGCTGAGTCCATGGCGTTATTCCCGTGTGTCTCGTCATGCGGAATCAGGTTTTGAACCGGCCTACCGCCTGGCAGAGATACCATGTGCATGGCGAATCGCGAACGACTCAAGCCGCGAAAAGCCCCAAAGCAAGAAGGGCCGGCATCAGATGCCGGCCCTTCTCTATTTCAGAACCGTGAGGTTCGGAAGTGATCAGTATCCCGGAGCAAGCGGAGCGCCCATCGGAGCACCCCAGTTGAAACGATAGTTCAGGCCGACCTTGATGGTGTGCTGGTCGTTGCGGAAGGTGCCAAAAGCTCCGACCGGACCGATGAAATTCACATTGCCAAAATCGTAGTATTGGTATTCGACCTTGCCCGACCAATTCTGGGTGAACAGGTATTCCAGACCACCGCCGACAGTGTATCCGTCGCGGCCGCCGGTGCCGGCAAAGCCGTTGGTGAAGCGCGAGTCAGCCCAGCCGTAGCCGCCCTTGACGTACAGCAGCGCCGGACCCCAGGTGTAGCCGAGCCGGCCGGTGACCGATCCGAGGCCACGGTTGGCGAAATTGCTACCGGTGTCGAGGAAGCTGTAGTTGGCTTCGATACCGAACACCCAGTTAGGGGAGAACTGCGTGTCGTAGCCGATCTGACCACCACCCATGAACCGGCCGTCGTTGTTGTTGTTGATAAAGCCCGGTGCAAGGACGTTATTGCTGCCACCGAAAGCGCCGCCGATGTGACCACCGATGTAGAAACCGGTCCAGTTATAGATCGGCGCGGGCGTGTAGGCCGGTGCCTTGGTGTAGGGACGCGCCGCAAGATCGGCGGCTTGTGCTGGCACGATCGCGGCCATACCGAGGAAGGCTACAGAAGCGAGCAGAATCTTTTTCATTGTGTTCTCCAGGAATTCAAGTTCCGAGCAGCCGTTCGTCGGCCCCGTCATTTGGACCCTAGATCGATTTGCCGAAAAAAGCTGTCACTGAGACGCCACACTCTGAAACGTTCGCAATCCGTTGAGGGGGCAGCAAGAGGGCATCGGACCTTGTAAGCTTAATGCCGCCCTAATAAAAGCTAAATGGAGCCTTAATTCCCGTGCCTTCCCGCCAATTTTGGGCAAGCAACACGGCTGCTGAAGCTTCCTCGGGCGGTCTCGGAGCCGCAACTCTGCGAATCACCTTTCGATTCGCGCTACTTGAGGATCGTTCGCGCTCTTCAAGGAAGGAATGGTGCTGCCAGACAGGATTGAACTGTCGACCTCTCCATTACCAATGGAGTGCTCTACCACTGAGCTACGGCAGCAAGCCCCAACGCGGAATCAGCCTATGGCCGACAAGGCGGGCCGATCCTTGCCACAAGGCTGTAGGGCGCGCAAGCCGAGGCGGCTGCGTTGCTGCGAATCGGGCGGGCCAGGGCGATCGCTATCGAGGCGGACGAACCGCGCCTGTGGAAGGCTTGGTTGCGGCAGCCGCGCCGGGGCATGTATGTTGAATTCGCCTGCTCCTCCCAGATCGAGGATCGGGCGCATCCGGACTCCCGAGCGGAACACCATGATCGACAACCGCGACACCGACCGCGACGCGGAGAATGGAAAACGTCGGATGCGGCTGAGGGCGGCGCTGCGCGAAAACCTCAAACGGCGTAAATCGCAATCCCGCGGACGAGCCGATCAAGCCGCTTCCGCGGAAGATCCTGAACCGGAGTGTCGGGACGAATGATGCCGAAGCCACTCGCTCTCTTCGGTGCGCGACAGGCGCGAAGAGATGATGGCGCTTGCCGCGCGATGTTCTAGCTAGTCTATTTTTTTGCTTCTGACTGAATCAGAAACGAAGCTTTGTTGTTTTGACGCGTTTTCTTCACGCGAACCGGTATCTACTTTGCTCGAAAACGCTATAAATCATCAGGAAATCATCCGGCCGACAGGTTGTAAGCTCCTCTCAACGCCCTGATTTGCGAAGCTTTCGAGCGCGGGCGATTTCTCTTCTACTTCATCCATAGAAACGGAAATGGGTATGGATCGCATTCGCATCGTCGGTGGCAACAAGCTCAACGGCACCATTCCGATTTCTGGCGCAAAGAACGCGGCGCTGCCTTTGATGATCGCCGCGCTGCTGACCGAGGAGACGCTGATCCTCGACAACGTGCCGCGGCTTGCGGACGTTGCGCAGTTGCAGCGTATCCTCGGAAACCACGGCGTCGACATCATGTCGGCGGGCAAGCGCTCGGGCGATCACGAATATCAGGGACAGACCCTGCACATTTCGGCCGCGAACGTCATCGACACCACCGCGCCGTACGAACTGGTCTCGAGGATGCGGGCCAGCTTCTGGGTGATTGCGCCGCTCCTAGCACGGATGCATGAGGCCCGGGTGTCATTGCCCGGCGGTTGCGCCATCGGCACCCGTCCGGTCGATCTCCTGATCATGGCGCTGGAAAAACTGGGCGCCAGGATTGCGATCGACGGCGGCTATGTGATCGCCAGCGCGCCCGGCGGCCTGACGGGCGCCGAAGTGGAATTTCCCAAGGTGACCGTAAGCGGTACCCATGTTGCGTTGATGGCGGCAACGCTGGCGAACGGCACCACCATCATCACCAACGCGGCCTGCGAGCCGGAAATCGCCGACGTCGCGGATTGTCTCAATAAAATGGGCGCGCGCATTTCCGGGGCGGGCACGCCGCGGATCGTCATCGAGGGCGTCGGCAGGCTGGCTGGCGCACGGCACACCGTGCTGCCCGACCGGATCGAGACCGGCACTTATGCGATGGCGGTGGCGATGACCGGCGGCGAGGTGCTGCTGCGCGGCGCGCGGCCGGAGCTGTTGCAGTCGGCGCTCGATGTGCTGACCGATGCGGGCGTTGTCATCACGCCGAACAATGAGGGTATTCGGGTCGCACGCAACGGCGTCGGCATCAATCCGGTCACGGTCTCCACCGCGCCGTTTCCGGGATTTCCGACCGACCTTCAGGCACAACTCATGGCGTTGATGACGCGCGCCAAGGGGGCGTCCCATATCACCGAGACAATCTTCGAAAACCGCTTCATGCACGTGCAGGAGCTGGCACGGTTCGGCGCACGCATTCATCTGGACGGCGAAACAGCCACCATCGATGGCATTGGAACGCTGCGCGGAGCGCCGGTCATGGCGACGGATTTGCGAGCCTCGGTGTCGCTGGTGATTGCGGGACTTGCCGCCGAAGGGGAGACCGTGGTCAACCGCGTCTACCACCTCGACCGCGGTTTCGAGCAGCTTGAGAAAAAACTGTCGGCGTGCGGGGCTTCGATCGAGCGGATCAGCGAACGGTGATCCGATTTTTACCGTTCCCGCTAGCTTCGCGCCGCCGGAGCGGGCTCGTGCCAACCGGTTTCGGGCACGATCATCCTCGATCAAGGATGAAGACAAGTCAGTTTTTAACGCTGAATCAGGCGTCAGGTGTCTCGAAGGGTTGACGGCGATTTGAGGCCGCGCCATTGAGCGCTGTACCCGAGAGCGGGTTCGCTCCATGAGAGCCTTTCCGCTTCTGATGGAATCGGAAGCGGGGCTCTATGATTTTGATTTGACACGTTTTCTTCATGCGAACCGGTGCCCACTTCGCTTGAAAACGCTATAGATCTTGCCGGAAACATTCCCATGCCGATCCGTATCGATAGCCGCAGCGCCGATTTTGCCTCGCGCTTCAGGGCGTTTCTCGCGACCAAGCGCGAGGTCTCGGCCGATATCGAGGCGGCCACTCGTGTGATCGTCGATGACGTGGCGGCACGCGGCGATGCGGCGCTGATCGAGGCGACCCGCAGGTTCGACCGGCTTTCCATTGATGCCGCAGGACTCCGCTTCACGGCCGCCGAGATCGACGCCGCCGCGGAGGCTTGCGACACGGCGACGCTGGACGCGCTGAAACTGGCGCGCGATCGGATCGAGATTTTTCATCGCCGCCAACTGCCGAAGGACGACCATTTCACCGACGCGCTCGGCGTCGAGCTCGGCTCGCGCTGGACTGCGATCGAGGCGGTCGGACTTTACGTCCCGGGCGGCTCCGCGGCGTATCCGTCGTCGGTGCTGATGAACGCGGTGCCGGCCAGGGTCGCCGGTGTCGCCCGCGTTGTCATGGTCGTGCCCTCGCCAGAGGGCAAGATCAATCCACTGGTGCTGGCGGCGGCGCGGCTTGGCGGTGTCTCCGAAATCTATCGCGTCGGCGGCGCGCAGGCGGTCGCTGCTCTCGCCTACGGCACCGCGACCATCGCGCCGGTAGCCAAAATCGTGGGACCGGGCAACGCCTATGTCGCCGCCGCGAAGCGCCAGGTATTCGGCAGGGTCGGCATCGACATGATCGCTGGTCCCTCGGAAGTTCTTGTCATCGCCGACGACACCGGTAATGCGAACTGGATCGCCGCTGACTTGCTGGCGCAGGCGGAGCACGATGCCAATGCGCAGTCGATCCTGATCACCGACAGCGAGACGCTTGCCGCCGACGTCGAGCGCGCCGTGGAGGCGCAACTTGCAACATTGCCGAGGGCGGACATCGCGCGCGCCTCATGGACCAATTACGGCGCCATCATTCTGGTAAAGAGCCTCGATGAAGCGGTGACGCTGGCGGATGCCATTGCCGCGGAGCATCTGGAGATCATGACAGTCGACCCTGAAAGCCTCGCCGCGCGGATCCGAAATGCTGGCGCGATCTTTCTCGGCCCCCACACGCCGGAGGCGATTGGCGATTATGTCGGCGGCTCCAACCATGTGCTGCCGACGGCACGCTCGGCGCGGTTCTCATCGGGCCTTGGCGTGCTTGACTTCATGAAGCGAACGTCAATCCTGAAATGCGGACCGGACCAGTTGCGGGCGCTGGGGCCGGCGGCGATGACCCTGGGCAAGGCCGAGGGCCTTGACGCCCACGCCCGCTCGGTCGGAGTGCGTCTCAACTAGTGGAGCGAATTTGACATCCGCCTCTCACCGCGCCGAAACGGGATGCGAATGTTGGAATTGGACCAGCAGGCGATGAGCCAGGACTCACCCCAGGATGATTCTCGCAATTGTATCGTGGCGGTCACGCTCGATGAGGATTCGATTGGGCGTTCCGGGCCGGATATCGAACACGAGCGGGCGATCGCGATCTACGATCTCGTCGAGAAGAACCTGTTCGCGCCGGAAGGCGCGGAAGGTGGCCCGTTCACGCTGCACATCGCGATCACCGGCAACCGCCTGATGTTCGATATCAGGCGCGAAGACGGCGCGCCGGTGGTGACGCACCTGTTGTCCCTGACCCCGTTTCGTCGGATCGTGAAAGACTACTTTATGATCTGCGATAGCTATTATCAGGCGATCCGCACCGCGACGTCGGACAAGATCGAAGCCATCGACATGGGCCGGCGCGGTGTTCACGACGAAGGTTCACGCACGCTTCAGGAGCGACTGAGCGGCAAGGTCCGCGTCGATTTCGAGACCGCGCGGCGGCTGTTCACGCTGATCTCCGTCTTGCATTGGAAGGGTGGCGCATGATCCGAATGGCGGAACATCTGTCGCTGTCGCGATACCTGCGTGATGGTTGCGCGGAGGGCGCGCGCGAAACGAAAGTGGCCTGAGCGCATGGCCGCGCCGGCGCGCGTGGACAATCCCCAGTCGGTGCTGTTCGCCTGCGCGCATAACAGCGTGCGCTCGCCGATGGCGGCGAGCCTGTTGCAGCACATGTTTCCGCGAACGCTCTATGTACGATCCGCCGGTGTCCGGACCGGTGAACTCGATCCGTTCGCCGTCGCCGTGATGGCCGAACTGGGCCAGGATATCGCGAAGCACCGGCCGATGACGTTCGAAGAAGTCGAGGACTGGGAAGGTCTCAACTTCGATCTCATCATCACGCTGTCACCGGAAGCCCATCACAAGGCGCTGGAATTGACGCGGACGATTGCAGCCGATGTCGAATACTGGCCGACGCCGGATCCCACCAGCATCGAAGGCAGCCGCGAGCAGCGTCTGCAGGCCTATCGCGACGTCTGCGACGGATTGCTGTCACGTATCCGCAAGCGCTTTGCTCGGGGCGGAACAGGACTCAAGGCCTGATTTGCGAGAACGGAACCGGTTGAGCGAAAGACCGCCGCGGTTCGAGTCAGCTTAACGTCCGCAGATCCAAGACGGCCTACCGGCCCCATATCTTCGGGAGCATCGTTTCGTTTCAAGCTACGCAATCAGCGTGAAAAGCCACTTGCAGTCGTGAGCTTGCCGAGCTTCCGGGATGAACGCGAAGTACCACGACGCCTCTCAAATTTGCGAATCACGGATGAGACTTGGGGCGCCGATACCGGTTTGCTGAGGAAAAAGCCTTGCACTTCATCGCAGCCTTCAGCGGCAGCCTGATCAAACTGGGCGATGTTCTCCACGCCTTCGGCAGTGATTTGCATGCCGAGGCTTTTTCCAAGGCTCACGATAGCGCGAACGATCAGCTTCGACCCTTCTGTCGAGGTCAAGTCATGGACGAACGATTGATCAATCTTGAGCTTATCGAAGGGAAAACTCTGCAGGTAGCTCAAAGAAGAATATCCCGTCCCGAAATCGTCAATTGCGATCCGCAAGCCAAGCGACCGGAGCTTGTGCAGGGTCGCCATGGTTTCCGTGCTATTCGTAAGAAGCACCGACTCGGTGATCTCGATCTCCAGGCGTCCGGCTGGTAGCCGCGAGTGCATCAGCGCCGATGAGAAAGCCTCGACGAGGCGCGGGCTACGGAATTGCACGGAAGAGACATTCACTGAGACCTTGATGTCGTCTGGCCAGGATGCAGCTTGTTGGCAAGCCTGATCAATCACCCATTCGCCGAGCCGAATAATGAGACCAATCTCCTCGGCCACAGGGATGAACTTTTCGGGAGACACGAGGCCGAGCTGCGGGTGACGCCACCGCAGCAGAGCTTCGAACCGGCAAATCTTTTCAAGTTTGAGATTGTAGATTGGCTGATAGACCAACTCAAACTGGCCATTCGTCATCGCGTCCCGAAGATCGAGTTCGAGAGCGCGGCGTTTCTGTAGACTTTCGTCCATCTCAGTTTCAAAGAACCGCCAGACGCCGCTACCTTCAGCCTTGGCACGATACAACGCCAAGTCTGCATTCTTCAGGAGCTTTTCGCCATTCGAGCCATCGTGAGGAGCCAGCGAGATACCGATACTACAGCCGATGACAATCCGTTGTCCGTTGAATTCATAAGACTGTCCGATGCATTCAACGATACGTCGTGCAAGTCGCTCCACATCGTTAGAGTCTCGCGTGCCTGCTTGGATGATGGCAAACTCATCGCCGCCCAAACGAGCGACGGTATCGATCTCCCGGACACAGGCGAGCAGCCTGTCGGCGACTGCACAAAGCAGCTCGTCGCCGATCGGATGTCCGAGTGTGTCGTTGACCTGTTTGAAGTTGTCGAGGTCCAAACATAGAACGCTGAATCCAGCTCCGCGTCCGGCTTGGGCAACAGCTTGTTCGATACGCTCCGCCAGCAGCAGACGATTCGGGAGGTGGGTGAGGGCATCGTGACGGGCCATAAAAGCGATCTGAGTCTCCGCCCGCTGCTGCTCGGTGACGTCTTCGCAAGTTTCCAGCCATCCGCCATCGGAGGTCGAACGGCGGTCGATACGAATAATGCGACCATCGCTTAAACTCTGAAAATAGCTTCCGATCTCCGAGCGCGATATGGACGACTCCACGAGTTCATCGAGGGTCTGACCCGCGTGATTTCCTGCCATGATGCTCAGCTTCAGAACAGATTCGAACTGCATGCCAGCGCGGACATGGCCGGAAGGAATGCGGAAAATCTCGCAGAAACGGCGGTTGACGACTTGCAGGCAACCATCGTTGTCATACAGACACAAACCCTGCGACATGTTGTCGAGAGCGGCATCGAGTCTTCGGTTGGTCTCGTAGAGTTGCTCTTCCTGCCTCTTTAAGGCTGTGATGTCGCTGAAAACTACGATCTCGCCGCCTTCCTGGGTCTTGCTACGGCTGACGCGCAGCCACCGACCGTCCGGTAAACACGCTTCGCCTGTGAGGTCGTCGTTCGCGAGGAGCGCCGGGCCAGTTGAGGGAAACGCAATCTTGAATGTGTCTAGCGAGTCGAACCGGAGAAGCTCCGGTGCACTGGCAAGAAATTCGCTTGAGCGGGAGTTGGCCAGCGCGATCTTTCCGTCAGGATGAAGAAGAACGACGCCTTCGCGGGAATTTTCAAGCGCATCGGTCAAACGCGCTTGTGCGGACCTCCGCTGAGCGATTTCACGCCCAACCATATCTTTAATATTATTTCGCATCACGCTCATCGCGGCGATTAACGTACCGAGTTCGTCGGCTCCTCCCCTGGGGATGTTAACATCGAGCTCGCCCGCCGCGATGCTTCGTGCGGCTTTGGAGGCAACAGCAACCTGCCCAATAATACGGCGGCTTAACAGCCAAGTGACGAATCCGGAGAGAAGAAGCGCGATGGCGATAGCGCCGAGATTGAAATGCAAGTCACGATCAATCGCGGACAGAGCTCGTTGGCGGAACAAAAAGCCGTCGCCAGCAGTGTGGTTGATCAAAAGATCAATCTGCTGGTCAACGGTCTTCGCGTAGCCATCCAGGCGGTCGACATAGATGGCGCGGTTATTCACATCAGGTACTTTGCCGCCGTTGCTATACAGCGTGGCCCATTCACTGACTGCTTTGCGTACCTTTGTGACCGCATCAGTCGCGCCGGGGGACTGAGACCGTTCGGCGGCGATATTCAGATCGTCGTAAAAGGTACTTTCAAGCCTGGTAATTTTTTTATCAAGCTCGGTGCGCGCCTGAAGGTCGAGAATCCCCAGTCGCCGGGAGGCGACTGCGCGCATTTTAGAGAAGTCTGCGGCCGCTGCCCGTGCGTAGTTGATCGACATCAGAGATTCGTCGAATGTTTTGGCAACAAGACCGCCAGCGTGCTTGATGCTTTGCATGGCGTAGAATCCGAGAGCCGCCGTGATGGCACTCATTAACAGATAGCAAACCAGGATCTGTGTTCGGATTGTGTTACCCGCCGGTATGCAGGAGCGTATGCTTTCGTAAGCAGCGTGGAACAGCGCGCGATTTGCCCCGACTCCTGACGACATACTCGCACCCACACGATGGCTCCACTTCCGTCAGCGACCGAAGAATAAGCCCTACTTTCAGGGATAGCCCTGGCGATAAGGGCATTCGAAGGTGACATCACTCATCGGAATAGCGATATAATCTTTACGGCCGGTGTTGAGTAAAGGTACTTCTGGATTATGGTAACCAGTTAGTGCATCGAATCGTTCTAATTTACAGTTCGCGCATGAAGGTCTGACGGAGCAACGGAATGCATGTGCTCAGATGGATTTCGATCCTTCTAAGACGGAGTGATACGCATGTTTTGTTAGCAGTGTTAGGTGGTTTGCTCGCCGGCGGTGCATTAGCTGCCAGCCCTTATCAAATTTCACAGAAAAATCGTGAATTTCAGCCAGGCCATATTGCCATTAACCGCGGCGAGGCTTTGCGCTTTATCAACGACGATGGCGATCTTCTTCACCACGCTTATCTCACCTCCCCAACGTTCTCGTTCGATTCGAACGATCAGAAGCCGGGCACCTCATTCACCGTTGTCTTTCCGGTCGCGGGCAGCTTTACGGTGCGGTGCGGGATCCATCCAAAAATGAAGCTGACGGTGAAGGTGAACTGAGTTTGTTTGCTGGCCCGCCCGGGGTTACAAAACCGTCGTATTGAACAGCGCTGCGTGGCCGACGTAGTAGGCAAACAGCGTTGCGGCAAGTGCAGCGCAGAACCCGGCCGGAGCGGCGAGTGGAACACGCCGGTCGTTCTCTACCCGGCGGTCATCGGCAAGCACTGCGAACAGCACCGCAATGATGCCGGAATGCCCGATGGTGTCTATTTTTCCAAATTCCAGGCAAGCAGCGATGAACATACCGGCGAGAATTGCCGCTGCGCAGCGCCGGACCAGCGGCGTCCAGAGCAACGCAAATGCCAATACGAACTCAACGGCGCCAGCAGCACGCATATAGAACGCGGGATCAAACCCGAAAGTAATGCTCGGATGCGTGATGAAGATCGGATAACTCCACTGAGGATAGGCCCATTTTTCAACGGACGCCCACATCAGAGTCACCGCTGTCGCATAGCGCATGATATCAATCGGCTCGATCCCGAAGAACTTCTTCTGAAGTCCCCTCAAAGCAAGATATGCTGCGATGCCCAGAAAGATTGGGTAGTCCGCCAAATGGAACATTCCGTAGTCGTGTATCGCCATGCCGAACAAGATGACGATGCCGAGCGCGGAGATCGGCAAAGTCCGCCTCCACAATAGGCAAATCGCGATTGTGAACTGCAGGGGAGGGAGGAGCAGCGATTTGCTGGTCAATTCTGGCGTTAACAGGATGCCACCCAGCGTCCAAACACCGATGAAGAAAAAGAAGCAGAACGCACGCACCATTTCCTCAGTATGGAGGCGTATTCCAATGGTGACGCGATCCATTGACCGTAACATCGCTTCACCGAGAGGCGTCTTCTCGAGAAAGCAACCGGCAAGAAGTCCGACCGCGGCAATGAAGATTAGGATTTCGAAGTCCTGGCACAGCACGTTGGAGAGTTCCAGTGGCTGGCCCGCGACATCGTAAGCGCAGAACCATTTCACATGGGCGCTGGCACTGGCAGTGCTCGTCACGGCGAACAGCAAGGCGAGGAGACACCGGGCGAGGACAAGAGACGAGTTTCTCAGGACGGGGATGCTCCGCTGAAGGTAGCCGTTCATCGCGCAATCCAGGCAATTAACCAGAACGTGTTGGGAATTTATTTACTATACTGCAAATTGAATAGTTTGGAAGGCATGCCATTTAGCATGGTTAAAATTGGACAAAACCCGCGCGGAACTCGGGTTAGGGACCTACTAATTTGTAGGAGTTTCGAGGAGTCTGCGATTGGGGAACTCTGATGGCCAATCTATTCGTGTGATGAGTATGCTGTCTGCGACGCAAACTGAGCGAAGGTCGGATGAGTACCACAAGGGCGCGGGCCACAAGTCTGATCGCCGACCGAAGATCGTCTCTATCGTCAACGACATAGGATCGACTCGGCCGTCTCAAAGATTGGCGCATCATCCGGGTTGCCATCCGCTACGACGCATTCCGCGCGCATCGTCTTCTCAGCAATCTGTACTGCAGCTACAGTCGCCTTTATTTCAATCAATGAGTCCCCATTCAGCGGCGCTTCTCTTTCAAATTTTAGGTATTGGAACCACGAGATATCAATTTTTTTGACCTATCGTTTATGTAAGCGAGAGGCGGAGATTGGGATGTTTGTCCTATTGAGTGTCGCGGCTATTTTGGCCGGGGTTGTACTGGCGTGGGCTGCGGATAGACACACCGTCCATTTGGAAACACTGGAGACCTGCGCGGGTATATCGCTTTTTGCCGGCTTCGGTCTTTTAGGCGCTTTGCTATCGCATTTGGCCGCGTGATCGAACGAGGCAGATTTTTCGCGATGGATTTATTGAGTGGGTCCAGATAGCCGCGCACTAGGCGAGTCGGCGGTCAATGTTTGTAGAAATTCAATGAGCGCCTTCTTATCGGCTTCCGTCAGCGAGAGTGGTTCAATGGAAGGCGAGCGGCTAGGTCGATCGATGCCGCCTCTATTGTATAACTCGATCACGCCTTCCAAAGTCGGAATCGAGCCATCGTGCATGTAGGGTGCACGCTTCGCGACGTTGCGTAACGTCGGAGTCTTGAAGGCGTAGCGCAGCATCTCTGATTTCGGAAAAATTCGGCCCCTTCCAATATCGGCGCCGGTCGCAGTACCAATGTCCTGAAAGGATCCATCAGTGAACGATGGGCCGCTGTGGCAGTGCGAGCAATGGGCTTTGCCGTTGAACAGCGCGAACCCGCGCTTGGCTTCGGTAGAAATGGCCGTCTCGTCGCCCGCAATCCAGCGATCGAACGGTGCTTCACCGGCGACGATGGTGCGTTGGTAGATTCCCAACGCCTTCTCAATTCTGGTTCGTGTGATAGCGCCTTTCCCGAAGGCGGCGTTAAAGGCGGCAACATATCTCGGCGCGTGGCGCAAGCGTCGCACCAGTTCACGTTCTGTGATGTCCATGATCTGCGGACTCACCAATGGCTTGAAGGCCACCGACTCGAGATCCGGAAATTTTCCATCCCAGCCAAGAATATCAACGAACGCGATGTCAATTAATGTGGGCGTACGAATCTTAAGCCCCGCCGGGTCTTCGCCGACCGCCTGCGGCAAGCCGTCTGCCCATGATTTCGACGGGTCATGACATGACGCACAGGAGATCTTGCGCGATCCTGAAAGAATGGGATCGAAGAACAGCATCCTGCCAAGATCAGCCTTGGCGGGAGTGTAGGGATTGCTGTCCGGAAATGGGATCTTTGCCGGGCGTTGATAGTCGGACTTGACCTTATCAGAGATG
This sequence comes from Nitrobacter sp. MLSD-S21, assembly GCF_058809865.1. Taxonomy (NCBI): domain Bacteria; kingdom Pseudomonadati; phylum Pseudomonadota; class Alphaproteobacteria; order Hyphomicrobiales; family Nitrobacteraceae; genus Nitrobacter; species Nitrobacter sp. MLSD-S21. The sequence continues at coordinate 795,827 of NZ_JBXASZ010000002.1, read as the reverse complement.
AGGCCAGAACTATCCGTTTCTTCGGCCGCTGAAAAATTAAGCGGAACGCAGGCAAGCAACGCTGCGATAAGAAGCCCAGTCCGTCGTGTCATGTAGCACCAAGTTTGACGATAGCCTGATATACTTTCCTAATGCTTAAAGATTGATGGCAGGGTTCGGGGAAGCTAGGGCGCACGCAAGTCACATTTGAAAATCAGCTCTGTGATCCGCGAAATGTCGAGCAAGCGTCGCAGGATTTCCCCACGACTCGGCTTTGTCGCCCAGCTCGTTACCATGTTTCCCTGAGGACTTACGGCAACCGTTGCGTCATTCCCAACGTATCTGAACGTAGGAATGCGCAAAGTCCCGGCCAAACACGTTCGGAGAATCATCCTCTTCAATCGCTCATTTCGCGATTGCTAAAAACGGGCTATTTGGTCCTAAGTTTCGACGAAATTTCTGGCGCGCTTCTTCGGGCGATATCGCTCGCAAACGAGGTTGGTCCTCCACCGTGAAGTTCGCTCTGCGGATAATCGAGTTCCCAGAGCCTTCCATCATTGGGATCGCGATAGAGAGTGAGCCACCCGCTTGCATCGCGCCCGATCTCAAGAAGATGCGATTTGGTAAGCGCCACGATCCGCATGTTGACATCATCAGCGACGAGGCGGCCATCCTTCAACACCCACTGACCAATCAGCATCGTTTCATCAGGTTCGATGTTCATCATGGCACCGCCATCGCTAGACCGACCGCCGATCCCCGACTACGACGCATCTGCGCCGACTCCAATCAGGCGGGTCAACGCTCATTCTGCCGAGTCGCTGTATCCGATATGACTATTGCCCTGTCACAAGGCCGCTGCGGTCAGGGCGTGCGATGAGCCAGAAGAACAAGGCAGTCACTGTTCCGCAGATCATCACCAATGGAATTTGGACCGCCGCAGTGTTCAAAAATTTCGTCGTTAATCCCCACGAACCGTTTGATGAGTACTCGGGGAGCAGCACGTACTACATAAATCACGAGCCCCAGAAGCGCTCCGGCGGCCACGTAAACCGGCTAACCATTCCAGTCGCGCGACCTAAGAAAGATGAATAAAGGCACCCCAAAAACAACGGTGATCGGATATCCAAGCACTGCGGAGAGGCCGATTATCCACGCCGCTTCAGACAATTCTCGGAGATCAAAGCCGATTGCTTCGATGCGAAACGGTGCCGCGAGAATCGCTGCCAGCAGACGTGGCGTTATCGGGGCAACGAGGAAGCCAAGAACCGCTCTGAGCCACATCGAATTGGTCATCGCAGATCGTTTCCTACTTGGAAGGAAAAACCTGGTCGGCCCAACTCTCGTTGATGTTTGTGCTCGTCATTGCACCATTCGAGCACTCTACTAGCACCCATACCGTACGCAGCGACGGTACATCACCACGATGGGCGATACGGCCAGTTCGAACTCATTGATTTTCTTTGATGAAATGGTGCCAGGGGCGGCACCACACAGATTCCATACCCCATTGAAAGTATGAGAGAAGCGCGACTGTCGCGCGGAAGCGTACCCAGGTTGGTACCCGTTCGACCAACCCTCTATTTCACGGGTGGTTTCCTGGCCGCGGCCAATTTCGCGTCCAAGGCCGCTTTTATGGCCGCGGCCAGCGCCGGCTTGACGTAATAATGGTCGAAGACGGAATCGAGCACGTCGAGGCAAAACTCTGCCTCGTGCGGCTCGACATCAATAACTTGAAGGGAAGTCTGATCCGTAATCTTGTGCGCGGAGAAATTCCCAAAATTTCTTATAGTGTCAACAATAGTATGCACGCCGGATGGAAGAGCTTTAGTGGTGTCTGTTTCGGCCAAGGCGGCATCGATCTGTTTTGATAAATCTTTTTGCAGATAGCCGGCTCCGTGGAGAACGGACTGAAGGCATCGTCGGGACAGAGCCGCGGAAGCCTTGGCGCTCAAAGACAGCACGATGGCTGCTTCGTTGTAGTCGTCCGCAATATCTTTCGGGACAGCTTTAGGCGCTGGCGGTCTTCTCGATCCGATTGGATGAACTTGATTCCAATCAAAAACCCCTCCCGCGCCATTCCGAATTTCGGTCTGTCCTAAGCGCATGATCGGTTCGCTGCACTGCGGGCAGTCCATGTACCGGATGCGCCAACGCGATTCCTTGTTAGGGTGAAAGCGGATACTAGTCTCGCACCAGCTCTGATGTATCGCGGTAGAACAGTGTGGACATTTCATCAGAGCGCTCGGCTGAAGACATTGAAGCACTCTTCATAATCTCTTTCCGCGAGCATGCACAAGTTCCGTCGCCCCCGGAGCGGTCCCACTTTTTTGACGAATCGGAAGTCGAGAGCAATGATTATCCTTCACCACGAGAAGCGCGAACTCCTAGCGGCCCGGACTAGCCTCCCTTAAGCGCGGTCTCGACCTTCTTGCGGCTGATGCCGACCTTCTTCACGGCCTTCTTCACCGCTCTGGCGGACTTGCCGGACTTCTTCGCCGCGTAGCCGACCTCGTAGTCCTGCCCGCCGGCCACGCGGGCCCGGTCCTGGTTGCGACCGCGTGTTGATTGCTTCTTAGCTGCCTTGGCCATCGCTAGTCACTCCTAGTGAAGTGCGAAGAACGCGGCGAAGACTCGAGAGTTCCGCTTCCATACTAATCGGGCTTGCCCGAAGACCCGATGATGAGCCGATAAGCCGGCACCCAAGCCGTATTCCAGCTTTCCATCGTCTCGCCGCATAAGGCGCACTCGAAGCTGTCCGTCTGCCGCTTCGGAGCCATTGACTCGGTGCGGCGGTAGACGGCCCCGCACTTGCACTTGCGATGGTGCTCTTCCATGAAGGCGATATACACCAATTTCCGCGTTCAGACCACCGCGGCCTAGTCTGCAACTAGTCCGAAGCCCTTATCCAGGCCGCGCTGCCGTGCTCGTGGCACCACCACTGCTTCATGCCGGGCGAGTAGGGCTCCAGCGTCTGCTCTGTTTGTCTTTTGCAGGTGAGGCAGAGGCGGGTCATAGCTTGAGGTATTCGTCGTAGGTCACGGCCTCGAAGGCCTTCTCAATCTCGCTCTCCGGCTCGTCGATGTTGCGCGCTATCGCATCCACCGGGATGTCATGCGACTGGCTGATTTTCACACGGCCGAATGTCATGCGTGACATCTTCTTAGAAGGCTCGGTCACTTCACCCAGCGCCTGCCACTCGGGCGTGCCTTTCATTTTCTGATCCAGCTTTTTCGGCGTCGACTTTGCATGCGAGCAACCAGATCGGTGCCGGGTAGTCGATCCGCACTCGTCACATCCCCCCTTGCCCTTGGTCGACCGCGGCGGAGTAGGCACCCTTTCTTTGGCCTGCGGAGTCGGCACCTCGATAGTCACGGTTTGCTCTAGTGCGCGCTGGGCTAGAATGAACTCGATTACCTGGTCAGAGTCCGCTTCCTGCTCGTGGATAGTCTGGCCGTCTCGGACGATTACGATTTTGTACTCGTTCATACACCTTTGATGAGTGAGCGGATAACTTCTGCAATCGTGGTGCCCTTGCGGAACGCCAGGCGGCGCAGGATGCCGTGCTCCTTCTTGTAAATGCGAATGTGCCCGTACGTTTCTTTAGCCATGCCCTAAGCATAGCATGCGGCGGGCTGCTCAGTGTTGGGTGTGTGGATAACGCGCCCCACGCGCTCAACGCTCCATGGTAGGATAGGGATAGGTCGATAGCAGATTACAAAGTAACTCACGCCGCTTGTTCTGCCGCCATTGCTCGTGAGTGGTGGCGGTGGAGCTGGCGGAAGCAAATATGCAGAACGAATTAGCAGCCGCGCGCACCGCGCGCGATGAGGCTTTCTCGGCATTCGTCGAGGAGAGCGCGAAAGCGACCAAGCACTCGCTCAGGGCCAAGGCCGCCCGCGCCCGATACATGCTCGCGCGCGACGAGGTGCGGGCGCTCGAGCGGGACATTATGAGCTATCCGATAATGAAATAAATCTATGGCACTGACAGCACCGAAGGGGAAAAGCAGCGAGCCCGCACCCAAGGGCAACCACGTCGCCCGGCTCTACCAGATAATCCACATCGGCACGAACGACTTCGAGTACATGGGCGAGACGAAGTCCTCGGACAAGATACGGCTCACTTTTGAGCTCTCCAACGAGCGCAAGGCGTTCAAGGAGGGCGACGAGCCGCGCCCGTGGTCCGTGTCGCGCGAGTTCGGCTTCTCGATGCACGCCAAGTCAAAGCTCCGCCCGTTCGTCGAGGGCATGATAGGGGCGCCGCTCTTCGACAAGGAGGCGGACAACTTCGACTTCGAGAGCCTGCTCGGGCAGGAGTGCCTTCTCAACGTCGTGCATGACGAGAAGAACGGCAGCGTCTACGCCAACATCGCGGGCGCGTCGCCGCTTCCCAAGGGCATGGCCGCTCCCGCCCCCGTCAACGAGAAGCGGATGATCGACGTGAACACGGCGGAGGCCGAGGAGATCGAGGCGCTGCCGGAGTTCATCAAGTCCAAGATGTTCTCGAGCGTCGAGTGGCAGGGACGCGCCAAGCACGCGGAGAACATGGCAGGCGGACCGCGCGCCAACCGTCCCGCCCGCGTCGCTGCCGAGATGGCGGCTGATGAGGAGGCAGAGAACGAGATAGCAGGGCGAGATGACGCGGACGGCTTGGGCGAGGATGCTATTCAGATCTAGGCACCAAACAGGGCAAAAGCGGCCTCGTCGGACTAATGGGAAACCGGGGCACGCAAAGGCCGCCTAACACGGGCGGCTTTTTGCTATGGCGGTTCAACAGACTTAAAAATCATAACCGCGGCTTGTCTTCGTTCTGCGTCGCCAAAAACTCCTCGATTGCGTCATCGCCCCACTTCGCGCGGATGCTTTTTTCGTAGTCAGAAAAGCGGCGTATCCTGCGTTGGATTTGCTGCTGCTCGCGAAAACTGACCATGCACAACGAATGGCAAAAAGCGCTCGCGATTATAGCGGTTAAAGTGAAGAGTTTGAAATGCTCCGCATAAACCTGCACCGTTGGTACGGCAATGTACGTGAGCAACGACAGTGCTGCGAACCCGAGAAAAAGTACGGCGAGGATCTGATTTCTCGTGGCATTCGAAATATCGATTTCTAACAGGATTTTTGCTCCTGGATTGTCTTCCATTAACGCTCGCGCGAATAGATATTTTCGCATCTCCTTCGACTTCCTTTTGCTGAGGCTCATATTGCGGCGCTTGTCGAGGTAATCGCGAACGCGGTCGGTCCATAGGTTCGCCGCAATCGAAAGCGGAATGCTCAATAAGCCGCCCAGCACCAGTCCCACCCAAAACACGGTATTCATCGCAGATCCCGAGTTATCCCCGCGCAGTAGTTGCACGATTTCCCCGCGTGCTACAATTGGGGGGTATATGGAGAAATCGAGAATGACGATTGCGCCTGTGCACCCGACCGATGTGGTAGGATTTACATGCGCCATTCTCGGCGGACATATACCGAATACGAGCCGTACCCTTTGAGTTGGGGCGGCTCTAATTCGTTGTGCGCCAATTCCGCCTTCCCGGGCCATCCGCTCCGCTCAACGGATGTAAACCACACAGCGCGTAAACAGGCAGCTCTTTGAAAGATTGTTGTGAGGGGGAGATTGGTCAGGTGCCGTAACGCCCAACCTATTGGCATCAGTGGAGCTGACTGATGTACGGGCAAGCCAAGACTGCTTAAAACCACTGCGGCTCTCCCTCTCAGCAATTTTTCGCCGCCGCCGCTCAAGCCGTTTCAGGTTCTGTTGCGAAAGCAGGGAAAACAAGTTGACCACTCTTGCCCTGCCATCTGAACAGCATCGGAAAGGGAGCAGACTGGGAATGTGGATACATACTGAAGCCTGCTGCTGCTTCACTCGCTGCGTCTGAGGGTATCAGAGGTAAAAGTGGGGCTAGTGCCAAGCGCGTCCTTGAAACGTCGAAGGCGGGCCGCTGTCGAACGGCTCCGCCCAGGACGCAGCCCTAATGCCAGGTGCAGGTGCAGGGAGCGGCGCCGCTGCAGATAGTGCCGTCTGAATTTACGGGAGGCGTCCTGCATTCATCGGTGGCGAGGACGCAGTCGAGCCAGCCGGTGCATGTGCAGGCATTCGTCGTGGACTCGCATGTATAGTTGAGCCGTCCGCCACCTCCGCCGCCGCCGCGCCGGGCGACACTCAGCAGGTTCACGATAGTCGCCATCTTGGCAACGTCGTTCCCTTTGAGATTCTTCACTCCCAGCCTCTGCAGGCCCTCATCGGTAATAGGGACCGTGGCGTTGCTTATCGAAGCCATACTCTTATCCGAGGCCATGCTCTGATCTGCCGTGTCGTGTTTCACTTCCTGGCAAACCGCGATGCTGTAGGTGCCGAGCAGCAGAGCAATGCTCGCCGCGAGCGCAGGCATTTTAATCATCTAAAGTGCTCCCTCTTTTGATTCGAATCCGAGGCCAATCATATTATCCGCCCTTCCGGGTGTCGTCAGTCGGAACGGATCATGCTTATCGAATCATGAAGCTGATAGCGGCGGGCAACGCTTCGACGACCACGGCCACGTGCCGCGTATCGGGCGGGTTGCTGTCGTTGCACTCGCACGGCGCCCCGTAGCCGCATGCGCAGCCTATCTCGGGATCGTAGGGACTGTCGGGATGGCGCTCGCACACCCAGCCGAGGCCGCGGCAGATCGGGCAGTTCTCGTTCATCGTTCCGACGTAATTTGGTTCTTCCTGAGCCTGGCCTTGGGGTGCACGGTCCCGCGGGGGGCTTTGGGGCAAAAGCTGCGGGACCGTGCCGGGGCCTCTTGGGGGAGAGGGCCCCGTCGCCCTAATATGTAGGCGCGGTCCATCGTTGTAAGGCCCCTCGACGAGCTTTGCGCTGCATTCTTCAGCTGAGAATTGGCGGTGACTGCATCTCAGCGCGGAGCGGACAATCGGGACCTAGGTAGCGCGGACGCCGTAGTAGTCATTGACTGACCTTATGCGGGTCTGATCAGACCAGTTCCAGTCCGAATCGGCCGAATACTTAGGCGCGCCGTTAAGCTGCTCCAGCGTGATGGCCGTGCGATAGCCGCCGAGCGCCGTGTCGTATTTCAGGCTCTCCCAGGGAAGCGGGTAATGGTCGTTGCCGATGCCGAGGAATCCGCCGAAGCCGAGAACGGCGTAGGATACCTTGCCGCTAGTCTTCTCGATCATGACGCGCTCGATCGACCCGATCCTCTCGTCGTTGGCGCCGAAGACGGCGGTGCCCTCGACCTTATCGCTGCCGATCAATGTGCTCGTCTCTCTCTCTTCGGTTACCATGCTATTTCTCCTCCGCCGTTATGCTCGGGCGGCGGGGCCGCTTTTTGCCGGCCGCCGTGCCGAACAGCTTTGACCAGCCTCGCGCCGCTCCAGACTTCAAAATTCCTTCCGTCGGCGATACGGCCCGCTTTCCTGATCGCTTCCGCGTCGTCGCGGCAGCTCATCTTGTCGAATCCCGCTACGCGACCGTCGTCGCCGATCAGGTACGCCCGATAGCTTTCGCCGGTCATTTTGGCTCCCCTCGGGGCGAGCGTGCCAACGCTTCGATAGCCGAGGCCGCCTCGGCCCGCTTCACCGCCTTGAGCACTTTTTCGCGCTCGGCGCCCTCCGGCAGATCGGCGGCCTCTTTGCGGGCGTCCGCTGCGAACTCCGCAAGCCGCTCCTGAAGCGATTTTGTCTGCTTCGCACGAGACCTGGGCTTCATAAGAAATGTCCCCTGCTCAAGGGTCGCAAGCTAGCGGCCGAAGAACAGCCAGAGAAGAAGGATTACGGGTATCGGCACGCCGATAAGCCAGAGCAGAAGTCCGCGTCCCATTTTCGTCTCCCGGTGATCAAAACGGCGACTCAACGTCGCATGGGTGGAATGGTTCCGCGCCGCCGCGCGGGGCGCTAAAATCGGGCTTTGGCGACCGAAACGCAGATACCCCCGTCGGCAGGGGGGTTCGTGCGTTAGAACGCATTATAGGGCGTTTGGCGGGCCGTTTAGGACCCGCTCTCGAACCGCTGGATGACGAAGGCGTAGAATGCGCCGGCGATGACGAGCACGTTTGCGACGGTCTCCCAATAGCCTACGGCGACCAGCGCGCAGTAGAGCCCGGCAGCGCCGAGGCTGATGGCGAGCAGGACGATGAGCGTCTCAAGCTGGTTTGTCGTCTTCTGCTTGATCCACTGCACCAGGAGAGAGACTGCGGCGCCGATGATGATAGTCATGATGAAAGTTGCTTACGGGTAATCGAAGCGCGGGACGCTCCTCCTGAAAGCGTAGCACGGCCTAGAGGCCGGCCAGGTAGTACTTCGCGAGGCGCAGGCCGTTGGCGATGAGCAGCGGCACGCTTGCCTTGTCGAGCGCGTACTCCCTTGCGAAGTAGAGGGCGGGGTCGGTGCTGCCGGTCGCGTCGTTGCTGTCGAGCTTGTAGCCGGAGCCGTCGATGCGGTAGAGGCCCATGTGGGTGTGCGGCCCGGTCGAGAAGCCGGTATTGTTTCCGATCATGATCACTTCGCCGAGCTTCGGGCGGTAGTTCTCCTTCACGAGCACCTTCTTGCCGTGGCAGAGCCAGATGCGCGCGTAGCAGAGCATGCCGCCCACGTAGACCGGGTCGATGGAGACGAGCGATACCTGGTTGCCGCCGCCGTTCTTTTCAAATGAAACGCTCTCGACCCGGAAGCCCTCGACCGGGCAGTAGATGGGAAACTGCGTCTGATACGATACAGGGCCCGAGCGCCCGACGTTCGCGTCGACGCCGTTATGCCGCTTGAAGTTAGGGTCGTTAAACTGATGGGAATACGCGTCGGTTACGGCGCCCCATCGCTGGGTTATAACGTACGGCTTCATCGGCCAATAAATTTTGAGGTACATGTTAGTGAAAGAAAGCGAGTACGAGCCCGAGGATGGTGAGGACGACGCCGAGGATGCTGAACGCGATCGAGCCGGCGAACCGCCACGTCCGCGCCGAAGACTGCATGTCGCTGGTCGCCTGCTCGAGGACCCGCAGCCGCTTCTCATGGTCCTCGTTCTTGGTCTGCGCCGCCTCGGTGAGCGTCTTGATGTCTGCGCCGAAGTTGCGCATGCGCTCGTTGAGCGTCACGAGCAGGTCGTGGTCGGTCTGGTATTCGGTTAGCTCGCGGAGTTCGGCCATACGCTCATTATTGCACGGCCCGCTGCGTCAGCTTGCTCATGACGGCGGGGAAGGCGCGATTGAGCACCGGGCCGAGGTTCGGATTCTTCCGGAGGAGGGCGCTGATCGATCCCGACGACTGTTTGCCGAGCCACGCCGCGACGCGGCTCTTTACGGCCGTGGACTCGAACGCCTTCTCCACCGCGTAAGCGCTCGCGCCGCCCAGGATGGCGGGTATCGCCGCGCCGCCGGTCGCGATCGCCGTCACGATCGCGCCGGTCGCCGCCGCGCCCCCTGACGGCAGGCTCACGAGGTTGGAGCGCTGCACTATCTTGTCGCGGTTGCGCACGGCGATCTCCGCCGACGTGAGGTCGGCGTACTGCTGGTTGAGCTTCTCTATCTCCGGGCTGTTGGGCGCGACCTTCTCGGTGATCGCTTCGCGTATCGCGCCGTACACCTGCTTGAGCGTCGAGTTCACCGTCTTGTCGTCGCTGGGGTTGCCCGTGAACCGGGTCTGCTCCGCGACATGCCCGATAAGATCCTGCGCCTCGCGAGGGGACAGGGCGGAAAGGTCCCGCGACGCCTCGCCGGTCCTCGTGATGATCCCCTCATCATTGATGCCGTGCTCGTACAGCAAAGCGTCCCTGATATTGGAGAGCTGGGTGACGATCCCCTGGTTCTGCTTTCCGCCCTTTGCCGCCTGGGCCATAGCCTCGTCGATCTTCCCTATCGCGGGATTCGCGTTGATGCGGAGCGAGCTGTTCTGGGGAAGCTCGTAGATCGCGCCGATCTGGGCTCCTACAACGTCATTCTTCGCGGCCGAGATATTCCTGCCGAAGTCGCTCAGGCTGTTGCCGGTGATGCCGAGCTCGGCGACCGTGCGGCCCGGGTCCTTGCCGTAGGAGAAGTCAGCTGTCTTCGGCTTGATGAGGCTGTTGATGAAGCGCGGCGCCTGCTGCTTGGAGACCGCGATGCCCGCGCGAATTCCGCCGATGCCTATCGGTACGAGGGCGCCGGCGGCCGTGCCGGCTCCCGGCGCGAATGCTTCCGCTCCGGTCTTGCCTTTCTGAAGGTTGCCGCTCACGTCATAGGCGTAGCCCGTAGCGGCTCCTGCGGCCGAGCGCGCGGCGGTCTGCTTGCCTATCTGTGAGAGCGTCTGCTTGGCGACTTGCTTTACGGGCTCTGCGGTATAGCGGGCGAATGAGGTAGCACCACGCGCCCCCGCGCTGTAATTGCCAGCAGTCAGGAGGTCTGCCGCTACGCCCGCTACGTTTCCAAGCGCTTGAGCGTTCGTGTCGGCGGCATGGGGCAGCAGGTCGGTCTGCGTGCCGACTGACGAGCTGCTCTGGAGGATATGCTCGTACATCGCCTTTTGGGACGCCGTGATCGGCTGCCCGGCCGCCTGCCTCTGCCTGATCGTCTTGATGAAATTGAGGTCCGATGCGGCCAAATCCTGGTTCGCCTTGTTGAGCATGTCTTCGCCGGTTACCGATGACGGCATGCCGGCCGCTATCTCGCCGCCCAAACCTTGCTCTGCGCCGGTGAGGAAGCCCCCGGCATCCTTGGCGGCCTGCCCCAGATTGGAGAAAAAGGTGCCGACGCTCGGCTTCTGGGCGCCGGCTACAACGTGGCCCATCACGAGAGAGCCTGGCTTCGCGGCAGCGGAATTTGTTACAGCCGCGGGCGCGGCCGCTGAATGCTTCTTCTTGAAATCGTCCACGACGAACCGGATGTTCGAATCCGGCTCTTTGGCCGCGACCATCTTCCGAACGATGTCGTCGAGCCGCGCGCGCTTGTCTTCGGGTAGCATGTTAGTAGTTGTATTTGGCCCTCAGGTCTTCCGGTGACGATGACGGCTGCGAGAGGTCGGTGCGGCCGTTGCTGGCCTGGAGCGCCTTGTAGTTCTCGATGTTGCCCTGGAGGCTGCCGATGAGGGCGTCGATCTTGTAGACGGCGGTCTCCGGCGTGTCGTTGAGCGTCGCCAGTATCTTCTTGTACTTGTCCTCGTCTTCTTTCCGCAGCACGCCGCCTTCGAGCGCCTTTCCGACCGTCTGGCGCACGCGGTCAACGTCGGCCTGGAGCTTGCGCGCGTCCGACCACGGATTGAGCGCCGCGAAGCCGGTGATCGGCCCGAGCTGGTCGGCATGGCCCTCGATCTTGGCCTTGAGCTCGTTGAGCGCGGACACTGCCGTGTCGGTCTGATTGATAGCGGAGATGGCGGTGTCGGACAGCGGCTTGCCGAAGGCATTGAAGCCGCGCGCGGCCAGGACGGGGGCGAGGGCGCCCTTCTGCGTCGGGGTGAGCTGGTTGAACAGCTCCGGGTTCGACATCACCGCGTCGGCGAGCGGGCTCGATGCCGAGCCGCCGCCCGATGATCCGCTGCTCACGCCTCCGAGCCGCAGGGTCTGGACGCTGATGGCCTGGGTCTTCGGGTCCTGCACGAGCACGTCCGCGTACTTGATGCCGCCGCTGTCGCGCGTGGTGGTGCTCAGTATCTTCTGCTCCGGCACGAAGGCGGGGAGGCTCTGGAAGAAGCCGACCGGCAATCCCGCCTGCATCTCCATCTGGCTGATGGAGTTTCGCTGGGCGTCGCTGAGCGCTTCGAACGACGCGCCGCTGTCCTTCATCGTGTTCCAAATGGTCTGGAGGTTCGCGGTCGCGTTCTGCTGGAGCTTGTCCTGCGCCGTTTCCTCCCTGTCCTGCTGGGCATTGAGGAGATTGAGCGTCTGAACGTTGCGGTCGAACTCCTGGCCATAAGCCTGCGAAGCGTTCGTAAAGTCCTGCTGGGTGAAGTCCATCACCATCTGCAATGTCGCGGTCTTGTTGGCGACTTGCCGCGCTACAGCGGAGCGCTCGACCTGCAAGAGGGCGACCTGGCGCTGCGCCTCGCGGCCGATGGCGCCCTGCCTGTTGCCGATGGCACGCATGCTCAGCGGCTGGTCGCTCGCGCGGTCGGCATCGGTGAACGCGCCGGTATTGATGCGGTCGATCTCGCTGTCGATGCTGGAGAGCTGGGTCTCCAAAGGCTCGAGGCCGAGCTGCTGGCGCTGCTGCGTGAACATCTCCATCATCGACGGCGGCCGGGGAGGCGGCGTTGCCGCGTCGCCAGTAATCTTGGCGGTCAGGTCACGGATGACCTTCTGGCTCTGGCGGATGTCTATGTCTTGGTCTTTGGTCTGCGTGTAGAGGCTCAAAGCCTCCTGGTTCGCTCCCGCTGCCAGCTGCTTAGGGTCAACAATCTGTGCCGGCGCGGCGCCGGGCGCGGGCGGAGCGCCGTTGATAGTGGGCACCATGGGGGTTTGCGTGGGCGCTGCTAAGGGCGCAATCGGCGCTGCAACGGGAGCAGCAAGAGGCGCTGCTGCTTGCGGAGCGGCCGCGGCAGGAGCCGAGTACGGAGCGTAAACCGAGCCGGCGATGTCGGTGTCGCGCGAGAACTGCTGCTTGGTGACCGGGTCGGTAATGATGCTCAGCTTTGCCATAAATAGCTAGAAATGGTAGGCTCCCGGCATGAATAAGTACGCATTCGAGCGCGAGGTTTCGACGCTGCACTGGGCTGACTTCGGCTGGATGGTTGTCGCGAGTGTCATGGCGGTTGGTCTCATAGTAGCACTTGTTTTCTAGGCGATCTTCAGCGTGCCCCCGTCATTCCAGATTGTTCCCGAAGAGAGGCCCGCATCCGATGTCGGCAGGCCGCCCATGATGATGCGCGTGTCGCCCAAGAGGTCGCGCAGTATGCCGACGTAGACGCTGCTGTCGGCGTTGCGCAGGAGAACCTGCTGGCTTCCCAGCCCGTCGCCGTCGCCCGACACGTCCAGCATCACGACGCCGTCGCCGTGCTCGATCGCCATGCCGCCGGTGCCGCTGAAGGGGGTTGCGGTGTTATGGATGAATACGCCGCCGTCGAATGATATCTTGCCGTTGGCGCTGTCGAGCACGATGCGGAAGCCGTTGGCGTCGGGATCGGAAGTGAACGCGCCGCCCTCGTCGATGCTCCAGCCTCCGACCTCGTTGCCGGGGCCGATGCGCAGCTCGCGGATGCGGCGCGGGACCGCGTAGCCCCGGCGCGTCTGCTTGATCCTGGTGTCGACCGGCTTGTTCTCCCTGGTGGCCATATTACTTTTTCAGCGGCGCTAGCTCGTAATCGAAATCCTCTACCTCCGGTGCGTCGTTGCCGTTCACCGTGAAGCCGAACCGCAATTGCAGGTTCGCGACTTCGGGGATGCTCGCCTTCGCTTTGACAGCGCACAGCTTTGCGTCGGTAACGTGCGCAAGCGTCGCGTAGTCGGCCTCGTACTTCTTCTTGCAGCCGAACGTGATGCCGGTGCTCGCGGGCAGGGAGGCGTAGTACGCGCACACTTCAAGCGCCGTCTTGAGGATGCCGCGCTCCTTCGCAGCCGAGAGCATCATCGTCTCGATGTAGGCGGACGGGTACTTGGCGGAGTAATCGAGTCTGTCGACGCCAGCTCCGTTCGCGTCCTTCCATGCCACGTAGAGGTCGGCGCCCTTGGCGAGAACCGCGCCTACCTCCACGCCCTCGAGCTCGCCCGACGAGATAGGGAAGGAGAGGTCGAGCATCTTCGGATAGTCCTTGCTGTAGGAGCCGAAGGAGTAGACTCCCTGGAGCGCGGGGTCGCCGGCGAGGTTGGAAAGGCCGAACACCGGCACGCCCATGTGCGTCGCGACCGCGCCTTGATGGATGGTGGCCCGCCTGGTCGGCGACCACTCGCCGGGGATGCGCGCGTAGGGGAGTAGCTGCTCGCCGTTGTAGAAGAACAGCTTCCCGAACTCTCCCGTAAGGGCATAGACGTAGTTGTCGTCGCGTATGAACGCGCTGACGCCGTTCTCCTCCACCGCGTCTTGCGCGGACCAGCTCGGGCTCGCCGTGTCCCAGCGCAGCACGCGCGCGAGGTTGCGGCCCTCGACCCTCGTGCCGACGAGCGCGTCCACGTCGAAGTCGATGAGCGTCGTGATGCGCTCGGGGTCCTTGATATTGAACGTCGTGTCCACCAGCGTGCCGGAGGTAGAGGTGCCGCGGTACTTGGTGGCGTCATTGCCGAAGCTGTTGGCGCCGGTCTGCATCGTGGTCGCCGTGTCGTCGGCCGTGTAGACGGCGGCTTCCGACATCAGCAGCGCGACCCGGAGCTGGAAGTCTGCCGTAGAATCGAGCGTGACGCTTGCCGTCGCCGAAGTCCCGCTGTTGTTCTGGCTGCCCGGGCTGGGCGCAGCCTGGTCGACGCCGTCGCATGCGAAAGCGTGGAAGAGCATATCCGAGGTCGGATCGTCCCACGTCACCGTGACGTCGCCAGTCTTCGCATCGGGATTGACCAGCTTGTAGATCGAGTACCGCATGGGCGTGCCGCCGATGATGGCGCCGCCCGAGGCGTGAAGCGTCAGCGCGTCCCCGTCGAAGGCGGCCCCCGATACGGCGGTGCTGTTGTAGTGCGCGGCTATGACGAATAGCGCCTTCGCGTGTCCCGCAGGGATGGTGAGCGACTTCGTGAGGGTGGAGCGGGCGATGGCGAACGTGCCGTCGGTGGTGAAGGTGTGGATCGTGTTGCCGCCCGCCGTAGTGACCGTGCCGCCGGTCGCGGTCATGCTTCCGGTCGGATAGGAGACGATCACGATGCCGGACCCGCCGTCTCCGCCGTCGGCGACGCTAAATCCTCCCCCGCCGGAGCCGCCGTCGCCGGTGTTGGCATTCGCGTCTGCGCCGATGCTCCCGCTATTGCCGCCCCCGCCGCCGCTGGCATAGGTGACCGCCGCGCCCGAGATGGCGCTGGATACGCCCAACCCGCCGCCGCCGCTGCTGCCTCCGGAGCCGTTGCCTCCGATCGAGCCCGCGCCGCCTCCGCCGCTGCCGGCGGGCGTGCCGCCGGGAGAGTCGCCGCCGTCATTTCCCTGTCCCGCCGTCCCGCTTCCGCCGGCCCTCCTTCCTCCTCCGCCGCCGCCCGAAGCTCCGTCCAGCCCGAAGCCGTTCCCTCCGCCGCCGCCTCCGCCGCCCAGGGCAGT
The DNA here is from genome assembly GCF_058809865.1 of Nitrobacter sp. MLSD-S21. Taxonomy (NCBI): domain Bacteria; kingdom Pseudomonadati; phylum Pseudomonadota; class Alphaproteobacteria; order Hyphomicrobiales; family Nitrobacteraceae; genus Nitrobacter; species Nitrobacter sp. MLSD-S21. The sequence goes on along the minus strand of NZ_JBXASZ010000002.1, from coordinate 780,715 downwards.
GACAAGGCCGCCGAGCGAGGACGAACCGCCGCTGGCGCCGGCCGTGCTGCCGGTATTGCCCGCGCCGCCGGCGCCAACGATGACCGCGTAGCTGCCCTCGGCGACGCCGGCATGGGAGGTCTCGATGAGGCCGCCGGCTCCGCCGCCGCCGCCGTAGTCGCCGCTTAGGCGCGCGCCTCCTCCGCCGCCGCCTCCGACGACGAGGGAATCGAAGCTGTACGTGGCGGCCTCAGGATAGGCCGCGCGCACGGAAGCCGTGACCGTGGGAAAGGCCCGGTCCGAGGGATTGATGAGCAGGCCTACTGACATCCATTTCACCGGGACGCTGAGCTCGGTCGTAAGCGTCCCGCTCGGGTTCGCGTCAGCCGTCGTGGGCGCGGCGATCTTCGAGATGACGGTCCTGTCCCCGATGAAGAGGTCGAGGTTCTGCTCCAGCATCGGGTGGGCTTCGTCGTCGCCGCTGGCGAAGGCGGCATAATTGTCCTGGGCGAAATTGGCCCAGTCTCCGTCGAGGTCGTCTACATGGATTCTGTGGACGTGCTTTTCGGTCGCCCAGTAGATCCAGTGCTCGAACTCGTGCGCGCCGAGGCACTTGGCCTCCCCGCTCGTCGGCGCGGTCGTGTGCTTGAGCGTCCACGCGCCGTCAAGCTCGCGCCACACCTTGCCGCTCTCCGCGGAGAACCACAGCGTCGAGCCGTCGGATACCGCGATCCTCTGCCTGCACAGCTCGTCGACGGTGGCGCCGGAATTCTTGGTGAGCTTCTGGCGGACCCTGATGAGGCCGGGCGCGGAATGGATGTCTATGCCGACAAGCCTGAATGCGCTTCCAAGAACCCCGCTCCATTTGGAGTCGCTGAGCCCTTTGATGCCGTTAGGGAAGAGTGCCGCCATAGGTATCGTGAGGCGATAGCCCCTATCGACAGTAATTCGCCTCGCTGACCATCACGCCTGACGGATTGAGGTAGAAGCTGCCCGGCCCGCCGTCGGAGCGGTTCATGTTCACGCAGCCCTTCGAGCTGGTGAGGCCGATGCTACCGATGGTGACGGTGGTGGTCGCGCTCGCGCCTGAAGTCACATGGAAGATGGAGAAGGGCGAGCTTGTGCCGATGCCGACGTTGTTTCCTTGCCTATTCAGAACGAGCGGTTTTGAATTGAAGGTCTGAAGCTCGCCGTAGCTCCCACTATCAGTGATGGTAAGCGCAGCGCTGCCGCCGCTTGTCTGGAGGAGAAGCTGGCCTCCGCTATTTCCCAAGGTCGTGCCGTTGAAGGTGAGTTTTGTACCCGACGTGATTTTAGTGCCGTCGTAGAAATTAACACCGTTAAGGACTTGCGTCGTGGTCGCAGTTCCTCCGTTGGCTATTGGAAGCGCCGTGCCACTGTAACTAATGGCAAGCGTGCCAGAACTGGTAACCGGAGAACCGGTTATGGACAGAAAACCCGGTACGGTTGCAGACACCGATGTCACGGTCCCGCTGTTTTGGCTAAGGCAGGTGCCATTCACGGCATAGCATTGGTTAGCCGGGATGTTGATGCCTGTTCCGTAAAATGACGTCGTTCCGGTGGTGAAGTTGGCCACGTTATGTATTGAGAAGATGGAGCCCGGCGACGTAGTTGCTCCAATTCCGACGTTGTTTCCCAGGGCGTTGAGGACAAGGGGCTTCAAGTTGAACGTCTGTACCCTCCCATACGAATTTTCGTCGCTGAAAGTCAGACCAGAGCCAACGCCGGATAGCAGCTTAATCGCAAGACTGCCGTTGATAGTGTTCACCTGATCGATTTGATTACCGAAGTAGGTCGAATTGGAGCCAGCATCGTAGATGAGTAACCCAGCATTATTGCGGCCAACCGTGTTTCGAACGTTCGAGTTCGTCGACGAGGTAGCGACGTAAATACCGTAACTGCCCGCGCCGTTGATCGTGTTTCCGTCCAAAAAGGTGTAATCGCTATCAAGCGAAATGCCTTTTTCCGTGGATGTCGCAATGTAATTTCCAAACAACGTTATATTCGATGGTCGGTATCCGCCGCTAGGCTCAGTGGAAATGCCGTGGCGCCCAGAGAAGTAGCTGAAGTTTTGAGACACATCGAGGCCGTCAATAAAGCCTGCGATACGTATGCTTGTGCCGGCGTCGCTGACCGAGCTGTTGTGCCGTATCCCGATATTCGTGGCCCTATAAATGCCGAACGCGTCACTGCCTGACGATAGCCGTATGCCGGCATCTCCATTTGCTTCAGTGCGATTAAATTCGACAATCTTATTGTGGCCTCCGAGGCCTATGCCATAGAGGGCGTTGTGAGCTAGGTAATTGTTGGTGATGCTCCCGTTGTACGTATCATAATCGCCGTCCATTATGCCGTAGCCCTCGGTAAGAGAGCCGTTGTAGGTCGAGGTGTTGTCACGAATGCGGTAGTCGTGGCTGTTGTAGCCAACGTAGATGCCGTTTCGGCCCGAGTTCTCCGTGAGGTTGTTGTATATATCGAAATTGTTTGAGAGCTTGGTGGATGGCGGATCGTCGCCTGAAACGATTTCGATCCCCTGATCAACAGCGTTTGTCGTGTGAACGTTGTAGATGCTAAAAAACTGGCCCCACTCGACGCGGATAGCACTGACGCCACCAGTAACATTGTTGGCTTTGTTCCCGTCGATCTTCAGATCGTGAATAGAGAAATTTGAAACAGGTCCGGTCATGGTCGTCGTTGCAGTGACGAACACTGACCGGTTAACGGAGTTGTTCAGGGCAAGGACAGTCGCGTCCCCTTGGCCTGATACTGCGACGTTGCTTCGCAAGACTATCGAACTGCTAACCGTTGATGTACCAGCCGATATCAGCACCCCGCCGCACTGGCCCGACGCCGTAAGGGACGAGCAATTATCGATCGCGCGCTGAATGCCGCTGCTTGTGTGAGGGTAGTTGACGCCATCCACGACAATGACGCCGTTGAGCATCGAAGCTGTGGTTGTCGCGAGAGTGGACGTTCCCTTTACCGTTACAGGTCCAGCAACGGTGCTTGTGGCAGCATAGGTCCCGTTAGCCTTTCCGACGAGCAATTGCCCGATCGTCGGCTTTACGTCGCTTCCAGTGCCGCCCTGCGGGACGGTAAGGACGGCGACAGCGTGTGCGGATAACGGCAACAGAAGCGAGAGAGCGATGACCAGAAGTGCTTTACGCATAGATGATAGTGAAAGGGAGACCTGATAATTCGACTGGGAGCGGCGTTGTGAACGTGATGCTGCTGCCTACTACGCTGTAGTCCCCGGGGTGGATGAACTGCCCGTTGATCGCGAATGCGTATATTACGTTTATATCATGCTCGGTCCCGTACTCGGCGTTGCTGCCGTCGACTAGGCCGGTCGGCCTTTCGGTGTAGACAGAAGCGGGCGCGCCAGTGGGTCCCGTTGCTCCGGTCGCGCCCTTGTAGTTCTTCCATAAGCCGGCGAAGTCGGAAGCTTCTGGAGAAGCGATTTCAGTTTCCGTCGAGAGCACCGCGATGTAGTCGAGGCCCGGGTTGAACGTCGTCGTGAAGCCGGTGCCGCTGCCGTCGCTCGCGTAGGCGATGTAGACGTAAGCGCTCGCGCCGTCCGCTCCATCGGCGCCGTCGTTGCCTGTCGCGCCTGTGTTTCCCGTATCCCCTTTTTCGCCGGTGTCTCCCTTGTCGCCCTTGAATTCGGAGCGCGCCGCCTTCTTGGTGGTGCCGTTCGGGCCGTCCGTCGTGTCGGACACGTCGACGACCGCGACCCAGTCGCCGTTCGCAACGGGCGCAAGGGTGGTGAGTTGGCTTATCCTTTTATCGGCCATAAATCATTTGGGTGTCTTCGTGTAAGCGGTCTCCGTCTTGCCTCCGCTCGTCTCGGTGAAGATGATCCTGCTGCCGGTCTCCAGGAGCAGATACGCGCCGTCCTCCTTGAGCAGGAAGCTCCTGAAGCCCGCCTTGACGTAGGCGGCAGCGGCTTTGGCTATCTTGGTGAAGGCGGTCATAGGTCAGTAGTCGAAGCCCTCGCCGCCCATCGTTGAGCCGCCCGGCACTGACGCGGTGAAGACGGCGCTTAGGTCGGCGGTCGAGAACTCGTCGAGCTTGCGTTCGAGGTCCTGGTCGTATGCCAGCTCCTTGGTGCTCAGCTGCATGCCGTTGATGTCCTTGAACTCGATCGATACGCGGCGAGCCAGGAGCTCGTGGAATTCGCGCGGGAAGCCGTGCGTGGTGGTCGAGGGGTCGACGGAGAGGTCGGTCGTGCCGGAAAGGTCGGACAAATCGGCCGGGAAGGCGTTGTAGACCAGCCTTCCGCCCGCGGTGACCGCCGCAATGGCCCCTGAGAGGACGTATACGGCCCTGCGGCGCACGAAATACCAGGGCGCGGCGTTTGAGTGGTACCCGGCGATTTCGGCCTCGTTTAGCGCAAAATCGGCGGGCGCCTGCACCGCGCGCGCCCGCACGTAGTCGCCGTCGGAAGAGAACTTGAGCTCGAGCGACACGATGCTGTTGAGCACGTCGTCGGGGAAGGCGTACTCGCGCTTTCCGGCCTCGAGGTCGAACGTCGCCGGGATATTCCACGCCTCCTGCCGCTCCTGCTGGATGCGGCCGGCGATCTCGTCCTTGAACGTATTGACGTGCACAAGCACGGCGGCGTCGGAGAAGGTGTCGGAGGTCGTCCGGGTTTTGCTTCTGATGAGGCTGGCGAGCTGGGTGGCATTCATAGATTGGTTTTTGTTTCCGCGCCCATCCCAGTCCCGCAGGGCAGAGGGACTGAGTGAGGGCAGTACTAGGCGGTCGCTATCCAGCGGCACTGCTTGCTCTGGACTGCGGCGGTCGCCGAGATGGTGACGGTGCCGCCGGACACGGAGATGGCGGCGTCGCTGGTGTCGAGCGTGCGGGTGCCGGCGGCGACCGTCTTGATGGTCGTGCCGTTGGCCGCGCCGTCGTACCACTCGTACTTGATGCGGTCGGTCGCGTTCTCCCACACGAAGTAGCGCGGGGTGAAGCCGAGCGTCAGCGTCACGGCCGCCGCGGTCGCATCAGTGATGAAGCTGCCGGACGCGCGATGCACGATGCCGTCGCTGTTGAGCTGGGATGCTGTGATGGTCATGGGTAATCGGGTTATCTGCTAATTGCCGTAGCGGGTCATCGGAACGTCGCCCTCGCCGGTGATGCGGTTCGGGTGGCTGTCCACGGTCATCTTGTGCCTGAGCTTGACCTCGAGCACCTCGGCCACGGACTGCGGCACGTCGACGTACGTGCCCTTGCGGATGTACATGGGATAGCCGTTGAGGACGACGGACTGGGTGACGCCCTGCTTCTCCCCCGCCGCGAGCGGGATGAAGACCTTGACCTTGGGCTGCTTGGCTAGCTTGTCCTTCATCGCGCGGGCCTTGCTGCCCAGCGGGATAGGCGAGAGGCCGGCGTCAGGAGTGCCCGGGCGGGCCTTCGGCGAAAGCTCCTCGAGCGAGGCCTTCTCGTCCTCGCTGGGCTCGGCCTCCTCGGCTTCGGGGGCCTCTGCCTCGGTATCCTCTACCTTCTCGTCGACCTTCTCCTCGTCAAGCGAAGCCTGGGTTTTCTTGGGTTTAGCCATGTTTAGTGCGTTAGCGAATATTACGAGACCGCGTGGCGCAGCGAGAGGCCGAACGCGTCGTTGAGGATGGTGGCCACGAACGTCGCCTTCCATGCGGAAGTCTGGCGCTGGCGGAACGGGTCGGAGTTGCCGCCGGGGCCCTCGACGATGTTCTTCATCGCCTCGCCCGCGATGCGGGAGATGGCGTAGAAGTCGGCCGCCATGATGAGCGTGCCGTACACGTCAATGCCGCCGTTGCCCGCGTCCGCGTACACCTTGGCATTGGTGGTCTCGATGAAGCGGACCTCGTCGAGGGAGCCCACCTCGCCCGGCATCGCCGCGCGCTGGCCGTACTGCTCGACCGGGATGAAGCCGCTGATGTTCTTCAGGTCGAACGTGGTGTTGGGATGCACGATGCCGATGAAGGCGGCGTCGAGCGGCGACGTGTTGTATCCGTCGGAGGCGCTCACCATGGAGGTGAGCTTCTTGGCGTTGTTGTTCTTGAGCGTGCGCACGGCCTCCTGGACCTCTGCCTTGGTGATCTTCATGGCCGAGGTGACCTCGCTGTTCTGGGTCGCGGTCGAGGCGTACTGGATGGTCGTGGTGGTCGCGAGCTCGTCGCGGGTGATCTGGTCGAGCGTGTTCGCGGCGTTCTCGCCCAGGATGTCGGCGACCTCCATGAGGATGGGATCGAGCGTCGTGAACACGAGCTTGTCGGTGAGCAGGAAGCCGCGGCCGTATTGCTGCACGGTCGCGTCGATGTTGGTCACCGAGAGCGTGTCGAGCGTCGGCGTGACGCCCTCGACGAGAGGGGTCGCGTCGGGCGCGAGGAGCGAGTACCTGCGGAAACGGATGCTGTCGGTGCTGTTGCGCGGGATGTCGCGCACTTGCCCCCACTTGCCGTGGACGAGCAGCGGCCGCGCCTTGGTGAGCATCTTGCGGTCGTAGTACGATCCTACGGCATCGGGGACGGTGGTGGTGGTGTTCAAGTTAGTGGCTAAATGAGCTTGTAAGTTACTGCGTGCTGCCGCTCATGACCTTGGTGACGGACTTGTTGAATTCCTCATCGGTCAGGTCCCAAGCGGACTTCGTCTTCGTCTCGGCCGGCCGGCGCGTATGGCCTCCCAGGCGGGTGCCGCGCGCCTCGTCGTCGGCCTTCTGCTTCGCGGCTTCCTTGCCGTAGAGCAGGGAGCGGACGATCGTGTCGACCGGGACCTGCGCGTAGGCGGGGCTTTCCATGTACCGGCGGACCGTCTTTTCCATCTTCTTCGCGTCGGGGTACTTGGAGAGTGTCGCCTGCAGTTCCTCCTCGTCTTTCGACTTGGCGAACGACTGCGCTATCGGCTCCAGCTCCTCGCGGATGACGCTGCGGAGCTCATCTGCAGGAGAAGTGTCTTCTGTCTGCGGCTGGGCCGGCGCTATTGTGCCGCGCTTCTTCCCCTTGAAGTACTCGGCGCGCCAGTCAGTGCGCACGGGAGGCTGTTCGTCCTCCGGCTCGGGACCAGGAGCGGGGTCAGCTGCTGGTTCGGGCTCATCCGGATTTACTGGCTCCGGCGCCGGCGTCTCGACTATCGGCTCCTCGACGGTTGCCGGGTCGGTAATTTCTTCTGGCATAGTAGTTTTTGGTTACGCGCATTGGGCCGAAATGCCGAGACGGCCCGCTGCGGATTGATAACTCGGCCTCACTGCGGCCGGGACAGTCCTGGGGGACTGAGTGCCATCCATGAGGCCTCATGGACAGCGCTCAATTCATCAGTCGTACACTTCCTGCGACACGTCTTCCGGCTCGTCCTCCGCGTACTCCTCGATGAGGTTCTTCGGCAGGTCGCGCAGCTCCATGCGGTCGACGCGCTCGCGGCGCAGGCCCTCGACCGTCTCGCCCTCCGCAAGCGGCGCCTCGCCGAACAGCTTGGCCTCAGTGAGGGCGATGTCGCCGCCCAGCTCGTCGACCAGTATCTTCCAGCCCGGATGATTGAGAAGGTCTGCCAAGGCCGCTGTGCGCGCCTTTTTCTCTTCCGTCGTTAGCTCGATAGTACCATCCATAATTTATTGCGCGAACGATTGGCCCATCGGCGCTGTGGACTTCTGCCGCTCAGGCGCCGGCGCCGACACGGGATTGAGGTCCATGCCGGGCTGCGCGGCCGCGAGCTGCGGGAACGCCTGCGGGTTCTCGCGCTTGTGCATCATCATCTTCTTGTGCGCCTCGATATGGGCCATCGTCGCCGGCGTGGACGCGGCGTCCTTGTGCTTCTCGAGGTGGACCGCGTCGTCGTCGAACGCGCCCAGCTCGACGAATTTGTTGTCGCTGAGCAGCTGGTTCTCGTCCTCCGCCTTCAGCTCGTCGATCGTGGGCGGGAACATGAGGAAGAGCTCGGCGGTCTTCAGGCGGCTGATGCGGCCGAGGCGGCGCAATAGGTAGCGGCGGTTGGTCTGCGGGTCCTGCATCGCGATCTGCGCGAACGCCGAGAACTCCGCGAAGTCGCGCTTGCGCTTGGCCTCGGCGACGCGCAGGCTCTCGACGTACACGTCGGGATCGACCTCCGCGACGATGTTCTCCTTCGTGAGGGTGCGCCACGAGGTGGCGAGCGGCCCCCTGATTCGGATGACCTTCTCGTCGATGTCCTCCTTGAAGTGGTGCTTGTAGAGCCAGTACCACTGGTTCCAGAAGCGGCGCTCGCTCCAGCCGAAGATGGCGGCAGACAGCGAGCTGCGCGCGCTGCGGGCCGCCGCGACCAGCTCGTTCTCCCCCAGCGTGCGCTCCTGCGCCGGCGAGACGCCCTGCGCGATCTCGGGCGCCGCCACGGCCTTCTGCGCCGCCACGTCGAGCACGTTGAGGATGTTCTGCACCTGCGCCGTCACCGCCGTCGCCTTGTTCATCGGCATGACGGCGTTGTTCACGTCGCCGGCGACGCCGACCATCTTGTTGAAGGCGAAGTTGAGGTCGTTGCGGTTGCGTATCTTCTTCTTGTTGTAGAGGTACATCGGGTGCAGGTCCGCGATGGCCGCGTCCAGCCCGAGGTTGATCATCTTGGCGCGTGCGCGCTGCTTGTCCTCGATGAGGTCGGGGATGGAGACGCCGTCCCAGTCGTGCGAGACGGGGAAGAGCGGCCGGTCCATGATCGGCCAGCGCTCGCCCTTTATGTCCTGCTCGCGCACCACCAGCTTGCCGCCGTTTGCGGTCGTGACGATCTTCTTCTTGCCGTTGACGGTCGTGAACCACTCGAGCAGCGCGTACTCGTAGTTCTCGTCGAGCGCCTCCTCCTCATTCTTGGTGTCGGACGTGCCCTGCGCGGCGCGGCGGGCCTGCTTGGCCTCGTCGGTGACGCTGTCGTACTCCTTGGCCTTCTTCAGCTGGTCGAGGTTCTTGTAGCCGGGTATCGCCTCCATCTCCCACTTGGCGAGCGATATTTCCCTGCCGCCGAAGCGCATAGCTCCGCGACCGCGCTGGTCGCCGTTGACGGACGTTGCGCGCGGGTCGCGCAGCCACATCACGGGGTCGATGACCTCGGTGACCGGGGCCATGACGCCGGCGCTGCGGTCGAACTCGTTGAGGAGCAGCAGGCCGCGGCCGAAGAAGCAGGCGTCCCATATCCACTCGTAGTCCGCCTCGTCCTTCTGCATGACGCGGTAGTCGTGCTCGGCGAGGTCGGTCAGGTTCTCGGCGGTGTCCTGGTCGCCCTCGTCGTTGCCCTCGAACACGGCCGAGAGGCGGTCGTCGTAGAGCGCGGCGAATACGGTCTGGAACACGGTGAAGAGCAGGGGGTCGCCCACCTTGCTCTCGTCGCGGGCCTGGTTGTTGTAGAGCCTGAGCCGCCTGAGCCACTTCGCGCGCTTGGGCGCCATGAAGTCGGCGCACAGCTTGCGCTCGGCCTCTATCTGCAAAAGCAGATTAGCGAGGCGCTCGGCCTCGGCTTTGGTCTCTTCCTCGGTGCTTGTCGTTTCGTCGGCGCGCTCTTCGGTGGCGGCTGGCATGCCGTAAGTGTAGCACCTTTCCGCCGCGTCAAGCTCATGGCTGTGCCTAAGCCTGCTTCATTCGCGAGGATTATTAGGGGAGCTGGCCTGCAGCGTCCTGCATTCCTTCATGGCTTTCATGCCTTCCTCCGCTTCGGGCCGCGTCTTGAAGTAGATCCTCTCATCGATAGCGGGGGTCCCGCTGTTTGGCTTGTGGTCGATGATCGCGCACCTGTTGGTCGCGGTGTCCAGCACGACGTAGTAATGGGCCGCTTCTTCAGCCTCCGCAAAGGAGAGCGCGGCCGCGCATGCAATGAGCGCGCTCAAGACGATTTTCTTCATTGTTGCTCCAAAGGATAGCGAAGCAATGCGGATGCCTTGGCCTTTGTTCCTGCCTAGTACACGTCGAAATCCTGCGTCTGCTGGCCTTGGTTAATGTCGCTTTGGACTGCTCCTCGGCGGTACGACTTCGTCGCGAAGGCGCGCATCTGCCACGCGATGGCGCACGCGATGAGGAGGTCGAAGTGCCGCGTCGTGAGGCGCACGTCCTCGTCGCGGTCCATGAGGTCGTCCCGGGTGTAGGCCCTCAGCTCGGCGATGAGGTCCGGGTCGCTCAGCTCCAGCATGCCGTCCTCCACCGCCTTGCGCAGGTCCATGAGCATGTGCGGCTTGGTGGCCGTATTGGTATGCCAGCCGTAAGTGCGGTCCTTGCGCTCCAGCACCTGCGTGCCCGAGAACTGCTCCATGACGAAGATGTTCTCGTAGGTTTGCTTCAGCCTCGTGATCGTCGCCGCGCCGAAGTTGTTGCTCTCGGGCGCCACGATGCACTCGCCGTACGTCTCCGCCTGGCGCACGATCTCGTCGGCGAGCACGTCCGGCTTGATGAGGCTGTTTCGGTAGGTGGCGGCCACGCGGTTGGGCATCGTCGAGAAGTCGATGAATACGGAAGTCGAGCTGTCCAAGCCGACGCCGCCGGCGATGTCGTGCCCGCTGCCGTATCTGTGGCTCGGGTCGAACTCATGGAAGAGCTTGAAGCCCGCGACCGTGCGGCGCGGCGCCAGCTTCGGCTGCCTGTCCAAGGACGCGCGGTCGAAGAAGATGTCGGCGCCGATGGACGGCTCCTGCAAATACTCGCCGGCGAAGTCCTCGGCCGCCTTCTCGATGCGCTTGATTGCCTCGGGCGTGTACGCCTCGGGCCATGTCGGCTTGCCGTCCTTCCTTATCGGGGTGATGAGCGTGCAATCGGGATGCTTCTCGACGAGGCGGTGCACGTTGCCGCGCTCGGAGAGGTAGTTGCAGTTGTAGAGCGCGCCGCCGTGCGTCGCCATGCCGGTGCGCGCCTCCTCCATGTTGTCCCAGATCGACTGGAGCGTGACTGCCGAGCGCAATACCTTCCTGTTCTCGAAGTCCTCGAACCAGAGCAATGAGGGGCGGCTGTCCTCCTGGATGTCGCCGCGCTGGCCCATGCCGACCGAGTCCGCGCGCACCTTCACCCCGGTTGCGGTGGTAAAGCTGGCCATCGTCTCCTCGCGCTTGGCGTCGGTCTTCTCGAATATCTCCGGGTAGTGGTGCTTGATGCGGGGGGAGATGAGCAGGTTGTACAGGTCGGTCACGTTCTGCCGCGCGTTGGCGTAGTCCTCGGAGAGCGTCTTGATGTAGCGGTGCCTATGCTCCACGTCGTTGGCGATGCAGAAGGCGAGGAACAGCTTGGCGCGCGTCGTCTTGGCGCATCCGCGGAAGCCCGCGTTGACGAATACCGGCTCGGTCCCCCGGTAGACGGCTAGATCGCGCCTGTCCATCTCGCGGTGGAACGGCGCGTCGCCCGTGTGGAAGAAGCGGAAGAAGAAGTGCCGGCTCCATAGGCGGAAGCGCAGCACCACCTCTTCCTCGGTCAGGGTGGAGTCGAACGCGAAGAGGGCGCGGATATCCCTGCTATCCGCCTTGCCGTCCAGGTCCGCCTCGAGGGCTTCCCTAACCGACAATCCCTTCCCAGGCTTTTCTTGCTTTTGCTTTGGTCTCGTCATCGAAGGAGAAGAGGGGGCCGCCGTCGTGTCCCGCCAGGGGCTGCACGGCCTTGCCGAACATCTGGTCGCCGTACCACTTGGCCAGGTAAGGATCGTGCTGATAATTCTCGCGGATGTATTTGACGAACTCCTTGCGGTCGTTCTCGTCCGTATAAGTGTGGAATTGGGGTCGCGTCGTTGAGCCTACTGGTCGTGCCATAAATTCGGGTTATTAACTTGACAGGGTTCAGAGCAAATCGTCCAGCTCTGTCGGCGGCGTATGCCACCTCTCCAAAAATGTTAGCTGCTCGTCGCTGAAGCCGGCAGCGCGCCCCTCATCGAACCAGTCCTTGTTGAATTCGTTCCGCTCGACCATCGAAGGCGCGCGGCGGGGAGCGCCATGCATATTCTCCATATGGCCGGCTAGCGTGAGAACGTCATTGCAGATGAAGCCGCATTCCGGGATAGGGCAAGCGTGGTTCATATCGTTCGCTGGCCAGGCTCCTCCAGTATGAGCGATATGTTGGTCCCGTCCTTGCGGTACATCTTCATGATGTGGCGCACCGCGCCGATGCTCTGCCCCGCTTTCCCTATCAGCAATGGCATGTCGGACTTGGCCAATGAGATGCGGAAGAGGATGCCGCGCGGGTCCTCGGAGCGCGCCAAGCGCATACGCTCGGGCTGGAGCACGATGCCGCTGAGGATGCTGCGCAGGAATGCTTCGTCCGCACTCATGCCGAAATTGTACCACGCTGTGAGCCTTGCGGAGTCGAACCGCAGCCGCCCCGGATAAGCCGACCAGGCTATGAAGTCATGCCGGATTGCACGGCGCGCGGAATCGAACTCGCGTTACCCGTTCGCCCGCGTTCAGATATGGACGGGCGGCGAACCCTCCGGCCCTTCCTGATGCTATCACGCTCATGTGTTAGGCCGCGTTAAGTTCGATAACGGACCGTTAAGGCTTACCGCGCTTAAACGGGCGGTGCATAAATCGCGCATATGGGGAATGCACATGCTGATCCCAAACCCTGACATCGCTCGCAGGAGAGACAACAGCCGCGAGGCCGGCTGGCCGGTGGCAAGCGCCGTCGTGGTGCTGATGGCCGTCCTCGTATACTTGACGAACGGGCGAAGCCATCCGCCGCCTCACGGGCACGCGCAGCACGCCGCAGTCTCCCATTCTCAAAGATGAATTGGCTAGCAAAACGAAAGCCGCCAGCCCCTTGCGGGCGCTGACGGCTAATCGGCAGCACTAGGCGCGACCTGGATCAGTGACGCGATCCGGGGAGAGCGGGGTCAGAGTGGTCAAGGTCCATACCAGAGGGCACAGTTCTATCGCGAACCACGATCGGCTGGCAGCTCAAGCCCAGTAGCTCGCTTGTGAGGTCCAGACGATGCGCAACGCCGGGCGTGCACGGCTTTTCCGGGCCCAGCGAGGCCACGCCGCACTGCTTGATTGACTTATCGCACGTAATCGTAGTGCCGCCGCTTGTATTGCACTGGACGTTGTCCACGTTCTCGACGAACGAGCCGGGAGGCCGGCTGGACTCGCATCCCTTCTTGAACTCGTCTTTGCTGTCCGCGTGCGCGGGCTGTGCAAGCGGGCCCGCAAGAATCGCTAGTGCTCCGGCTATCAGCATCATTGAGCTACGCATCTGAGGTCTCCTTGGAAGGATTATGCGAATTCAGTGGAGTTTGAATAAAGCCGCTGACGGTCGTCAGGGCTGTGTCACAACCAAGAAGGGAAATAAAAGTTCCGCAATCGCTGGCTAAAGCGGCGCAACCGCGATCTCGATGCGCGGATTCGCCTTGTCATAAGCGAGCATGACCGTCACCTGCCGTATCTGGCTGTCATCCTCGTAGGCGATGCCGCTGAGCGCGTCGCAGGAGAGCTTGTGGAAATTGTCCCAGTCGACGCGGCGCCTGGTGCCGAAGTAAAGCGTGACGTGCATGCGCACCTCGCCCTTGAGCGGCTTATCGCGCCATTGCGCCCGCGCTTCCGCCTGGTACCGCTCCTTCAGAGCGCGTCCTTCGTGGCTCATGTAGCGCTTGGGATGCCGGCCGTAGCATACGAGGCCGTAGATGTGCTGCGTCGATTTCGGCTCGCCCGATAGCGTGAGCGTCACCTATCAACGATAGCATGCTAGCTGACCGCGCCGATCGGGACGACGGAGACGAGACGCCTCCGGCTGTCGTACACGCTGACGCTCCAGCCCCTGCGTGCCAGCTCTGGCATGCGCTCGAGCATCTCGCGCGCGATGTCGTTCCCGAAGCTCACCGCTTCGTCATCCGACTCCCACGTGACCTCGATGAGGTCCGATTCATAATGGGAAAGGTCCGTTATGCTGTAGCTGAAGGTCGTCATCGTCGTCGCGGGAAATGCGGATACCTCGCTGTCGTTCCGTGCGGCAAGCGGACAGAACGACGCACACGCAGCGCTAGAACGCGGCGCGGCTCACTAACGAAAAAGAGGGCCCGTAGGCCCTCATGTCTTCTTCGCCATCGCGTTCCTGCTGTCGCGGATGCGGTCGGCCTCCTTGTGGAGCGCCAGCATGTCCCGCGACAGGTAGCCCTTGGTGTGCGAGCTCTCGATGTCGGAGAACGTGCTATCGAGCTGCATGATGAGGTCTTCGAGCCGCTTGACGTACGCGCGGTTGATGCGGGTCATGCGGCCTCCCGCTTTTCTTCTGAGAATGCCCGAAGGTAGTCCGTGGCCTTAGACGCCAGACTGGCAGCCGAAAGTATCGCTCGGCTGTCCTTCCTGAGCACTTCGAGCCAGCTCTGGCAGTACGACGCATGGCGCAATTCCCCTTTCACTTGCAGGTGCGCGCAGGTCATCGCGCTTGAGATTTCCGCCACCAATTCCTCGAAGGCGTAGGCGTCCTGGTCGAACCGCGATTTCAGGTCTCGGTCCAGGCGGTGCTTAGCGCCCGTCCAGTGCGCACTTTCGTGCGCCCAGGTGGCGTAGAGGCTTTCGGCATTGCGGAAGGCTCCGCGCTCGGGCATCACGATCATGTCTCGCGAGGGGATGTATGCGGCCATCGGCTCGCCCCACCGAACCTCGGCTCCTATCGCGGCGAAGAACGCCTCTGCCTGCTCGTTGCGCTCATGCTCGGGCAGCTCGACCATTTTGCCGGCATCGGCAATATGGTCCAGGCCGTCGCATTGGCTGAGATTGAAGACGTTGAACTGGCGCATGAAAGGCACCAGCCACTCGTCCTCTGTGCCCTTCTCGATAACCTGCTTGTTGACGTAAATGCCGGGCGTGCTCTTCTCGCCCTTGCGGACTTGGCCGCCTGCTTCCTGGCATTGCTTGTACGTGAGCCATTCCGCGAGCGGATACTGCTTCTCCTGCCGCTCGGCCCATAGCATCAGGACGTTGAGGCCGTTGTAGCAATTCCGGGTGACGGCGTTGATCGGGATGATGCCGCCGCGCCTGCCTTGCTTCCAAGGCTGGAGCCAAGGCGGAAGGTTGCCCGCCTCGATCTCGCGTATGATGTCGTCGGTGACTTTCTGGTAGAGCTGCTGAACTCCCAAGCGAACCTCCTGTTGGTAGGACTAGTCCGCTCCTCATTGTACCTTGAAAGAAAAAGGCCCCTCGTAAGGGGCCTGTGCTTGTCACGACGTGTTGCGGATGGCATCGCGCAATCGCTCGAGGGCGATGATGATGCAGGAGAGCGCGTCGATCGTCATCCCGCGGCCGGGATGGTCCGATTTCCACCTCCTGTCCTCGTCGAATTTCCGAAGAGCCTCGTCCAGCTCCTCCTCAGTCACGTCAAGCTTCACCAAAGCCATAGCTGTCCTCCATCGGGATCTTCACCGCTGCGTAGGCGCGCTCAATGAAGTTGAAGCGCCTGCCGTCGATCGGCACGATCTCCTTCGAGAGATGCACGATCTCGTGCAGCGTGAGGCGGCGTATGAGCCTGGGGTCGCTGCCGAACACGACGATGACCCACGGGCTCTTGCCGTCGCAGAAGAGCGACCCGCTCCTGCTCCCCTTCAGGTCGCGGTAGACGCCCATGTAAGGCTCTACGAACGCAGTGGGGAGCTTGCTCTCGACCAGCTCCCTGAATTCCTTCTCGCTGTAGGCGGGCTGGATGACGAAGAAGCCGGTGCTTAAGCCTTCAAGCTCGACTTTCATTATGTGGGACATGGAACACCTCCACGCTCCATCGTACCGCGCGCGAAAATAATTCCTGTTCGCTATGCACAGGCATGCGCGGCATGCGGAGCGGTGAGGGCGCATGCGGCGAGTCAACAAACTCGCGGAAACGGCGTATAGGCTCGGCGATGTACATCGTCATCAAGCGCATCAAGGGCCGCCACTACAGGTATCTGCAGCGCTCGTACCGCGTGGCGGGGCGCAGGACGCCGAAGACGGACAGCAAGTGCCTCGGCCCCGTGACTCCGAACGCGCGCAATCCCAGGCAGCTCCGCGGCGCCGATATCGGCTTGGGGAGCGGCGTGTACAGCGAGGCCGAGATCCTCCTCGCCGTGAACAAGACGTTCGAGCGGCAGCGCTGGGCGCGCGACAGGATGCGCGCGCGCTCGCCGGAAGAAATCAGGCAGGAGGACGAGTGGCGCAGCGCTACGTCGCGATGGAAGGAGGAGGCGAGGGTATCCGCGCGGGAGCGCGCGCACTTCGAGGCCAAGGATGCCCGCCAGACCGCACAGGATGCGCCAGGACGCGCGAAACAGGCTGCGCCTAAGGATTTCACCGTGGACGACGAGATAGATGCGCGTGAGGCCAGATTCGAGGCCGCGGTCGACGAGTACAACGAGGGCACTACGGCCGCGCCGGATTCTCCTGCGCCAGACGACGCGCCTTCTCAGTCCTAGCCGCGCGAGCCTTAATCGCCCGTGCGCTCCGCTGCTCTGGGGTGAGCGCGTCGGCACTCGCCCTGCCGCCTTGGCTGGCGAGGAGCTTCCGCGCTTGTTTCAGGGGATCTTTCATTTGAGCAGTTCGGGGTTCTCGTAGATGTTGCCTATGACTTCGCACTCGGACATTTTGTAATAGTCCTCATCGAATGCGCGTAGGCTTATCCAACCGTCGATGCCGTGCTCGGTGTCTTCAACGGTCATGCCGAATTCGCCTTCCTTGAACTCAATGGGAAAGAACGCATTGAGCGGAAACTCTGCGACCTTTAAGTTGCCAATCCCCACATCAACATATTCACTCTCGGTGTCGGGAAAGCTGAGAATATCCCCCTCGTATATCTCCCTGCCGTTCCTGTCCTTGAGGCCGGTGAATTGGCCTACTGTGTCGGTGAGCACACCGTACTCAGCCTCATCATCCATGATGGTGCTGAGAAAATCTTCTTCGCAGAGGATGAGAGAGCCGTAACGCCACTCACCGGTCTTTTGGTCCCGACCCCTGAATTTGATCTCGCGCATACACTAGAAGAGGATATTGATTAATGCGACCAGGAAGAGGAAGAACGTGAGGCCGGTTGCCAGCGCGGCGACGTAGAATGATTTGAGCGTCATGGTTAGTTTAGAGAGAGGATGCTTTTAAGCTCTTCGAGCGAGAGGTCTTCAAGCCAGCCCTCGAAGGCGTCCGGCATATCGTCGTCCGTGCCGTGATAGCCCTCGGCGTGAGCCTCGTTCAGCTTGTCTTCCTGCTCGGAAGTCAGGTTGTCGATAATTTCGGAGCGCTCCTCGTCGGCCGCTTCCTGAACGAGCCGCTTCTCATTCTTGCGAAGCACGGCGAAGAATTCGTCTGTGGCCGCAACCACGCCCAGCTCGCCGTCTACCACCGATACCGAGCTGGTGCCGCACACTTCGCCGTCGATCACAAACTGAACCTCAAAGTCTTTCTGCATGGAAGATTTGAGATTACGAGGCTCATGATAAGCGGGATTATGCTCGGCGCACTCGACTAACTCCGTGTCGTCCCCGATGAAATCGGACTGGGAGATAAACCCCGTTCCCTCGCACAAGCAATGCACTTCAATCTTTTTGCTCTGCATAAGCTAAGAATGATTACGAACCTTATATACTTACTATTGTACTCACTGGTGAGAAGCGCGCAAGCAAACCTATCCCCATTACAACAGAGCTGAACGCGAAAGCGAATCTGTCAAGGTCGCGCCGTTCGTTGCACCACTCTCTCACCCCTTCAAAGCCGAGCGAAAAGAAAAGCCCCCGATCGGGGGCTATGCAGTCTTCTTGCCGAAGGGAATCACGTTGGGCGCGGATTGCTCCAGCCACCGCGAGCGGGCCGGCAGCTTCAGCGTGCCGTTGCCGTAGTCGTAAAAGCACGCGATCGAGCCGTCGGGATGCCGGAGCGGCGCGTACACCTTGCCCCGGTAAAAGCCGACGCCGAAGTGCTCCGCGTCCTCCTCGCTGAAGCCCAACGCGGCGACTTCCTCGGAGTAGGCCAGCTTCTCTTTGGCGAACGCCTCGGGGTCGAACGGAGCGCGGGTTGTCTCCCGCGTCGTTGTCGCCTTCTCACGGGCTGGTGGCACTGTGGGAGAACTGTGAGTGTCCTCGTCTCCCGATCCGAAATGCGACGCTATGTAGTAGGCGGCCTCCTGCTGCTCCAGCTGCTCGATATGGGCGACCAGGCCGATGCGATCGCCGCCTGCGGCCTTCGGATCGGGCGCCTTCCTGCAAAAGAAGACGCCGACGCTTCCGCGCTTCGAGCGCGCGTGCGGGGAGATGGCGAGCGTGTCGTCGCCTCCGCCGTGAACGGGGCAGCTGCACCGTAGCTGGCCTGACTGGCCGTACGGCTTCAGTTGCAGTCCGAGGATATCCGCGATCTGCCTGATATCCGCTAACGCCTCTACTTCCTCGAACGGGATGAACTTGCGGGCCATGACAGCCTCCTTCGATGTACGGGACTGCTCGCAATTCTACCATGGTAAGATTCAGTGAGAGGCGGTTCGGATGCGGGTGACAGGTCTGCCAAGCGTAGAGCCTGTTCTTGGCGCGATGTTCTATTCGCGCCTTGTCACCTGCATCTGAGCAAACAGCAGGAGAAAAGAGAGGTTCACATGCCGCAGGGCAATCAGCCTGTCGTGAAGTTTCGCATCGGCCTAGTCACGGCTACCGTTTTTCAGAACGAGAAGTTCTACAACGTAACTCTCTCCAAGAGTTACAAGAACGAGGCCGGGGACTGGAAAGAAACCGATAGCCTTGGGCATGCCGACATCTTGAACGCGATGCGCGTCCTCGAGCGCTGCGAGGATTACATCAGCGACCAGCATTGAAGAAAAAAAGCCCGGCTAAAGTGCCGGGCTTTCCTCTTGCGTGCAATAGCGGGCCGTGTGCCCGTCAACGCCGCACTTCGAGCATTTCTGCGGCGCGCGCGCCCTTGTGACGGCGCCGCCGAAGATGCTCTCGAGCTCGGCATCGATCCTGTCGCGCTCGGCGATGAGGTCGCGGGCGCGTGAAAGCTTGCTCTCGTATGACATGGTGTGTCCTCCTCTCAGTCGAACGGGGCGTTGACGTGTGCGCGGTACAGCGACGCGAACAGCTCCCTGATGTCGGCGAAATGCCCGGCGGTCGGCTCGCGCCGGTACAGCGCGAGCTTGCGGCGGAGGCCCGGCACGATGGCGCGCACGCGCTTCCGCCGCTCGACCTCCTCCTTCCGCTTCCAAGGCGGCATCCCCCTCAGCGATTCCATCATCTGCTCCTCCTCTTGCTACGGCTGGGAAAGGTGGAAGTCGGGAAAGCCCGCGCGCCGCCACGCCTGCTTGAAGAGCCTGCCGTCCGGGGGCTCGGGCCGGGCGAAGTCGCCGAGGCTCGGCATGGTGTTGAACAGGAGGTACGAAGCGCCTTTGCCGCCGGTCAGCTCGCGCACCAGCTCCATGATCTTGTTCTGGTGGAATTCGCTTGTAGTCAGGTTGAGCGCCAATAGGTTCGGCAGTCCCCAGTGCGATCTGTACGTCTTGTCCCGCGCCACCTGCTGGTACTGGAGGATCTTGCGCAGGTAGCTCGTCTGCTCCAGGTTGGAGCGCGCCAGCGGCTCGTGGTCGCGGTCGCACTCGAGCGCGAAGAACCGCGCGCCGGCTCCGGCTATCTCGATGCCGAACACCGCATCGGGCATGAGCGCCTTGGAAGACTGGTGCTCCTTGCCCGCGATAGTGTGGGAGATGCTGACGGGCAGGCAGTGGGAGAGCTTCGACTCGCGCGCCTCCGCCGGCATGCGCTTGTGTATCTCCTGCCAGGGGATGAAGCGCAGGCCCGGCGTGCCCTTCATGCCCAGGTCGATCGAGGCCAGCGCCTCGCAGATCATGACCGAGTGGGGGAAGGTCATGTGGCTCTCGCGCCCGCGATTGAGCCACGCCACCGCCTCGGTGGGATCGAAGTAGCCCCGCTCCTGGAGCACGCGCTCGGCGCGGCTGTCGTTCTCGTAGATGAGCGGCCGGTAGTTGGCGTTGAAGCTCTGGCGCTGCTGGCCCGGGCGGGAGAGGTAGAAGTTGGGCTCTCGCTGGAGCAGGTTGAGGCGCTCGACCAGCCGCTTCCTGTTGCCGCCTATGAAGGCGTGGATGTAGTCGGCGGACAGGTAGCGGTAGCGCTGGAGCAGGCGGAATATCTCGATATCGCGCGCCGTCAGCTGCGCGATCTTGGAGCCTTCGCGGCTCCAGCGGCTTCGGCGGTTAAGCGTATCGGTCTGGGTTTCCATGCATAGGGTAAAGCTCAAAAATCAGGATTTGGAAAAGGTCGCGATGAGGAGCGGAGAGCGGGCGCGGCGAGCCTAGCGGCACTATGCAATCGAGCCCGCGCGCAAAATAAATTCTACCACCGCCCCGGCTTGGTACCGTCATCGGTATCCCCAACCATAGGCGGTGAGATAATGACCGGTTCACGCGGTGCGTCGGCGGGTTCTTGAGCCGCAGCCCTAGGAGCGGAGTACCTGGCTCTCATATCCATCATGAGCTCGGCGTGCTGCTCCTCGCGCATTTTGGGCATGTCTTGGAATTTTATATTCGGAACGGCCACCTTGAGCGGCTTGCCGCGGTCGAGGGAGACAGTCCAGTTCGGCGGCCCCTTTCCGGCAGCCATGCCTTGGCATTGGATCGCGGCGCGAGCCAAGGCGTCCCTGACGGTGTTAGAAGCGATCTGAGAGGGCCGCTGATTGGCGAAGATGAGCCCGACGTTCTGCTTCCGCGCCTTGCTCATAAGCTCTTCGACGTTCTCTTCCTGAGAGATATAATCCGCGGCCTCGTCGATATAGGCAAAGACGGGTGTCCGGCTGCCGCGGCCCAGGAACATGCGCTCTTCAGCCGCTTGCAGCAGCCGCGCGATGAAGTATCTGCCGAAAGGCTCCGTCGCGCTCTTCAGCAACCCGCCCATCGTATTGACGAGGATGACCTTGCATTCCTGCATCTCGTGGAAAAGATCGAACCTATTGCGCGGGTGGGCGAACATATCGTGGAAAATCGGACGCGCCGTGAATCCGTCCAGTCGCGCCCGGATCGCATTGCGCGTGACGGAGACGTCCTTGGAATGAAGCCGCGTTGCCAGCCAGCGCTGAGTGTCTTCTCTCAGCTTCCCGAAGTGCTGCTTGTGGCGGTCGTATCCGCCATCTTCAAGCAGATCCTTGAACGTCATTATCGTCGCGTCCGGAATGGCCAGAAGCGCCGGCACCAGGTAATTGAGGAACGTGTCTTGGTGCGGCGAGGCCTCGGACTTCACCAGAGAGCTTAGGAAGAACTCCACCATCCACATCGCGCCGCTCTCCATCATCATGCGGTCTTTCGATGATAGTGCGCCGAGCCGCTTCTGGTTTACGTCGAAAATGTTGAGGGCTAGCGGAAAATCCGGGTCGGGTTCCAGGTAGACGAGCTTCCCCGCTAGCGGCTGCCCCGGCGCGAAAAGCTTCAGCCGGGAAATATCGGGAATCAGCTCGTTCTGGCTGTCCATCACGAACACGGACGCCTCATTCCGCGCGACGCGGTTGAAATCTTCCAAGAGTAGCGATGAAATGAAGGTGGTCTTTCCCGCGCCGGTGTCCCCGAGAATCCACTGGTGCCGCAGCCTGGCAGCGTCAGGGATTTGGAACGGTACGTTGGCTTCAAAAAACCGGCTCAATGGCGTGCCTTTGAGATATTGGGCCGCCACATCCGAAGCGCTCGCCGTGCTGGCGCTCGGCATCACTCCTCTGGCCTCCTCGACGTTCTTGTCCAATTGCGCCCTCAATTCCTCGAACAGTCCCAGGTCTCGGACGGCGCTCGAAAAGTATGGCAGGATCATCCTTTCGACGGTTTCGCCGGGATGCTCGAGCATTTCTCCGATAGGCACGAAGAAGGCGGGCGGCGTCAGCGTCCCGTTGGCAGACGCGGAAATGTCTTCTTTCGTGCTGAGCGCCGTGCGCGGAAGGGCCGCCATAAGCGCTTCGATGCTTTCCGCGATAGGGGCGGATAGCTTCTTCAGCAGATCGGGCTCGTAAAGCCGAAGCAGGCGCTTATTGAGCGCGTCCTTGTAGCGTCCCAGCAGCACCTTGTCCTTCGTCTCGGGAGGAGGAAGCAGAGAGCCGGCATGCAAGTTCTCCGCCCCGTAGAGCGCAGAGGGGATGTTCAGAAAGTGCTCCAGGCCGTTGTAGGGCGGATACATGCCGAGGCGGTCAGACACCCGTACCACCAGCTCTTGGCCGAAATCGTCCATTGATGGGATAGCAACCGATTCCTGGGTGCGCTTAACGGTGTCGTAAAGCGAGCGCAGCTCCCTTGTCGCTTTGGCCGCGCGAGCTTGGGGGCTCCAAAGCAGCAGCCACGCCGCGGCCAATCCCAGCCCGAGCGCAAGAAAGAACGGCCATGAAAGGAAAACGAGCTGGACCAGAACCGCGGCGAAGAGGAAGGTGAAAAGGCCTACTACGGTATATGTCCAGGTAAGCCAGGCGGGCTCGTCCTTAGGAGGCATCAGAGTTCGAAGGTCTGAGGACCAGCTGACTTCTGCGCGCTCGCTTGGATGTAGTTCTTGAGCATCGGCAAAAGCTCTTCCTTGAGGTAATTTTCGAATTTTTGCGCATCCACGGGCGTGCTGTACGTGCACATTATGCCGTGCTTGATGACTTCTTTCAGATTGCGGTCTACCGCCTCGTCGGGGCGATCATTGTGCATTGTCTGCGTATATATGCGGAGATCCAACAAGTCGTTTTGTCGGATTATGCCGAGCTCCTCCTCTGAAAAATCTATCTTGCACTCGACAGCCCATTTCGGCTTTTTGAAAACGAGGCCGTATTGGTATTCCCTTGTACCGAGCGTGATGCGCATGGATGTGCCCTCCCGCCCCGATTGCACTACACGCGCAACACGAGAGTCAACCCTCGGCCCATGCGCAGCTCCCGGAACTTAGGGCCGCTCGATCCGGCGCTGCACGAAGTCGGCATAGGCGTTCGTGCCCGGCATCAGATCGGTATACGTCGCGAGGGTCTCGGCGTCTTCGGACGTGCAGCCATACCCATCCTTGTCGGGACTGGTGAGCAGGGCTTGCGCGAGCTGGCGCGGGACTTCCTCCAGGAAGCGGAGGCCAGCGGTGAGCCTTTCCTGTCGCACTAAAGCAGCATGCAGAGGCCGCCCGTAAAAGCCGAAGTCGGGGACGACGATCTGCCCCTTGTGCTGCCCCATAAGAAATGCGCCGACGACGAAGGCGTCGAAGTCGCCGAGCTTGGCGCGGTCGAGCTTAGCGACTGTCGTGCCTTCCCCGAAGCGGAACGCCTTGCCGCCTCCGCAGAGCACGCGCGTCAATAGCGGCGACATGAGCAGCTCGTCGACCATGCCGAGCGCTTCCTTCTCGGCGTCGTCCTTTACGGCGCCAGGCTCCGGCATATCGGACAAGCGGCTCGGTCCCGCCAATAGCAAGCGCACTAAGGCACGCCGGCCGTTGCGCACGGTGAGCGTGTCCTTGCCGCCGGGAGACGCCGAATAGAGGATGTCGGCGAAGTCGCGCGCGCGCCTGTAGTCGATGCCCGCGAGCGGATTGAAGCTGTGGAGTGAGGGATCGAACAGCCGCGCCTTGGGAAAATGCGCGAGGAAGGCTTCGGCTATAGGGCCGTCGTCTATGAGCAAGAACCGCGGCTTGGTCACTTCGATAAGCCGATCGGTCTTGTCCGCTGCGCCGAGTAGCAAATGGTTCAACTGTGTGGGCGGCCGGGAGCCGTGTGCCGGGCCGGACCCGTGTGGTGGCGGGAAGCCTCGGGGGACCGCCGACCGCAAATAAAAGAACAGTCCCGCCCAATTGTACAACGCAAAAGCCGCGTACAGGACGTAAGCGGCTTTGGCTGTAACGGCTGGTGCTACGGTACGGGCGGCCGGCAATTCTTCCGGGCGCTTGCTGGTCTGATTGTACCACGCAATAAGCCGCCGTATGCAGCGGCGGCTCTTGCTGTTCGATCACCCGCTCGAGGCGGGAAAAGTCGTCGCGCTCGGGACGCGACACTCGAATTGTAACACGGTCCGAAAAGTGAAAGTCTAATTGTCCGCGAAACTGTCGTCGGTGCCCGCGCGAGCGGCACGACCAAGTTAGTTGGGTCGGTCGGGGGCTGTAGTGTTAACTCAGCTACCCGAGGTTTTATCCATCCTCACCCGAAGGGCTTCGCCTCGAACGGAGAGAGAGGTGAGGAAGGTAAGACCAGATTCAACTAACTTGGTCGTGGCGTGAGCCCGACGACAGTTTCGCGGAAACGTGGGGCCTGGTAAGGCTTTGTGCGCGCGTCCCTGCGCCTACTGTATGGGGATACAAGGCTAACAGGCCTATCCCCAGCCGTACCTGCCAAGGAAAAGGGCGACCCAGTGGCCACCAGGTCGCCCCACTTCATGTCTGCCGTACTCAGGCGAACTCGATGTCCTCCGGCACCGTCAGACCATGCCGCTTGAAGTAGTCGAGAACCTGCGGGGTATACCACATCGGATGGCTGTTGCGATGAGCACCGCTACCGACCTTGCCGCAAAGCGGAAAAGGGTCGTCGCTGTATCTCGGATCGAACATCATCCTCCATGTATGCGCCCTGCAATAAGGCCAGCCCAACAACTGCTTCAACTGCTTCCACGATAGGTAGAGCGGTAGCTTCACCTTGACCATCCGAAGTCTCCAAAAGTGCGGAGACGTCCGGACGTTCCTAGGTTAGTGCCACGTCGGCACGGGAGAGAAGGTAGCCTAAGCGCGCGGCAGTGCAAGCTGCTTAAAAGAAAAGGCCCGCTGTAATGCGGGCCCTAAGCAACGTGCCTAAGCGACAGTTTTCTGAACTCGTCAAGCATGTCGGCCCAGTCCTGCATGAGCTTGGCTCGCTCCTGAAGGTAGGTCGTCCTGTTGTAAGCGCGGCGAACGTCGTCCTCGTCCTGGTGGGCAAGCGCCGCCTCGATGACGTCCGGGTTGAAGCCACGCTCGTTGAGGATAGTGCTCGCGCTAGATCGGAAGCCGTGGGCCGTAACTTCGGTCTTGTCGTAGCCCATGCGACGCAAGGCGGAGTTCATGGCATTCTCCGACAGCGGCTTGACGCTCGAGCGTATCGAGGGAAGCAGCAGCCCGTTCCCCTCTGTCAGGTCCCACATCTCGCGGATCACCGTAAGGGCCTGCTTGGAGAGCGGGACATCGTGGGGCCGGCGCATCTTCATGCGCTCGGCCGGTATCCTCCACAGCGCCTTCGGGAATACGATCTCCGACTTGCGCATGTGCCGCACGTCGCCCGGCCTGGTCATGGTAAGCGCGAGCAGCAAGAGCGCCGCCCGGAGGGTCGGCGAGCCGTCATAATTGTCGATATTGACCATGAGCGCGCCGAGCTTGGTCTCGTCCGTTATCGCGGCCCGGTGCTGAACGTCCGGCCGCAACAGCGCGCCCTTTAGGGCGTAAGTGGGATCAGTAGGGGCCCGCTGGGTCACGACCGCGTAGCGGAAGACGGTGCCTAGAGTACCGCGGAGCCTCCGAGCGGTGTCGCGCCGCCCGCTCTTTTCGATGCGCTTAAGGATCTCGAGAATCTCGACCGGGGTGATGTCGGAGACCGGCCGCTTACAAAGAGGAGCGGCCAAATCCTCAAGCAGCCATATGTTCTTCGATATCGTCGAAGGCGCCGCGCCTTCCTTGGCTAGCCGGTCGATGTATTCCGCCGCGACGACGCCGAACGTGTTCGCGGCCGAAATCGAGGCTGCGACTTTATCTTCCTTGCGCTTTTGCGCCGGGTCTATCCCTCCGGCCAAAATCTGCCGGGCTTCGTCCCGCTTGGCGCGAGCCTGAGCGAGGGTCACGTCCGGAAAGGCGCCGAAGGAAAGCATTTTCTCCCTGCCGCTGAACACATAGCGGAACCGCCAGAGCTTGCTTCCGCCCTTTTCCACAAGGAGCGAAAGCCCGCCGGCGTCGGAAAGCTTATAGGGCTTCGCTTTCGGCTTGGCGTTGGAGATCGCCAGCTGGGTAAGCATGGGTAGGCTCCTTACGGGTAGATGACCGTCTACCCGGAATCCTACCCGTAAAAGCGCGCGCTGTCACAGGGCGCTATGAGGAGCCATGAGGAGGGGAAGTGCCTGCGTAGCAGGGGTTTCTCGCGCTCTATGAGGAGCTATGCGCTGCGGTGAAAGCAGGTATTGGTGCCCAGGGGCGGGATCGAACCACCGACACTGCGATTTTCAGTCGCATGCTCTACCAACTGAGCTACCTGGGCGTCGTCCGACTACAGCCGGGCGCGCCGGTTTATAGTCAGGCCCGATGGCCGTGTCCACCCGTCCGCCAAATTGGCGTCGCTAGGCGTTCAAGGCTTTGACCGGAGATCAACCCCGAAAGCCGCCGGACCCCGGCGTTCACTCTCACAGAAGCGCACGGGAGCCGGCAAAACCAATCCGTCTCGCTGAGACCGGACACCTATTCCTCATCCTCGCCGTCGGACTTGTTGACCGGAATAACGTAAGAACCGGACAGCCAGCGGTTCAGATCCACGTCGCGGCAGCGTTCCGAGCAAAACGGACGCGAAGCCTTAACCGATGGCTTGCCGCAGATCGGGCACGGCTTCTCCGGCCGTGCGGGGGCCGGTTTCCTAACCGGCATTCAACCAGCCGGCGCGGATCGGAAATTCCTCGCCGCCGAGTAGCGCAATCGACTCGTTGAGTGGCAATCCGACCACATTGGTATAGGAGCCCACCAGCTTGACCACGAACGAACCGGCGATGCCCTGAACCGCGTAGCCGCCTGCCTTGCCTCGCCATTCGCCGGAGCCGATGTAGGCTCGAATGTCTTCCTCGGTCAGCCGTTTGAAGCGAACACGCGTTTCGACCAGCCGCTGACGAAAGTTTTCCTTCGGCGTCACGAGGCATACCGCGGTGTAGACGCGATGATTGCGGCCCGAGAGCAGCCGCAGGCACTGGGAGGCCTCATCGACCAGGTCGGCCTTGGGCAGGATGCGGCGGCCGACTGCGACAACGGTATCGGCAGCCAGAATGAACGAGCCGCGCAGTTCGTCGTCGAGCTGCAACGCTCTCAGGGCTGCATCAGCCTTGGCGCGAGCAAGGCGATTGGCGCAGGCGCGCGGAAGCTCCCCTTTCGTCGGTGTCTCGTCAATGTCGACAGGCCGCAGCGCGTCGGGTTCGATGCCTGCCTGGTTGAGGAGGCTAAGCCGTCGCGGCGAACCGGAGGCGAGTACGAGTTTGGGGCGGCCTGACATGCGGTTTCGTGTCTATAGCGTTTTCGAGCGAAGTGGAATCCGGTTCGCGTGAAGAAAACGCGTCAAATCCGGTTTTCGGACAAGATCATGTTCGGTTGAAGAAAATATAGCAGAGCTTGATTCAACGCAGTTGAATTCGGACTCTTAAGGGCAGGGATCGAGTGCGGGGAAGCTATCGGAACGCGCCCGGTTCCACAACCGTGACCGCAACGATGCCCGTTCTCCAAGCCCTTTTGAGGGCGTTCCGGCGGCGGCTGGGGTGATTGGCGGCTGACATCTGTCGAGGGGTTGCTACACAGGAGCGATGCGGAGCCGAGTGATTCGTCGTTGTCACCAGATCGTCGTGGGCGCATTGCTGCTTGCGCCGCTCGCTGACGTTTCCGAGGGCGCGGCCGCTCCCGCGACGCCAGCCGACGCGATGGCGCAGGCTGCGGTCCCGGCCGCAATTGCGGATTACCGCCGCAAGCTGAACGCGTATCAGGAGGCCCGCGCTGCTTTCGAGCAGGAGGCGGGCGCCTATTGGAACGCGATTGCTGACAAGAGGCGTATTCGCAGTGCCAAGCGACGCAGCCACCAGTCGATCACGCTTGACGACTACGTGCTGGCCCGGCCTCCGCTCTACGAGGGACCGCACCGCCCGATCAACCCGGAGCCGGAAGAGGGGCCTGCGCCGCGGCAGCGCAAACACATTCCCGTTGTCGCCGATTTCCTGAAGGCTGCGGCGGAGCAGTTCCAGTTCGCGCCGCAGCGGCCTAGAACCGAAATCGATTTCAAGCGCGCCTATGCGCGGGTGGCGCAAGCCTACGGCCTGACGAAGGAGCAGGCGGTTCGGGTCTATTCGTTCGAGACCGGCGGCAACGGCAATCACGACATGCAATCGGGTCTCAGCACGTCCCGACCGGGATCCCGCGCGATCTCCACCGCGATTGGCTATAACCAGTTGCTCACCACCAACAGCGTCGAACTTCTCGCCGAGCAAGGCGATGACATCCTGCGCGCGCTTGGGGAGAAAGCGGCGCGATTGTCAGGACCGCAGCGCGCCGCGATGGAGCGCAAGATCGCGGCGATCAAGCGGATGGTAGCCTACGCACACTCGATGCCCGATACCTGGAGCGCGCACGAGAAGCTTGCCGACACGCCGAAAGGCTGGGCGATCCATGCGCTGGTGCTGGATATCGATGTCGGTCCGCTGTTGCAGACCCACAAGCTCCTGACCTCGATCATTTTCGCACGCAACAAGGGCTACGCTCGTCCGCTGACCGCCGCCGAACTGGAGATGATGAATCTCACCGGTGACGGCACCGGCCTCGACATGGTGACGATGCCGCCGGCGATGCGAGAACGCGTCCCGACAGCGAATTTTTTCCAGCGTCAGGGCTACGAACGCAATCCGGTGGCGATCCGTCACGACACGGTGGCGAAGCTGCTCGCGGTCACCGACGCCCGGATGGACAGCAACAGCGCGAAGCCGGGTGCGCGGGATCTGGCGGCGGCGTTCTGACGGAGTCTCCGAACGCAGAATGTCCCCGGGATTGATCTGAGGATGGATTCTAGTTCGCGTTGAAGAAAACGAGAGATCAAATGACCCAAATTTTGCCAGGGGACCGCCGATGACCGAAGCCGTGATTGTTTCCACCGCCCGCACGCCGATCGGCAAGGCTTATCGGGGCGCTCTCAACGCCACTGAAGGAGCGACCCTGCTCGGCCATGCCATCGGAGAAGCCGTTGCCCGCGCCGGGGTTGATCCGAAAGAGATCGAGGATGTGGTGATGGGTGTCGCCATGCAGCAGGGCGCCACCGGCGGCAATATCGCCCGCAAGGCGCTGCTTCGCGCCGGGCTCCCCGTAACCGTGGCCGGCACCACCATAGACCGCCAATGCGCCTCGGGCCTTCAGGCGATCGCTCTCGCCGCGCGCTCGGTCCTGTTCGACGGCGTCGGAATCGCGGTCGGCGGCGGCGGCGAATCGATCAGTCTGGTGCAGAACGAGCACGCCAACACCTTCCACGCGCAAGATCCCGCGCTTCTCGAGATCAAAAGCGAAGTCTACATGCCCATGATCGACACCGCGGAAGTGGTGGCGAAGCGCTACGGCATCTCGCGCGAGGCGCAGGATGAATACGCGCTGGAAAGCCAGCGCCGCACGGCGGCCGCGCAACAGGTCGGCAGATTCAAGGACGAGCTGGCGCCGATCTCCACAAGAATGGCGATCGTCGACAAGCAGACCAAAGAGGTCACGTTCAAGGACGTGACGCTGTCGCAGGACGAAGGTCCGCGTCCTGATACGACCGCTGAAGGTCTCGCCGGGCTTAAGCCGGTCCGTGGCGAGGGCTTCACTATCACAGCCGGCAACGCCAGCCAGTTATCGGATGGCGCCAGCGCTACCGTGATCATGAGCGACAAGGAGGCGTCGAGGCGCGGCCTGAAGCCGCTCGGTATCTTCCGCGGCTTCGTCGCCGCGGGCTGTGAGCCCGATGAAATGGGCATCGGGCCGGTGTTCGCGGTGCCGCGCCTGCTCAAGCGTCACGGCCTCACGGTGGAAGACATTGATCTCTGGGAGTTGAACGAGGCATTCGCGGTGCAGGTGATCTATTGCCGCGACAAGCTCGGCATCGATCCGGAGAAACTCAACGTCGACGGCGGCGCCATCGCGGTCGGCCATCCCTATGGCATGTCGGGCGCGCGCCTCGCCGGCCATGCTCTGATCGAAGGGCGCCGGCGCAAGGCCAAGTACGCCGTGGTTACCATGTGCGTTGGCGGCGGCATGGGCGCGGCAGGCCTGTTCGAGGTGCTCCCGTAAGCTTCCTTGGCGAACGCGAAGCGCGGAATCCACGCAACTGCACGGATTCCGCATCGCATTCTTTCGATTGAGCAAGATCTTGTCCGAAAGCCGGTTTCCACTTTTCGGGATCATGCTCCAAGGGCAATCGGCTTCCCGCTAATCCACCTCGATTTTGGTGATGGTCTTTTCGGTATTTTTGGGATCGCCGCCGTCCCTGACGGAAAACTTCACCTTGTCGCCGGCGTGAACCGACTCTGACAGCTTGTGGTCGATCTTGAACTGCGTGGCCGCGTCTTCGACGTCAGCCTTATCCTTCTCTTTTTCCTTAGCCTTATTCTCTTTCTCTTTATCTCCCTCCTTGCCCTTGTCGTCCTGCTCCTCCCGGATCGCAATCGTGCCGTTGAGCCGGTTGACGACCGTCACCAGACCCTTCCGGGTCTCCGCCGATGGCGTCTGCTGGGTCGGAGGCGTTGCTTGAGCGGAGGCCGTTGCACCGACGATCGCGAACAAGGAGCCGGCCAAAATCATCTTTGCCAGTATCATCTAGGGTCTTTCGGTTGCTGAATAGTCATGGACAAACGAGTGTAATTTGCTTTCGGTCGGGCACTTCTGCCCGGCGGGACGGACGGTCGGATGGAAGCCGTGCCGGCATCTTATCCTTTCGTCGGGGGGAAGCGTGAATCAAAACGAAGGCACAAACTTGACCTTGGTCAGGCAATCCGCTTGCCTCGACCCTCCGCTTGCTTGGCGCAGCCGGGGAGCAAGCCCGCAAGTTTGAAAAGAAATTCATGGAAACTCACATTCTCGCCATCGATCAGGGCACCACATCGTCGCGTGCCATCGTGTTTCGCGCTGACATCTCCATCGCCGCGATCGCGCAGCAGGAATTCCCGCAGCATTTTCCAGCGTCGGGCTGGGTCGAGCACGAGCCGGAAGACATCTGGACCTCGACCGTTGCGACCTGCCGGCAGGCGATGAAGAAAGCGGGCGTCACGCCGAAGGACATCGCCGCCATCGGCATCACCAACCAGCGGGAAACCACTGTGGTCTGGGATCGGGCCACCGGAAAGGCGGTGCATCGCGCGATCGTGTGGCAGGACCGGCGCACGGCGGATATTTGCGCGCGGCTGAAGGCCGAGGGCCATGAGCCCGCGATATCGGCGAAAACCGGCCTGATCATCGATCCCTATTTTTCCGGCACCAAGGTCGCCTGGATCCTCGACTCGGTGCCCGGCGCGCGTGCGCGAGCGATGCGCGGAGAGCTGATGTTCGGTACCGTGGATTGTTATCTCTTGTGGCGGCTGACCGGCGGCAAGGTGCACGCAACCGACGCCACCAATGCGTCACGCACGCTGCTGTTCAACATTCACACCGGGCAGTGGGACGACGAACTGCTGGATATGCTCCAGGTGCCCCGCGCGATGTTGCCGGAGGTGAAAGATTCGTCCCTGCATTTCGGCGACAGCGCCCCCGAAGCTGTTTGGCGCGCCGATCTCGATCCGGGGCATCGCCGGAGACCAGCAGGCCGCGGTGGTGGGTCAGGCGTGTTTCGCCCCCGGTATGATCAAGTCGACCTATGGCACCGGCTGCTTTGCGCTGCTCAACACCGGCACGACGCCGGTCGCATCGAACAACAAGCTGCTCACGACGATCGCCTATCAGCTGAACGGCCAACGCACCTACGCGCTGGAAGGCTCGATCTTCGTCGCAGGCTCCGCGGTGCAGTGGTTGCGGGACGGCCTTGGTCTCATCAAGCAGGCTTCGGACACCGGGCCGCTGGCCGAACAGTCCGATCCCACCCAATCCGTGTATCTTGTGCCGGCTTTCGTCGGCATGGGAGCGCCGTACTGGAAACCGAATGTGCGCGGTGCGCTGTTCGGACTGACCCGCAACACCGGGCCGGCGGAACTCGCTCATGCGGCGCTGGAAAGCGTCTGCTACCAGACGTTTGATCTTTGGGACGCAATGCGCGCCGATTGGCCGGGCGCCGACGCCGCGCACACCGTGCTCCGTGTCGACGGCGGCATGACGGCCTCGGACTGGACTATGCAGCGCCTTGCGGACCTGCTCGAGGCACCGGTCGATCGGCCGGTGATTCAGGAGACCACGGCGCTGGGCGCGGCCTACCTCGCGGGGCTCTCCGCAGGCGTTTATCCGGAGCCGTCGAGATTTGCCGACAGCTGGCGGCTCGAGCGCCGTTTCAGGCCGGCGATGAGTGCCGCGACGCGGACGCGAAAGCTCAAGGGTTGGGCGGCCGCAGTGCGTGGCGTGCTGGCGAGCGACGAGCAATAGGCTTTTCGTATGTGGGGAATGCGGCATGCCGGCCGCGCACGCGCGGCAGGACCAGTCGCTCAGACTTTCGCCGCCGCCTTGTGGCGCAGTTGACGGATTTCCTCGAAACGGGCGGTGACATCGCGCAGCACCGACACCAGCCCGGTGATGCGGCCAGCGACGTCCGTCAGCGGCACGATGGTGAATTCGAGTGAGATGCGCCGGCCGTCCCTGTGAAGCGCGGGAACGGCAAGCACGTCGCCACCGCTGTAGCGGCTCTGCCCGGTCAGCATCACCTCGCGGTATCCGGCCCAGTGCCGGGCGCGCTGGTTTTCCGGAATGATGAGGTCGAGCGACTGGCCGATTGCCTCGCTGGTGCTATGGCCGAAAATCCTGACCGCGCCTGGGCTCCAGAACGTGATCGTGCCGTTGCGATCGGTGGCGATGATCGCGTCCGCGGATGAATCCAGCAGTGCGGCGGCGATCGCGGATGTGTCCACAGTCAGCCCGCCCGCGCAGCGGTCTTGCGCAATTTCAGATGCACCGCGCATTGGCAGCCCGGCGGATGACCGGCGACGTCGGCGGAGGCGTCGTTGGCGGGCGCGGGCACCGGCGTCGCGGTGGGCTTTCCGCCCTGGCCGGAAACATCCTGACCGGGAATGTAGTTGAGGATCGACGCCAGCCAGCGCTCGATCTCGGCGACCTCCATCTCCTTGCGCGCGGCATAGTCCTCGACCTGATCGCGCTCGATCTTGCCGACGCCGAAATATTGGCTTTCGGGATGGCTGTAATAGAGACCGGAGACCGAGGAGCCGGGCCACATCGCAAAGCTCTCCGTCAGCTCGACGCCGGTCGCGCGAGTCGCATCCAGCAGGCGGAACAGCGTGGCCTTCTCTGTATGATCGGGCTGCGCCGGATAGCCGGGCGCGGGGCGGATACCGACATATTCTTCCCGGATGAGCTGATCGTTGGTCAGCGCCTCATCCGGCGCGTAGCCCCAGAATTCCGTTCGCACGCGCTGATGCATCCGTTCGGCGAAGGCTTCCGCGAGGCGGTCGGCCAGCGCCTTCACCAGAATGGACGAGTAGTCGTCATTGGCGTTCTTGAAGCGCGCTGCGATTTCATCCTCGCCTAGGCCTGCGGTGACGGCGAAGCCGCCGATATAGTCGGCGATGCCGGTTTCTTTCGGAGCGATGAAGTCCGCCAGCGCGGAGTTGTGACGGCCCTCGCGTTTTTCGAGTTGCTGGCGCAGGGTGTGATAGGTCGCGATCTGCGTGGTGCGGCTCTCGTCGCTGTAAACCGCGATATCGTCGCCGACACGGTTGGCGGGCCAAAAGCCGATCACGCTGGAGGCCTTGAACCACTTTTCTTTAACGATGCGGTCCAGCATCTTGCGTGCGTCGTCATAAAGGGCGCGCGCGGTCTCGCCGACCACCTTGTCGTCGAGGATCGCTGGAAAGCGCCCGGCCAGTTCCCACACCTGGAAGAACGGCGTCCAGTCGATCACCTCCACCAGTTCTTCCAGCGGATAGTCGGTGAAGGCTTTGGTTCCGAGGAAGGTCGGCTTGACCGGGCGGTAGCTGCTCCAGTCAATCGGCACTGCGTTGGCGCGGGCGGCCGCGAGTGGCAGCCGTTTCTTGTCCTGCTGGGCGCGGAAATGCGCCGCGGAAATCTTGGCGTATTCGGCGCGCACTCCGGCCGCGTAGGCCTCCCGCCGCTCCGGCGACATCAGCGAGGCAACGACGCCGACGGCGCGGCTGGCGTCGTTGACGTGGATCACCGGGCCGTTGCGATAGTTAGGGTCGATCTTCACGGCGGTATGGACGCGGCTGGTGGTCGCACCGCCGATCAGGAGCGGCAGGTTGAGACCCTGACGCTCAAGCTCCGCCGCGAAATAGCCCATCTCGTCCAGCGACGGCGTGATCAGGCCGGAGAGGCCGACGATATCGGCCTTCTCGGCCTTTGCCGTCTCGATGATCTTGGCGGCCGGCACCATCACGCCGAGGTCGATCACCTCGTAGTTGTTGCACTGAAGCACAATGCCGACGATGTTCTTCCCGATATCGTGGACGTCGCCCTTGACGGTGGCGAGCAGGATCTTGCCGGCGGAGGTGCTGCCCGCGCCCTCGATGCCGGCGGCCTGATTGCGTGCCTTCTCCTCCTCCATGAACGGCATCAGATAGGCGACCGCCTGCTTCATCACCCGCGCCGACTTCACCACCTGCGGCAGGAACATCTTGCCGTCGCCGAACAGGTCGCCGACCACGTTCATACCGGCCATCAGCGGCCCTTCGATCACGTTGAGCGGGCGCTCGACCGTCAAGCGCGCGGCTTCGGTGTCTTC
The DNA here is from genome assembly GCF_058809865.1 of Nitrobacter sp. MLSD-S21. Taxonomy (NCBI): domain Bacteria; kingdom Pseudomonadati; phylum Pseudomonadota; class Alphaproteobacteria; order Hyphomicrobiales; family Nitrobacteraceae; genus Nitrobacter; species Nitrobacter sp. MLSD-S21. Next base: position 746,235 of record NZ_JBXASZ010000002.1, on the reverse strand, counting down.
CTCGATATATTCGGTGATGCCGTTGACCAGCGCGTGGCTCAGCCGCTTCTCCACCGGCCATTCGCGCCAGGAGAGATCCTTCTCCTTCACTTCCTTGCCAGCGCCGCGGAATTTCTCCGCCAGTTGCAGCAGCCGTTCCGATGCTCCGGGATCGCGGTTCAGAATCACGTCTTCGCAGGTCTGTCGCAGCTCGGGGTCGATGTCGTCGTAGATGATCATCTGCCCGGCATTGACGATGCCCATATCCATGCCGGCCTTGATGGCGTGATACAGGAACACCGAGTGCATGGCCTCGCGCACCGGCTCATTGCCGCGGAACGAGAACGACAGGTTGGAGACGCCGCCTGAGATATGCGCGTGCGGCAGGTTTTGGCGAATCCAGCGCGTTCCCTCGATGAAGTCGACGCCGTAGTTGTTGTGCTCCTCGAGACCGGTGGCGATGGCGAAGATGTTCGGATCGAAGATGATGTCTTCCGGGGGAAAGCCGACCTCCTCGGTCAGGATGTCGTAAGCGCGCTTGCAGATTTCGGTTTTGCGTTGATAGGTGTCGGCCTGCCCAGTCTCGTCGAACGCCATCACCACCACAGCCGCGCCGTGGCGTCGTGCAATCCGCGCCTCGTGCAAGAATTTCTCCTCGCCTTCCTTGAGCGAGATTGAGTTCACTACCGGCTTGCCCTGGATGCATTTCAGCCCAGCCTCGATCACCGAGAACTTGGAGGAATCGACCATCACTGGCACGCGGGCGATGTCGGGTTCGGACGCGATCAGGTTGAGGAAGGTGACCATCGCCGCTTCCGAATCCAGCAGGCCTTCGTCCATGTTGACGTCGATGATCTGGGCGCCGTTCTCGACCTGGTTGCGCGCCACATCGAGCGCAGCGGTGTAATCGCCGGCCTTGATCAGGTTACGGAATTTGGCCGAGCCGGTGACGTTGGTGCGCTCGCCGACGTTGACGAAGGGGATGTCGGAGGTCAGCGAGAACGGCTCCAGCCCCGACAGCCGCAGCCGCGGCGCAACGACCGGCACCACGCGCGGCTTGTGTGGGGCGACCACGGCCGCGATGGCCGCGATATGATCCGGCGTGGTGCCGCAGCAGCCGCCGACGATGTTGACGAGGCCGGCTTGTGCGAACTCGCCGATCAGCCGCGCCATGTAGTCCGGGCTCTCGTCGTACTCGCCGAACTCGTTGGGCAGGCCCGCGTTCGGATAGGCGCAAACCAGCGTGTCGGCGACGCGTCCGATCTCGGCGACATGCGCGCGCAGGTCTTCCGCGCCGAGCGCGCAATTGAAACCGATGGTGAGCGGACTGGCGTGCCGTACCGAGTGCCAGAACGCTTCGGGCAATTGGCCCGACAGCAAGCGGCCGGACTTGTCGGTGATGGTGCCGGAGACCATCACCGGAATCTCGATGCCGCGCTCCTCGCCGATTTCGGCGACGGCGTAAAGCGCAGCCTTGGCGTTCAGCGTGTCGAAGATGGTTTCAACCAGCAGCAGATCCGCGCCGCCGTCGAGCAGGCCATTGATCTGTTCGCCATAGGCCTTGCGCAGGTCGTCGAAGGTGACCGCCCGGTAGCCAGGATTGGCGACGTCTGGTGAGATCGACGCGGTGCGATTGGTTGGGCCGATAGCGCCGACGACAAAACGCGGCTTGCCGTCCTCGCCACTGACCCGGGCGGCGGCGGCGCGCGCGAGCTTCGCGCCCTCGCGGTTGAGTTCGTAGACGAGATCCGACATGTCATAGTCGGCCTGCGCGATCGATGTCGATGAAAACGTGTTGGTGGCGACGAGGTCAGCGCCGGCGCGCAGATACTGCGCGTGAATGTCCTCGATCGCTTGCGGTTGGGTGAGGATGAGGAGGTCGTTGTTGCCGCGCACGTCGCGGTGAAAATCCTTGAATCGCTCGCCACGAAACGCGGCTTCATCGAACCCTCGCGCCTGGATCATGGTGCCCATGGCGCCGTCGAGCACCAGAATGCGCTCGCGCGCGAGGTTCCGGAGTTTCTCGGCAGTGGGATTCGAACTTTTTGTCACGCTTGTTATCCTGTGATCGTTATGCCCGCGCTTATAGCGGACATCCACGTCTTTGGGCGGAAGATGGGATCACGCCGCCTTCTGGGCAGCATCGGGCCGGATGCCGAGCAGATGACAAATCGCGAACACCAGGTCGGCGCGGTTCATGGTGTAGAAGTGGAACGTATCGACGCCGCGCTTGGCGAGCTTCTGGACCTGACCGGCCGCGACCGTCGCCGCGATCAGCTTGCGCGTTTCCGGATCCTCATCGAGCCCTTCGAATTTTTCGGCGAGCCAGGTTGGAACCGTGGTGCCCGCCTTGGTCACAAAGGCTCTGGCCTGCTTGAAGTTGTGCATCGGCATGATGCCCGGCACAATCGGAATATCAATGCCGCGCGCGCGGACGCGATCGAGATAGCGAAGGTAAAGGTCGTTGTCGAAAAAGACCTGGGTGATGGCGCGGGTCGCGCCGGCATCGACCTTTGCCTTAAGGACGTCGATGTCGGTATCGATGTCGGGACTCTCGGGGTGCTTTTCGGGATAGGCCGACACAGAAATTTCGATGTCGCCATGCCGCCGCTTGATGCCGGCGACGAGGTCGGTCGAACTGCGATAACCTTCGGGATGGGTGCTGTAGGCCGTGCCGATGCCGCCCGGGGGGTCTCCGCGAAGGGCGACGATATGGCGGACGCCGATGTCGCGATAGCGGCTGACAATCTCATCGACCTCCCCGCGCGGAGCGCCGACACAGGTGAGATGCGCCGCCGGACGAAGCTGGGTCTCCGACAGGATGCGCGCGATGGTCGAATGGGTGCGCTCGCGAGTCGAGCCGCCGGCGCCGTATGTCACAGAGACAAAGCTCGGATCAAGGGGCGCGAGGCGGGTAATGGTGCCCCAAAGATTGTGCTCCATCTCCTCGGTTTTGGGCGGAAAGAACTCGAACGAGATCGTGGGTCGTTTTTGCGCGCCAAGGTCATTATGAACCGCGGCGGAAGCGTCTGTCATGACTCGTGAACTCCACTGCATCTGCCTCACCGTGCCTTCAGCGCCGATAGTTTCCGGAAAACGCCTAGGCCTCATGGCCGTGCCATCACAGATTGGCGTTCCCACTAGGGTAGCCCATAATTAGACATCCTCGTGATGGGAAGTAGCCCACCTCACCCATAAATGTAAGGCAAATAGATCAGGCGTGCGATATAATGGGCAGACTGAGAAATTGTATTATATTGAATTCGTTGATGATATCAAATATCACCTGTTTGGGAACATGCACATATATCGACATAAACTGAAAATTGCCCAACTCAAGGGGCGGACAATGCACGAAACTTGGTCAATCCGCTCGTTCGCGGAAAGTCGCGCGGAACGGATGAGCCGGATAGACGCCCACGATGCGAAGCTCCTTTGAAAAGAACCTCAACTCCTCCAGCGCGAATGCGAGGCCGCGATCGTCCGGGTGGCCTTCGACATCCGCATAGAATTGTGTAGCGAAGAAGTTGCCATCGACCATGTAGCTTTCGAGCTTGGTCATGTTGACGCTGTTGGTGGCAAATCCCCCCATCGCTTTATAGAGCGCGGCCGGCAGGTTGCGCACTCGAAAGACAAAACTGGTGACCAGCGGCCCAGATCCTTGCTTGGCCCAGTTGGCCTCTCGTGCCAGCACCACGAAACGCGTGGTGTTGTGGTCCTCGTCCTCGACATCCTCGGCGAGAATGTCGAGATGATGGAGTTGCGCAGCGAGACGCGAAGCGATCGCCGCACAGCTGGTATCGCGGCGTTCGGCGACAAGGCGGGCAGCGCCGGCGGTATCGCCCGAGACGATCGGCCGGATGCCAAGTTTGCGGATGATACGGCGGCATTGCCCGAGGGCGTGAACGTGACTTTCGACGGTCTTGATATCCGCGAGCGTTGCTCCGCGCGGCGCCACCAGTTGATGGCGGACCGGCAGGAAGTATTCGCCGACGATGAACAACCCCGACTGCGGAAGCAGGTGGTGAATGTCGGCGACGCGGCCGGCCACCGAATTCTCGATTGGGATCATGCCGAGGTCGGCTTCGCCGGACGCGATGGCGGCGAGCGCGTCCTCGAAGGTCGCGCAAGGCAATGGTTCGGCATCGGGATAGGCGTCCGCGATGGCAATATGGGAATTCGCGCCGGGTTCGCCCTGGAATACGATTTTCATCATCTTGGTCATCAGCTGTTCTATCAGCGGGCCGGGTGTTCGCCAGAGGCTGAATTGGCGAGGAGCCGACGGGCGGTTTCGAGGTCGGCCGGGGTATCGACGCCCCGCGGCACGTCGTCCACAATCATGATGTCTATCCGCATTCCGCCTTCCAGCGCCCGCAACTGCTCGAGCCGTTCCTGTCGCTCGAGAGGCGAGGGCGGCAGCTCGACAAAGCGCTGCAAGGCCTCGCGGCGATATGCGTAAAGCCCGACATGATGGTAGCGCGGGCCCTCGCCATACGGGGCGGTGGCGCGGGTAAAATAAAGCGCGCGCAGTCGCCGAGAGTCGACCGGAGATCCGATGGCCTTGACCACATTCGGGTTGGTGGCCTCCTCATCGGATTGAATTTCGGCGGCCAGCGTTGCGATATCGACCGAGGGGTCGGCCAGCGGCTTGAGCACGTCGCGAATCGTGCCCGGACGGATGGTCGGGAAGTCGCCCTGGAGGTTGATGATTGTATCGATGCTGCCTTCGGGGTCCAGTCTGCCCAGCGCCTCGAAAACGCGGTCGGACCCGGACGGATGATCGGCGCGCGTCATGATCGCCTCGCCGCCATGGGCCGTCACCGCGGCCGCGATGTCGGGAGTGTCGGTGGCGACAGCGACGCGCCCGATGCCGGCTGCCTCAGCCCGCCGCAAGACGTGAACGACCATCGGCAGGCCGCCGATATCCAGCAATGGTTTGCCTGGAAGTCGGGTCGCGGCCATGCGGGCGGGTATCAGCACGAGGGTGCGGGTCTGGGTCATCGGTTGGGGGAGAGCGGAAATTGGCGCAGCTTCTAAGATCTGCGGCATTTATACGGGTTGTCAGAACGCCGGCAAACCGTTATCTCGTCCTGCCGCCTCCGCGAGGCCGGTCCGCGGCATCTCCGTCGTCGTTCAGCCGGCCGTGCGGCCGACTTTCGAGCGTGGAGCCTTGCCGCAGATGGACTTCCTCAATGATCAATAAATTTCTTGGCGCGGTTCTGGGCACCTGCCTCGTTCTGCTGGTCATGAATTTCGTTGCCAAGACGATTTTCGCGTCGCATGCGCCTGCGAAGCCTGGTTATAAAATTGAGGTCAAGGAAGCGCCAGAGGCAGCTCACAAGGAAGCAGTTCACAAGGACGACAAGCCGGCGGCTTCGAGCAAGGAAGCCGAGGTCGCGTCGGCGGTGTCGCTGGGGAAGCGGCTGCAAGCCGCTTCGGTCGAGAACGGCGCCATCGTGGCCAAGAAATGCGCCGCCTGCCATACCCTTGAGAAGGGCGGACCGAACCGCGTCGGTCCTAACCTTTATGGCATCGTCGGCGAGCCGCGCGGCAAGGGCCATGACTTCAATTTCTCGGCTGCCATGAAGGCCAAGGGCGGCACCTGGACGCTTGATGAACTGGACAAGTTCCTGGCCGGTCCGAAGGAATACATCCCCGGCACGGCGATGTCGTTCGCCGGCATTCCGAAGGACACCGACCGAGCCGACCTCATTGCCTATCTGCGCAAGAATTCCGACAAGCCCTAGCCGCTGACGGATGCCGCAAGGTTACGCTGTATAGCCTTGCCAACCGGCGGCAGGAGTTTTCAAAGTCGCTCACCGTGCCGGTCGCCCACACTTAACCGGCTGGTTTCACCGCACAAGTTCGAGAGGTGGGTGGTATCATCCCCGAAAACCGACATAATCGGCCGAGACAGTGCGCTTCGAGTTGCACCGCCAGGCATGATGCCGAAAAGTGGAAACCGGTTTTCAAACAAGATCATGCTCAATCGAAAAAATAGAACAGAGGTCGGTTCAACGCGGTTGAATCGGACTCTGGAGCGCGATCAGCAATCCTGGATCGATTGCGCTCCAGGAGTGAGAACGCGCATGATCGTCGCCAGCCCATCACACTTTGGCGCATCATGCGCTAGCTCGCCCCGATAACTCGTAGGGATACTCGCATTGGCCTTCACACGACGACGTCTCCTTCACGGCGGTGCCCTGATCGCAGCCGCACCCGCGATCAAAGTCCTGACCGGCGCTTCGGCAATCGAAGCGGCGCATGCGCAGGCGGGGTCGGCCGGCCTCAAATGGCGGCACGCGCTTTCGCTGTTCGGCGAGGTGAAATATCCGGAAGGCTTCAAGCATTTCGACTATGTCAATCCGGACGCGCCCAAAGGCGGTATGGCGCGGCAGATCGCGCTCGGCACTTTCGATAATTTCAACCCTGCCGTGGCGGGCGTGAAGGGTTTGATCGCGTCAGGAGTCGCGCTGATCTATGAATCGCTGACGACTCAATCGCTGGACGAGGTTTCAACGGAGTATGGCGCGCTGGCCGAGTCGGTTGGTTATCCCGACGATTTCTCGTTCGTGACCCACCGGCTACGGGCCGAGGCGAAGTGGCACGACGGCAAGCCGGTCACGCCCGATGACGTGATTTTTTCGTTCAACGCGCTGAAGAAGCATCGTCCGTTCTATGCAGCTTATTACCGCCATGTTGTGAAAGCCGAAAAGACCGGGGAGCGCGAGGTGACCTTCACCTTCGATGCGCCGGGCAACCGCGAACTGCCGCAGATCGTCGGACAGTTGATGGTGTTACCGAAGCACTGGTGGGAAGGCACCAACGAGGCGGGCGTCAAACGGGACATTTCCGCGACCACGCTGGAGCCGCCGCTCGGCAGCGGGGCCTACAGGATCAAGAGTTTTGAAGCAGCGCGCTCGGTGACGCTGGAACGGGTCAAGGATTACTGGGGCCGCGATCTCAATATCAACGTTGGCCAAAATAATTTCGACGAGCTGCGCTATGAATATTTCCGCGACGGCACGGTTGCGCTCGAAGCCTTTAAGGCCGATCAGGTCGACTGGCGCACCGAAAACAGCGCCAAGAACTGGGCCACGGCTTACAATTTTCCGGCGGTGAAGGACGGCCGCGTTGTTCTGGAAGAATTTCCCATTCGCAATGCGGGCGTGATGCAGGCGTTCGCCCTCAACATCCGCCGCGACAAGTTCAAGGATCCTCGCGTGCGGTGGGCGCTGAATTTCGCGTTCGATTTCGAGGAAATGAACAAGCAACTATTCTACGGCCAGTACAAGCGCATCAATAGCTATTTCTATGGCACAGAACTGGCATCAAGCGGCCTGCCCGAGGGCAGGGAGCTTGAAATCCTTGAAACCGTTCGCGCTGAAGTTCCGGCCGAAGTGTTCACCACGCCTTACAGCAATCCGGTCGGCGGCAATCCCGAAGCGGTTCGCAGCAACCTGCGCGAAGGCATGAAGCTCTTCAAAGAGGCGGGATATGAGGTGCGTGACCACAAGCTGGTAGACAGCAAGACCGGCGCGCCATTCGAACTGGAATTAATGTCGGAAGATCCGAGCGCTGAGCGGATCATGCTGTTCTTCAAGCCGTCGCTGGAGCGCATGGGCATCACTGCAACCGTTCGGACCGTCGATACGACGCAGTACGAGAACCGGATGCGCAGCTGGGACTTCGATGTGGTCGTCAATAACTGGATTGAATCGCTGTCGCCGGGCAATGAGCAGCGAGAGTTCTGGGGTTCGCACGCGGCGGATATGCCGGGCTCGCGCAATGTCCTCGGCATCAAGAATCCCGCCGTCGACAAGCTGATCGAGCGGGTGATCTTCGCTAAAGACCGCGCCGACCTTGTCGCAGCCACCAAGGCACTCGACCGCGTGCTGTTGTGGAACCACTATGTGGTGCCGCAATTCAGCTATCCCTTTCATCGCACCGCCCGTTGGGACCGCTTTGGGCGGCCTGCCGAGATGCCGAAGTACGGTGTCGACGCCTTTCCGGCGCTGTGGTGGTACGATGCCGACAAGGCGGCCAAGGTCGGCAAGCGATCTTGAGGAGGGTCGCGCGGATGAGGCAGCCCAGCCGCCGGCAGGTGATCGCTCTCGGGATCGGCGCGGTAGGGTCGGCATGGCTACGGCCGGCTGCCGCGAACGACGCGAAGACCGAATCCCATGGTGAATCCCACGGCATGTCGGCATTCGGCGACCTGAAATACCCTGCTGATTTCCACCACTTTGACTATGTCAATCCCGACGCGCCGAAGGGCGGGCTATTTTCGACCATTCCGTCCAGCCGCGCCTTCAACCAGTCGTTCCAGACCTTCAATTCGCTCAACGCCTTCATTCTGAAAGGGGACGGCGCGCAGGGCATGGGGATGACGTTCACCTCGCTGATGGCGCGTGCCGGCGACGAACCCGATGCGATGTACGGTCTGGCGGCGAAGACCGTGCGTATCTCGGCCGACGGATTGACCTATCAATTCAAGATGCGACCGGAGGCCCGGTTTCATGACGGGCAAAAACTCACCGCGCGCGATGCCGCCTTTTCGCTGACGATTTTGAAGACCAAAGGCCACCCCCTGATCACGCAGCAGATGCGTGACATGGTGAAGGCCGAAGCGATCGACGATGCGACGCTCGTCGTCACCTTCGCTGCGAAGCGCGGCCGTGACGTGCCGCCGTTCGTAGCAAGCATGCCGATCTTCTCGCAAGCCTATTACACCGCGCATCCGTTCGAGGAATCGACGATGGATGTCCCGCTCGGCAGCGGGCCGTACAAGGTCGGCCGGTTCGAATCCAATCGCTTCATCGAGTTCGACCGGGTCAAGGACTGGTGGGGCGCCGATCTTCCGGTCTGCCGCGGCAGTTATAATTTCGATACGGTGCGGTTCGACTTCTATCGCGATCGCGATGTGGCTTTTGAAGGCTTCACCGGCCGCAGCTACCTGTACCGCGAGGAATTCACCTCGCGCATCTGGAATACGCGCTACGATTTCCCGGCGATGACCGAGGGCCGCGTCAAGCGCGAGCAGTTGCCCGACGAGACGCCGTCCGGCGCGCAAGGCTGGTTCATCAATACGCGCCGCGACAAGTTCAGGGACCTGCGCGTTCGCGAGGCGCTCGACTGCGCCTTCGATTTCGAGTGGACCAACAAGAGCATCATGTACGGCGCCTATGTGCGGACGGTGTCGCCGTTCCAGAACTCCGATCTGATGGCGAGCGGCCTGCCGTCGCCGGAGGAAGCGGCGTTGCTGGAGCCGTTCCGCGGCAAGGTTCCGGACGAGGTGTTCGGCATGCCGTTCGTGCCGCCGGTGTCCGACGGCTCGGGACAGGATCGTAAGCTGTTGCGCAGAGCCGCGCAACTGCTCAACGACGCGGGCTTTCACATCAAGGACGGCAAGCGGATGACGCCACAGGGCGAGGCATTCCGCGTTGAGTTCCTGCTCGACGAGCCGTCATTCCAGGCCCACCACATGCCCTACATCAAGAACCTCGGGACGCTCGGTATTGAGGCGACGCTGCGGCTGGTAGATTCCGTGCAGGCGAGGGCGCGGCGCGACGACTTCGATTTCGACATGGTGATCGAGCGCTTCAGCTTCTCGACCGTGCCGGGTGACTCGCTGCGGCCGTTCTTTTCGTCGCAGGCGGCAGCAACCAAGGGATCGTACAACCTCGCCGGCATTTCGGATCCCGCGGTCGACACCCTGATGGAGCAGGTGATCGCCGCCGATACCCGCGCCAAGCTGGTGTTTGCCGCGCGCGCGCTGGACCGCGTCATTCGCGCGGGCCGTTACTGGGTGCCGCAATGGTATTCGAACGCGCACCGGCTGGCCTATTGGGATGTGTTCGGGCATCCGCCGACCCTTCCAAAATATCTCGGCGTCATGGCGCCTGACATCTGGTGGTCGGCGCTGGCCAAACCGGCGTCGTCCGGTCAGGCGGAATAAGCATGGCCGCCTATATCGCCCGCCGCATTCTGTTGATGATCCCCACGCTGCTGGGCATCCTGTTCGTGTCGTTCGTCGTGGTGCAGTTCGCGCCCGGCGGTCCGGTCGAGCGGGTGATCGCGCAACTGAGCGGCTCCGACACCGGGGGGATGTCGCGCATATCGGGATCGTCCGGCGGCGACTTCGGCGCGCGCGCCCAGGTGGGAGCATCCTCCGACGCTGTCAGCTCGAAATACCGTGGCGCGCAGGGGCTTGATCCGGCCTTCATCAAAAGCCTTGAACAGCAGTTCGGATTCGACAAACCGGCGCCCGAGCGCTTTCTGCTGATGCTGTGGAACTTCTCCCGCTTCGATTTCGGAAAGAGCTATTTCCGCGACACCACCGTGATCCAGCTCATCAAGGAGAAGCTGCCGGTTTCGATGTCGCTCGGCATCTGGATGACGCTTTTGACCTATCTGATTTCGATCCCGCTCGGAATCCGCAAGGCGGTGAGGGACGGATCGCGCTTCGATACCTGGACTTCGGCGGTCATCATCGTCGGGTTTGCGATTCCGGGATTCTTGTTCGCGATTCTTCTCATCATTCTGTTCGCCGGCGGATCGTTCTTCAGCATCTTCCCTTTGCGCGGATTGACGTCGGACGGCTGGAGCCAGTTTCCCTGGTACTGGAAGATTCTTGATTACTTCTGGCATCTCACGCTGCCCATCATCTCGATGGCGCTGGGCGCCTTCGCCACCATGACATTGCTGACCAAGAATTCATTCCTTGACGAAATCCGCAAGCAGTATGTGATGACGGCGCGCGCCAAGGGCTGCAGCGAGCGGCAGGTGCTCTACAATCACGTATTCCGCAACGCCATGCTGATCGTCATCGCCGGATTTCCCGGCGCGTTCGTTCACGCTTTCTTTTCAGGTTCGCTTTTGATCGAAACCATCTTTTCGCTCGACGGCCTCGGCCTTCTCGGTTTTGAGAGCGTGCTCAATCGCGATTATCCGGTGGTGTTTGGCACGCTGTTCATCTTTTCGCTGGTTGGGCTTGTGATCAACCTGATCTCCGATCTGACCTACATGTGGATCGACCCGCGGATCGACTTCGAGGCGCGGGAGGTCTGATGGCGGTGACGTTGCCAAAGCCCGTTGAAGCCGATTCCGTGGCGCCGCTCGGGGAGGCTGTGCCGCCGGCGCGCCATCCGCTGCGCCTGTCGCCGCTCAATCGCCGCCGCTGGCAGAACTTCAAATCCAACCGGCGCGGCTACTGGTCGCTCTGGATATTCCTGATCCTTTTCTTCATCTCGCTGTTCGCGGAATTAATCGCCAACGACCGGCCATTCCTGATCCGGTTTGATGGGCACCTTTATTTCCCGGCATTCGTGACCTATCCGGAAACCGCATTTGGAGGCGACTTCGAGACCGCCGCCGATTATCGCGATCCCTATTTGCAGAAGCTGATCGCGGCCAAGGGTGGCACCATCATCTGGCCGCCGATCCGTTATTCCTACGACACCCACAATCTCGATTTGCCGACGCCGGCGCCTTCAAAACCAACCTGGCTTTTGACCGAGGCCGAATGCAAGGAGGTGGTTCAGCGAAAGAACCTCACAAGCTGCCGCGACCTCGAATACAACTGGCTCGGCACCGACGATCAGGGCCGCGATGTGGTGGCACGGCTGATCTACGGATTCCGGATTTCGATCCTGTTCGGGCTTTGCCTGACCATTGTCTCGTCGGTCATCGGTATCGCGGCTGGCGGGGTGCAGGGTTATTTCGGCGGCTGGGTTGATCTCGGCTTTCAGCGCTTCATCGAAGTCTGGACCGCGATCCCCTCGCTCTATCTGCTCTTGATCCTGTCGTCGATCCTGGTGCCGGGATTCTTCGTCCTGCTCGGAATCCTGCTGCTGTTCTCGTGGGTCTCGCTGGTCGGTCTTGTGCGCGCCGAATTCCTGCGTGGCCGAAACTTCGAATACATCACGGCGGCGCGGGCGCTTGGCGTATCGAATGCGACCATCATGTTTCGCCATCTTCTGCCGAACGCCATGGTCGCGACCATGACGTTCCTGCCGTTCATCGTATCGTCGTCGGTCATGACTCTCACTGCATTGGATTTTCTCGGCTTCGGATTGCCGCCGGGCTCGCCTTCGCTCGGCGAAATGCTGGCGCAGGGCAAGGCCAACGTGCAGGCGCCGTGGCTCGGCTTCACAGGGTTCTTCGCGCTCGCGATCATGCTATCGCTGCTGATCTTCATCGGCGAAGCCGTGCGTGACGCCTTCGATCCGCGCAAGACGTTCAGGTAAGGCCCCGGATGGACACCATCGATCAGCCGCTGCTCGACGTTTGCGACCTGTCCGTTGCATTTCACCATGCCGGCGGACCGTCGATTGCCGTTGATCGCATTTCATTCGAGATCAAGCGCGGCGAGTGCGTGGCATTGGTCGGCGAGTCCGGTTCTGGAAAGTCTGTCAGCGCGCTCTCGGTCCTGAAGCTGTTGCCTTATCCGGCCGCATCGCATCCCTCCGGGAACATCCGCTTTAACGGACGCGAGCTGCTCAGCCTGTCCGAGCGCGAAATCAGGAGCGTTCGCGGCAACGACATCTCGATTATCTTTCAGGAGCCGATGACCTCGCTCAATCCGCTGCACACCATCGAGGCGCAGATCGGCGAGATATTGCTGCTGCACGGTGGAATTCGCGGCGCGGCGGCGCGGAAGCGGACGCTGGAACTGCTGGGCCAGGTCGGCATTCTTGATCCGGAAACCCGCCTTGCCAGCTATCCGCATCAGTTGTCCGGCGGCCAACGTCAGCGCGTGATGATCGCGATGGCGCTTGCCAACGAACCCGACCTTCTGATCGCGGACGAGCCGACCACCGCGCTCGATGTTACGGTGCAGGCGCAGATCCTGGCCCTGTTGGCGGATATCCGCGCCCGGCTCGGTATGAGCCTTCTCTTCATCACGCACGATCTCGGCATCGTCCGCCGCATCGCCGATCGCGTCTGCGTCATGAACGGCGGCAAGATCGTCGAGAAGGGACCGGTCGAGGAGGTTTTTGAGTCGCCGCGGCATCCCTACACGCGCGAACTGCTGGCCGCGGAGCCGAAGCCCGACCCGGCGCCGCCGCGGCCGGAATCGCCCGTCGTGATCGCGGCCGACGAACTCAAGGTCTGGTTTCCAGTCCGCCGCGGTCTGTTACGCAGGACGGTCGGCCACATCAAGGCGGTGGACGGTGTGACGCTGAAGGTGCGCAAGGGCGAAACGCTCGGTGTCGTCGGCGAATCCGGGTCCGGCAAGACCACACTCGGACTGGCGCTGTTGCGGCTGATCTCGTCGGACGGCCCGATCGTGTTCCTCGGCAAAAATATCCAGGGTTTGCGCTTCAAGGAGATGCGGCCGTTCCGTCGCGATATGCAGATCGTTTTTCAGGATCCGTTCGGAGCGTTAAGTCCGCGGATGTCGGTCGGCGATATCGTGGCCGAGGGCTTGAGCGTGCATCAGCGTGCACTGACGGACGCCGAGCGCGAGACACGGGTGGTCAAGGCTCTGAAAGATGTCGGGCTCGATCCTGCGACGCGCTTCCGCTATCCGCACGAATTTTCTGGCGGCCAGCGCCAGCGTATCAGTATCGCGCGCGCCGTGGTGCTGGAGCCGAATTTCGTCGTGCTCGACGAACCGACCAGCGCACTCGACATGCTGTTTCAGGCGCAGATGGTCGATCTCTTGCGAGAGCTTCAGCGCAAGCGCGACCTGACCTACATGTTCATCTCCCACGATCTGCGCGTGGTCGCTTCCCTTGCCAGTCATCTCATCGTGATGCGGCACGGCAAGGTCGTCGAGGAAGGGCCGGCGTCGGAGCTGTTCAAGAGTCCGAAATCAGATTACACGCGCGCGCTGTTCGCCGCCGCCTTCCGGCTGGAGACTGCGTCGGGGGAATCGAACGCAGACTAGAGCCTTCGCGCTTCTGATGGAATCAGAAGCGGGGCTTTGGATCCTCGTCGCTCGAAAACGCTATAATCAATCCAGCCGCTTGACACAGGTGACGGTGCTGCCTCCCGTCTGGATGCGGGCGAGCGCCACTTCGATTGTCTCGATCGCCGTTGCCATGTGATAGGCGTTGGCGTGGACGAGCGTGGTTGCGTCGCGGATGATGGCGACGTGTCCTTTCCAGAACATCAGATCACCGCGCCGCAGCTCTTGCGATTCCGTCGAAGACAACGTGCGACCCATGGCTTGCTCCTGCATATCGCTGTCGCGCGGACATGCGATGCCGGATGCGTTGAGCGCGACCTGCACGAGGCCAGAGCAATCGATGCCGAGGCTGGTCTTGCCACCCCACAGATACGGCGTTCCGACGAACATTTCGGCGACCGCGACGAAATCCGCCACAATATGATCGAGCGGCGCGATATGGATGGCGGGTATGTAGAGATGACCATTGGCAACGGCAAAATCGCCGTCATGACGCTGGACGGTTAGTCTGGCGCCGATCGCTAGCGTCTCAACCGGCGGCAGTTTGATCGACGGTCCGGGAAACGCAAACGTCCGCAAGGCAACGACCTTGTGCGTCGGTGCTGCGCCGGGCCTTGCAAGCGCGCGGTCCGGGAGCCAGCCGACATAGCCGTCGCCTTCCAACTGGCCCCAGGCCCAGCCTTCGGCACTGTGGTCGTAGATCATGACGCGCTCGCCGCGCAGCGCCTGGGTCTCGAGCATTGCATCCGGCGCAGGCTCGCGCTGTAGGGGAGCTACCGCTTCGACAACTTCGTGTTCCTCGCCGTCGGTGAAGCGCGCCGCATTGATCTTGCCCTCGAGATAGCGGGCGGCGACCTCCGGCCGGGCCGGTGTGAGACGCGGATCATCCATAGCGTTCGCTCAGCAGTCTGTAGATCGCGCGCGCGGCCTGGCATTCGCCACCTTCCGGACGCGCCGGTTTGGCCGACGGCGTCCAGCCGTAGATGTCGACGTGAAGCCAGCTCGTCGCCGCCTCGACAAAGCGTTGCAGAAACAGCGCGCATACGATCGATCCGGCAAAGCCGCCCGACGGCGCATTATTGATGTCGGCGACCTTGGAATCGAGCCAAGTACCGTAGGCCGGCCACAGCGGCATCCGCCACAGCGGATCGTTCTCGGTCTGCGCGCAGCGCGCGATGTCGAGCGCCAATGCGTCGTCGTTTGTATAGAACGGCGGTACGTCCGGCCCCAGCGCCACGCGGGCCGCGCCGGTGAGCGTTCCGAGATCGATCAGTAGCTCAGGTGCTTCTTCGTCGGCCAGCGCCAGCGCGTCGGCAAGGACCAGTCGGCCTTCGGCATCGGTGTTGCCGATTTCCACCGTCGGTCCCTTACGCGACGGAAAGATGTCGAGCGGCCGGAATGCGTTCCCGGCCACGGCGTTCTCAACGGCCGGGATCAGCACGCGCAACCTGACTTTCAGCTTCGCATCCATCACCATCAGCGCCAAAGCGAGCACATTGGCGGCGCCGCCCATGTCCTTCTTCATGATCTGCATGCCGCTGGCGGGTTTGAGATCGACGCCACCGGTATCGAAGCAGACGCCCTTGCCGACCAGCGTGACCTTCGGGTGCGTGGGATCGCCCCAGGCAATATCGATCAGGCGCGGCGCGCGCGGCGAGGCCATGCCGACCGCATGGATCAGCGGAAAATTCCGCTGCTTCAGATCGTCGCCGACGATGCAACTGAATTCCCCGCCGAAACGCTGGGCGAGATGTTGAGCCGCTGCCGCAAGTTCTTCGGGTCCCATGTCGTTGGCGGGCGTATTGATCAGGTCGCGGGCAAGTGATGCCGCTTCCCCCATCCGCGAGATGGCCGCGATGTCGACGCCCTCGGGCGGCACCAGACGCGCTTTGGGTGCGTCGGCCTTGCGATAGCGATCGAAGCGATAGTTGCCGAGCGCGAAGGCCAGTGTTGCGAGATGGATATCGCGCGGCGCATTGGCAAAGCGGTAGGTGCCGGGCGGCAACAGACCCGGCAGCTTGCCAGCGAGAAAGGGATCGCGCGTTTGGTCTGATTCCTCGCCAAGACCGAAGAGAATGTGTGAGATGTCGCCGTTCGCCGCGGGTAGCGCGAGGTACTGTCCCGACTTGGCCAGAAAGCCGCTCGCCTCGGCAAAACGGCGAGCAGGACCGTCGGGCGTTGCGTCAGCCGCTTGCCAAGCTGCCTTCGACACAAAAATGATCGGAATAGCTGCCTCGGCTGACGAAGTCGCAAACGCGGGATTCATGGTGGGTGATCTCATTCCGTTAGAAGAGGGAGAGTTAAACCGGAAGCGACGCTGGCGCCAGTCGGAGTAGTTAACCAGACGTTAGGGTTAACAGTCTATTGCTGAAGTGGCCCAACTTTCGATCAGCCGCAATTGCGAGTGAAAGTGCCATGCGTCAGCAGTCGTGCCTTGCTAGGCTTCTCGCATCCGCTACCGTAACGACAATGCTGGCGTCCGGTCTTGCCGGCTGTCAGACTGCGGGCATGCGTGATGTCACCGGCTCGCTAGGCACGAAATCCGCGACAAATTCCGAAACCGATCCTCATCAAGCGGCCGAACTTTATGGCGAGAAGTTTCGTGCCAACCCCAAGGATGTCGACGCGGCCTTGAAATATGGAGCGGCATTGCGCGCCATCGGGCAGCGCGCTCAGGCGGCCGCGGTGTTGGAACGCGCCGCGATCCTCAATCCTGGAAACAAGTTGGTGCTTGCCAGCTGGGGCCGGGCATTGGCGGACAACGGGCAGTCGCAGCAAGCCTTCGATGTTCTCGGCCGGGCGCACACGCCGGCGAATCCGGACTGGCGGATTCTTTCCGTCCAGGGGACGACGCTCGACAAGCTCGGTCGTCACGAGGATGCGCGCCGCTATTACGCGAGCGCGCTCAGAATCGTGCCCGACGAGCCCTCGGTGCTGTCCAATCTCGGAATGTCGTATGTCCTGACCAAGGAGTTGCCAAAAGCAGAGGAGACCTTGCGTCGTGCTTACGCCGGCGCTCCGGTCGATGGCCGGATCCGGCAGAACCTGGCGCTGGTCGTCGGATTGCAGGGCCGGTTCGACGAAGCCGAGGGTATCGTGAAGGCCGATCTGCCCGTCGATGAAGCAGCGGCGAACGTGGCCTATCTGAAGCAGATGCTCGGGCGCGGCGCCAACGCGCGGGTCGGTGCGGCTGATGCGGTCAGGCAAGACTCCCGCAGATCACGGGCGGAAAGTTATCCGCGGTCGGACGGGCCGGTCTCTTAAACCGCCGTTTTGCAAAGCCTCAGTGCATTTGCGCTGCGATCTTGATGCCGCTCGGTCCGAGAATGACCACGAACAGAACGGGCAGGAAGAACACGATCATCGGGACCGTCAGCTTGGGCGGCAGAGCGGCGGCCTTCTTCTCGGCCTCGGTCATGCGCATATCACGATTTTCCTGCGCCATTACGCGAAGGCTTTGCGCGAGCGGGGTGCCGTATCGTTCTGACTGCTGGAGCGCGAGACACACCGATTTAACTCCTTCGACACCGGTGCGGTTCGCCAGATTTTCGTAGGCGATCTTGCGATCCTGAAGGTACGACAGTTCTGCTGTGGTCAGAGTAAATTCTTCCGCCAGCGCGACCGACTGGTTGCCGATCTCCGTGCTGACCTTGCGGAACGCGACTTCGATGGACATGCCGGATTCAATGCAGATCAGCAGCAGATCGAGCGAGTCCGGGAAGGCTCGCTTGATCGAGAGCTGACGCTTGGTAATGGCGTTTTTCAGAAACAACATTGGCGCCTGCAAGCCCAAAAACGCGGCGCCGATGCAGATGCCGATCTTGATAGGGGTGGATTGCTGCGTGTGCGATATCAGAAAAACGTAGGTGATCGCTCCGATCAGCATCACGATCGGGGTGACCATGCGGAAGAATAGAAAGGTGACGTAAGGAGCCTGACCGCGATATCCCGCCATGACGAGTTTTTCGCGTGCGGCCTCCTGAGCCACCCACTTCCCAAGATTGAGATCGTCCACGATCTTCGAAACGAACTGCTTCGGTGCTTGACGAAGAGAGACCTTTTCGGATTTCGCGAGCCGCTCGCGCTCCCGCTGCCGAATGCGCTCGCGCTCGCTGGCGACGGCCTTCATCCGCTTGGTAAAGCCATCCGTCGCAAGAAAAGGCGTGACCAGCGTATAGACGGTCGCGCTGGCGGCGATGGCGGCGAGGACCATCGTCATGAACCGCGGGTCGTGGAATTTCTCGATCAGGAACTCGAGCATGTTGCACCGTCAGAAATCGAAATTGATCATTTTCTTCATCACGTAGATGCCGGCCGACATCCACAGCACGGAGCCGGCCAGCATCAGCCGCCCGGTGGGATGGGTCCACAGCATCGCGATGTAGTCAGGCGTGGATAGATAGACCAGCAGCATGACGATCGGAGGCAGCGAGCCGATGATCGCGGCGGACGCCTTGGCCTCCATCGACATGGCCTGGATTTTCTCGGCCATCTTCTTGCGGTCGCGCAGCACCTTGGACAGGTTGCCGAGTGCTTCCGACAGATTGCCGCCGGATTTCTGCTGGATCGAGATCACGATCCCGAAAAAGTTCGCTTCCGGCACCGGCATGCGTTCGAACAATCGCGAACAGGCCTCGCCGAGTGGCATGCCGATCGCCTGTGTTTCGATGATGGCCCGGAATTCGCTTTTTAACGGCTCCGGCGAGTCGGCGGCGACGACCTTGAGCGATTCAAACAGCGGCAAGCCGGCCTTGATGCCGCGGACGATCACGTCCACCGCATCGGGAAGAGCCCGCAGAAACGCAGTCTCCCGACGTTTCTTGAGAAATCCGAGGAGCCAGCGCGGCACACCAAAGCCTGCCGCGAATGCCAGACCGACCGCCGCGATCGGTCCGGCTCCCCAAATCATTGGAACGGCGAAACAGATCAGGGCGAAAATGCCGGAAGCGATCAGAAACTTCTCCTTCGACCATGACAGGCCCGCCTGTGTGATGCGATGGTTGAGGGTGACTTTTCTGTCGCGTTTCTGGCGTTGCTCGATTTCCCGTAGCGATCCCTCGATCTGCTCGCGGCGCGAGCGCTGGGTTCTATCGACTTGTCGGATATCCGGACTGGTTCGCGCGAACGCGGCCCGGCGCTTTTCCGCCTTCACCTCGCCCGACAACGTCGGATACAGGAAAACCCATGCGACGCCGCCCACTGCGGTTGCAGCCATGAATGCCAAGGCCAGTATTTGCAAGTTCATGAGCGCGCGTCCTCAGATCTCGACCTTGACTTCCGACGCATCGAGCGCGGCTGCGAGCCGCTTCTCCTCGTTATAGTACCGCGCGCGTTCCCAAAATCGCGGCCGGCCGATTCCCGTCGAACGGTGCCGGCCGATCACGTTGCCGTTGGCATCCTCGCCAAGCAGGTCGTAAACGAAGATATCCTGGGTGATGATGGTTTCGCCCTCCATCCCCATCAACTCGGTAATGTGAGTGATGCGTCGCGAGCCGTCGCGCAGCCGTGCGGCCTGGATGATGATATCGATCGAGGCGCAGATCATCTCGCGGATTGTACGCGAAGGCAGCGCAAAGCCGCCCATTGTGATCATCGACTCGCAGCGAGATAGCGCTTCGCGCGGATTGTTCGCGTGCAGCGTGCCCATCGAGCCGTCATGGCCTGTGTTCATTGCCTGTAGCAGGTCAAACGCTTCCGGTCCGCGAACCTCGCCGACGATGATGCGTTCGGGGCGCATGCGCAGGCAGTTGCGGACCAGGTCGCGCATCATGACCTGACCCTCGCCCTCGATGTTCGGCGGGCGGGTTTCGAGCCGAACGACGTGCGGTTGCTGCAACTGAAGCTCGGCCGCGTCCTCGCAGGTGATGATGCGTTCGTCGTGGTCGATATAGTTGGTGAGGCAGTTTAGCAGCGTGGTCTTGCCGGAGCCGGTGCCACCCGAGATCAGCACATTGGCACGGCACCGACCGATGATTTGAAGGATCGTGCTGCCTTCCTGGGTGATGGCGCCGAACTTCACCAAATGGTCGAGGGTCAGCTTGTCCTTCTTGAACTTGCGGATCGTCAGCGCGGGTCCGTCAATCGCGAGTGGCGGGACGATGGCGTTGACGCGGGATCCGTCGGCAAGACGCGCATCGCATATCGGCGAGGATTCGTCGACCCGCCGGCCAACCTGGCTGACGATGCGCTGACAGATGTTCAATAGTTGCTGGTTGTCGCGAAACCGGATTCCGGTTCGCTGGATTTTTCCTGCGACTTCGATGAAGACCGTGCCGGCGCCATTGACCATGATGTCTGCGATATCGTCGCGGGACAGGAGCGGCTCGAGCGGGCCATAACCGAGAACGTCGTTGCAGATGTCGTCAAGCAGTTCTTCCTGCTCGGCAATAGACATCACGATATTCTTGATCGCGATGATCTCGTTGACGATGTCGCGAATTTCCTCGCGCGCGGATTCGCCGTCGAGCTTGGCGAGCTGAGCGAGATCGATGGCCTCGATCAGCGCGCCGAAAATGGTGGCCTTGACCTGGTAATAGGTGTCTGACCGGCGGGTATCGATGGTCGGCGTTTGGGTCGCCGGGCGTGTTGGCGCGAGCTGCGGTGAGGAGACTTTGGGCGGAGCGATTTCCGTGGACGTTTGCGCAAGCGGGGCGGGCGGTGTGATCTCCGTCAGGCCCGCCAGCTTCCGGGCGTTATCCTCTGGTCCGCTACGCTTGCCAAACACGACGGTACTCCACGCAATGACTTATTTTGCCCGCAACTTCTCGATGAATGGCGGCAGGAACGATTTTCTCGGCTTTTTCGCTTCGCCGCGGCCGGTGAGGCGTTGGGCGATCTGCAGGAACATTTCGGTAGTGCGATGGCTCGGCGCGATTTCCGCGATCATCTGGCCGTTGTTCGCGGCCGACCCGAACATCTGTGGGTCGAACGGAATGCTGACGATCGGCTGGCTTTCAATGGCCTTGGCGAATTCACTGGCGTTGATTTCCGGCCGCTTTGGAACCCCGACCTGGTTGAGGCAATACAGCGGAGGTCGATCGTTCGGCCGCGCGGCCTTGAGCAGGTCGAACAGGTTTTTTGTGTTGCGAAGGCTGGCGAGATCAGGTGTCGCGACGATGAGGATATCGTCTGCTCCGATCAGGGCTCGCCTGGTCCAGCCCGACCATTGATGTGGAATATCGAGCACGATGCAGGGCATCGTCGCCCGCAGCGTATCAAGGGTCGAATCGAATGCTTCCGTCCCGAAGTCATAGACGCGGTCCAGCGTCGCCGGCGCGGCGAGCAGACTCAGATGATCGGTGCATTTCGACAACAGGCGATCGACGAAAGCGGTGTCGATACGGTCCGGCGAAAAGACGGCATCGGCGATTCCTTGAGATGGATCCTGATTAAAGTCCAGCCCAGCGGTACCGAAAGCGAGGTCGAGGTCGGCAACAACGGAATCGAGCGCCAGATCGCGTGCAATAGCCCAGGCGACATTATGGGCGATCGCCGAGGCGCCGACGCCGCCTTTGGCACCGGCAATTGCGATGACCCGGCCGACCGCCTTCGCTTCCGGGGCTGAAAACAAGCCGCAAACGGAGCGTACGATGTCGATGGGAGCGGTGGGCGCGATGACATAATCGCTGACGCCGCGCTTGACCAACTCGCGATACAGCGTCACGTCGTTGACGCGGCCGATCACGATAACGCGCGTGCCTGCGTCGCACACGGTCGCAAGGTGGTCGAGTGCTGCCAGAATGTCGCCGCGCTCTTCGGTCTCGAGAATGATGACGTTCGGTGTCGGCGCCGACCGATAGGCTTCCACCGCAGCGGCCATGCCGCCCATCTGGATCTTGAGGTGAGCCTTGGCCAGCCGGCGATCCTCGCCGGCGGCTTGAACGGCCGTCGCTGTTTCCATCGTCTCGCAAAAGACCTGCACCGATACACGCGGCGCCGGTGCAATATGATCCTCCGCGCCCGGCGAAGGGGATGCGGTCGAGTCTGCGTCCTGGCGAGCGTAACTGATCATTTGCCTGTGTCGCTGAGTTTGGCTTTTTCGGCTTCGGGATAGTCCGTCGCGGTGGTCATGCCCTTGCGATACTTTTCGAAACCTTCGGTGCGGCGAGCCGTGTAGGGCGGGGTTTCGGGCCGCGGCTGGACGAGGTCCGATGGATTGTCGATCATCGATGCAAGGTTGCGCTGAGTGGCGCACCCCAAATTCCAGTAAGGCTTGTTGTCGAGATAGCCCCTGTTCTTGATCGAAGGGCCGAGATCGTCAGGCCAGACACCGCACGGGCCTGCCACGGCGCCGATTCGCGGATAGGTCAGGCGAATGGTTGCGAACAGGCGCGGATCGGCGGGGTGGTATTGCCGGACGATGATTCCGCGCGGCGGCACCCCGGCTGCGTTCAATAGCGAACGCACCTCCTTGAATGAATCTGCCGCCGCCCGGGCATTGCTGGTGCCCGTGGGTACCTCAGCGATAATGGCGCCGGTTCCCTCGCGGAGCCAGACGCTCGCAAGCCCGATGACATCTGCGCGCTGCGGAGCCGTCAGGCCGCCTCGTGTGTTGCCGACGAAGATATTGACGGTTTGGTCGGTTTCCTGGATCGCGATAGGATGCCGCAAGCGATAATCGTCCGGAATGCTCGCGGTGGTGTCCACCCGACCCGTATGAGTGCAGGCGCCCAGCGCGGCGGTGAGGCCGGCGACGAGGACGGCCATGCGAAGGTTGCGGCGTTCGGCGGAATCTGCGGATGTCATCGTTTCGTTCCTTGCCCGCCTCAGTCGGTGATGAAGCCGTAGGTGCCGCGATAGGGACGCGCGGGTTCGGCACGACCCGGAGCGCCGTAGATGCGGTTGATGCTTCCCAGGAGGTCGGACTGCGGGTCAGATGCGTCGGCGAAACCGTCATCGGGCCGCGACAGATCCTTTTGTGCGACGGCGCGCACCACATAGGGAGTTACGAGGACCACCAGTTCGGTCTGTCCGTTGACATAGTCGCGGCTGCGGAACAGCGATCCGAGGACCGGCAGCTGGGTGAGACCGGGCAAGCCGTTGATGGCCTGCTTGGTCTGTTGCTGGATCAGGCCGGCCATGGCCATCGAGCCGCCGGACGGAATCTCCAGTGTCGTTTCCGCGCGCCGGGTTCTTATCGAGGGGACGGTGAGCGAGTTGCCGATCGTCTGGGTTATCGTCATCGAGTTCTCGCTCGACAGTTCCGAAACCTCGGTCATCACCCGCAGGCTGATCCGGCCTTCGGTCAGTACCACCGGCGTGAAATTCAGCGAGATGCCGAACTTCTTGAATCTGATCTGCGTCAGGCAGACCCGGGTTGCGGGATCGCATGAATAGCCCGCTGGAATGGGAAACTCGCCTCCCGAGACGAACGTTGCCGACTCACCGGATATCGCGGTGAGGTTCGGCTCGGCGAGCGTCCGGATCACACCTGCGCTTTCCATCGCCCGAAGCGTAGCCTGTACGCTCGGGACCACCCCAGGATAGCCGGCCTGCCCAGGCAGGAGATTTGTCAGGCCGGAGGATCCGCTAAGAGCATTTCCAGTTACAAGCGGCCTACCGAGAGCGGTGAACGGATTCGAATTGCTGAAGTTCACGACCGCGGTGCCGTAGTTCATGTTGGCGGTGAGGTCGATGCCCATCTGCTTGATGATGGTGCGAGCGACTTCGGCGACCGTGACCTTGAGCATGACCTGGTCGCGACCCCGTACGGCGATATTATTGACGACTTTTTGTGCGCCGTCGGCGAGGCGTGCGGCGAGATCGCCAGCCTGTTGCGCCTCGATCGGGCTCGACACCCATCCTGAGAGCATGACTCCGTCACCCAAGCCATCGACCTTGATAGCGGCATTCGGCAAAAGCTGCTTGAGCGCGGCGCGCAAGCCGTTTAGGTCGCGCGTGACCGCGATATCGTAAGCCGAAATCTGCTGGCCGCTGCTGTCAAAGAATATGATGTTGGTTTGACCGACTGCCGCGCCGATGATGTAGGCGCGTTGCGCTGACCTCACCACGGCATTTGCGATCTTCGGGTCGGCGACCAGAACGTCCTTCACGTCGCGGGGCAAATCCACGACCACCGACTTACCGATACCGAGCGAGAGAGATTGCGCGGACATCTTTGCGCCGGCCGTTGCGGCGGACACGCGGTAATCGCTCGCGAACACTGGCGTCAACGCCGGGTTCAGCGTGAAAGCGCCAATTGCCGCGAAGGCGAATGACCGTGACACAAAGGCCCGTACTGATGTGGGTTTTGTCGTCCATTCCATGACGGGCGTCCTCATTACCTCTGCACGGTGGTTTGAGACGGAACGCCGTAACGGACGACATTGATGCTGTCGCGCCTCCGATCATCGGTGTCGCTTTCCGGGGCATTGGCGTCGGCGAGGCTGCGCAGCGCGAGCGACAGCGTTCCCATCTGGCGCGACCGCGCCAGCGTCTCCGCCTGCTCCGGTTTCAATTCGAGCGTCGCGGTCCTGCCGACCACGACCTTTTGTCCGTTCTTCTCCTCGATGGTCTGATCGACCGCGAGAACGCGTACGTTGCCGAGAATAGTCTCCGAGTTGACGGAATCCCCGCTCGGATGATCGGCGTCTTTCTCCCGCCTCGAGAGGATCACGTCGACGCGGTCATTGGGAAGAATGAAGCCGCCAGCGCCTGTCTCCGGCGAAATTTCGGTCGAAATCGCGCGCATCCCCGTTGGCAGGATCGCCGCCATAAACCCGGATCCCTTTGCGCTGACGAGCTTGGGTTCGCGAATGGGCTCTCCGGCGATGAAGGGCGAGCGGGCGATCGACCCCTCGAGTTGCGTGGTGGCGTCCGGACGTCGGTCGCGGCGAATGAAGCTGCTGCTGGCGCTATCCGCTGGCCAGGTCTGCCATGCCACGTCGCTTGCGGTGACCGCTTGGCCGAGCGGGATATCCGACTTCGCAACCAGGACGTCGACGGTCGGCAGCTGTACCGTCTGAGCGGGTTCGGGTTTCTTGTCGGATCCGCTCGCGAGGTAGGCGGCGAGGCCGCCAGCGCCGACTGCGATGGTCAGAACGACAATGCGGGCGGTATTCATGCGCTTGATTTTCCACGTTACGGCGCGGCGCTTGCGTCGCCGTCACGGGAGTTGAACATTTATTCGTCAAAGCATGGTTAATGAGGCGTATCTAAATCGCGTTAATGAGATGTTGCTTGTGCGCGATCACTGGAAACCGAAGCGCGTCAGATCGACTGCACGTATCCAGTCGGTTTCCGGATAAATCAGCAGAGCGGCAAAGGCGAGCGCGATGCCATACGGAATTCCTGTATTCTTGCCATGCAGTCGCAGTAGCCAGTCTTGACTGTAAAGCGATGCCGGCAATGGCCATTGCCGGAACTGGAGCAGCAATAGCGTCAGAACTCCGCCGAGCAGGGAAGCATAGACGAGATATTCCAGCGTATGCCCGAAGCCGAACCAGAGGGCGGCCGCGGCGGCCACCTTGGCGTCGCCGCCGCCGATCCAACCCATCGCAAAACAGGAGAAGGCTACAACGAGAACCGCCAGCCCCGCTCCCGCATGGGATAGCATCTCGTGAAGTCCCATGCCGCTCAGGAGGGCCATCACGAGAAAGCCGGCTACCAAAAGCAGCGAGACTCGATTCGAGATCGTCATGGTCAGCAGATCGCTCGCGGCCGCGAACGCCATCAAGGCGGGGAATAACAGCAATCGTGCGACATCGAGTGCCATGGAATACCCGTCCCGATTTCCTCTACGGCGGATCCGTTATGGAGTCCGATCGTAGTCGTCCGATGTGAACATTCTGGAAACGAGAAAGGTCATGGCCATACAGCGATAATTCTGGCTGCGATGGCAATGACGGCGATGGTGAGTGCCATGCAAATGGTTTGGATCGCCCGTTTCGTTGGCTCATCATAGGGCGAAGAATGCGTCTTGGGCACGGAATGTCTCGACATGATCGCTGCACGAAAAAAAGAAGGGAAGTAGGAACAGAAAAGGTCCCGGCATGCCGGGACCTTTTCGATCGCAAAAGCGGAAAGCTTTCGCTTACTTTTTGTTCAATTCGGTGTTCACGTTTGTGAACACGGTGTTCAGCGAAGTTCCGACCGTCTGGACCATCGTGATGATCGCGACGGCAATGCCGGCGGCGATCAGTCCATATTCGATGGCGGTCGCGCCGGACTCATCCTTCAGAAAACGCGAAAAAAGGGTCTTCATAACTGGCTCCATGTGTTCACGTGGCTGTCGAACTACCTGGTCCTAACGGCGTTCTCAGCACCGTGACCATGTCGTCACCGTAAGCGGGGAGAATTGCAGCGCAGTTAATTCGATTGAAGAAACACGGCCATAAGGGGCTATGTGTGTCTCAGAGTGAATTTATATTTAAGGGAGATTTATAAAAATGCGTTCGACATGAAACTGCGCTGGAGTATGTTCGCGGCGGCGGCTTCTGCAGATCGCCCTCCGTCCGAAAGCGAGGCGCCGGCACGTTTCCCTGGTACGCGTTTGCAGTTCATTCATCAATTAACGGCAAATTTCACGTCGTGGCCGGCAGTGTTGGCATTGTCCTTTTCGGTCCCTGTGCGTTCCGGAGTAGAGTATGTGGTTTAAGTCCCTGCGCAGCCCTTCGCCTGCTTCGGTCATCGGCATGTCGCTCGCAGCGGCAATTTTGCTTGGTCCGGTGGCGGCTCCCGCCGAAGTGACCAGTGAGCCGATTTCCGTCAATGTCGACCAGGCGAAGCTGGTCAGGCTGCCCGGGCATATCGCAACGATTGTGGTCGGTAACCCGCTAATTGCCGACGTTACCCTGCAGCCTGGCGGCCTCGTTGTCGTGACCGGTAAGGGTTATGGCGCAACCAACGTGATTGCGATGGACCGCGCTGGAAGCATTCTCGTCGATCGCATCATTCAGGTCGAAGGGCCGAGCGATCAGGTGGTGACGGTCTATCGGGGCCTGGAGCGTGAATCATATAGCTGCATGCCGATTTGCCAGAAGCGGGTCACCCTCGGGGACAGCACCGCTTACTTCAAGGCAACAATGGACCAGGCCAGCAATCTGAGTTCGCAGGCCGGCGGTACCTCCACAAAATAAGAGCGCCGATTGATGACTGGCTTCCAGCTCTGCTGGCAGCATTCCTTCACGAATTCTGAATCGGTTAATATCTGGTATACGGCGAGGGGCATTCTGCTCCTATCTGACGAAACACTTCAACAATCAGTTTCGGCTAGTCCTTGACGGTAGATAAATCCCGCCGTGTGCAAGGATTTCACGATGTCGCCGTTTCTCCGCCTCAGGTCCACAATCGCAAGCGCGGCTCGTTTTCGCGGCAACCAGCGCGGGTCCGCGGCGGTGGAATTTGCTCTCGTCGCACCGCTGTTCTTCGCGCTCCTGTTCGCGATCATCGAGACAGGATTGGTGTTTTTTGCGAGCCAGAGCCTTGAGACCGCCTTGCAGGACTCCGCGCGCGCGATCATGACCGGTCAGGCACAGATCAGCAATCTCACAAAACAGAGCTTCAAGGCCAACATCGTCTGCAAGTACGCCAGTGTTCTGTTCGACTGTGAGAACGGCATCTTTGTCGATGTCCAGAGCTACCCGTCCGGATTCGGGAGCGTGACGATCTCCGATCCGATCTCGGGAGGAAACTTCGTCGATAACACCCAATACAATCCCGGTGGCCCGGGCGATATCGTCGTTGTAAGGCTGTTCTATCAGTGGCCGCTGTATGTCACCGGACTGGGTTACAATCTTGCAAACCTCAGCGGCAGCAAGCGGCTGCTGTCGGCGACGGCCGCCTTCAAGAACGAGCCCTATCCGGCCCCGACACCATCATCCTGATGATCGGTGTGCTGGAAACGGCAGTGTATGCGAATTGAGAATGTGAAACCGATGTTAAGAGTGTTTTCGAGCGAAGTGGATACCGGTTCGCGTGAAGACAACGCGTCAAAACAAGAATCTGGGGCCTCGTTCCGATTTGATCGGAACGGAAATGGCTCGAGCATCCGGTCTTGCCTCAGACGTACGGCCGCAGCGCTGTGGCGGGATTCGCGCGGCTTGGCAGCGACCGAGTTTGCGATGATCGTGCCGATGATGCTGGTGATGCTGTTCGGGACCATCGAGGTGTCATCAGGCGTGGCTGTCAATCGCAAAGTCACGCTGGTCGCGCGGACTCTGTCCGATCTCACCTCGCAGTCCCGGGGGGTTAACGATGCCGATGTGACGAATTTTTTGGCTGCCAGCTATGGCATCATGTGGCCCTATAACTCGGCACCTGTTCAGGCCACGATTTCGGAGTTGTATATCGATCCTGCGACCTCGGTGGCGCGGGTGCAATGGAGCCAAGGTCAAGCGCCGCGAGGCACAGGGTCGACAGTCGGCATACCCCCCGGGCTCATCGGGCGGGATTCGTCTGGCAACGTGCTCCCCAATCAGTACCTGATCTTCAGCGAGGTCAGCTATCTTTATGAGCCGGTCCTCGGCTACGTGATCTCGAAGGCGGGCATCAGGCTAAGCGACACCACTTATACCCGCCCGCGTAAGTTCAGCTGCGTCACCTATCCCACGCCGGCCTCTGGCATTTATCCTCCTTGCCCGACCAGTTGAAGTTACGCGAAAACTCCAAGGTATCGTCACAAACCAAAAAAGGCCGCGCTGAGGGCGCGGCCTTTCTTCTGATGTGATCTTTTGGTTATCAACAGGAGCAGGTCGCTGCCTAACCAGCCGCGCGGAGATTGTCGGCTGAAGACTTTCCAGAACGGCGATCAGCGACGATTTCGTAGCTGATCTTCTGTCCTTCACGCAGCGTTCCGAGTCCGGCACGCTCAACTGCGCTGATGTGAACGAACACGTCGTTGCCGCCATCGTCAGGTTGAATGAAGCCGTAGCCCTTGGTTGCGTTAAACCACTTCACGGTTCCCATGCTCACGGGTAGTCCCTTTATCAAGTACGTATGTCGAAGCCCGCTTTTGGCGGGCTGGTGAGATTGGATTTTTGGAAGGGTCGTCAGCGTCTAAACCGGCTATACCGGTGGTAGCTAATGTCGTCCGGCCGAAAATCGCTAACCCTATATTATTCGAAGGTAAGCTCCGAAACAATCCTGACGTGCAGGATTTTTTAAAAGATGCGTCGCCGGGCCTTTGGCCCTCTATCGGCGAGCGGTCTTCTCCCACGCCGAGAAGGTTATCTGCGGCGAAACTGGCCACCGCGCGGTGGTCCGCTGCGCGGCGGGCCACCGGGACGCTCGTCCTTGTGCCGGAAGATCAGACGTCCCTTCTCCAGATCGTAGGGGGACATCTCGATGGTGACGCGGTCGCCGGCCAGCGTCTTGATCCGGTTTTTTTTCATCTTGCCGGCGGTATAGGCAACGATTTCGTGTCCGGCATCGAGCTGCACCCGATAGCGGGCGTCGGGCAGAATTTCGGTAACCAGTCCTTCGAACTGGATCAGTTCTTCTTTCGCCATGAGTTTCTCCGGATCGAGTGGCGGTTCACTAGATCACGATGATAGTGGATCGAAGCGATCCAAAACCATGACCGTGATCGATTCCGATATTCTGATAAGCGGGAAGGGTCGGAAAACCGCTACTTGCTCGCCCGCTCTGGTCTTGCGATTCTAGCATTTGCATCCGTCGGGCAGGAGTCCTGCACAGGAGTCCTGCAAATGATCTCTGGATCGGCATTCTCTTATCGACTTGCCGCGAGTGGATAGCAAACGTCACATTCACCCGCTAGCGCTGAGGCGGCTGGTTGGATTTAAGGCGCGCAGGCCGACTTTTGCGATGCAGGAACGCAACCCCCTGCATCCCGTCGGCCTTGCTCCCCTGTGATGAACGGGAGGGCTCTTGCCGGGCGGTTTCCGATCGGCGGTTCGTTTGCGGCGTCCCCTTGCCATTACGGCGGCGACGGCGCGGGCTTTTTGCGCCGGGAGCGGCGGCGTCCGCTCTGGTCGCATGACCGTGGGGTGCGGGGCGTCCGCTGCGAGGCTGTTGCTGAGCCGGCGCGGTCTCGCGCTGCCCCGGTGTCCGGCGGTCTTCTCTTGGCAGCACCACGCGGATCAGTTTCTCGATATCGCGGAGATAGGCCATTTCTTCCGCTCCGGCGACCAGGGAGATCGCCGCGCCTTCGGTGCCTGCGCGCGCGGTGCGGCCAATGCGATGGACGTAAGTTTCCGGGACATTCGGGAGGTCGAAATTGACGACGTGGCTGATCCCGTCAACGTCGATGCCCCGCGCCGCGATGTCGGTCGCAACCAGCGTCCGGATCTCGCCGGTTCGGAACGCCGCC
Source organism: Nitrobacter sp. MLSD-S21 (assembly GCF_058809865.1). Taxonomy (NCBI): domain Bacteria; kingdom Pseudomonadati; phylum Pseudomonadota; class Alphaproteobacteria; order Hyphomicrobiales; family Nitrobacteraceae; genus Nitrobacter; species Nitrobacter sp. MLSD-S21. The sequence continues at coordinate 716,074 of NZ_JBXASZ010000002.1, read as the reverse complement.
AGCACGCGCTCGCGGTGGTTTTGCGATTTGTTGCCGTGGATCGCATCCGACCTGATGCCGGACTTGGCAAGGCTCTTCACGACCTTGTCGGCGCCATGCTTGGTCCGCGTGAAGATCAACGCCCGGTTGACCGGCTCCTGCTTCAGAAGCTGGGCCAGGAACGCGGACTTGTTGGCATGATCGACCTGGATGATGCGTTGGGCGATGCGGTCCACGGTCGAGGCGACCGGTGTTACCGCGACGCGAGCCGGATCACGTAACATCTGGTTGGCGAGTTCTGCGATGTCCTTTGGCATGGTGGCCGAGAAAAGCAGCGTTTGCCGCTTCACCGGCAGCTTGGCGATGACTTTGCGAATGTCATGGATGAAGCCCATGTCGAGCATACGGTCGGCTTCGTCCAGCACGAGAAATTCGACTTGGCCGAGCTTCAGGCCGTTGCTTTGAACGAGATCGAGCAAGCGTCCTGGCGTAGCGACCATGACGTCGACGCCGTGCATAACAGAGCGGACCTGCCGTCCCATCGGGACGCCGCCGATCGCGAGAGCTGAAGTCAGGCGCATGTGACGGCCGTAGGCGTTGAAGTTTTCGAGGATCTGGCCCGAAAGCTCGCGCGTTGGGCTGAGCACCAGAACCCGGCAGTTCTTGGATTGCGGCTTGATGCGATTCTGCAGCAGCCGATGCAAGATCGGCAGCGCGAAGGCCGCCGTCTTGCCGGTGCCAGTCTGGGCAATCCCGACAATGTCGCGTCCCGTAAGGGCAAGAGGAATGGTTTGAGCTTGGATGGGCGTGGGCGTCAGATAGTTTTCTTCCGCGAGCGCACGCAAAATCGGATCGGCAAGGCCGAAATCCTGAAAGGTAGACAAAAGGCTGTTTCTTTCCATTATGCGACCAGGCGCCCGGGCCACATCGGCCGGAGCGTACCAGGGCGTCTGTGACACCCGCGTGTTTGGGGCGTCGATGAGGTTAGCTAGAGAAAGGGCAAGCCAGAAACCGTCGGACGGGCTCAGAACACGCGGCTCGCAGTGACCTGATATCTTTCAAGGTCGTGCTATCATATGAAGCAGGAACGCGACGGATTCAAGGTGAATTGTCGTGGTTTCGCCCCGCGACGAGTTCCCGTGGAGCTATAGCCAGCCTGCCGTCATCGACGCTGGAGGTCCCACCCGGCCAGGAATGTACAGAACTTGGCCGTTGACCGGCAGCCCACTGCCAGTCGGCCTTTACTTTTACTGTCCGCTCCAACCGCAGACCTTGAGCAACGCGTGCAAATGCGCCGGCACCGGCGCGGTGACCACCACAGGCGGCTTGTTCTTCGAAAGGGGAATCGCGATCTCGCGCGCATGCAGGTGAAGGCTAGGCTCGCCGAAACGCGGGATGTATTGTTCGTTTCGCAGGCGGCGTAAACTGGCCTCGGTTCCGTAAATGGTGTCGCCGACGATCGGCCAGTCCATCGCCGCACAATGGACGCGCAGTTGATGGGTGCGGCCGGTAACCGGCTCCAGCGACAGCCAGGTGAACTGAACTCCATTTCCCTTTGTGGGGGAGGATTCGGGAAAGGGGTGAACTGCAGCCTCACAGCCGCTTGAGTTTACTTCGCTCCTGCACGCTTCGGGTTCGACCCCTCCCTCAGAAGGGGAGATATTAAGAGGAGATCGCCCCAGCACTTTCCATTTCGTGACCGACGGCAACCCGTTCGGATCTGGCTTCTGCCACCAGCCGCGTTCTTCGTTCAGCCGCCCGAGCGGAATGTCGACGGTGCCCTCGTTCTCGGCAGGGCCGCCCTCGACCACGGCCCAGTAGGTTTTTGAGATCTTGCCGTGCTTGAATAGCAAGCCGAGCGAAGCCGTCGCCTTGCGATGGCGTCCGAGCACCAGACAGCCCGATGTGTCGCGGTCAAGCCGATGGGCAAGCACCGGCGGTCGCGGCAGGCCGAACCGCAGCGCATCGAACGACGCTTCGAGATTGGCGCCGCCCTTGGGGCCGCGATGCACGGGGATGCCGGCCGGCTTGTCGATCACCAGCATCAACCCGTCGCGGTGGAGCACGCGGGCCTGGATTTCCTCCGGCGTCGGCTGTGCTGTATCCATGGCTCACATTAATTCCGATGTCGGCATAGCCTCATCCGAAAATTGCAGCTTTTTGGCATCGGGCCGCTCAACCCTTTCGCTCGCAGGTCGAAACGGCTAACACACCTCCATAATGAGCGACAGCATCGAGGACAAACCGAAACAAAGCTGGTGGCGTAGGCTGTCCGGCGGCCTCAAGCGGACTTCGACTTCGCTTGGGACCGCAGTGGCTGATCTTGTCACCAAGCGCAAGCTCGACCGCGCGATGCTCGACGACATCGAGGACGTGCTGTTGCGCGCCGATCTTGGAACCGCGGTCGCGGAACGCATCGCGGAGGCGGTGGGCGAGGGACGCTACGACAAGGCGATTTCCGCCGATGAGGTGAAGGCGGTTGTCGCGACCGAAGTGGAAAAAGTTCTTGCTCCGGTGGCACGGCCGCTGGTCATCGACGACACGTTAAAGCCCTTCGTCATCCTGGTGGTCGGCGTCAACGGCTCCGGCAAGACCACGACCATCGGCAAGCTGGCGGCGAAATTGTCCGCCGAGGGCCGCAAGGTGATGATGGCGGCCGGCGACACGTTCCGCGCTGCGGCGATCGAGCAATTGAAGGTATGGGGCGAGCGAACCGGGTCGCCGGTCATCGCAGGCGCGCAGGGGTCGGATTCGGCCAGTCTGGCATTCAACGCGCTGACGGAGGCGCGGAACGAGAAACGCGATGTGCTGCTGATCGATACGGCGGGTCGCCTGCAGAACAAGGCGGAACTGATGAACGAACTTGAAAAAATGGTTCGCGTCATCCGGAGGGTCGATGCATTGGCCCCGCATGCGGTGCTGCTCGTGCTCGATGCCACTGTCGGACAGAACGCGCTGTCGCAAGTCGAGGCATTTCATCGCACTGCCGGGGTCACCGGTCTCGTGATGACCAAGCTGGATGGCACCGCCCGCGGCGGTATTCTGGTGGCGCTGGCGGAGAAGCATAAACTGCCGGTACATTTCATCGGCGTCGGCGAGAGCATCGACGATCTCGCGCCGTTCACCGCGCGCGATTTCGCACGGGCGGTCGCGGGGATCGAGACCTAGTTTTTTTGTCATGCCCGCGTCGACGGGATATCGAAACCGTTCGGAATATCGGATCATCCGCTTTCGCGGACGGTCACAACAGGCAGGATGGATGGACAAGAAGCAACCGCACCCGCTGTTCAAGCTTGCGACCGAACTCGGGCCGCTGCTGGTGTTCTTCGCCGCCAATGCGAAGTTTAACCTGTTCGTCGCAACGGCTGCGTTCATGGTGGCGATCACAGTGGCGATGATCGCCTCCTATGCGGTGACCCGACATATTCCGTTGATGGCCCTGGTTACGGGGGGTATCGTCATCGTGTTCGGTACGCTGACGCTGGTGCTGCACGACGAAACCTTCATCAAGGTGAAGCCGACCATCATATACGGGCTGTTCGCAAGCGTGCTCGGCGGCGGGTTGCTGTTCGGCCGCTCCTTCATCGCGATCATGTTCGATCAGGTGTTCAATCTGACGCCGCGCGGTTGGCGGCTGTTAACGCTGCGCTGGGCGCTGTTCTTTTTCGCGATGGCAATCCTCAACGAATTCATCTGGCGTACCCAAAGCACGGATGTCTGGGTCAACTTCAAGGTTTTCGGCGCGGTCCCGCTCACCATGATCTTCGCGATGATGCAGATGCCGTTGACTAAACGCTATCAGCTGGAGCCCGCCACGCTCGAGGCCAGCGACGCGAGGGAAGGCGATATCGGGAAAGGCTAATCGCTTCCATCCTTTCGCGGCTTGCGAGAGCAATGTGCAACGAAGGCGTGATTTACTTTGGTTGCGAGGCGATGATCTGGCCGGAGATCTTCTTGTAGGTCGCTTCAGGAAGAATCTTCTTGGAGACGAGTTGGTCCTTCTTGGCGTAGGGACGGCCGGCGATGATCTTGTCGGAATACTTGTCGCCGATGCCCTTGAAGGCCATCAATTCTTCCTTGGTCGCGGTGTTGATGTCGAGCTTTTCCGCGTCGGATTTCGCGGGCGCCGTCTTGCTGGCAGGCGCCATTTTCCCCGCCGGCGCCATCCTGTCGGAGTGGGGAGCGGGTTGAAACGACTGGGCCATCGATGGTGAGGAAACAAGCAGGCCGAGCGCAAGAACGGCGGTGGTGATCGAGGCGAGCGTGTAACGGCGCATGAAAACCTCCCTGAGCGGGTGTTTGCTGGCGACGCCAAGTTAGCTGGGAATTTGCGGCGGCGGCATGGCCGTCAAATGAACGGCGGATAAATGCCCTGAATATTCTCGCGGAGTCTTCGTCGCGACGACAAAGCGATGTTACGAGCCCGCCTTCAGGGCCTTTTCGATTTCCGGCTTCAGCACCGCTTCGATATTTTGGGACGTGATCTCCCCGACCAGCTTGTAGGCGATCGTGCCGTCGCGCGCGACCACGAAGGTCTCGGGCACGCCGTAGACGCCCCATTCGATGGAGGCCCTGCCATGGCTGTCGACGCCGACGACGTCGAACGGGTTGCCGTAGCGGCCGAGGAAGCGGCGGGCGTTGTCGGGGGCGTCCTTATAGTTAATGCCGACGAATTGCACGCGCTGATCCTTGGCGAACTCGGTCAGCAGCGGCGCCTCGCTATGGCAGGGGACGCACCAGGAAGCCCAGACATTCACAATGCTGACCTTGCCCACGAAGGTTGCGGGGTCGATCCCCGGCACCGGCTTGCCATCCGCCATGAGGTCGGACAGTGGCGGTAGCGTGGTTGTAGGCGCGGCACGGCCGATCAGCGCGGAGGGGATTCGCGAAATGTCGCTGTCGCCGAGTCGGAACCAGAACAAGAGTGCCAGTGCGGCAAAGACGACGAGCGGCAGCGCCATCAACCAACGTCGTTTGGGGGTGGCCGACGGAATTGCGGGGTCGGTCATTGAACCTCCGCAGCGCTGCGCCCCGATCGCCTGATGGCGCCCGCGGCTTCAAGGCCGCGCAGGCGCGCCTTCTGACGGCGGTAGTCCACGATCACCCAGACAATGAGCGCCACAACCACGGTTGCGACCGATACATAGGAGGTCACGATGAAAGAGGCATAAGGACCGAGCGTCATGGCCGTCACGCCGCCGACTTGCTGGCTTGCAGCATCTGCAAGGTGCGCACGCGTCGGCGCAGGATCTCGTTCCGCATCGCCGCGATATGCAGCGTCAGGAACAGCAGCGTGAATCCAATCGCCATCACCAGCAGGGGGATCAGAAACGAGCGGTCGAGTGTCGAGCCACCCATGCGGATAACCGAGGCCGGCTGATGCAGCGTATTCCACCAGTCGACCGAGAACTTGATGATAGGGATGTTGACCGAGCCAACCAGCGTCAGCACCGCGGCGGCGCGCGCGGCGCGCGAGGGATCCTCAACCGCGCGCCACAGCGCCATCAGGCCGAGATACATCAGGAACAGGATCAGCACCGAGGTCAGCCGCGCATCCCATTCCCAATAGGTGCCCCACATCGGCCGGCCCCACAGTGATCCAGTCAAAAGGGCAAGGAATGTGAAGGCTGCGCCGATCGGAGCGGCGGTCTTGGCAGCGACGTCCGCAAGCGGATGCCGCCACACCAGCGTGCCCAGCGCGGCAATGCTCATCACGCCCCACACGAACATCGACAGCCACGCATTCGGAACGTGGATGAACATGATTTTCACGGTCGCGCCCTGCTGGTAGTCGTCGGGCGCGATGGCGGACTGGTACAGGCCGATCGCGAGCACCAGCGCGGTAACGGCCACGAGCCACGGCAGAATCCGGCCGGCAAGCGTGAGAAACCGGGAGGGGTTGGCGAGATCAATCAGGGTCATGGCACCACTGATAGTCGCCGTAGCTACGTCAGGCAATGCGGATTTGCGTCCGGTTTCTTTCCTGAGCAAAAATTGATTAGCCGCATGCTGCGCCTCAATCCAGCCCGTGCCGCAGGCTGGCGGCGGCGGCAAAAGGGCCGATCACAAGGCTCGCCAGCGACAGCGCGCACAGAATCGAGAACGGCGTGCCGAACGGCGATGGTCCGGACACCGCAGCGTTAGAAGCGGCGACGCCGAAGATCAGTACCGGGATCGACAACGGAAGGACCAGCACCGAGAGCAGCAGCCCGCCGCGACGCAGGACGACGGCGAGGGCGGCGCCGATCATTCCGGTGAAAGTGAGCGCGGGCGTTCCTGCAAGGAGCGTCAGCGCCACGGCGCCGGTCGCGACGGCGTCGAGGTTGAGCAGGAGTCCCAGGATCGGCGTTGCGGCGACCAGCGGCAACCCTACCGCCAGCCAATGCGCCAACGCCTTCGCGGCGCAAGCCAGCTCTAGCGGCGTGCGGCTCATGACGATCAGGTCGAGCGAACCATCGTCGTGATCGGCGGTGAACAGGCGATCGAGCGTCAGCAGGCTTGCGAGCAGTGCGCCGAGCCAGAGAATCGCGGGGCCGAGCTTTTTCAGGAGCGCGAGATCGGGGCCGACCGCGAACGGCATCAGCACCACGACGATAAGAAAAAACAGCACGCCGATCAGCGCGCCGCCGCCGACGCGCAACGCGACGCGGATATCCCGGCGGACCAGGGCGGAGAGGGCGGTCATGCTGTCCTCCCGATCCGCAGTTCCTGCACGGCAATGCCGAGCGGCGTATGGGTTGCGGCCAGAACGATGCCGCCGCCCGCGAGATGGCCGGTCATGATGGCGGCGAAAGCGGCTTGGCCGGTGACGTCGAGGGCCGAGGTGGGCTCGTCCAGCAGCCAGACCGGGCGCTTGACCGCCAGCAGCCGGGCGATCGAGAGCCGTCGCCGCTGTCCCGCCGAGAGATAGGCCGCCGGCAGATGCGCGACATGATCGAGCCCGACCGCCGCGAGCGCATCCGATTCGCCAGATTTTCCGCCGCCGAGGAAGTCCCGCCAGAATGACAGGTTTTCGTTGACCGTGAGCGCAGGTTTCAAAGCATCGCGATGGCCGAGGTAGTGCGCCTGTTCGGGCAGCGTCAGCTCCGGATCGCCACCCTCAAGGCCGATCGATCCACCCGCCATGGCCAACAGCCCGGCCAGCAGCCGTAGCAGGGACGTTTTCCCCGCGCCGTTGGGGCCGGTGATCGCCACCGCACGGCCCGACTCCGCCATCACATCAAGGCCGACAAAAACCTCCCGCCCTCCCCTTACGCACCGCAAGCCGCTGCCTGAAAGTCTCATGATGGTCCTGTTCGCGGAACTGATTGTTTCCGTGGAGAGCTGAAAGGCGGGGGCACAGGCATTGTGGACGTGGCGGATGGTCTGGAAAGACTCTATAAAACTGGAACTTGATGCAGCACAAAACGCGCCGCAACGAAACCCCGGGGACTCGGCGTATCAGCGGTGTTTTAATACCTTAAAAGTTTGCCGGACCGGCGCCCCAGACTTTTTGGATCGGGATTTCACATGGCTTCGCTCGATAGCTTCAAATGTCTGAAAACCCTCAAGGTCGGTGGCAAGACCTATGCTTACTACAGTCTGCCGGCTGCGGAAAAAAACGGTCTCAAGGGCATCTCTCGGCTGCCCTATTCCATGAAGGTTCTTCTGGAAAATCTGCTGCGCAACGAGGATGGCCGCTCGGTGACGAAGGAGAACATTACCGCATTCGCCAAATGGCTGAAGAAGCGTAGGCTCGATCACGAAATTGCATTCCGCCCTGCTCGCGTGTTGATGCAGGATTTTACCGGTGTGCCCGCGGTGGTCGATCTCGCGGCGATGCGCAATGCGATGCAAAGTCTTGGCGGCAAGCCCGAGAAGATCAATCCGTTGGTGCCGGTTGATCTCGTCATCGACCATAGCGTGATCGTGAACTTCTTCGGTGACAACAAGGCGTTCGCCAAGAACGTGGTGGAGGAATACAGGCAGAACCAGGAGCGCTACGAGTTCCTGAAATGGGGCCAGAAGGCATTCTCAAATTTCTCCGTGGTTCCGCCCGGCACCGGCATCTGCCATCAGGTCAATCTGGAATATCTGGCGCAGACGGTGTGGACGAGGAAGGAAAAGCTGACGATCGGCCGAAAGACCGCCAGCACCGAGGTTGCCTATCCGGATACGCTGCTCGGCACCGATTCCCACACCACCATGGTCAACGGTCTTGCCGTGCTGGGCTGGGGCGTCGGCGGCATCGAGGCGGAAGCCGCCATGCTCGGCCAGCCGCTATCGATGCTGCTGCCCGACGTGGTCGGCTTCAAGCTCAAGGGCGTGCTCAAGGAAGGCGTCACCGCCACCGATCTCGTACTCACCGTCACCCAGATGCTGCGCAAGCAGGGCGTCGTCGGCAAGTTCGTCGAGTTCTACGGACCTGGCCTCGATCATCTGTCGGTCGCGGACAAGGCGACCATCGCCAACATGGCGCCGGAATACGGCGCGACCTGTGGCTTCTTTCCGATCGATGCGGCGACCATCGATTACCTCAAGACTTCCGGCCGCACGGCGGCCCGTGTTGCACTGGTGACGAAATACGCCAAGGCGCAAGGTTTGTTTCGCAGCGTCGCTTCGACTGATCCGGTATTCACCGAAAAGCTGACGCTCGATCTCGGAACTGTGGTGCCATCACTCGCGGGACCGAAGCGGCCGGAGGGCCGCCAGCCGCTATCGGCAGTCGCGGACGGCTTCGCCAGTGCGCTCGCAGACGAATACAGGAAGACCGACGCCACGGCGCGTTTCCCGGTTGAAGGCCGCAACTTTGATCTCGGACATGGCGACGTGGTGATCGCTGCGATCACCTCATGCACCAACACATCCAATCCGAGCGTGCTGATGGCTGCCGGGCTGCTGGCGCGCAAGGCAGTGGCGAGGGGACTGACCGCGAAGCCCTGGGTGAAAACGTCGCTGGCTCCGGGCAGCCAGGTGGTTGCCGAATATCTCGCGGCGTCAGGACTTCAACTCGACCTCGACAAGGTTGGTTTTAATCTGATCGGATTCGGCTGCACAACCTGCATCGGCAACTCCGGGCCGCTGCCGGAAGAGATATCGAAGTCGATCAACGACAACGGCATTGTCGCCGCCGCCGTGCTGTCGGGTAACCGCAACTTCGAGGGCCGCGTGTCGCCGGACGTGCAGGCGAATTATCTCGCCTCGCCACCGCTGGTCGTCGCCTATGCGCTGGCGGGGTCGGTGACCAAAGATTTAAGCCGCGAGCCGCTGGGGACGGACAAGGATGGCAAGCCGGTGTACTTGAAGGAGATCTGGCCGACTTCGAAGGAGATCAACGCCTTCATCAAGAAGTACGTGACCTCAAAAATCTTCAAGAAGAAGTACGCCGACGTGTTCAAGGGCGACGATAACTGGCGCAAGATCCAGACGGTTGCGAGCGAGACCTATCGCTGGAACATGAATTCGACCTATGTGCAGAACCCGCCTTACTTCGAAGGGATGAAAAAGGAGCCGGAGCCGATTGCGGATATTGTCGATGCGCACATTCTGGCGATGCTCGGTGACAAGATCACCACCGATCACATCTCACCAGCGGGCGCGATCAAGCTGACGTCGCCGGCCGGAAAATATCTCAGCGAACATCAGGTGCGTCCGGCTGATTTCAATCAGTACGGCACGCGGCGCGGCAATCATGAGGTGATGATGCGGGGCACCTTCGCCAATATCCGCATCAAGAACTTCATGCTCAGGGGCGCTGATGGCACCGTCCCGGAGGGCGGGTTGACCAGGCACTGGCCGGACGGCGAGCAGATGTCGATTTACGACGCCGCGATGAAGTACCAGCAGGAGAATGTCCCGCTTGTCGTGTTCGCCGGAGCCGAATACGGCAACGGCTCGTCGCGCGACTGGGCAGCCAAGGGAACGCTGCTGCTCGGCGTGCGTGCGGTGATCTGCGAGAGCTTCGAGCGCATTCACCGCTCCAACCTCGTCGGCATGGGCGTCCTGCCGCTGACTTTCGAGGATGGCGCGTCCTGGCAATCCCTCGGGCTCAAGGGCGACGAGACGGTGACGATTCGCGGCTTGCAGGGCAATCTGAAACCGCGCCAGAAGCTTACGGCGGACATCGTTTCTCGCGATGGTTCGCTTCGCCGTGTCTTGCTGCTCTGCCGCATCGATACGCTCGACGAGCTCGACTACTACCGCAACGGGGGTATCCTGCACTATGTGTTGCGCAAACTCGCAGCTTGACCTGCCGATCCTATTCCGACATTTGCATCGCGTTCAAGCGATGCGTTGGAATCAAGAGGATCTGCAGCGATGTGAACTGGAATGGAAACAATTTACATTTGACCTTCGCATCCGGAAATCGTGATCGCCGGGGCGACGATGTCAAATCGGTGCACTCATGCATGATGCCTTCACCGCGAATTGAGTGGCGGGCAAGCCAGGGGCAGCCTATCAAAATGCCGGCTTCTCGCATGTGGAGGCGTGCTTTTCCTTCATGCCGCCGGCACATTTCGTGCCGCTGTCTTGGTGGTTGATGATGTCTCGTGGTGTTTTGTCGCGACTGTCCGGAGCGCTCGGCGTTTGTGCGCTTGTCGCGATCAGTCGTCCCGCTTTGGCGGAGCCGCGCGCCGTGGTCGAACTGTTCACGTCGCAGGGCTGCTCCTCATGCCCGGCCGCCGACGAGATTCTTGGCGATCTTTCCAAGGATCCTTCGATCGTAGCACTGAGTATGCCGATCGATTACTGGGATTATCTCGGCTGGAAGGATACGCTGGCAGACAATCGCTTCACGGCGCGCCAGAAAGCCTATTCGCAGATGCGCGGCGACCGCGATGTCTACACGCCGCAGGTGATTGTCAATGGATCGGCCCATGTGATCGGCAGCGATCGCGAAGCCATCGAAAGGTCGGTCCGCGATACGCGGAAAAACCAGGATGTAATGTCGGTGCCGGTTTCAATGTCGGTGTCGGGTAGTCAGCTCAATGTGTCGGTCGCATCCGCCAACGGCAACCATCCCTCCGATCACGGCGAAATCTGGATATGCGCGATTTCGAAGGCGGTTCCGATTGCGATCGGGCGCGGAGAAAATAGCGGCCGCGAAGTGATCTACCACAACGTCGTTCGGAGCTGGCTCAAGGTCGGTGACTGGACGGGCGAGGCCGGTACCTGGGCGGTGCCGATGGAGAATATCGCTTATAATGGCGTCGATGCCGCGGTCGTCTATGTTCAGGACGGCAATCGCGAAAAGCCTGGTGCGATGCTAGGTGCGGCTTACACCTTGCTGCATTGATTTTCCGAGTCCCGGCTCCGCGTGATAAACGCGTCACGCCTCCTAGTCGGGGATGCTCTGAAAAGAAAAAGGACCGGCTTTGGCCAGTCCGCAATTGTCGGAACTCAAGTTCTGCGATTAGGCCCGATCCTGATGATCCCGGGGGGCTGGGGGCTGAGGATCCGGTCCCAAAAGAATCGGGCCATCGCAGAGCATGTTTTTTCGCAGCTCAGCGGGGCGGTTGCTTGACGGAATTTGGGCTGTATTATGATTTTGGCTAACGTTCTTGTTTAGCGGCCGTCATAGCGGGTGTTCTGATTCGCTTGCGTCAGGAACCAGCTATCCTGCGCCACTTGCGAGACAAGAGGTGAGACCTCTTGCGGCAAGTCGCATCCGGGACGAGGATGTCATCAACCTTGACAGGAGGTGCCGATGAGTTCGCTGCCGGACGATTTCGATCCAGGGGAAAGCCGCCCGACGGAACGCGCCCCCGCCGTTGTTCCCGTTCCAATCAGAGTGACGTTCAACCGTCTCGAACTCAATCGAATCCTCAATCTATATGGACGGATGGTCGCCGACGGCGATTGGTGCGATTATGCCATTGACTTCTTCAAGGACCGCGCAGTGTTCTCGGTCTTCCGCCGTGCCTCTGAGGTTCCGATTTATCGTATCGAGAAAGATCCGCGGCTGGCGCGCAAACAAGGCGCCTATAGCGTGATCTCAGCAAGTGGTCTTGTTCTGCGGCGCGGTCACGAACTTGACCGGGTTCTGCTTGTCATCGACCGCAAACTGGCGCTGGTCTGATTCGGCGGCGTCGGTCGGACACTCGCCTGCGTGTATTTTGCGGCATGAGGGAGCCTCCTTTAGCCTAGAAGCGGAAAGCCGTCGACCCTTGGAACTGTCGCTTTCCCACGGCCACCGAAAATCAAAAGCGGGATAAACCTCAATCCGGGCTGACAAGACAGCGATTTTTCCCGAGAATCGTTCGATCGGGAAAGCGATGGATGAGGTTGTTGGCGGTGGCTGGCGCGAGAAGACTTCTGGCCGGTTTTGCAATTGTCTCCGCCATGGCGCTGGTCTCCGTCGATGCCCATGCGGGGTGGTGGTCGCGCGCGCCGGTTGACTTCGAGGATTGCGCGGCGGGCGCCGAAAAGAATGCGACCTCGTCCGAGGAAAAGGGCAGACGGCTCACGGCATGCGAGGCCCGATTCGCCGGCCGGCGGAAGCCCGGCGGAGGCTACACTTATTACGACTTCATGCAGAACCGGCATTTCGACATTGCGGGGCCGAACCCGACGACGGAAGAGCAAAGGCACATCGATGAGCAATATGCTGCTTTTCTCAAGGATCAGCGGCGCAGCATCATCGCGGCGGCGTTTTTCCAGAAGCGGCAACAGGCCGAGCAGGCCAATGCCACGCCCGTGGCTAGCGACAAAGCAGACCCGGTCAATATCAGGCTGGCGCCGGCGCCGAAAACGCCTGTAAAGCGCCTCGCCGTGCTTCCGCGCCCGCGCCCGAAGGCGGCTCCTCATTGTGGGGACGATATTTTGTCAGCCTGCAACTGGTCGAGAATTTCAACCGGCGTGCAGGACCTCAAAAACGCTCTCTTCGGTTCTCTCGCGAAGACGAGCACGAACGATGCTCAGGCCGTTCGTGCTCATCTGCCTGCTAAACCGCCGGTTCAGACCGCCAAATGAATCCTGGGCGATGGCGCGGTGATCGCTGTGTACCGCCATGCCATCAGTCACGTCGCAAGGGTCTTAGTTGGCGTTGCTAACCAGCTTGATCCTCGGCGTCGTAGCCTCGATCAGGCTGCGATAGGCGTCCAGATAATCCAGCGCCATACGCCGCGCCGTAAAGCGTGCCTCGAACTCCGCCCGGATGGCCGCGCGATCGAGCGTTGCCAGGCCGTGGACGGCGGCAACCGCGCTGATCTCGTCCTCGACAATAAAGCCCGTTCGCCCGTCCGAAATGATTTCGGCGACGGAGCCGCGATTGTAGGCAATAACGGGCGTACCGCACGCCATCGCCTCGATCATAACCAGACCGAAAGGTTCAGGCCAGGCAATCGGCACCAGCAGCCCGATGGCGCCGCTGAGGAAGTCCGGCTTTTCATGGTCGCTGATCTCGCCAATAAATTCCACCAGCGGATGATCCATCATCGGTCGGATGCATTCATCGTAATAATCCTGGTCCGCGCGATCGACCTTTGCGGCGATCTTGAGCGGGATGCCGCATCGAATCGCGATCCTGATTGCACGGTCTACGCCTTTCTCCGGAGCGATGCGGCCGAGCACGGCAAGATAGCTCGGTTGGCCGGGGCGGGGTGTCAGCAGTTTCTCCGGAAGACCGTGGTAAACAGTACGGAGCCAGCGGGCCTGGGGCGCCGGGCGGCGTTGTGCGTTGGAGATTGAAATCAAGGGAATTGATGAAAACTCGTTGAATACAGGCTGGAGCTCTGGAAGATCGAGGCGGCCATGCAGCGTCGTGAGAAAGGGCGTCGGTTGCCTCGAAAACAGGGAGAAGGGATAGTAGTCGAGGTGAAAGTGGAGAAAGTCGAACTCTCCATCGTCGCATTTCCGGCGGACCCGTTCTAGCATCACCATATGCAGGGCGTTCGGATCGCGCACGGCACCATCCAGCCGCAAGGCTCTCGGCCAGGTCGCATCCAGACGAGCCGAGGTGAGAGAATCGCCGCTGGCGAAAAGAGTTACGTCGTGGCCCAACGCGACAAGTTCCTCCGTCAACCAGTGCACCACACGTTCGGTGCCGCCATATAATTTCGGGGGAACGGCTTCCGTTAGCGGGGCAACCTGCGCGATGCGCATCTAGCAGTCTCCTGTGATTTGTTCATGTCACTTCCGGTCAGCGGGTGGAGGCATCGGGGTTTATCGGGATTCAGGAACGTTCTCGGATTTGAGAGGTTCCTATCTTCTGCGCAACTTCTTCCACATTGTCGTCTTGGTGATGCCATCACTGCCTTGCAAACAGCCTATGCAGGCTTTGCAACGAAGTTTCTGCGCATTGACGGCTTTTCTGAGGGTCTTGTGCGGCATTGTCGAACAGGATCCCGAGCAGACGACCTCTGGTGAACTTTCAACGCAGCTCGGTAGGAATGCATGGACGATTTCTCGGGATACGCCAGTCGGCCCTTTGCATTCGTGATGGGTTATTGCCGCCGGCGGTCAGCGTCGCACATTGGGATCCTTTTGTGCGTCGTGGCTGCGGTGGTGTGTTCAGTGGGGACGCAATACGGCGTCAAATCGCTGGTCGATGCGCTGGCGCACGGGCCAGCGCATAGCGGGGCGGTATGGCTGGCGTTTATCTTTCTTGTGTCGCTGATCGCCGCCGACAATTTTCTCTGGCGCGTGGCGAGTTGGGTCGCGAGTTTCACTTTTGTTGGCGTCACCGGCGACTTGCGCCGCGATATCTTCAAGCACCTGACGGGTCATGCGCCGAGTTACTTCGCCAATCGGATGCCGGGGATGCTAACAAGCCGGATCACAGCGACCTCGAACGCCGTGTTTACCGTCGAAAATATGCTCGCCTGGAATGTGTTGCCGCCCTGCATCGCGACCATCGCCGCGATTGCGCTGATTGGAACCGTCAGTCTGCCGATGGCGGGCGGGCTGATGATCATGGCGGGCATCATGGTCGTCGCGATGTTCAAAATGGCGGCGGCGGGCAAACCCTTGCATGACGATTTCGCCAACAAGGCCGCGGCGGTTGATGGCGAGATGGTCGATGTCGTCAACAACATGCCGCTGGTCAGGGCTTTTTGCGGGATTGATCACGAGCATGATCGTTTCGATGCGACCGTCGGCCGCGAGCTGAGCGCGCGCGGACGAAGTCTTCGCTATCTCGAGAAACTCAGGGTCACCCACGCCGCCATCACCGTCGTGCTGACCATTTCGCTGCTGGCCTGGGCCATCACGCTGTGGCAGCGCGGCGGTGCCACCACCGGCGATGTCGTTCTTGTCTGCACGCTCGGCCTGTCGATTCTGCATGCGACCCGCGATTTGGCGGTCGCCCTCGTGGATATCACCCAGCATATCGCGCGCCTGTCTGAAGCGGTCGCGACGCTGCTGATCCCGCACGAATTGACCGATCACCCGGAAGCGGAGCCGTTGCAGAAAAGCGGTGCGGCTATCGGGTTCAACAACGTTTCGTTTCGTTACCCCGGTAGTCCATCCGTTTTCAGGCGGTTCAACCTTAGGATTCAGCCGGGGCAACGCGTCGGATTGGTTGGAGAATCCGGCGGCGGCAAGTCGACGCTGTTCGTCCTGTTGCAGCGGTTCTACGATCCTGAGCGCGGAAGCGTAACGATCGACGATCAGGATATCTCGCGAGTTACGCAGCAGAGCCTGCGCGCAGCCATATCTGTGGTGCCGCAGGATATTTCACTGTTTCACAGATCCATTCTGGAGAACATCCGCTACGGCCGTCCGACCGCAACCGACGACGAGGTGCTGCGCGCGGCCATCGCGGCGCGTTGCGATTTCGTCGAAACCCTACCCGAAGGGCTGGCGACTATGGTCGGCGATCGCGGCGTAAAACTGTCTGGCGGCCAGCGTCAGCGCATCGCCATCGCGCGCGCGTTCCTCAAGGATGCGCCGATCTTGCTGCTTGACGAGGCGACCTCGGCGTTGGACAGTGAATCCGAAGAGGCGATCCGCGAGGCGCTCGTCCATTTGATGCGAGGCCGCACAGTGATCGCGATCGCGCACCGGCTTTCGACCTTGCGCAATTTCGATCGCGTGGTCGTGCTCAAGAACGGCAAGATCATCGAAGACGGCCAACCTGCTTGTCTGATGCGCAAAGACGGACACTATCGGAATCTCGTCGCCAAGGAGATGAGCCGCCTCTCTGTTCACGCGGCTTAAAGTCCTGATCGTTGTCAAGCGCCGGGCGCTGGCCGGCGCCGCACGATCAGGAATTCGGCAAGGGGCAGGTGATGGCAACAAAACGCGCGGCTCAGATCACGATCACGCCGTTGTCCGATATTCTAGCGGTGGAATCGCCGTTCTATATTCCGATGACCGGGCCCTCCGCCCGTCCGCGCCGCACGTTGAAGCACGATGATACGTTCGTTGTGCTGGATAGCCACGGCGATATCGGAGCTTCCGCGGGGGGACCCGACGGGCTTTTCAATACCGACACGCGCTATCTTGCCCGGCTGGAGTTGGTTCTCAACGACATGCAGCCGCTGCTGCTTGGCTCCAATCTGCGCAACGATAATTCCGGCCTGACGGTCGATCTGACCAATCCGGATATCTACGACGGCGACCGGCTCGTATTCCGCAAGGATACGATACATATCGTGCGCACGATCTTTCTCTGGCGCGGGATCGCGTATCAGAGGATCGGCATTCAGAACCATGGCGAGCAGACCGCGAGCTTCGATCTCTCCCTGCTGTTCGACAACGATTTCGCTGATCTGTTCGAGGTGCGCGGCGAACGACGTGCGCGCCGCGGCGTCGGCAGCGGCGAACTGTCCGGTCCCGCCACCGTCGTTCTGTCCTACGTCGGTCTCGATGATATCGTTCGGACCTCGCGCCTGCATTTCGATCCGCGGCCGACGCGCCTTGCCGTCAATAGTGCGATCTATCACCTCGATCTGCCGCCGCAGCAGTCCACCGCCATATTCCTTACCGTGTCCTGCAACACGCCGGCAACGGAGGTGCCCGGTCCGTTCTTTCGGGGATTGCTGGCGCATCGCCGTGAAATGCGACGCGCATGGTCGGGTGCGACAAATATCGAAACCTCGAACAACATCTTCAACGAGGTGCTGTGCCAGTCGATGGCCGATCTGAATATCCTGATGACGCAGACGCCGCACGGCCGCTATCCCTATGCCGGGATCCCCTGGTACTCGACGACGTTTGGGCGGGACGGACTGATAACGGCGTTGCAGATGTTGTGGATTGACCCCGGCATCGCACGCGGCGTTCTCAGAAGGCTCGCGGCGTTTCAGGCACAGGCCGTCGATCCCCTCGCGGACGCGGAGCCGGGAAAGATTCTTCACGAAATGCGCGGCGGAGAAATGGCCGCGTTGCGTGAGGTACCGTTCGAGCGATACTACGGCAGTGTCGATTCGACGCCGCTGTTCGTGCTGTTAGCGGGGCTTTACGTCGAACGCACGGGCGACGAATCCATCCTGGATGAGTTGTGGCCGGCGATCGAGGCTGCGCTGGGCTGGATTGACGGCCCCGGCGATCCGGATGGCGACGGATTCGTTGAGTACCGGTGCGCGTCCGAACAGGGGCTCGCCAATCAGGGCTGGAAGGATTCATTCGACGCGATCTTTCATGCCGACGGCACGCTTGCTGAGGGCAATATCGCACTGGCGGAGGTGCAGGGTTATGTCTTCGCCGCCAAGCGATCGGCGGCGCGATGCGCGCGTGCTCTCGGTCTCACCGACCGCGCCCGTGAACTGGAGCGCGCGGCCGATCGTTTGGCGGCCCGGTTCGAGGAGGCATTCTGGTTGCCGGATTTGCGCACCTACGCGCTGGCGCTCGATGGGAAGAAACGCCCCTGCAAAGTGCGGACGTCGAACGCCGGACAATTGCTGTTCACCGGTATCGTCCAGGAAGACCGGGCGCGGATGGTCGCCGCCGATCTGATGCGGCCGGCGTTTTTCACCGGATGGGGAATTCGTACCGTTTCTATCGGGGAAGCGCGTTACAATCCGATGTCCTATCACAATGGCTCGATCTGGCCGCACGACAACGCGCTGATAGCGCTCGGGCTCGCGCGATATGGTCTCAAGCACTCGGTTGAGCACGTTTTCAAGGGCCTGTTTGATGCGGCTTCCTATATGGATTTGCGGCGGCTGCCGGAACTGTTCTGCGGCTTCCGGCGTGAGCCGCGGCGTGGGCCTACGCTCTATCCCGTCGCCTGTTTGCCGCAGGCGTGGGCGAGCGCCACGCCTTTCACGCTGCTGGAAGCCGCGCTGGGTCTGGAGTTCGATGCTGCAAGGAACGAGATAAGGCTGCGCAACCCGCGGCTTCCCGCATTCCTAAACGAGGTGATCCTGCGTGGGCTGCATCTCGGCGAATCCAGTGTTGATCTGCGTCTGCGCCGTCATGATGAGGACGTGTCGCTCGAAGTATTGCGGACGCGAGGCCACATTCAGGTGTCGATCGTGATGACGCGCTAGGACGGACGGTCGCAAGGAATTGACCGCGTACGTAGGCATCGCGGGTTTTGACAGCGAGGATTCATGTCTCGAAATGTCCCGACGAGCGTCGTTGTTTTGATGGCTGCCGCCCTGATCTGCGCTGTCCCAAATGCGATGGCCGACGACACCGGTTCGCCGCCGGCGAATCCCGCCCCCGCCAACCCGCCGGCCGCTGCAAAACCCTCGGGCGAGACAACAGCGCCGCCATCGATCACCGTGATCAGTCCCGCCGATGCCCATGGCGTGCTGGGACGCGACGTGCGGAGCACGGGCGGTCAGAACATGGGGCGGATCGTCGAGGTGATCGTGGATCGGGCAGGCGTGGTTCGCGCCGCCGTAATTGATTTTGGCGGCTTCCTCGGGGTCGGCAGCCGGAAGATCGTGGTCGACTGGAACGCGCTCCACTTTGGCGGGGTTAAGGGCAAGAGCGACAGCATTAGCCTCGAACTGACGCAGGACCAGGTGAGGGCGGCGCCGGAATAC
Organism: Nitrobacter sp. MLSD-S21; assembly: GCF_058809865.1. Classification (NCBI taxonomy): domain Bacteria; kingdom Pseudomonadati; phylum Pseudomonadota; class Alphaproteobacteria; order Hyphomicrobiales; family Nitrobacteraceae; genus Nitrobacter; species Nitrobacter sp. MLSD-S21. Next base: position 697,178 of record NZ_JBXASZ010000002.1, on the reverse strand, counting down.
AAGGAAGGCGCGTCGGTTGTGGTGCTGGGCGCGTCGGGAACGCTGCAGCCCCTCAATATCGGTCCTTGATCAGGAGGATATCCGATCTGTTTTGCGCGAGGGGCCCGTCGATCGGCCGATCCGGATAGTGCGCGCCCGCGGCGGGCGGGCGCAGAGGACGTGAGTCCGTCGCCGGTGGCAAGCGCGCGGGGCCATCATCCCTCGGCGCAAAGCCAGCGCGGCCTCGACTGGTTCATCTTCTTCCTTGCAGACGTGCAGACCGGATTCGGTCCCTTCGTCGCGGTCTATCTCACCACGCAGAAGTGGACGCAATCCGAGATCGGACTGATCCTGTCGATCGGCGGGATCATCGGGCTGATCGGTCAGATGCCGGGTGGTGCCGTCATCGATGCGGCCCGCTCGGAGCGTCTGGTCGCAGGGCTTGCTGTCGCCACGATCGGTCTCAGCGCGCTCGCCTACGCGGCGTGGCCGATCTTTCCGGTAATCGCGCTAGCGGCGATCCTGCATGCCGCGGCGAGTTGCGTGCTTGGGCCTGCGATAGCCGCCATCAGCCTCGGACTTGTGGGACCGGAAGCGATCGGCGAGAGACTCGGACGCAACGCGCGCTACGCATCGCTTGGCAATGGCGTGGCTGCGGGGGTGATGGGTGTCGTCGGATACCTGCTATCGAGCCGCGCCGTGTTCGTGGTGAGTTTCGTGTTTGTGATCGCGACGCTGCTTTCGCTGGCGCGAATCCGCGATCGGGAGATCGATCCGGAACAGGCCCATGGTGCCATTGCGCGCGCGAAGCCGGATCCCGATGCGACCAGCATCGTGCATCTTCTGCATCAGCGGCCGCTGGTCGTTTTTGCCTGCGTGGTTTTCCTGCTTCAGTTTGCCAATGCGGCCATGCTGCCCCTGACGGCGGGTATCGTGACCGCACGCTCGAGTCAGGGTGCGCCGATGCTGATTGCGCTCTGCATCATCGTTCCGCAAGCGATCGTCGCTCTGATATCACCTTCCGTCGGCCGCAAGGCGCAGGTATGGGGACGCCGCCCGCTACTCATGATTGCCTTCGCCGCGCTGGCCGCTCGCGGAACGTTGTTTGCGACGATCCACGATCCGTCGCTGCTGGTCGCTGTGCAGGTGCTGGATGGCATCACGGCTGCGGTTTTCGGCGTCATGATTCCCCTCATTGTCGCCGATGTTGCCTTCGGTTCAGGTCACTTCAACCTTGCGCAGGGCATCATCGGCACGGCCACCGGAATAGGCGCGTCGCTCAGCAACATGGTTGGCGGCTACGTGAGCGATCATTTCGGACATGGCATCGCGTTTCTGCAATTGGCCGCTGTCGCGTCATTGGGCTTGCTTGTGGTCTGGGCCCTCATGCCGGAAACCCGCCTCGCGGAGGGAGCGAAGCAAGGGTCGTAAGGTGAAAAACCCGATAGCTCCCGAAAGAAACTATTTTCAAAACTCGCCGTGCAGCCGCCCGGAGAATACATGCACGGGGCCGCGGTCGGCGTTGTAGGCGGGGTTCGTAACAAGCTGATAGTCGGCGGTCAGCGTGAACCATTTGTTCAGCGCATAGGCATAGTACGTTTCCAATATGCGCTCGCGGCTGTAATTGAGCTGGCCGTCGCCGATGAGAATGCCAAGGCCGCCGGCTGCGAGGAAGTCGCGATGATCCCGTGACAGACCGTTGATCGCGCCGCCGATGCCGATCACGTCGTCCGGCCGGCCCCATCGTGTGCCCTTGATCGAGGTTCCCAGCGAGAGGCTGGCGTCGATGTCGGTGAACGCCATGATCTCGGTCTTGCCGTCATTCCAGCTCCAGCGTCCGAATAGCCCGACGTCGTCAGTGACGACCTGCTCGACGCTGAAGACGTACCCGTACTTGATACGCCCGGTACGAGTCAGCGCGATATTGAGATTGAACGCGGGGTTGTTCAGCGTGTCACGATAGCTGCCCATATAGGCGCTGTTGAGCCAGCCGATGGCGCGGAGCTTGCCCGGCTGGCCCAGCAGCGAATAGCGCGTCTCCAGTTCCAGCAGATACTCGCCGCGCTGAAACAGGTTTGAATCGAAGCTGTTGGAGTTCGATTCAGAAACCATCAGAAAATAGCCGCCGCGGAGCGCCCATTGTTTCTGATTGAGTTCGGCGGTGGCGCCGTAGCTCAGGCCAACCTTGTCTGCGGAGTAGTCGAAGGCGCCCGGCGCCCACAGCGCCCAGTTCATGAAGTCCTTGCGGGTGTCCTTGGCGAAGTCGTTGCCGTCGAACACGTCGAGAACAGCGAACTTGCCGGCTTGCAGCGTCAGCCGCGAGATATCGGCCTTGTCCGACAATTGGGTTGGTCCGTTGTCCAGCTCTTCCTGCTCGCCACCGAGGCCGAAGGTCTGGCGTGCGAACAGCCGAGTGGTGTTGTAGTGCGGATAAGGAAAGTTGGACCTTTGCGCCTCGCCGTTTGTAAAACCCGCTATGCCAACAGTGTCGTTGAAGCCAAAACCCTGAAGCAGCTCGGGGTTATAATAGACTTCGCCGCCGTCCCATAGCCGCGCGTTCAGAAACAGGCTGTTGCTCCAGGTCGCCTTATATTGGGAGGCAGGCGTCAGGCTGTTGCTGCCGCTGTAGGGCGCGGCGAAAGATGGATAACCTTGGCCGAGGTAAGTGGTCTGGCCGTGAATTTCCCAGCGATCCGATTCGGGATCGGTGAGTGAGGCCGCCGAAAGGTTGGCGCTGGCCGGGTTTAGATCGAGCTTGCGGTTTAGGCCGACGCGGACCGACTGAAAATCCATGGTCGCGGTGTATTGCGCAGCCGACGGAAACTGAACGCTTGTTCCGTCGAATCGGTAGTAAAGATATTCAAGCCTTGCGCTCCAGTGCGGCGCGAAAGCGTATTCAAGCCCCGCGCCAGCGGTCCAGCCATAACGGGCGCCCAGTGTTTTCTCCCGATCGCCCGACGGCAGATCGTTCAGATAACGCTCACCGGCAAAGGCAAAGCCGCCGGTGGTATAGGCAAGCCACGGACCCGTGGCGTAGCCGATCCGGCCGCGTGCCGATCCGATGAAGTCCCACTGGTGCGTGACGTCGGAGCGCGCTGTCGCGAGCTTTGAGACAATCGAATTTGATTCGATGTAGCTCGGAAATGAGATGTCGGCTTCGGTGCCGAGCAGTAGTCCCGAGGGGAGCCAGAGGTTGTAGCCGCCCTGAACGCCGCCGATCAGCCCGCCGAAATCGTTGCGGCCAGTGACCCGTGCGGGGTCCGAGATTGCGGCGGCCGATCGGCCGCCGCCGAATCCAGCATGGGCGCCAAAATAGAGACCGGTCCAGTCGACAAGCGGCTGGGCCATGGCTTTGGCCGGTTGGCGGGATACACCGACATCGGCGGCACCGGCCGTGCCGATCAGCGTGCCCAGCACCACGCCGGCCAGCATAAGCCGTAGCAGGACCGGCCGGACTGCATTCATTGGACCGTTTGCTCAGACCGGTAAGGCACCGTGGTGGTCATTGTCGCCCCATTCGACCGCGCCCCATTTCGACCGTAATGCGCCACAGGTCTCCTCGGGTGGCAAGGCGATGGCCGATCCGCGACCAATTTGATACCGCCATTCTGCCTTCGATCCGTCTGCGGACCAGGTCCAGTTAAAATTATTCCCGGTTATTATTGCAACTAATTTGCAATAGCAAATATGCAACAAAGCATGACGATACATCCCATCTCCTGATGACACCGGTGCGACCCAGCCCTCTAGGAGGCACTGCGATGACGTGAAGGCCAGGCCGAGGTTATTATAGGCGTGAGCAAGTCACGTCGGATCGCGCGGGCCAGCTTTGAGCTGTGCCGGATCGAACCTCGCCATGTCGGCCAGCAATTCGCAGAAAGCGCGTGCGCCATGTTCGAGCAGCCGCTCGCCTTTCTTCGCGGAGGCCTGCGTCGCATCACCCACCGCGCCACTCGGGTGAAGGTCCTGCGTCTGCCAGGCAAACGGCGCGGGCCGCTGCGTGCCGAGCCAGCGATAGGTCTTCTCAATCGCGATGCTCGCGGGGCGGAAGTCGGCGATGCTGTCGCGACGGACCTCGGCGGGATAGCGCGCCAGCATGATCGAGGTTTCGACCGCGCCGCCGTGAATGCCGTGGCGCAACTCCTCCGCATCAAACAGGCCATCCGGTACGCCGAAGCGTGACCATGCGGTGGTGACCGCGAGCATACGATGTCGCGCGCGCAAGTCCTGCGCCACCATCGTCATCGCGGCGCTGTTGCCGCCATGACTGGACACCATCACGATCTTTCTGATTCCGCGCCGCGCCGCCTCCTCGCCGAGCGTGGTCCAGGCCCTGAGCGCTGCCTCGCCGGTCAGCGTCTGGGTGCCCGGAAAATCCATGTGCTCAGTAGAAATGCCGACGGGCTGCACTGGCAGAAAGGTCGCGGGTGTATCCTGTGGCAGCAATTCGCGGACCTTTGCAATATAGGCGTCTGCGATCAGCACGTCGGTCGTAAGCGGCAGATGTGGCCCGTGCTGCTCGGTTGCGGCCAGGGGCAGCACCGCGATCCAGTTTGCGGCGTTCTCGGGTGCAACGCCGGGCCAATGGATGGTCAACCAGTCGAAGGGGGGCGTCCGGATCATCTCGCGCAGCGTTTCATTGAACGGGAACGCAGATTATAGCGTTTCGAGCAACGTGGACACCGTTTCGCGTGAAAACACGCGTTCAAATCCAAACCATAAAGCCTGCTTCTGTTTCTTCAGAAACCGAAAGGCTCTAAGTTGATGTGTCCGATCAAGACCGTGGGCCGACCAGCGGGCGCGCCGGTGCCGGTCGATTCCTGTCATGGGCCATAAAGATCGAGGAGCCGAAGGATGAGCCTTGCCGTTTCGCTGCGAACGCTAACCGCCGCAATCGTGCTTGCGCTTGGCATCATGCCATCGGCCAAGGCTGAACCGGCGCTGGACAAAGTTTCCTTTGGCACGAACTGGGTCGCCGAGGGCGAGCACGGCGGTTTCTTTCAAGCCCTGGCCGATGGCACCTACAAAAAATTCGGTCTGGACGTGACCATCGTTCCGGGTGGCCCTAATGTGAACAACCGGGTTCTCCTGATTGCCGGCAAGCTCGACTTCTTCATGACCGCGAACACCATGCAGTCGTTCGATGCGGTTGCCAATAACGTGCCCGTCGTGGCGGTCGCTGCGATGTTCCAGAAAGATCCGCAGGTCTTTCTCGCGCACCCGGAATCGAAGGTGACAAAAATCGACGATCTGAAGCCACTCACCTTGTTTGTGTCAAAGGAAGGCATCGCCAGCTATTTTCAGTGGCTCAAATCAGAACATGGATTCAGTGCGGAGAAGGTCAAACCTTATACCTTCAACGCTCAGCCCTTTCTCGCCGATAAACGAAGCGCGATGCAGGGCTACGTCACCTCAGAGCCATATGCGGTGGAGAAGCGGGCTGGCTTCAAGCCGACCGTGATTCTGCTCGCCGACGCCGGATTCAACCCATATTCGACGTTGATCGAAACCCGCCGCGATCTGGTGGAGAACAAACAGGATCTGGTGCAGCGCTTCGTCGACGCCTCGATCGTCGGCTGGTATACCTACCTCTACGGCGACAACGCCGCAGGCAATGCCACGATCAAGAAGCTCAATCCAGAAATGACCGACGACCTCTTGGCGTATTCCGTGGCGAGAATGAAGGAGTATGGAATCGTCGATTCGGGCGACTCCCGGCGCGATGGCATCGGCGCCATGAACGACGCGCGCTATGCGAGCTTCTTCGACATGATGGTGCGGGCCGGCGTGGTACGCCGGGACATCGATTTCCGCAAGGCCTACACGCTGCAGTTCGTCAACAAAGGCGTCGGCCTCGATCTGCGGCCTAAAAACTTGCAGCCCGAGAAATAGCACCCGTCGCCGATGATCGAGCACGCAACAGCGTTGTCCGCAGCCGGCACAGGCCCGCGCGCGGGAGACGCGGTGAGCCTGAAGGGCGTCACGAAACGCTATGACCGCGGCGTCGCGGCGCTGGGGCCTGTCGATTTCAATGTGCGCAGCGGCGATTTCGTATCGCTGCTCGGGCCGTCCGGCTGTGGGAAATCGACCGCGCTGCGGATCATCGCCGGATTGAGCGATCCAACCTCCGGCACGGTTTGCGTTGCCGGCGGCAGGCGCTCCATCGGCTTCGTATTTCAGGAGCCGACGCTCATGCCATGGGCCAGCGTTCGCGACAACGTGGCGCTGCCGCTGAAACTGACGCACCGTCCGCGTGCCGACATCGGCGGCTGCGTCGAGGCTGCTCTGGCGCGGGTGGGCCTTGCAGAGTTCGCCGCCGCCTATCCGCGCGAACTGTCCGGCGGCATGAGGATGCGGGCATCACTCGCCCGCGCCCTCGTCACTGACCCGGACGTTCTGTTGATGGACGAACCTTTCGCGGCGCTCGACGAGATCACCCGCTTCCGCCTCAACAACGATCTGCTCGCGCTGTGGCGCGATTTGCGCAAGACCGTCATCTTCGTCACGCATTCGGTGTTTGAGTCGGTCTATCTCGCGCGCCGCGTCGTGGTGATGACGCCGCGTCCCGGCCGCATCAGCGCCGAGTACTGCATCGACACGCCCGAGCCGAGGGACGAGAACTTCAGAACTTCGGCGGAATACGGAGCGTATTGCCGTGAGGTGTCGGCTGCGTTGTCACTGGCCATGGGCAAGGGAGCGCGTCGCCGATGACGGCATCCAACCCATCGGCGCCGGCCGACAATGAGCCATCACAGAGCGCTCGGGGGACGCCGGTGGCACGCGTGCTGTTGCCGGTGATCGTGTTGGGGGCTGGCGTCCTGGTATGGCATTGGATCGTGGATACCTATGAGATTCCGCCCTATGTGCTGCCTGGCCCAGTGCTGGTGGCGGCGACGCTGGTGGAAGACTGGCCGGTCCTGTGGCACTCGCTGCTGACAACCTTACTGACCACGGTGGAGGGCTTTGCCGCCGCCGCCGCAGGCGGGATCGTGCTGGCGCTGCTGTTCAACCAATCGAAATGGCTGGAACAGGCCTTCCTGCCCTATGCGATCGTCCTGCAGGTCACGCCGGTGATCGCGATTGCGCCGCTCCTTTTGATCTACCTGCCGCAGCAGACCGCGGTCGTCGTTTGTGCCTGGATCGTCGCGTTCTTTCCGGTGCTGTCAAACACCACGCTCGGCCTGAACTCGGTCGACCGCAGTCTCGTCGGCCTGTTTCAACTCTACGGGGCATCGCGGCTGCAGACGCTGCGTTATCTCAAACTGCCGGCGGCTCTGCCGTACATTCTCGGCGGTTTACGTATTGCCGGCGGCTTGTCGTTGATCGGCGCGGTGGTTGCGGAAATCGCGGCGGGTTCGGCCGGCGCCGGGTCGGGTCTGGCCTACAGAATTGCGGAGTCCGGCTACCGGCTCAACATTCCGCGCATGTTCGCGGCGTTATTGTTGCTCTCTGTGGCTGGCATTGTCATTTATATGTTCCTTGCGACAGTGTCGCATCTGATGTTGCGGCGCTGGCACGAAAGCGCGCTCGGGAGGGAAAACTGATGGCCGCGCCTGTCTCCCTGGACAAGATCGATGGCGGCAGCACGCCAATGTGGCGGAAGCGGAGACCTGTTCTTGTCGTTGTGGCGATGTTGATGGCCTACGGACCGGCCGCATCGGCGCAGGATGCATCCGCCTTGAAAAAAAACATGATCGGGCAGTGGGAGTTGTCCACGACCGAACGCAGCAAAACCTGCGTGGTGACGCTCAGGGGCGAGACGTCGCCGCAGGGTTTCAAGGTCGATCTTGAGCCGGGCTGTGCGGCGTCGCTACCGTTTACGAAGGACATTGCGGCCTGGACTGTCGCGGGCCTCGATATCGTGCGCTTGCAGACCGCGACCGGAGAGCCGGTGGTCGATTTCACCGAAGTCGAGAGCGGAATTCTCGAAGGCCGGCGGGAGAATGAAGGCATTTACATCCTGCAAAATCTCGCCGAGGCCCGTTCGCTCGCCAGATCGATGGACCAGATGATTGGCGACTGGACGTTCGTCCGCGGCAACGGTAAGCCGATCTGCGGCATCACGCTGACGAACACCGAAGTCCCACCGGATAATTTCCAGGCATTCCTTAAACCCAAATGCGATGAGGCGATCGCGAACCTCAAGCCAGAGGTCTGGCGTCTCGAGCGCGGTGAAATCCTTCTGATGTCGGCGAGCGGCGAGACCTGGCACTTCCAGGCCGACGACAACGCACAGTGGCGGCTGGTTCCCGATAGCACCGATCCGCTGATTCTCATGCGGCAGTAGCCCTGGCTACCGTTCGGATGGGTGGTCCGTCCGGTCGCTGTGATGCACCCCACGGTGCACGCACGGCTTGGCGTTCTTCGCTAGATCAGCCGCAACCCTTTCAGACTGGCGTGGCCGTTCTTGCCGACAATGATGTGGTCATGCACGGAGATCCCGAGCGGTGACGAAATGTCGATAATCGATTTGGTCATTTGGATGTCGGCTTGCGATGGCGTCGGATCCCCGGAGGGATGGTTATGGACCAACCTGTGAAATTTAGAAAATTGTTATATTTCAATAGGATATATAACGGCGCAAATGAGGTGGTGCCGGTATCTGGTGTCTGTAACTCGCGCCAATTCGGGACAATCCCGGTGTAACCCGGACAACCCCTCAAGTGCCCGCATTCGCATGCTGCTGCACGAACTCCACATCGGTCTATCCCATTTTAGGCGAGCACGGATCAGAACAGGAGCTGACCTTGATTGACGATGGCAAACCGCATCCATCGTCAATCGAAGGCCAGCCCTGTCCATTCAGTCCACCGCTCCCTCGGTGTCGTTGGCGCCTAAGGACGCAGTTGATATGCGCTTACAGGAAATCAGGTTTGAACGATCCCATCGCTCCAACTCCTCGATCGGGTATAGGATCGCTTTGCCAATTTTGACGAATGACGGACCGATTCTCTTCGATCGCCAGTTGCGTAGCGTACCCTCGCTAACCTGGTTGCGATAACGCTCGACGACCTCTTCTAGGGTCAAATAGGCAGGAACAGACACAATTTCTCCATAGCTCCAGTAGTTGTGCAACGGCCTGCTGCACAAATGTGTATGAGGCGGATGAGCAGGATTGACCTCGCTGCGCTTGGCGCTGGACAATTCCGTGATCACGCCGGTTATCGGGGAGTCCGACATCGGACTCGAGGCTCGCGGCTGCTTCTCGACGGAGTGACCGCGAGCCCGATCGGAGCTTAGGCCTTTCGGCGAGCTGCCTGATGCTGTGGCGCAGCCGGTCGGACCGTTTTGCTATTCGGATCGGACGTTGAACTCACTGTCCCCGAATCCGCCCATTGTTGCAGGTCGGCGAGCGCATACACTACCCGACCGCCGAGCTTGCGGTAGATCGGGCCTGTTCCATAGGTCCGATGCTTCTCTAGTGTTCGCGGCGACAGTCCGAGGAACATTGCGGCCTCGCGGGTACGAAGATAACGCGGCGGAATGACGGGTGGCTGCATATCGATAACTCCTTTGTTTCGTGGGCCGGAACGGCCTGCGACCAGGTGGTTTTACGATTTCACTGGAAAGAACTGTCCGCTGGCGAAGTGTCGAGTGCAGCTGCTCACGCTTCAATTTAATTGTTTCATCCCCTCTTCAGCGGAGCTAAAGAGACGAGAACCATGGAGGCGGATGTTCCCGTTCTTCGATAAAAGCGATTTTGCAGGCGTTCCAAGCCAGCGCTCCAAGCGACCGATCAAGGAATTTGAAGCCGCCATTGATCGCGCGATTGGAGAGCTGGTGAGAGCCGATGGTGCATGTGGCGTCGATCTCTGGTCGGCGTTGGCCAACGTTCGATGGCATGCATCGAATGGGGCCGTTGTTTCCTACTCTTTTCGAGAAGCGGCCACACTTGTCGCCTGGGTACGTGAAGAGGGTGACTACATCTTGTGGTATTGCAGTGGACCTCCGGGCGTGGTGGCGCCATGGATCGGTGAAGCAATGGCCGTTAAAGGCTGGAGTTGGACCGCTTCCGACTGATCGCGCTCTTCGCTGGCGAGGATCATTCTCCCGCGCGATACCGTGCTCCGGTCCGGGGCAGGTAGAGGTGATTAAGCCGCGCTGAATATTCAATTGAGAACCCGCGGACCAGTGCGAGCGTGCTGAATTATACGCTAAGAGGTATTTATCTGCGTTATACGTTATGACGTATATAGGTATTTATTCTCTGAAGCGTATATTGACATTTATCCTCTAGAGCGTATACAGCGTGCTCAGAGAGGTGCGCCGTGGACCAGATCGCCCGAACGCCTAAGCAAATCGGAGATGCCATCCGCCGGCAGCGCCGCAAGCTCGGCCTGAACCAGACTGGCGTCGGGGACAAGACAAAGCTACGGCAGGCAACCATCTCAGCCGTCGAGAGTGGCGCCCTCGGGACCCAGCTCGGGACGCTTTGCGACATTCTCGCGGCGCTTGACCTCGAGTTTGTTATCCGTCCCAGGACGAAGGCAAAGCCGGCCGAGATCGAGGACATCTTCTGATGGCCCGCCCGCGTCGGCACATCCCGCTTAATGTCTTCCTGAATGGCCGCCTCGTCGGGCGGCTGAACAGGCAATCCAGCGGTGCAATCGACTTTCAGTACGATCTGTCCTGGCTTGCGTGGGAGCATGCGCTGCCCGTGTCGCTATCTCTGCCTCTGCGTGAGGACCGCTATATCGGTGCGCCTGTCATCGCCGTCTTCGACAATCTCCTGCCGGATAGCATGCCCATCCGCCGCCGCATGGCGGAGCGAGTTCACGCTCAGGGCATAGACGCTTACGACCTACTCGCTGCTGTCGGACGGGACTGCGTCGGCGCATTGCAATTCCTGCCGGACGGCATCGAACCCGGCGTCGCCGGCGCTGTCGGCGGCAAACCTATCGACGACAAGGGAATCGCCCGGCTTCTCGGTGACCTTGCATCCGCTCCCCTTGGACTTGGCGAGGATGAGGACTTTCGGATATCGATCGCCGGCGCCCAGGAAAAGACCGCACTGCTGTTCTGGAACGGGCGTTGGTACAAGCCGCTGGCGACTACGGCCACGACGCACATCCTCAAACCGCAGATTGGCCGACTGCCGAATGGCATCGATCTATCCTACAGCGTTGAAAACGAGTTCTTCTGCCTTAAGCTGGCGGCTGCTCTTGGACTTCCGAGCGCCGCCGTCGCGATTGAGGAGTTTGAGGGTAACCGCGTGCTCGTGGTCGAGCGGTTCGATCGCCGTTGGACCAGCGACAACCGTCTCCTGCGTTTGCCGCAAGAGGATTGCTGCCAGGCCTTGTCCGTGCCGCCATCCTTGAAATACGAATCCGATGGCGGCCCCGGCATTCCGGCTATCCTCAATCTGCTGAAGGGGAGCGATCAACCGCAGGCGGATCAAGCGACGTTTCTGAAGGCCGTGATGGCCTTCTGGCTGCTCGGTGCCACAGATGGTCATGCCAAGAATTTCAGCGTTTTTCTCTCTCCCGGCGGCCGCTTCCGCATGACTCCGCTCTACGATGTGATCTCGGCGCAGCCCAGTCTCGACGCGGGCCAGATCAAGCGTAACAAGATGAAGTTGGCCATGGCGGTCGGTGAAAGCCGCCACTATGTCGTGGACAGCGTTATGCCCCGCCATTTTATCCAGACCGCAGCCAAGGCAGGGATTGGCGCGGGACTCGTGACCGCGATTTTCGGTGACCTGCGCACACAGGCGTCAGCAGCAGTCGAACAGGTCATCGCGTCGCTCCCGAAAGCATTTCCCGCTGAAGTCACCGATAACATCAGCAATGGGGTCAAGGCTCGTCTCCGCAGGTTGGAGGACGCGTGATGCCAAAGATCAATGTGCTCCAGCTCCGTCGGAGTCAGCATCGCCGTCTTGGTTGCAGTGTGCTAGTGGGGTTATTTGCCGCGGTAGCGTTCGACGACTTCAGCAACGGTGAGGTAAGCAGGAGTAGACACGTATTCTCCTACGGTCGGATAATGGTGTAACAGCTTATTGCGCTCGGGCGAACGATGATGGGCAAGGCCCCGGACTTGCGCTCGGGATCGTTCCAAAACTCTTTATGCTCTCACCATGGCAAAAAAGGCTCCGAAAAGTCCAACCGTAAGTATCGTGAGCGCCTCCCGCGCGGGACACACGTTCCATGAGCGCTGGGCAGCGCGGCGAGCGATGCAATTGGTCTTCCCCAGTGATCGCTTGAAAGCGATCGCCATTGAAGGACTTTCGAACACCGAAACAGCCGATCCCGGCGCGGAAGCCGAAGACGTGGCCGATCTCGTTCTCTATTACGGAGATGGCGACAACTTTGCCACGTCGGAAGCTGTTCAGACGGCGCAATTTAAATACAGAACAATAGCCGGTGCAGTGACAGCGTCGTATCTTCGTAAGACAATCGAAAAGTTTGCCGACACAATTGTTGGCTATGAAAAGACAATACCGTCGGCTGATATCGACAAGAAACTGACCTTTGCGTTTGTCACTAATGCGGAGTTCTCGCCGGATCTATGGACAGCGATTAGCGGCCTGAAATCGGGTATAGCGCCTGCCGGAGGCGAAGCCCTAACTCAACATGACTATCTGAAAGGCCTCTGCACAAAGAAGAATGTAGATGCACAACGGCTATTCAGCCGCTGCGAATTTCACGCATCCGAGGAAACGCTTCCAGTTTTAAATAGTAACTTGAGACGCGCCATGGCTGATTGGTCAGCCGGAAATGAGCTGCGCAGCAAGTCTCGACTCTTTGAGCTGGTCGAAGTTGTTCGCGAAAAGGCCGGTCTGAAGAACAAGAACAACAACCTCATCAAACGAGAAGACGTGCTCGTCGCCTTGAGCTGTGAAGAGGAAGATCTGTTTCCGGCAGATACTCGCTTCATTGATGTGGGCGACATTGTCCCACGCGAACAATTGAACGATGCGAGCCATTTGATCGCAACGACAAGCGAACCAGTCTTCATTCATGCCGACGGCGGTGTTGGTAAAACAGTCTTTATTGGCAGCCTCGCTGCCGCGCAATCTGAAGCGTACGAGGTCATTGTATTCGATTGCTTCGGCGGAGGTGCTTATCGATCGCAGGACCAAGAGCGGCATCTGCCGCGAGTAGGATACGTACAGATCGCCAATGAGTTGGCTTCAAGAGGGCTGTGCGACCCGTTGCTTCCTGGCGACGCAGAATCCGTTGCGTTGATAAATGCACTACGCCGCCGCCTTACTCAGGCCGTTGAGACGCTGAAAGTCCAATCGAAGCGAAAGGGCGTAATGATAATCATCGATGCGGCAGACAATGCGCAAATCGAAGCTGACGACCGTAAGGACGATTCATTTCCAAGGCTTCTTCTGGCGTCACTCAGCGAAAACAGCGTCGAGGGAGTAAAGCTTGTTCTGACGGCCCGCACACATCGAATGGCTCGCGTTGTCGATCGATCAACAGTTGTACCGTTTCCGCTTCGTCCGTTTACGCAGAAAGAAGCAGAATTATATCTGGCTTCCCGCCGCGAAAATATCACGAGCGCTGAATTTGCGACCGCGTTTTCACGATCTAGCGGCAACGCGCGGGTGTTGGCTTATTTGGTTGATACTTGGGCTACGAACGTAGCGGGAAATCCAGACAAAACCGAATCACCGTTGATCAACTCATCTCGGAGAAGTGCAACAAGATCTTCTCCGATCTTCGAATCGCTGGGTGGCTAGATTCGGATGTTCGGGAGTTTTTCTCCGCTATTTCTTTATTGCCGCCGCCCATGCCTTTGGACGAACTGGCAACCGCCTTAGGGTGGTCGATATCGCAAGTGATGAGCGCGGCTTCTGATCTGGCTCCGATGCTCGAGATCGTTCCCACGCACGGCGCGATTTTCCGCGACGAACCAACAGAAACTTATGTCCGTGATACGTATTCTAACGACACGGCTTCTCAACAAGCCATAGCGCAGCGTCTCCATGACGCACAGGTATCGTCGCAATATGCAGCGGAGGCTCTGCCTGGGTTCTTGGTAGCAATCAAGGACGGTGCTCGGGCTTATGCTTTGGCGGATTCGACACGGTTTCCGACTTTAATTCAGTCGGACTTCGGACGGCGGCGTTTGACACTAGCACGACTCAATGCCGCGTTTAAATTGGCGGTTAAAGACGGCGATCTCGACCATGCGCTCGGCATCACCATGCGTTTGGCTCAAGTGGTCGCGGCAAACAGTCGTGGCGATGAGTTCATACGCAAGTCGCCCGCATTGGCAGCGACTCTGGGCGATCGGGACGCCTATCGACGCTTATTCAGCGACCGATCCGGGTGGCGCGGCGCTCGTGATGCACGGCTAACAATCGCCCATGCTTTCTCGAATGAGATGGAAGAGGCTGAAATTCACTGTGGCCGTGCGATCGACTGGATAAACTGGAACGCGCGCAAAGAGAGAGATGAGCTCGAACTTCCTCACGAGAGGACCGGTCCAGCCCACGACGACTTTGCTTCCATTCTATTTCTGAAGATCGTTCAGAAAGATTTTAAACCTGTTGATGGAAATCTGCATCAATGGGGCCGGGGATTAGCAATTCCGGTCGCGCGGCAAGCGGTCAAACTTGCCCGGCAATATGAGTGCGCAACGGGATTGAGCGTCTTGTCCGAGCTTGCAGCATTTGCGGCCAGCTCGAAGAGTAAATCTTTCGTGCTCAAAGCGACGCTTTTGAGCAGCAAGACAGCGCTGACCTCAAAAGAAAGGAAACTGCTGGCACGTTCAGTCGCCGAAGCAAAACTTAAGGCGGAAAAACTCGTTACTTTGAGTGATGATGCGGGCCGCGACTTTGTCTCAGCGGCTTTTGCGGCGCTCGTACACGATGGCCCTAGCTCCGCGAAAAAGCTGCTGGATGCTGACGCTCAAGTCAGGCCCACAGCTTACGATTACGGGGAACGTTACGGTCCATCGAGAGCGTGGATTCCATTTCTTCAAACATGCGTAGCGGCTTGGTCAAAAAAACGCGCTGTTGCAATTCATGATTTGCTTCCGCAAGGGGTGAAGATCACGGCTGCTGCGCGGGCTCTCAAAAAGCGGGAGGAGGTTAAGTCATTTCTGGCCGCTTTACCCGCTGTCCGCCGTAAAGGCCAAAAAAAGGCAAAAAGCGGGACGAAACCTGAAGGCCGCTTTGATAGCCGTGAATGTAAGGAAATTGCCGTCGGGATCGAGACGGTTCTGAAAATTATTGAGCCAATTCAGGCCAGCATGTGTGCTCGCGTCGCTGATAAGGGCGTGAGCGCGTTTCTCGGTAATTGGGCCTCCTTTGTATCAAAGACGGTGACGCGCGGGTTCGAAGAGCCTGAAAAGATGCTTGCCAAGACCGTGGGGCTTGGATTTGCAAGACTGCTTCTTCAACACGCACCGGCTATTTCAGACAGCGATGCGGTCGCGGTTATTGATGTGATCTCTCGGCCACGTTTTTTGCTGAGCGAGAAAGCGTATGTGCTCTCGTTGCTAGCAGCAAAAGGTCATCTTCACTCTCGCGCCGGTGCGTTTGCGCAATCGATGGTCGATGAGATTCGCAAAGACGATCAGACCGATCAGCGTGGCGACGATTACGCTTCTTTGGCCGAAGCATTGCTGGAAATGAGCGTTCCCGAAGCGCGCCTATATTATCGCAACGGATTGGCGGAACTGGATAAGCTCGGCAGCGGCGATTACGACTTGATTTACGCGATACTGCATTACGCAGCGGGCCAACCTGGCGGGTGCATCCGGCCCGAGTTGGGGCATAGGCTGATGAACCTATGCCAGACTATTTTTGCTCATGATTCACATAAGTTTGGCTGGAATCTTTTCGGCATAGCTTGCGCTAAATCCGTAGGAACGACAGCCGCAACCAAGCTTATACGGTGGAATGACGAAGACGTTGCGAGCTATTCTCTCGGACTGCCTCAGCTCGCTTCATATCTTTCTGCCGAGAAGCATCTTTCGCCGTTACGCGCTGCGGTGCTGTTGGGCATTTGCAAAGACCATGCTGGCACGAGTGGAGCGTTGGTGACGGACTATTATCGATTCTTCCACAAGCGCGCAACGTCGGTGAGAAAAGGACAATATTCGAGGCTGTATTTGGAAAATTGATTGCCGAGCACTCGGATGGCGGCTGGTCCTCTGTCTGGCAAGGCATATTGAATGTTGCCGAAAAAAATCCAGCCGTCGTGGGCGACGGCGATGTCAGCACGGCAAAGCAATTACTTGAGGAGGCAGAACGGAAAAGGCACGAGTATAATTCGCGCTCGTCATCAGGACCGAGTTCGCCTGCGAGCATTGAAAGCAAGAAAAAAGAACAAGACCCAGACGCTTTTGTCAAAGCTCTGGTCTCTAAGTGTGACCCAGGATCAGCGGCGTCCATTGACGAGGCGCTCAACGAAATAGATGCCGTTAAGTCACTTCCATTTTATGTGAGACGGGACTTCTTCTCTACAATTCGTGCGGGCTTGCCCCTACGCGAAACGGCTCGATCACTTGCTTGCTTTGGCTGAGGCCAATAACGTCTCGTTCGACCAAGCTATCGATCACATTCAAGATTGTGTTTCGGAATGGTCTGGTTCATCAGCACATATTGCGGCAGAGAAAAAAAACGTTGTTTCACACTTATTCAAATCGAAAGGATCTGAACTCTTCAGCATTTCTTACGGCAGTGTGAGCCGCGAGATAAAGCAACTCAGCGATCTTTGTGGTGACGAAAGCTTCGTCTTGAACCACGTCCTAGATACAATTTCGACTGAACGAGTGGAATTGAATGGTGAGCAGTGGTTGCAGCTTGCCACGGTACTGTCTCACCAAACGTCGCATAGCGCTTCGCGCGATGCCCTCGAAAACTTTCTGTCTGGGCCGGCCGCAGGCTTGGCCGATCAGATTGGAGAAGGTGCGTACAAGCCCGATTTCAAAATTTCAGATGAGCGAGAGCTTCTCGTCGGAATAATCTGGCACCTTTTAGGGGATGACGATGCTTACATAAAGTGGAGCATTGCGCGCGCATTGCCGCTCTTTGTTTCATTGGGTTTAATCGACGATTTGAATGCACTTCTCGCGCAGTTCGATCGCAGAGAGGTGCCGGCACTCAAAACAGAAAGCTATAACCTCTCATTTCAGAATTCACAGCAATGGCTTCTGATGGGGCTGGCCCGTGCCGCATTGATTCACGGGGCAAAGCTGGCCCCGTTGAAACCCCGACTTTTCCAGCTGGCTGCGCGAAATGACGTTCACATCCTTAATAAGCGACACATCCTGCGATGCTTGCGAAATATTGGCTGCGAGGCAGCCGAAATCGCAAATTTAGCGCAAGAAGTTGAAGTCGATCCAAAGGGAATCGCAGTTGTTAAAGGCTCTTGGCCGAAGCACGTTCCTGCCAAATCTGGTTTCAGTTTCGATTATGAATTCAACAAGTCAGAGATTTCGCATCTTGCGAGAGTATTTCACATTTCAGACGGTCAATGCGTCGATGCTATCGCTCATGAAATTCAGCGGATCTGGCCGAGCGCTACAAATATGGATGCATTTCCTGGGCATGATCGTTATCGAAAAGAACGAACTGACAGATACGAATATTATCGTGAGCATGTTCAAAAGCACGCATTGCTAAGCGCAGCAACTACGTTGCGGCAATCGCATCCGGTGGCGCGTCAAAGCTATGATGAAGATCCTGCGTCGCCCTTTGAGCTGTGGCTCAACGACTATGACGTTACGTTTAAAGATGGTTCTTGGCTCAGCGATCACAAAGATCAAGAGCCTGAGGTTTGCGGGAAGAGTCTGTTGGGACCACGAGTCAAGAATGTCGAATCACTAATTCTGACTCCAGCGATTTTCGAGAGCTTAGGAATTTTGAATATTGCGGAATCCGCGATGTTGCCGATTTATGGACGGTGGAAGTCCCCGGACGGAGTTTATGTTCGTATTGAAACGGCGTTAGGAAAACCCCGTGGGATCGTGGGACTTTGCCAGAAATTCGTTAGAAGAGCGGACCACGATCTCTGGCTACCGCTGTTTCTTCATGACGGCTTTGACGACCCATACAGACAGGCATCGCCCTTTGAGCCATTTGTGTGGGTTTTGGAAAATTACAGCATTGGGGTAGATTCACGCGAGAAAATCGCGACTGACGGCGTGGCGTCGCGACCACGTCTTGGCGTCAAACTTCTCAAGGCATTTGGGCTCATACCGGACAAGGATTTTCGGGAGTGGAAAACCTCTCACAACGAACTGGCTATGCGGAGTCAGGTGTGGGGGGAATGGATGCCTGACCCGGACGACAACCGGGGCAGTCATCGAAACGAAAATGGTGAGATTTTATGGGCGTCGCAAGACTGGCTGGACCGGGCATTACCTCTAATCGATCGTCAGCTCGTGTTCCACGTTACGTTGAGCAAGTACAAAGACCGTCGCTTCGGCGACAGTTCAGGTGTGAAAGCCGTATATGTAGGAACCAGACCGGCTGGGGATGAGATTCGTTTCTGGTACGCGAAGAAATCCTCAAACACGACTTACTAGGCGGCGTGGACAAATAGTTCGCCAATATGGCGCGCGCTTTGTTGTTACCGATTAGCCGCGATGCGTTTGCGATAGAGGGCGTCAGGCCCTTTCGCGGCCTCGATGCGAATGTGTCTGCGCAGCAGTGCAAGAGCTAATGGGCCGACGACGAGCATCACGCCCAGCACGGTCTTAATCATGGTCGGCAACCACCTGGCAAGCATGGCACTGCCATAGACCAGCGCGAAGAAGGTGAACCACGCGAATAAGGGTACTTCGGCCAGAAGCAGTGGTTTTTCGTCTGATAATGGCTGTGCGCAAAGCGCCAAAAAGCTGCTTTCACGGTGCCCTCATTTTCATTCAGCATTCGATTAACCGGGCTGTTTTGGCAGAATAAGCGACATCGACTCAGAACGCGGTTGACGCCGTTAGGAGAGATTGATTCAAGGCTGCTTTTTGGAGGCAGGCTGGAGCCGGGGTGATCTCACCGAAGCGGAATGGCGCGTTCTGAAGGACTTATTGCCGATCGAGCCTGAGAACCGCGGTCGCGGCAGACCGCCAGAACAGAACTGCTCAATCATCAACAGCATCCTCTGGCGGCTTCGATGCGGAGTGCCATGGCGAGACGTTTCGCCAAAATTCGGCAGTTGGAACACCATCTACCGCCGGTTCCGGCGATGGAGTGAAGCCGGGGTCTAGGAAACCGTGGCAGTAACGCTTGCCGAGATCATGGCGGACAGCAGGCACTACAGCATCGATAGCACCACAGTCTGCGCCCTACAGACAGCGCAACTGTAATCTGACAATCGGAGGCGCAAAGCCACCCCGCCTATGTGCACGCTTTTCTACGCTAGAACTCTCCCGTGTTCTGAACCGGCTTTACTTCATCCCACAAGTGGTGTGTCCTAATCGCGTTAGATCAGCCGCAGCCCCTTCAGGCTAGCATGGCCGTTCTTGCCGACGATAATGTGATCGTGCACGGAGATGCCGAGCGGCTTGGCGATCTCGATGATGTTCTGCGTCATCAGGATGTCGGCACGGGACGGTGTCGGATCGCCTGATGGATGGTTGTGGACCATGATGATCGAGGTTGCGGATAGCTCGAGCGCACGCTTGACGACTTCGCGAGGATAAACCGGAGTATGATCGACGGTGCCGACCTGTTGCAACTCGTCTGCGATAAGCTGGTTGCGCTTGTCGAGGAACAGGATGCGGAATTGTTCCTTGTCGGCGAATGCCATCGACGTTCGGCAATAGTCGATCACCGCGGCCCACGACGACAGCACTGTCCGCTGCTTCAGCTGTCCTTTGGCCACACGGCTGGCAGTTGCCGCGATCAGCTTGAGCTCGATGATCGCCGACTCACCAAGACCGCTGATCTCACGAAGCCGGGCGTCGGGCGCATGAACCACCTCGGCGAACGATCCGAATCTGCCAATCAGGGACTTGGCCAGTGGTTTGACGTCGCGGCGGGGCAACGCGCGAAACAGCACCATTTCGAGCAGTTCGTAATCGCTGAGCGCGTCCGGCCCGGCGTCGCGGAAGCGCTCGCGCAATCGTTCGCGATGGCCGTGATAGTGCGGCGCTTCGGCAAATCCTGCGGGGTTGTCGGCGTTTGCGGGCATGGATGGAGCGAACCAGTCCTAGTGGTCCGATTCTAACATTCGTGTCCTGTTTCAGCGAGCCTTCTTGCGAATGTTAGAATCGAAGGACCACTAGCAATATAAGTTGCTAGTGAAGTTTTGAATGCGACATTCGCGTTCGGGGTACGCCGCCAGGGGGCGCGAATGTCAAATTCACTCCACGGGTTTCCGCAACCTTGCCGTGGCTCGCGGTATTTGCAACCCCAATTCGGGAATGCGAGCTGCGAAAGCGTGCGCGATCCAACGCGATCTGATTCCGGACCCGAGGTTCAGCCCCCGCAGGCCGGCTTGTCGAGTTTACCTGGCGACAGCGTGAAGATCTCAACTCCTGTCTGGGTCACGCCGACCGAATGCTCGAACTGCGCCGACAGCGAGCGATCGCGGGTTACGGCGGTCCAGCCGTCCGACAGGATTTTCACGTGCGGTTTGCCCAGGTTAATCATCGGCTCGATGGTAAAGAACATTCCGGGCCTGAGCCGTACGCCCTCGCCGGGCCGGCCGACATGGATGATGTTCGGTTCGTCGTGGAATATGCGGCCGAGTCCGTGGCCGCAGAAATCGCGGACAACGCTCATGCCTTGGGGTTCGACGAAGCTCTGGATGGCGTGACCGATGTCGCCGGTCGTCGCGCCGGGCTTGACCGCCGCGATGCCACGCATCATCGCTTCATAGGTTATCTCGATCAGCCGTTCGGCCTTGCGTGCAATCGGACCAACCGAGTACATGCGACTGGAATCGCCGTACCAGCTATCAACGATAAAAGTTACGTCCACGTTGACGATATCGCCCTCTCTCAGGATGCGATCGCCGGGCATCCCGTGACAGACCACGTGATTGACCGACGTGCAAGTCGAGTAGCGATAGCCGCGATACATCAGCGTTGCCGGGTAGGCGCCGTGGCTGAAGGCGAATTCACGGACAAAATCGTCAATCTGCGAGGTGGGGATGCCAGGCTTCACGAGATCGGCGAGTTCGTCGAGACAGCGTGCCGTCAGAGCACCGGCCTTGCGCATCCCGGCGAATCCGCTCGGGCCGTGCAGTTTAATCTGTCCGGTCTTTCGCAGGGGGGTTTCGGAGGCTTCGACGTAGCTCATCAGGTGATCTGAGTCCGGATGAAAGGAGTTGTTGCCTCCTAATCTAATGGATGGCGCTGCCAGCGCAAGCTGAAGCCTCTAATGCGGCGCTATTAGGGGTTCACTTCGGTTCGCCGCGGCCGGGCTCTTGGCCGGTCGTGGTGACGCCGTCAGGGTTCGGTGACCGAAACCGAGCAGATCAGCTCGATCATGCGGTGCTGGCGCATTGCGCGCGCTTAAGCACAAACGACGCCGATCGGCAGAAATCGATTGGCGCGCCGCGGCGGCGGCGATAAGGATGAAAATGCTAGTGTTTACCGCTGCGGACGTCTGATGGCATCTCTGGATTCGGTCAGTCTGGCCATCCTGCTCGGCGCGATTCTGGTCATGGCCGGAATTCTGTCGAGCCTGTTGGCGTTGCGGTTTGGCGCCCCCTTGCTGCTCGTCTTTCTGTTCATCGGCATGTTGGCAGGTGATTCCGGGCCTGGGGGCCTGACGTTCAGCGATGTCCAAAACACCTACCTTGTCGGGTCGGCCGCACTGGCGCTGATTCTGTTCGACGGCGGTCTGAAGACGCGGTTCCAGAGCATCCGCACGGTCCTGGCGCCCTCGATGGTGCTCGCTACTCTCGGCGTGCTGTTGACCGCGCTGGTCACGGCGCCAGTCGCCAAATATGCGCTCGATCTCAACTGGACCGAGGCGCTGCTGATCGGCGCGGTCGTCGCCTCCACTGACGCGGCCGCGGTATTTTTGCTGGTCCACGCGCAAGGGCTACGGCTGCGTCCGCGCGTCGGTGCGACGCTGGAGGCGGAGTCTGGCACCAACGATCCCTTCGCGGTGTTTCTTACGTTGATGTTGGTCGAGCTGATCTCGGTCGGCGACAGCTCGATCTGGCATGTGGTGCTTGAGTTCCTCCGGGAGTCCATGCTTGGCGGCATTGTCGGTGTGATCGGTGGGCGGCTCGTGGTGGTGGCGCTTAACCGGGTGGCGCTTCCACAGGAGCTGCATGCGCCGTTCGTCACGACCGCAGCGCTCGTGATCTTCGGAGTGGCGCAGATATCCCATGCGTCCGGGTTTCTCGCGGTTTATCTCGCGGGAATTATCATCGGCAACCGTCCGACCCGCGCCCATAACTCCGTGGTGACGTTCCTCGACGCCGCGACCTGGCTGGCGCAGATCGTGATGTTCGTGCTGCTCGGCTTGCTGGTCTCGCCGTACCGCTTGCTGGACAGCGTCGTGCCGGCGGTGGTGGTCGCGCTCGTGCTGATGCTGGTGGCGCGGCCGCTCGCGGTGTTCCTCTGCCTCGCCCCATTTCCTTTCAATTGGCGGGAAAAGCTGTTCATCGCCTGGACCGGGCTGCGGGGCGCGGTCGCAATCTTTCTTGCCTCGATTCCGATGCTGGTCGGGCTGTCGAAGGCGTATCTGTACTTCGATGTCGCATTCGTCGTGGTGATTATCTCGCTTTTGCTGCAGGGCTGGACGCTTGCTCCGGCTGCCCGGCTGCTGCATGTGGCGCTGCCGCGTGCCGACCGCGGGCCACGTCGGGTCGAACTTGATTTGCCAGGACAGCTCGAACAGCAGTTGGTCGGCTATGCAGTGCGACCAATGAGCCTGTTCCTTCGGCGCGGGCTGATTCCGTCATGGTCGAAGCCGACGCTCGTGATCCGCAATGAAAAAATTCTAACACCCGCCGAGGCCGATCCGATCACAGCGGGAGACTACCTCTATCTGCTGGCGCCGCCGGAAAAGGCCGAGGCACTCGACCGCTTTTTTGTGGACATGCAGCCGATGGCGTCACCAGACCCGCATCTGCTTGGCGATTTCCTGGTCTCGGGCGAAATCACCCTTGGCGATATCGCGCAGATCTATGGCATTTCCGTCGATCCGACCGCCGGGCAGTTAACGCTGGCGGATTACTTCGATGTTCATCTCGACCACGCACCGAAAGAAGGTGCGGTCCTGCCGCTTGACACCATCGTTCTCGTCGCACGCAATATCAGCGAAGGCCGCGTCAACGCAGTCGGACTTCGTTTACCCGAAGACGAGGAGAAGCTGCCGCCGCTGACCAGAATGGGCGCGTTCAGGCAGAAGGCGGCAAAGGCCTGGTCGTCGGTTGCAGGGACTTGACCGAAAATGCTCTCAATCAATAACTAGCGTGCATTCACATCGCAGAACCGGTACCGCAATTTTGCGGAATACGCGCTAGGCGGGCAGGACCTCGGGGCCGCCGAAGGCGGCGACGCGTCCGCGCTTCAGAATCACGACTTGCGAAGCGAGCTGGCGCAATTCATCCGGATCGTGGGTGACGTAGACCATCGGCACGCCGGTTTCGTCGCGCAGCCGGATCAGGTAGGGCAGGATCTCCGCCTTGCGATCCTCATCCAGTGCTCCCATCGGTTCGTCCATCAGCAGGAGGCGGGGCCGTGTCAGCAGCGCCCGGCCGAGCGCCACTCGCTGGCGCTCGCCGCCGGAGAGCTGGCCGGGCCGGCGATCCAGCAAATGACCGATATTGAGCATTTCGTTCAGCCGGGCTTCTTGCGCGGTGTCGCGGGTGAGGTGGTTCATCCGGCGCCCGTAGTCGAGGTTCCTGCGCACATCGAGATGCGGAAAAAGCCGCGCATCCTGGAAGACATAGCCGATGCGCCGGCGATGCACGGCGAGATGAAGCTGTTGGTCGGTATCGTCAAGCACGTCGCCGTCGACGGAGATCACGCCGCGATCCGGTGTCTGCAACCCCGCGATCATGTTGATCAGCGATGTCTTGCCTGAGCCTGATGCCCCGAAAAGGCCGGTGACGCGGCCTTCGCTCGCAAATGCGACATCGACCGAGAAACTGCCAAGCCGTTTCGACACCTTGACACCCAGCATGATCAGTTTCCGTGCAGCCGACGTGTCGCGCGCCGTGCGAACAGCTCAGAGGCGACCAGCGCCGCCATCGACAGGGCAATCGACACGACGACCAGCCGTAGCGCTGCCGTATCCCCATCCGGCGTCTGGATCAGCGAATAGATCGCCGCGGAAATGGTCTGGGTTTCACCGGGAATATTGGAGACGAATGTGATGGTCGCGCCGAATTCGCCGATCGCTTTTGCAAAGCCGAGCACCATGCCGGCCAGAATGCCCGGCAACGCCAGCGGCAGCGTCACGGTGGCGAAGACCTGCCATGTCGAAGCCCCGAGCGTGCTCGCGGCCTGTTCCAGCCGCCGGTCGACAGCTTCGATCGACAGCCGGATCGGCCGTACCAGCAGCGGGAACGACATCACGCCGCAGGCAAGCGCTGCGCCGGTCCAGCGAAATGCGAAAACGATCCCGAGGTGATCGGCAAGCCATTCGCCGACCAGCCCGCGCCTGCCGAAGGTCAGAAGCAGCAGATAGCCGGTCACGACAGGAGGCAGCACCAGTGGCAAATGAATGGCGGCGTCGATAATCGATTTGCCCCAGAACTCATACCGCGCCAGCGCCCACGCCAATCCGATGCCGATCGGTGTCGCGAACAGCGTCGCGACCACCGAGACCTTGAGCGAAAGCAGGATCGCTATCCATTCGGTTGGCGAGATATCAAACATGAGGTCTCGGTAATGTGTTTGTCATAACGAGGTCGAACTAAAATTGGTTTCCAATTTTTCTTTTGGCTCAAGGACGATGCCTGGAGCGCGATCAGCAAAGTGGATTCCGGTTTTGCATACGATCGCGCTTCAAAAAATATCAGTCTGACTGCGACGAAGCATTCCTCCACCCTAACCCTCCCCCGCAAGCGGGGGAGGGAGGGCGATGGCGACATTATTCAGTTTTAGGTTGTATTCAGTTTTAGGTTGTCGGGCTGACCAGGAACGAGAAGCCGTATTTCTCGAAGATCGCCTTGGCTTCCGAACTGCGCAGGAAGGCAAGATAATCCGCTGCGTCCTTATGAGCGGTGGAGGTCGCCGCGACCGGATAGACGATCGGCGGATGCGAGTTCGTCGGGAATGTGGCGACGATCTTCACGCCGGGTTCGACCTTGGCGTCGGTTGAATAGACGATGCCGAGCACGGCTTCGTTTCGCGCCACTAGCGCCAGCGCTGCGCGAACGTTCTCCGCCATCGCCATTTTCGGTTCTACCGCGGCCCATGCGCCGAGTTTTTCCAGTGCCGCCTTGGCATATTTGCCGACGGGTACGGATTTGACATCGCCGGTCGTGATCTTGCCGTCGCCTGCGAGCTGGGCAAGATCAAAGCCCTGGTCGATGGTGACTTTGTCGATCTTCGAATCCTTCGGCGCGATCAGCACGATGCTGTTGCCGAGCAGGTCGACGCGCGTCGGCTCGTTGATGGACTTCTTGTCCTTCACGTAGTCCATCCACGTTGTATCGGCGGACATGAAAACATCGGCCGGCGCACCCTGTTCGATCTGCTTGGCAAGCGCCGAACTCGCCGCATAGCTCGCAACGATCTTTACGCCGGACTTCGCGGTGTAGGCGTTGTCGACCTCGTCAAGCGCGTTCTTCATCGAGGCGGCTGCGAACACGGTCAGCGTCTTGTCCTGTGCGGCGGCGGGCGCCATGGCCGAGGGTTTGGCATCCTTGGCAGTGGCCGGCACGGCGAGGAGGGCACCGACCAGCAATGCCGAGAACAATGAATGGGTGAATATCTTCATAAGGCGCTCCAAATCGGTCCGACGCGAGTGACCGCGCAGACGATGCAAGGGATTGACATGACGATCAGTGGAAGCGCCGTTCCATGGTTTCCAGGAGGCTTACGGCCAGCCGGAAAGATCGCTTTGACGACAGTATCAGCCGCACGATGCGTACGTAAAGAGCGGTGGCCACTGGTTTTTTTGAAAGGCGAGGTGGCTGTAGACTCTGGTTGAGCCGCTAACCTTTAGCGTTTCCAGGCACAAGAAGGCGAGCCGACTCTTTTCCGCCAACGGTCCGTGGGCGGTCATGAATTCCCCGGACCCATCCTTCGTGGCGACTGTTAGTGGCTGGCATCCGGCGCAGCCAGAACCTGACGGCAGTTCGCGGGTAGTTGTGACAACGTGATCGGGGGTTTTGGCTTCGGCGGCACCTTCGGCGGTTTCGGGTGCAGCACGGCGTCGCTGAACCAATAGGCCAGATCGTGCGCGCCGCATCCGTCTGTCGGCTCAGGCGGAGTCTGGGATTCGCACTGGTGATTGCCCGGCGGACACTTGATGCGAATATGGAAGTGATAGTCGTGGCCGTACATGGGGCGAACCTTCGAGAGCCAACTGCGGTCGCCTTTGGCCTCGCGGCACAGCGCCTTTTTGATCGCGGCATTGACGAAAATACGCTCGACCGCCGGCTCCCTGGCAGCGGCACGGATGACGCTGAGGTGACTCGGCGTCCAGGCGTGGGGATCGATATCCAGGCGGTCGTGGCGCACCATCATGACCGCGGACATCTCCTCGCGCTCGTTGCGCGACAAAAGCCGGTCCGGCATTGGCGTGAGCCAAACGTCGGCATCGAGTCCGATTTGGTGGCTGGCATGACCGGATAGCATCGGACCGCCGCGCGGTTGGGCCATGTCGCCGACCAGAAGCCCCGGCCAGCCGGCGTCTTTGCGCGCCTTCCCCGATAGTCGTTCAAGCAACGCCACCATAGCCGGATGCGCCCAGTTGCGGTTGCGCGACAGTCGCATCACCTGCCAGGTCGGCCCGGTGATCGGCAGCGCCTCGGCCCCGGCCATGCAGCCCCGCGCATAATAGCCAATGACGTAAGGCGCGCCGGCAGCCGGAAGCGTCTTGCGGCCGAACAGTTGTTTGGCGGCCAATGCGGGGTCTTCGGGATTGGCCAGTGGCGGCAGCGGTTTCGGGTGCAGCGTGCCTTTGTCTTGCGCGATCGCTCTGGACACCAGCGCGCCACCGCCGGAGGCGGCGAACGTGGACAGTAGAAACAGAAATAGAATCGCGCGGCCATTCATGAGAGGCGATTCTATAGCGCTTTCGAGCGATGTGGATACCCCGTTCGTGTATCGAAAACGCGTCGAACGCTGCCGGACGGCTTTGGCTGAATCCACCGGACTTCAGCTCCGCGACCGCCAAGATTCAGGTCAGTCATAGCCCCGCGCCGTAGGTGCCCCGGTTGCCATCACGGGCTGTCGATCCGGGCTCGTGGCAACGGCCGTTATCGCTTGCCAGCGGCTTTCCTGGCCGGAGAGCGCTTTGCGGCATTGCGCTTGCGGGTCGCCGCGGCCTTTTTCGCCGAGCGCGACCGATCGGCTGCGGAACGGGTGGCCGAAGCCTTGCCGCCGCGTTTGCCACCGCGCTTCGATGAGACGTTCGTGGTCTTGCGGCCGCGGCCCGAGCCGCTCTTCTTGCCGCCGCCGCTCTCCTTGTTGACGGTCGCCCACGCCCGGCGCTCGGCTTCCTCTTTCTTCACCCCGCGCTTCTCGTAGCCTTCCTCGATATGCTCGGCCTTGCGCTTCTGTTTGCCTGTATAGGCTGACTTGTCGCCGCGCGGCATGACGCCTCTCCCGGTTGCGTTTCGGTGGAATCGAAACGTCCGGCGGTTGCGAGGGTTCCTGGCAGTCGCGCTGCGGCCGTCAGAGCCTTCCGCTTCTGATGGAATCAGAAGCGGAGCTCTCAGATTCTAATCTGACGCGTTTTCTTCACGCGAACCGGTATCCACTTCGCTCGAAAACGCTATAGCCCCACCATCTTTTGGGGCTGATGTGAAGCATCAGCTATCGACCTTCAGTGCGGCGATGAAGGCTTCCTGCGGAATATCGACCTTGCCGAACTGCCGCATCTTCTTCTTGCCTTCCTTCTGCTTCTCGAGAAGTTTTCTCTTACGGCTGACATCGCCGCCGTAGCACTTCGCGGTGACGTCCTTACGCAATGCACGCACCGTCTCGCGCGCGATCACCTTGCCTCCGATTGCCGCCTGGATCGGTATCTGGAACATGTGCGGCGGGATCAACTCTTTCATCTTCTCGACCATGGCGCGGCCGCGGCCTTCGGCACGGGTACGATGCACCAGCATGGACAACGCATCGACCGGCTCGGCGTTGACGAGGATCTGCATCTTCACGAGATCGGCTGGCTTGTAGTCGGTGAGGTGATAATCGAATGAGGCGTAGCCCTTGGAGACGGACTTGAGCCGGTCGTAAAAGTCGAACACGACTTCGTTGAGCGGCAGATCGTATTTTACCATCGCGCGCGCGCCGACATAGGTGAGCTCTTTCTGCACGCCGCGGCGATCCTGGCAAAGCTTCAGCACGCTGCCGAGATACTCGTCGGGCGTGAGGATGGTGGCTTCGATCCACGGCTCCTCGATCTCGGCGATCTTCACCACGTCCGGCATGTCGATCGGATTGTGGATCTCGATCTCGCCGCCGTCGGTCAGTTTCATCTTATAGATGACGCTCGGCGCGGTGGCGATCAGGTTGAGATCGAACTCCCGGGAGAGCCGTTCCTGGATGATCTCAAGATGCAACAGGCCGAGGAAGCCGCAGCGAAAGCCGAAGCCGAGCGCGGCGGAGGTTTCCATTTCAAACGAGAAGCTGGCGTCGTTGAGACGCAGCTTGCCCATCGCGGCACGCAGCGTCTCGAAATCGTCGGCGTCCACCGGGAACAGGCCACAGAACACCACGGGAATCGCCGGCTTGAAGCCGGGCAGCATCTCCGCCACCGGCCGACGGTCGTCGGTGATGGTGTCGCCGACGCGGGTGTCTGCGACTTCCTTGATGGCGGCTGTGATAAAGCCGATCTCGCCGGGGCCGAGTTCGTCGACCTGTTGCATTTTCGGCGTGAAGAAGCCCACGCGCTCGACATCGTAAGCCGCGTTAGTGCCCATCATGCGGATGCGGCTGCCCTTCTTGAGCACGCCGTCGATGATGCGGACCAGCACGACGACGCCGAGATAGACGTCGTACCAGCTATCGACCAGGAGCGCCTTCAGCGTGGCGTCGCGGTCGCCTTTCGGCGGCGGCAGCCGGGTGACGATGGCCTCCAGGACATCGGGCACGCCAAGGCCGGTTTTGGCCGAGATCATCACCGCGTCCGAGGCGTCGATTCCAATCACGTCCTCGATCTGTTGCTTCACTTTATCGGGCTCGGCCGCAGGCAGATCAACCTTGTTGAGGACGGGCACGATCTCGTGGTTGTTGTCGAGCGCCTGATAGACGTTGGCGAGCGTTTGCGCCTCTACGCCCTGGCTCGCATCCACCACCAGTAGCGAACCTTCACAAGCAGCGAGTGAACGCGAAACCTCGTAAGCGAAGTCGACGTGTCCGGGCGTATCCATCAGGTTGAAGACATAATCCTTGCCGTCTTTGGCGCGGTATTTCAGGCGCACCGTTTGCGCCTTGATGGTAATGCCGCGCTCGCGTTCGATGTCCATCGAATCGAGCACCTGCTCCTTGCCCGCCATCTCTCGATCGGTCAGGCCGCCGGTTATCTGGATCAGGCGGTCAGCCAGCGTCGACTTGCCATGATCGATATGGGCGACGATGGAAAAGTTGCGGATGTTTGCAGTGGGGGGCGTGCCCTGCTTTTGAAGCTCGTCAGACATTACGGCAACCTCTAGAGCCTTTCCGGTTCTGATGGAATCAGAAGCGGGGCTCCTTGATTGTGATTTGATGCGTTTTCGAACCGCCGCAAACTTCGCTCGAAAAACGCTGCAATTGCTGCAGGAACTGCAAACCGGCGGCACTGGTCGTCATGGGGCGCGGGATAGCACCCGCCCGAACGGCGGGCAAGCAAGCGTCAACCTCGGGAAACGCTTTCTGACGACTGTTTTAAGGGCAAGAGCGAGAAGACGATCACTCGTCCTCGTTGAACTTATTGCCGACGAGCTCTGTGATCGCGTCGACCGCCGCTTTCGCCTCCGGACCAGTTGCCGAAACGATGATCGTCGTTCCGATTCCCGCGGACAGCATCATCAATCCCATGATCGAATTGCCTCCGACCGTCTCGCCATTGCGCGTTACGCTAATGTCGGCGTCGAAGCGTTCGACCAGATGTACGAATTTCGCGGACGCCCTCGCATGAAGGCCGCGCTTGTTGATGATCGAAATTTCGCAGGAGACCGTTCCGGCAGGAGATGCCTCGCTCACCGTCGGTGGGGGACCCGAGGAGGCTGCGTCGTCAGGCTGTCCGGTCATTTCCCGGCGAGTACCCGGCTGGCGATCGTCACGTATTTGCGTCCGGCCTCCTGCGCCGCCGCGATGGCTTCCGGCAGCGGGAGATCGTTGCGCACCTTGGCAAGTTTGACGAGCATGGGAAGGTTGATGCCTGCGAGCACCTCGACCTTGGGCCGGCTCATGCAAGAGATCGCGAGGTTTGAAGGCGTACCGCCGAACATGTCGGTGAGAATGGCAACCCCGTTGCCGCTGTCGACGCGATTGACGGCTTCGATGATATCGCCCCGGCACAGATCGGCATCGTCCTCGGCGCCGATGGTGATGGCTTCGATTTGCTTTTGCGGGCCCATCACATGTTCGAGTGCCGCCTTGAACTCATCGGCAAGGCGCCCGTGGGTCACAAGTACCAGACCAATCATTGAAAACTCCTCGCGGGTGCTTTTGGTGCACCGCACGAACAGGCCACTTTGACCATCCAGAGCTCTCACGCAAGGGGGAGTGCTAGGTTTTTCCCTGAAAAGCGGGTCCGCTCTGAAAGCCGGGATGGTTTACTCCATGGCTGTAGTAGGACTTATATGGTTACCGGATTCCCCCGGACAATCGGTAGTGGAGCGAGTGTCGCTGCAACCCGGAATAGTCGTCAGCGCAGCGATGGCTATCGGAAGTGGCGAAAAAGTAGCTGCAACCGGAATTCGGGCCAGATCGACCCCTAATATGGTGGTTCGCAGCGCTTTTGGCGGCGGCAAGCGCTCCGCGTCGGGCGCCTCGAGATCGATCACGAGGCCGACCTGCGCCTCCGCGATGAAAGCGCACCGGCGAATCCCGAACCCACGGATTTCTATCATTCCCTCAAGCTCAGGCGCGGGCCTGACGAGCAGCCCATCATGAAGCGGCGTCACGAAGAGGCGGTCATCGCCGACCAGCGTCGTTACGGGGAGCTGGCGGCTGCGGCCGGCGAGGATGAGGTCGAAGGCGAGACGAGACTTGCCGGCGCCGGAGGGGCCGCGGATCAGAACGGCGCGATCTCCTACCAGAACCGCGGAGCCATGGATCGTCGGTCCGGACGACGCGATCATGACGCGGGAAGCCGGACGATGAAACGCGCGCCGGCGATCCGGATGTCGCCATGGGCATCTGTCGGTCCGGGGCGGTTTTCAGCCCAGATCCGTCCGCGATGCGCTTCGATGATCTGTTTCGAAATCGAAAGGCCAAGCCCGGAGTTCTGACCGAAACCCTGGTCGGGTCGGTCGGTGTAGAAGCGCTCGAACACGCGCTCCAACGCGTCGGGGCGAATGCCGGGACCGTCGTCGTCCACGACGATCTCGATTTCGGATTTCAAGCGGCGACACACGATGCGCACACGGCCGCCGGGTTTCGAAAACGATTGAGCATTGGTCAGGAGGTTGGATATCACCTGTCCTAGTCGCAAGTCATGCCCCGGCACCGAGAAGGTGCGACTGCCTTCGAAGCGCACGTCGACACTGATGTCGCGGCCGAGCTTGGTTTCGTTCGCGACCGATATAAGCATGGTCAAAAGACGCTGGATATCGACGGGCGCCTCATCCTGCCGTTGTAGCTCGGCGTCGAGTCGGCTTGCGTCGGATATGTCGGAGATCAGTCGATCAAGTCGGCGGACATCGTGCTCGATGACTTCCAGTAGCCGGCTGCGGCTGGTGTCGGTCTTCGCGAGCGGCAGGGTCTCCACCGCGGAGCGCAGCGAGGTGAGGGGATTTTTCAGTTCATGGGAAACGTCGGCCGCGAAGGTCTCGATCGCCTCGATACGGTTGTAGAGCGCGTCGGTCATGTCGCGCAGCGCGCCGGATAGGTGACCGATTTCGTCGCGGCGGCGAGTGAAGTCGGGAATCTCGATGCGCGTCTTGATACGGCGCCGCACACGCTCCGCACTGTCTGCGAGCCGCCGTACCGGTCCGGCGATGGTGCTTGCGAGCAGCAGCGACAGCACGATCATGACGATCATGGCAACGCCGAATACTTTCAGGATTGCCAGCCGTTCCGCCATGACCATCTGGTCGATATCGTCGCCTTGAGTGGATAGCATCAGCGAGCCGAAAATGGTGGAGCGGGGGCGTTCGACCGGAACGGCGACCGAAACGATGATTTCGCCCCGATCGTTAATGCGCACCATGCTGGATTTCTCACCCTTTAACGACTGCGCAACCTCCTGATAGC
Organism: Nitrobacter sp. MLSD-S21; assembly: GCF_058809865.1. NCBI lineage: Bacteria > Pseudomonadati > Pseudomonadota > Alphaproteobacteria > Hyphomicrobiales > Nitrobacteraceae > Nitrobacter > Nitrobacter sp. MLSD-S21. The sequence goes on along the minus strand of NZ_JBXASZ010000002.1, from coordinate 664,748 downwards.
CGTTGCCGTTTTCGGGACCGAGCTCACGATAGAGCGGAAGATCGCCGCGATTGAGCCAGGTGCGGATCGCGATCGTGGTGCGTTCTATGAACCCCGGTTTGACGTCGGTCGGGGGCGGCAGTTCGAAACGTATGACGTCGCCGCGGCGAAAGAGGCTGCGGCTGTCGAGAATCAATACTCCGTCGCGATCGTAGATGCGCGCCCGGGTCTTGGTCGGAGAGATCAGCCGCCGCAGCACGGGAGCGACCCGCTCAGGATTGATTGGAAAGTCCAGCCCTGAAATTTCGTCCGGTGCGCCATAGCTCTCGCCGGGCTTGAGATCGAGCAGGCGATCCGTATCGATTGTTATCGTGTTGGTCTCGACCGTGGCCGAGGCGGCAATGGCGCTGGCTATGATCTCGCCCTGTACCAGCAGACTTTGCGCGCGCGCATCGATCAGGCCGGCGCGGAATTGCGAGAGATAGAGAATGCTGGCGACCAGCGCGATCAGGCCGGCGAGATTAAGCGATACGATGCGGCGGGTCAGGCTCGAAAAGCTGAGCGTGAAGAGAAACTGGCCTGCGCGCCTGAGCCAGCCAAGCGGCCGTTGCCAGGGCGGCGTCCGTTGGGCCTGATCGGCAAGACCTTCCGCCGCCAGGACTTGTGAGGTGTCCTCGGTCTCGGGATTCAAATCAGGCTGCGTTCGATCAAGCAAGGACTGAAACTGCCCGGTTGCACCAAATTCACTATTGCTGTCATTCCCGCGTAAACGCTTCGCGTTTGTCGCTGAAGATGCGGCTGGACGACGAACGTTCGCATTCACACCGAAAGCAAACCGGACATGTCATCGAACATCCGGTTCACGGGCCGCGCCCATAACGATGTTATCAGGTTTCCCTGAAGCGGTAACCCACGCCGTACAGGGTTTCGATCATTTCAAAGTCGTCGTCGACGACCTTGAACTTCTTACGCAGCCGCTTGATGTGGCTGTCGATGGTGCGGTCATCGACGTAGACCTGATCATCGTAGGCGGCGTCCATCAGCGCGTTGCGACTTTTGACGACGCCGGGGCGTGTCGCCAGCGCTTGCAAAATAAGGAACTCCGTGACGGTCAGGGTGACGGGCTCATTCTTCCAGGTGCAGGTGTGACGCTCCGGGTCCATGCGCAGCAGGCCACGGTCGAGCGCCTTTGCGTCGCTCTCCTTGGGTACGGCGGCAGGATCTTTCGGGCAGGCTCGGCGCAAAACCGCTTTGACGCGCTCGACCAGCAACCGTTGCGAGAACGGCTTGCGGATGAAATCGTCGGCACCCATCTTGAGGCCGAACAGTTCATCAATCTCTTCGTCTTTGGAGGTGAGGAAAATAACGGGCAGGTCGGATTTCTGACGCAGTCGTCGCAGTGTCTCCATTCCGTCCATGCGCGGCATCTTGATGTCGAGGATCGCAAGGTCCGGCTGGCTGGTGCGGAAGCCGTCGAGTGCCGACGCTCCATCGGTATAAGTCATGATGCGATAGCCTTCGGCTTCGAGCGCAATCGACACCGATGTGAGAATGTTGCGGTCGTCATCGACCAAAGCAATTGTGGGCATATGCCTGCTTTCCGAAGCGGGTGGCGAGAGGCGAACAATTCGACCGTCTGCCATTGGTGTAACCTTAAGAACGCAGTCAACGAGCAATGCAAGCGAGGCTGAAGTGTGACCGAGGCTCTTTAAACGTGCGAAAGGCCCTACCGTTCCCACTCTGTTCGGTTATCAGTTTAGCCCTGAAAAGGTGGTTTTTCAAATTTGAGGATTTAAGCCATGCAGCCGACCGCCAATTTCACAGCCGCAAACCTGACCCGATCCCTGCTACGCCGCAGCCGGCAAGGCGCACTTGCAACCTTAATGGCAGGTAGCGGCGACCCCTATTGCTCCCTTGTGAATGTCGCAAGCCATTACGATGGTTCACCAATTCTTTTGATTTCACGCCTTGCAGTGCATACGAAAAATCTGCTCGCCGATCCCAGGGTGTCGCTGATGCTGGACGAGCGCGCAGCCGGCGACCCTCTGGAAGGCTCGCGGATCATGGTCGCGGGAACAGCCGAGGAGGCGGATGGGGAACTCAAGGCAATCCTGCGAAGGCGTTATCTGAACGTTCACCCCTCGGCGGAATCTTTCGCGGATTTCAATGATTTTTCGTTCTTCCGGATTCGGCTAACCGGAGTTCATTTGGTGGCCGGTTTCGGACGGATTGTTGATCTCAGGCCGGAAAAGATTCTGACCAGCCTTGAGGGCGCGGACGCGTTGGTCGCGGCCGAACAAACTGCGATCGAACATATGAATGGCGATCATCGCGACGCCTTGAATCTTTATGCAACGCGGTTGCTCGGCGCGGAGACGGCCGACTGGCGCTGCACCGGCTGCGATCCCGACGGCTTGGACATGAGTGCCGACAAGCGTGATGCGTTGCGCCTTGATTTTCCGCGGCGGGTCGTCACGCCCGAGGAACTTCGCGGTGTCTTGAAGGAATTGGCGGAAAAGGCCCGCGCGTCAGCATAGGCTTGATCCGAATTCCTGGAGTAAGCCGGGATTGGCCAGATGAGTTTGGCCTTGATCAATGCCGGCTCTGGACGGCTATAATTTAGACATCGCTGCGGAAGCGCGATTGGTTATGATCGCGCCCTGCGATGCGGATTCGACGAGGAGGAATTTTCCGTGCCTGAGACAGGCGTGCGTAACGGCGCCTTCGGCGCCGAAAAGTTCGGCCTAAAAAATCTCAAGGCCGTGTACTGGAATTTTGGCGCGCCGCAGCTTTACGAGCATGCCCTACGTACAAACGAAGCGATGCTGAATGCGGATGGCGCGTTATGCGCGGAGACCGGTATCTTCACCGGCCGAAGCCCCAAGGATAAGTTCGTGGTCCGTGATGTGACCACCGATAAAAATATATGGTGGGCAGGCAACCAGTCGATGACGTCGGGGCAATTCGGCGCGTTGTATTCCGACTTTCTTGAGCACGCCGGGAACAAGACGCTGTTCGCACAGGACCTCTATGGTGGTGCCGATCCAAATTTCCGTATCAAGACCCGCGTTTTCACCGAGCTGGCCTGGCATTCGCTTTTTATTCGCACCCTATTGCGCCGGCCGGAGATATCGGAACTTACCAACTTCGTACCTGAACTGACCGTCATCGACCTGCCGAGCTTTCGCGCCGATCCCAAACGGCATGGCGTTCGCTCGGAGAACGTTGTGGCCATCGATTTCATCCGCAAGATCATTCTCATCGGCGGATCTCATTATGCCGGGGAGATGAAGAAAAGCATCTTCACCACGCTGAACTACCATCTGCCCGACAAAGGCGTGTTGCCGATGCACTGCTCGGCCAATGTCGGCCCCGGCGGTGACAGCGCGATCTTCTTCGGCCTCTCGGGAACGGGAAAGACCACGCTGTCCGCCGATCCCAAACGCACGCTGATCGGCGACGATGAGCACGGCTGGAGCAAGGACGGCATCTTCAATTTCGAGGGCGGCTGCTACGCCAAATGCATCAGGCTGTCGCAGGAGGCCGAACCCGAGATTTACGCCGCTTCGAAACGCTTCGGCGCAGTGCTTGAGAATGTCGTACACGACGAAGCCACGCGGGTACCCGATTTCAATGACGACCCGAAGACCGAGAACACCCGTTCGGCCTATCCGCTCGAATTCATTCCGAACGCGTCTTTAACAGGCTGTGCCGGCCAGCCAAAAAATCTGATCATGCTGGCCGCTGACGCCTTTGGCGTACTGCCGCCCATCGCCAGGCTGACGCCGGCGCAGGCAATGTATCATTTTCTTTCGGGTTACACCGCGAAAGTAGCGGGAACTGAGCGCGACCTCGGCAACGAGCCGCAGCCAGAATTCTCCACCTGCTTCGGCTCGCCGTTCTTGCCGCGCGATCCCAGCGTCTACGGCAACATGCTGCGCGCCTTGATCGCGAAGCACAAGGTCGATTGCTGGCTGGTGAACACCGGTTGGACCGGGGGCAAATACGGGACCGGCCGTCGCATGCCAATCAGGGTCACGCGCGCTCTGCTCGGCGCAGCGCTCGACGGCTCCTTGCGCGACGTCCAGTTTCACAATGACAAATATTTCGGGTTCGCAGTCCCAACCTCGGTACCAGGCGTCGAGCCGCATATCCTCGATCCGATCAAGACCTGGGCCGATAAGGTCGAGTTCGACAGGACCGCGCGCGCCCTGGTCGACATGTTCCGGAAGAATTTCGGTAGATTCGAGAACGACGTCGATGCCGAGGTCAAGGCCGCGGCTCCGGCGGCTAAGGAGGCGGCAGAGTAAGCCTGCACATCGATGTCTTGAAGAGCGGTTCGATGCTCGCCCATCCATTCTTCGATAGTTACGCCGCGCTACGGCATATCTAACTATCTCGGCACAGCCAAATATGAGGACGATTAAAAAATGATCGGCAGACGACGATTGCTGTGTGCGACGGGTGCGGGCCTGGCGGGGCTGGTCGTCATAGGCCGGGCTGGCCGAGTCCGGGCGGCCTCGGCATTGCATGAGAAGTTTGTCGACGAATTGAAAAGGCTGGAAAATGAAAGCGGCGGCGGGCGGCTGGGTGTCACGCTGCTCGATACCAGCACCGGCCAGCGCGTCGGCCAGCGGATGGACGAGCGGTTTCCAATGTGCAGCACCTTCAAGGTGCTAGCGGCGGGCGCCGTTCTTCAAGGGGTCGATGCCGGCAAGGAAAATCTCTCGCGGCGGATTTATTTCAGTGAGACCGATCTCGTGACCCATTCGCCGGAGACGCAGAAGCACGTCGGCCCGCACGGCATGACCGTCGCAGAACTATGCAAGGCCGCAATTACGCTCAGCGACAACACGGCGGGAAATCTGCTGCTCGCGAGCATTGGCGGCCCGCAGGGCCTGACCGCTTTTGTGCGGGGTCTGGGCGACGACATGACGCGTCTCGACCGCGCCGAGACGGCACTTAATGAAGCGCTGCCAGGCGATCCGCGCGATACCACGACGCCGAACGCGATGGCCTCCGATTTGCGGGCGTTGGTGTTGGACGGCATGCTGTCGGCGGAGTCGCGCGCTCAACTCGCGGGTTGGCTCGCCGCCAATACGACTGGCGGCAAGCGCCTGCGCGCCGGATTGCCGGCCGCGTGGCGCGTCGGCGACAAAACCGGGTCCGGCGAGCGGGGAACAGCGAATGATGTCGCTGTGATCTGGCCGCCGGATCGGGCGCCGTTTATTGTGACGGCCTATCTCACGGGCGCCACCGCCTCGGCGGATCGGCAAAACGCTGTCATCGCGGCCGTCGGACGCGCGGTCACGACCGCATTTGCATGATGTCCGCAAGACTGCCGCGCGTGTTCAGATTCTATCCGGCTCCAGCGCATTGCTTGGAGTCGGGCGGTCGGTGATCTGCTGCCCGAACAGGCTCGCGATCAATTCCACCGCGACCCGCGCGGTTCGCCCGCGTTCGTCGAGAAACGGATTGAGTTCGACGATGTCGACCGAACGGACCAGTCCGGAATCGTATAGCAGTTCCATGACGAGATGTGCCTCGCGATAGGTCGCTCCTCCCGGAACGGTCGTGCCGACGCCGGGCGCGATGCCGGGGTCCAGGACGTCGAGATCGAAGCTGACATGCAGGACGCCATTGCGCGCCCTCACTCGCTCGAGGACGCGATGAATCAATACGGATACGCCGAACTCATCGATCGCGCGCATGTCAGCGACCGCGATGCGACGGTCTTGCACCAGCTTCTTCTCGAGCGGGTCAATCGAATGGATGCCGAACAGGTCCAGATGCGCTGGCGAGATAGAGGCGCGCGGCTCGTCGCCGAGCAGCCCATCAAGCCCGGGCTCGCCGCACGCAAAAGCGGCCGACATGCCGTGCATGTTCGCGGTCATGGTCGTCAGCGGTGTATTGTAATCGGCGTGAGCGTCGAGCCAAAGTACGAACAGTTCGCGCTCTCTTTCGTGCCAATAGCGCGCGACACCGTTGATCGAACCCATCGACAGGCTGTGGTCGCCGCCAAGAAAAATCGGGATCGCGCCGGACGTCGTCAGATCATAAGCGCGCGGGCTGAGTGCGCGGATCCATGCCTGGATATCGCGGTAGTTGTTGGCCTTCGCGGGAATTGGGTCGGTTGCCGGCACGACCTGAGCAATGGAGATGTCGCCATGATCCAGGACATCGATGCCCAGGTTTTCCAGCACCGGCTTGATTCCCGCGGTCCGCAGTGCTGCTGGCCCCATCAAGGTGCCGCGTTGCGATGCGCCCATGTCGATGGGAATGCCGAGCAGCGCGATCCTTCGGCTACTACCTGTCATGTTCGTCATCGTACGAGCCTGCTGATTGCGGTGGTTAGCGGACGCGCGGCCTTGTCATAGTCCGCCCATGCCTTACTCTTTTTCAAGAGGTCTGGCGCGGTGCGGAGTGTGAAACGTTTAGGATCGAGACCGGCTTTCACCTGAGACCAGTTCAGCGGCATGGATACAGTGGCGCCGGGGCGCGCGCGCGGCGACAGCGGCGCGACAGCCGTCGATTTGGTATCGTTGCGAAGATAATCGAGGAAGATTTTTCCCTCGCGCTGCTTCTTCGACATGTTGATGAGATATTTATCGGGTGCGTCAGCGGCCATTTGTTCGCAGACGGCTTGGGCGAACATCTTGGCTTGCTTCCAGTTCAATCCGTCTTTTTGCTTGATTGCAAGCGGCGTGACGACGTGCAGCCCCTTGCCGCCGGTGGTCTTGCAGAACGTTTCGAGCCCGAGCGCCTCAAGCCGCTGCTTCATGTCCTTGGTCGCAGCGATCACGTCGGGGAATGCGATGCCCGGCGCGGGATCGAGGTCGAATACCAGCCGTCCCGGCACCGTGTATTCGTTGGGCACGCAGTTCCACGGATGCAATTCGATACCGCCGATCTGCGCCACCGCCGCCAGTGCCTCGACGCGGTCGATCTGCAGATAAGGCTTTCGGTCGCCTGATACCTTCGCTTGCGTGACCAGATCCGAGAGACCCGGCATGGCGTGGCGCTGAAAGAACGTTTCGCCATCAATGCCATCTGGTGCGCGAACAATCGAACACGGCCGTCCGCGGATGTGGCCGATCATCCAGCCGCCCACGGCTTCCATGTAGGCGGCAAGATCGAGCTTGGTGACCGGCTGCCTGTCCGCATCCGGCCATAGCGCTTTATCTGGATGCGAGATCACAACACCCATCACCGTCGAGCGATCGCGCGCCGTAGACGTGCGAGGTTGCCGCGATCTGGTCGTGTCGGTGTTCGCTGCTGGTGTGGCTCGCGCGTTGGGCTGTGTTGCGTTGAGCTTTGTCTTGTCGGGCCGTGTCTTGTTGAATCGTGGGGCGGCCGCACGGGCCGGCATTTCCGCCCTGACCTCGCGCGCCGGCTTGTCCGCGCGCAGCCCTTTGAAGGCTGCCTGCCGGACCATGCCGTCATCAGTCCAACCGGCGAATTCGATTTCGGCGACCAGTTCAGGTTTCAGCCAATGAACGTTGCGACCGCCGGCCGGCGCATTCTTGCCGGTGAAAGGACTTTTCGATGCGGCCGCGGCTTTCAATGCCGGCATGATGCGTTTCACGGTATCGCGGCCGTAGCCGGTGCCGACGATGCCGGTATAGACGAGGTGGTCGCCGTTATAGACGCCGGCCATTAGCGAGCGGAACTTGCCGCCTGTTGTCTTCCACCCGCCGATCACGACCTCATGGCCGGGACGGCTCTTGGTTTTGACCCAGTTACCGCCGCGGCCGGCGCGATAGGGCGCGTCGATGCGTTTGGAGATGATGCCTTCGAGGCCGGATTCGTGCGCCGTTGCGAGCATCTGTTCGCCGTTCACGTCAAAATGCTCTACGTAGCGGATCGGTGCGCGGTCGGATCTTGCAGAGCGCCCGAGCAGCTTGCGAAGCCGGTCCTTGCGCGTCAGCAGCGGCAGCGGGCGCAGATCCTCGCCCTCGGCAAACGGAAGGTCGAAAGCAAAGTACACCAGCGCATCCGTCTTGCCTTCGGACAGCGCGGCCTGCATCGCGGAGAAATCCGGATCGCCCTTTGCGTTGAGCGCGACGATCTCGCCGTCGAGGATGGCGTCGGGCAGTTTCGCGGCCGCCTTTGCGATGGCTGAAAACTTATCGGTCCAGTCGAGGCCTTTGCGGGTTTTGAGCGTCACGTCACCGTTCTCGATCCGTATCTGGATGCGATAGCCGTCGAACTTGATTTCATGCACCCAGCCCTCCGCCGATGGCGGGCGCGTTGCCGTTTCACAAAGCTGAAGTCCGGCAAAGTTCGGTATCCCGCCCTTGATCGCGCGAGCCTTGGCAATTTGTACTCGGGCTTTCTTCGGCGCCTTCTTGCCGGTCGACGCGGGCTTTGCGCTCGGCTTTGCCGACCGTTTCGATTCCCTGGCGCGCGCCTCCGCGGCAGCGCCCTTGTTCGAATCCCAAACCGCGTCAGAGCCGGCGATCCGCCTGGTCATCATGAAAGGCTCCGGCGCCTTGCCCTTGCCTTTGGCGATCTGTTCGAGGGTCCGACCCGATGCGACCGAACGGTCATTTTCCAGCACATCCTCGCCGCCGCCCGGCTTTGCGTAGTCGTCGCGGTGTTTGATCAGCAGCCAGTTGGTGCGCTTTCCGCCGCTGCGGTCGTGCTTCATGCGCACCAGCACCCATTCGCCTTGAAGCTTCTCGCCCATCAGCGCGAATTTAAGGTCGCCCTTCGCGAGGCCTTTCGCCGGGTCTTCGGCGTACCAGTAGCCGCGATCCCAGATTTCCACCGTGCCGCCGCCATATTGACCTTTCGGGATGGTGCCTTCGAAGTCGCCGTAGTCGAGCGGGTGATCCTCCACCTCGACTGCCAGCCGCTTCTCGCCGGGGTCGAGCGAGGGACCTCGCGTCACAGCCCAGGATTTGAACACCCCCTCGTACTCAAGGCGGAGATCGTAATGTAGCCGGGTGGCATCGTGCTTCTGGATCACGAACCGCAGTTGCCTAGCGGGCACGACGCGCGCCTTGCCGCTCGGCTCGGCGGTTTTCGAAAAGTCGCGTTTCTTGCGGTAGGTGCTGAGCTTTCGGGATGGCACGGCGACGGCTCCGATCAAGGATCAAACGTCGGCAACGCCCGGTAAGCGCAAGAGTGCTGCCGGCGTCACGCCTTTTTCTTTCCGACACCCGCACTCTTCCGCAGGGCATCCTTGAGATCAATCGGCACGCCGTGCTTCTTCAAAAGGTCGGCGAACGCCTCGTCTGCCAGATCCTGGAGGGTCGCCATGCGGCTATGGCCAAGTTGCGTCAGCGCGGTCATGGTCTCGTCGTCGAAGGCGATCAGCTTGCGCATGTCCGCGCCCGGCTATCCGGCTTTGCGCTTTGCCGCGGGTACCTTTTTTGCGGCGCGCGTCCTGGCTGGCCGCTTCGCAGTCTCGCGCTTGGGTTCCTTCGCGGCTTTCTTGCCTTCGATCGGAAACAACATTTCGCGCTGACCTTCGACCCGCTTCTTTGACCTCTTGCCCTTCGCGGGAGCGGCGGTGATTTCTGTCCGCTCAGACCTGCCGCCCTTCAGGCTCCGCCGCAAGGCGTCCATCAGGTTGATGACATTGCCTTCGGTCTTGACCTTGGCTTTTGCGATCGGGTGGCCTGCCTTCTTCTGCTCGATCAGGTCCAGCAGCGCCGCTTCATAATGATCCTTAAAGGCGGTCGGCTCGAAGCGGCCGGACTTCTGCTCGACGATATGTTTGGCGAGATCGAGCATGTCCTTGGTGATCTTCACCTCCTTGATGTCGTCGAAATAGTCCGATGTCTCGCGTACCTCGTAAGCGTAGCGCAGCAGCAGGCCGACCAACCCGTTGTCGCGCGCTTCAAGGGCAATGACGTGCTCGCGATTGGTCAGCACCACCCGAGCCAGCGCGACCTTGCCCGTCGCCTTGATGGTGTCGCGGATCACGGCATAGGCATCGTGTCCGACCTTGCCGTCCGGCACCAGATAATACGGCCTGACGATATAAAGATCGTCGATCTCTGCGCGCGGCACAAACCGGTCGATATCGATGGTGTGGGTGGACTCCAGCGCGATGTTGTCGAGTTCGTCCTTCGTCACTTCGAGATAGGTATCGGTATCGATCTTGTACCCCTTGACGATATCGTCGTTGTCGACCTCGTCGCCGGTTTCGGCATCGACCTTCTGATACTTGATGCGGTGCCCGGTCTTGCGATTGATCTGGTTGAAGCTGACCTTCTCGGACTCCGAGGTCGCGGGAAACAGGGCTACCGGGCAGGTCACGAGCGAAAGGCGCAAAAAGCCCTTCCAGTTAGCACGCGGGGCCATCGAAAACTCCATACGCAATGGGCTGAAAACTGCAGAAAGGGATTCAATATCACGAGCGGCGAAACGTTCCGAGTCGAAGGCGGCGCGTGCAGGCGTCAGCGTCGTCGTGCAGTTCTTGTTGTGTTCTTGTCAGGTCGCCGTTGGGATGATCCTAATGTGCTTCGTCCCAGTTATCAGCGGCGCGGGCGTCGACCTGCAGCGGCACCGACAGCAACACCGCCGGGAATGGCGCATCCTGCATCACATGCTGTACGACCGGCAGCGTTGCCGCGACCTCCTCGTTCGGCACTTCAAAAATCAACTCGTCATGGACCTGCAGCAGCATCCGTGCGGACAGCCTCTTCGCCGCAAGCGCATCGTCCATCCGCGCCATGGCGCGGCGGATGATGTCGGCAGCCGACCCCTGCAGGCGCGCGTTGATCGCGGCGCGCTCGTTGAAGGCGCGATGCGACGGGTTCGGCGACTTGATGTCGGGGTAATGGCATTTGCGGCCGAACAGGGTCGTGACATAGCCGTGCTCGCGGCAGAAATCGCGGGTCGCATCCATGTAGGCGCGAATGCCGGGAAAGCGCTCGAAATACTTCTTGATATAGGCGGCTGCTTCTTCGCGGGGGATGCCGAGCTGATTGGCGAGGCCGAAAGCCGAGATGCCGTAGATGATGCCGAAGTTGATGGCCTTGGCCCGGCGGCGGATTTCGCCTGGCATTCCCTTTACGGACACGCCGAACATTTCCGACGCGGTCATGGCGTGGATGTCGAGGCCGTCGCGGAACGCCTGCTTCAGCACCGGGATATCGGCGATTTCCGCAAGCAGCCGCAGTTCGATTTGAGAGTAATCGGCTGACACCAGCTTGTGTCCGGGGGCCGCGATGAAGGCACGACGAATCTTTCGTCCCTCTTCGTTACGCACCGGAATGTTCTGCAGGTTCGGCTCGTTCGACGACAATCGGCCGGTGGTGGTGGCGGCGAGCGCATAGGTCGTGTGCACGCGCTTGGTCTGGGGATGAACGTATTCGGGCAGCGCGTCGGTATAGGTGGATTTCAGTTTGGACACCTGTCGCCAGTCCAGGATCTTGCGCGGGAAGTCGTGGCCCTGCTCGGCGAGCTCATCGAGGATTTGCGCCGAGGTCGACCACGCGCCGGTCTTGGTCTTGCTGCCCCCGGCCAGGCCCATCTTGCCGAACATGATGTCGCCGATCTGCTTCGGACTGCCGACGTTGATCGGCTCGCCGGCAAGTTGCTGGATCTCGGCTTCCAGCCGGGCCGCGGTCTGCGCGAATTCACCCGAGAGACGCGACAGCACCTGCCGGTCGATGGTGATGCCGCGCCGCTCCATCCGCGCCAGCGTCGCGACCATCGGCCGCTCGAGCGTCTCGTACACCGCATTCATGCGCTCGGCGACCAGCCGTGGCTTTAAGATCTGCCACAGCCGCATGGTGAGGTCGGCATGTTCCGCTGCGTAGGCCGTGGCGCGCTCGATCGCCACCTGATCGAAGGCAAGCTTGTTCTTGCCGCTGCCGGTCAGTTCGCCATAACTCAAAGCGGTGTGCCCGAGCCAGCGTTGTGCCAGCGATTGAAGATCGTGGGAGCCCCGCCCGGCATCGAGCGCGTAGGAGATAAGCTCGACGTCGTCCTGATTCTGCATGACGATGCCATGCTGCGCGAGCAGCACGGCACTGAACTTGATGTTGAGCCCGATCTTCAAGTGACCGCTGGATTCAAGGATCGGCTTCAGGATCTCCAGCGCATCGCGGACCGCGATCTGACCGGGCGCAAGACCGGCGGCAAACAGGCCGGCTCCGTCGCCGGCCTGTTTGTGGCTGAGCGGGATGTAGCATGCATCGTTCGGCGCGAGAGCCAGAGTGAAGCCCGACAATTCGGCCTGCATGGGATCAATCGTCGGTGCCAGGGCTTCGAAGGCAAAGCTGCCATTGTTATCGATGCGGGCAACCCAGTCTTTCAGCCGCTCTAGCGTGCGGATTGTTTCGTAGGTGTCGCGCTGGACCGGCAGCTTGCGCACCGCTTCAAGGCGGGCGGCGGCAAGGGCCGCAGGCGTTTTGATCTCCGCGTCGCCCTTTGCCCTGATGATCGGCGTGCTTTTCACGACGCCATCGCTGCTACCGAACAGATCGCCGGTGACGGCGGCTACGGACGCCTTGGGCGCTGTCGAAGAGGCCCCGCTGGCGTTTTTTCTGTCCGGCTCGATCTCGGTCGCGTTAAGCTCGGAATAGTCCGCGACGCGTTTTGTCAGCGTGGTAAATTCCATCGCCTTCAGGAAGGCGATCAGCTTGCGGGCGTCGGGCTCCTGCACCGCGAGGTCGTCCAGCGGCACATCGAGCGCGACCTTGTCGTCGAGCAATACGAGTTGCCGCGAGATGCGGGCCTTTTCGGCATTCTCGATCAACGTCTCGCGCCGCTTCGGCTGCTTGATTTCGCCGGCGCGCTGTAGCAGCGTTTCGAGGTCGCCGTATTCCGTGATGAGTTGCGCGGCGGTCTTGACGCCGATGCCCGGCACGCCCGGTACATTGTCGACGCTGTCACCGGCTAAAGCCTGTACCTCGACCACCTTCTCCGGCGGCACGCCGAACTTTTCGATCACTTCAGGTATGCCGAGGCGGCGGTCCTTCATGGTGTCGTACATGGTGACGCAGTCGGTGACGAGCTGCATCAAGTCCTTGTCAGAAGATACGATGGTCGCGGTCGCGCCACGCTCGCACGCCTGCCTCACATAGGTCGCGATCAGGTCGTCGGCTTCGAAGCCGATCTGTTCGAGGCAGGGCAGGTCGAACGCTTTCACCGCCTCGCGGATCAGCGCGAATTGCGGGATCAGGTCGTCGGGTGCAGGCGGCCGATGCGCCTTGTAGTCGGGATAGAGCTTGTTGCGGAACGTGACCTCGGACTTGTCGAAGATGATCGCGAGGTGTGTCGGCTTGTCGTCCTTCGGCATGTCGCGCAACAGCTTCCACAGCATATTGCAGAAGCCGAGCACCGCGTTGACCTGCAGCCCATCGGATTTGCGGTTCAACGGCGGCAGAGCGTGATAAGCGCGGAAGATGTAGGATGAGCCGTCGACCAGAAAGACGTGCTGTCCCTGCATATTGGTCCCAGCTTCAGCTTTCGCCGCAGGAATCGTCGCGGGGATGGCGGCTGGGATCTCGGCTGCGTCGATCGCGGCAGCGGGCTTGGCGGCGGGCTTCTTCGGCATGGCCGCAACTTAAGGAGTTTTCCCGCTGATGGCACCCCCGCGGCGTTCTCATGACCGACAAAAATCGCAAGGGTTTCGGGCCTTGACCGGGCGACCGAGCCGGATTATTCGGCCGCCGCCTGAATCGCGGAGGCTCGTTTCTTCGGCGCGATCCAGAAGGCGTCAGGACGCTCGAACAGGAAGTTCGCCCGCGTGTTGCGGCAGGCCCACCAGATCAGCACCGCGCCGATCACGCCGGCGATGGTGACGATCAGAGAGATCAGGCCGACATCGTGGATCAAACCTGCTTTCAGCAGGATCGTGCGCGAGGCGGCCATCGGCAGGAAGAACGCGAGATAGATGACGATCGAGTGCTCGCCGCAATAGCGCACGACGTTCAGCCAGCGCATTTTCGCAAGCAAAGTGCCAACGGCGATGATGGCGCTGGCGCCGGCGAGACCGAGCGCGAGCGAAACGATTGGCCATTCGCTGATGCCAGTATGGACCAGGCCGCCGTTGACAACAGCCCACAGCGCAAGCGCCGCCAGCGTCAATCCCGGATAAGCGCGGGCGCGGGCCGACCATGCGAATACGTAGTTTGCGAACAGGTATCCGGAATAGATGTAGACGAAGCGAGCGGCGAATTCGTCGATAAGCGTCCAGCCGGTCGAGATGTGCGTCATCTCGAGCGCCGCCGCAGCGCCCCAGATCGCCCAAGGCGCGATCCGGCGCGTGGCCTTGATGACCACGAAGAACACCGGCAGCAGATAGATGAACCACAGCGTGCCGAACGGATCGATGAACGACATCAGATAGAGATGGACGACGCCCGGCCAGCCCACCTCGGCGGCAAAGTGGGGGGCCTTGAAGCCGAACTGGATCGCGGTCCACAGAACGTAGAAGTAGAAGAAGTGCACGACCTTGCGGTCGAGGTAGGTGCGCCAGTCGCGGTTAATGACGAGCGGCAGGAACAGGCCGGAAATCAGGAAGAAATCCGGCATCCGGAACGGTTTTGCGAATTCGACCACGAGGTGCATGAAACCGGTCTGTCCGGCTGCGGCCTCAACGCCCAGCACCGAGTGCATCATCACCACCATGATGATGCAGATGCCCTTGGCATAGTCGACCCAGTCGACCCGTTCGGTTTTCTGCGCAGCTGTGCCGTTTCCGGTCATGGTTGTCTCTTTTCGGCGCGATGGGGCCTGTTTACAGGCGGATCGGTTGCGTTCTCCTTTCACCAATCAAATAATGTGCCGGTTTCCCGGGAAAGTGATCGGATAGAGGTATCGCCTGGCCGTTTGGCAAGTGGTGCGCTAGAGCCTTTCCGCTTCTGATGGAATCAGAAGCGGGGCTCTATCATTCTGATCTGACGCGTTTTCTCCACGCGAACCGGTTATCCACTTCGCTCGAAAACGCTATAGGACGGTCTCCCCGTTACCATGCCGTACGCGCGGACCTATTCCTTGACGGAAACATTCGCCAACCCGCTTCCGATCGACGCCGTGCTCGGCGAACTTGGACGCACGCTTGCTGCGCACAACGCCGCGGTGCTGGTGGCGCCGCCGGGAGCCGGCAAGACGACGCGGGTGCCGTTGGCACTGCTCGACACGCCCTGGGTCGCCGGCAGGAAGATCGTCGTGCTGGAGCCACGCCGGATCGCGGCGCGCGCCAGCGCGGAACGAATGGCGCAGACGTTGGGCGAGCGCGCTGGCGAGACCGTGGGCTATCGCGTGCGCTTCGGCTCCAAGATCTCGCGCAGAACGCGTATCGAGGTCGTCACCGAAGGGATCTTCTCGCGGCAGATCCTCGACGATCCCGAACTGAACGGTGTTGCCGCGATCCTGTTCGACGAGTTTCATGAGCGTTCGCTCGATGCAGACCTTGGGCTCGCCCTGGCGCGTGACGTCCAGACCGGACTGCGGGAGGATTTGCGGATTCTTGTGATGTCCGCGACCATCGACGGCGCGCGGATTGCAAAACGTCTTGGCTGCGCGCCCGTGATCGAAAGCGAGGGCCGCGCCTTCCCGATTGAAACGCGATATCTTGGCCGCAAGCCCGATTCACCACTAGAGCGGCAGATGGCTGACGCGATCGCGACAGCGCTGCGCACCGATGCAGGCTCCGTGCTGGCGTTCCTGCCGGGCGCGGCCGAAATCCGGCGCACGCAAAATATGCTCGCTGAACGGGTGCACGATGCATCCATTGAGATCGTGCCGCTGTTCGGCGCGCTCGACGCCGCGGTGCAGGATCGCGCCATCGCGCCCGCGCCGAGGGGGCGTCGCAAGGTGGTGCTGGCCACATCGATCGCAGAAACCTCGCTGACCATCGAGGGCGTCCGCATCGTGGTGGATTCCGGCATGGCGAGGGTGCCGCGCTTTGAGCCTGACATCGGCCTGACGCGGCTGGAAACCATGCGTGCCTCGCGCGCCGCGGTGGACCAGCGCCGGGGCCGCGCCGGCCGCACGGAGCCTGGTGTATGTTATCGGCTATGGGACGAGCCGCAGACCGCCTCGCTGTCCGCCTATACCCAGCCCGAGATCCTCTCAGCCGATCTGTCGTCGTTGGTGCTCGATCTCGCGCAATGGGGTGTGCGCGATCCCGCCACACTGACGTTTCTCGATCCGCCGCCTGCTCCCGCGTTGAACGAGGCGCGAAGCCTGCTGCGCGAGCTTGGCGCGCTGGATGCCGATGGCCGCATCACCGACGAAGGAAAAAGTTTGCGGGCGTTGGCGCTGCCCCCTCGGCTCGCGCGCATGATCGTGGGCGCGCATCGTCTCGGCGCAGGCCGGGAGGCTGCGGACATTGCGGCGGTGCTGACCGAGCGGGGTCTGGGCGGCGACAGCGTCGATCTCGATGCGAGGCTCGATAGCTTTCGCCGCGACCGCTCGCCACGCGCCACCGGCGCGAGGCAGCTTGCGGAACGTTGGGCGTCTCAGGTAGCGGTGCCTGTTACCCCTCCCGCCTCTGGTGGGGAGGGAGAAACCTTTCCTTCCAGCGGTGTGATGCTCGCTCTCGCGTTTCCCGATCGCGTGGCGCGCAATCGCGGCAACGGGTCGTTCGTGCTCGCCAACGGTCGCGGCGCGTCGGCCGATCAGGCCTCGGCGCTGGCGCGGTCGCCTTTTATCGCGGTTGCTGAACTGACCGGTACCGCCGCGAACAGCCGTATCTTGCTGGCTGCACCGATCGCGCAGGCGGAGATCGAATCGCGCTTCGCCGACCAGATCGAGACCGACGAGGAGATCTCATTCGATCGCGCGGCGATGAGTTTGCGGGCACGGCGGCGCAAGCGGCTGCATGCGATCACGCTTGCCGAAGCTCCGGTGGCGGTCGCGCCGTCGGTTACGACAGCGCGCATCCTCGCCGAAGGATTGATAGGAGCGGGTCTGGATCGCTTGCCGTGGTCGAAGCCGCTCAAGCAATGGCGCGACCGGGTCATGTTCCTGCGCGCGGCGGAAGGCGAGGAGTGGCCGGACCTGTCCGATGCCGGGCTTGTGGCCACAACCGACATGTGGCTGGCGCCCGCGCTGTTCGACAAGACCGCTTTGAAGGAATTTTCAGCCGGCGATCTGTCGGAAGCGCTGATGGCGTTGTTGCCTTGGAGTTTGCGTGCGCGGCTGGAGCGCGAGGCGCCGACCCATTTTGAGGCGCCGACTGGTACGATACTCGCGATCGACTACGAAGCCGAGCAGGGGCCGACCATCGCCGTCAGATTGCAGGAATTGTTTGGCCTGACGACGCATCCGTCGATCGCGCAAGGCAAGGTGCCGCTGGTTCTGGAATTGCTGTCTCCGGCGCATCGCCCGGTGCAGGTGACGCGCGACCTGCCGGGCTTCTGGCGCGGCAGCTATGCCGCCGTTCGTTCTGATCTGCGCGGGCGCTATCCCCGGCATCCCTGGCCGGATGATCCGGCGAATGCGCCGCCGACACGGCGGGTTAAGCCACGCGGGACCTGAAGGGGCCGATTGACCGGGGAACTCGCACCATTGATGAGGCGTTGACGTGACGTCTCTCGCCGTGACCCACCTTGAGGCCCTTCATGGACATGATGGACATGCTTCTGCAGCCGACCTGGTCGGATATCGCGATCCGTCTCGCTCTGACAATGGTTGCGGGGGGTATCGTGGGATTTGACCGGGGCGTGCAAGGGCATGCGGCCGGATTTCGCACCACCATTCTGGTCGGTCTTGCTGCTTCGATCGCCATGATCCAAGCGAACATCCTGCTATCGACCAGCGGCAAAACGGTCGAGTCCTTTGTCCAGATTGACGTCATGCGTTTGCCGCTCGGCATTTTGACCGGCGTGGGGTTCATCGGCGCCGGCACCATCTTCAAGAAGGGTGACCTCATCGCCGGCGTCACCACCGCGGCGACGCTGTGGCTGATGACCGTGATCGGGCTCTCGCTGGGTGGAGGCCAGCTCGTGCTCGGCATGGCTGCCACCGTACTGGCCGTCATGACTCTAGGGGCGCTCAGGTGGGTCGACTATTTCATTCCCCGTGAACGCAGGGCCCGGTTGATCGTCGCGGACGATACGCAAATGCGGGCGGTCATCGAACTGCCTGTGATGACCCAAGAAGTGGGCTACCAGGCTAGTTTTGCGGAAGCCAAGCGTCGCGATGACGGATGGATCGATTGCTCATTCGACATCTCGTGGCGGCGCGCTGGGCGGTCCTCGTCGCCGACCGAACTATTGATGCTGATCCACAGGCGCTATGCGGTTGTGGCATTTGCCTTGACGACGGAAGATGGCCGCTAGCGTCTTTCAACGCTCATGTGAAAGACTCTAGCTTTTTGACCTGACGCGTTTTCGTCACGCGAACCGGTACCCACTTCGCTCGAAAACGCTATAGGTACTTTCCCGATCGGCCGCACAGCTTCGCGCGCGTGTTAACGCTTCGCTCATCCTTATTGGCACAAATAGCAGCTTCGCCATTGCTCGTAGCCGGCTGGTGGCGGTCGCGAGATCGCCGCGTCGTCATTTGTCAGTGAGTGTGCGCCATGCGTAATCTGATAATTCTTGCCGCGCTTCTGATCGGCGCCGGCTCCTATATGGCGCAACTGGCTGACGAGATGACCACGTCCGCAGCCGCGCGGCCCACCACGTCGACGCAGCCGACGGCGTTCGCCGCGCTTCAGGATAATGCCCAGGCCGGCATCCGCAGCATTAGCATTGCACGCGACGGCCGGGGCCACTTCCAGACAGAAGGCCGAATCGACGGCCAGCGCATCGGCTTCATGGTCGACACCGGTGCCTCCGTCGTCGCGCTCAACGAAAGCTCGGCCGCGCGGCTCGGCGTGCGGCCCTCGCAGAACGACTACACGACGACGGTGACCACGGCCAACGGCAAGCTCAAGGCGGCGCGTACCCGGCTCGCCATGGTCGACATCGGCGGTCTCATCGTGCGCGATGTCGATGCCATGGTGCTGCCCGACGAAGCGCTGTCGGAAAATCTGCTTGGTTTATCTTTTTTGTCTAAACTCAAGCGCTTCGAATTCGCGAACGGGCGGATGATGCTGGAACAGTAATTCGGCATCGGCGTCGGGGTTGACGCGTGTCGTTTTGCCGTCGCGAATTATGCCGCAATTGCCGTTCACAGACCTGTAGCGTTTTTAAGCGAAGTGGGTACCGGTTCGCGTCAAAGAAAACGCGTTAAAATAACAAGCTTGAGCCCGGCTTTGATGTCATCAAAGCAGGAATAGTTCTAGCTCCCGCATTCCAGCAGCAGTGGTATCGCCAGCGCTGCATTTCCTCATGTCCTTTCCTTGAGAGGCCCATCCGCATGTTTCCGAAGCCGAAACCCGTTCTGGCACCGAACACCTATGCCTATGAATCCGAGCCGATGGTGAAGGCGACCGGCTTTCGCGAATATGACGCGCGCTGGCTGTTCGGCAAGGAAATCAACCTGATGGGCATCCAGGCATTGGGCATGGGCCTTGGCACGCTGATCGGCGAACTCGGCCAGAAGAAGGAGATCGTCACCGGTCACGATTTCCGCAGCTATTCGTCCTCCATCAAGTACGCGCTGATCTCCGGCTTGTTGGCGTCGGGCTGCAAGGTTCACGATATCGGACTTTGCATGACGCCGATGGCATACTTCGCGCAGTTCGAGCTCGACGTCCCCTGCGTCGCCATGGTGACGGCCTCGCATAACGACAATGGCTGGACCGGCGTCAAGATGGGCGCCAACCGGCCACTGACGTTTGGGCCAGACGAGATGACGCGGCTCAAGGAAATCGTGCTCGGCGCTGCCTTCGCCACCAGGGCGGGCGGCTCCTATGAGTTTCACGACAGTTTCCCGGCGCGCTACATCGCTGATCTGACGAAACGGCCGAAACTGAAGCGCAAGCTGAAGGTCGTGGTGGCCTGTGGCAACGGTACCGCCGGCGCCTTCGCGCCGCAGGTGATGGAGGCGATCGGCTGCGAGGTGATCCCGCTGGATACCGAGCTTGATCACACCTTTCCGAAGTACAATCCCAATCCCGAAGACATGAAGATGCTGCACGCGATCCGCGACGCGGTGCTCGAACACAAGGCCGACGCCGGTCTCGGTTTCGACGGCGACGGAGATCGCTGCGGCGTGGTCGACAACACCGGCGAGGAAATCTTCGCCGACAAGGTCGGCGTGATGCTGGCGCGCGACATGTCGGCGATCCACAAGGATGCGCATTTCGTGGTCGATGTGAAGTCCACAGGATTGTTTGTCACTGATCCGGTATTGCAGCAGCAGGGCGCGCGGACGACCTACTGGAAAACCGGCCACTCCTACATGAAGCGGCGCACCAATGAGCTCGGCGCGCTCGCTGGTTTCGAAAAATCCGGGCACTTCTTTTTCAACGCGCCGATGGGCCGGGGTTACGACGACGGACTGATCTCGGCGATCGCTGTGTGCGAGATGCTCGATCGCGCAGCGGGCAAATCGCTGGCAGATCTGAAGGACGCCTTGCCCAAAACCTGGTCCTCGCCGACCATGTCGCCGCATTGCGCCGACGAGGCCAAGTACGGCATCGTTGACAGCGTGGTGAAGCATTTCGAGGCGGCCAAGGCCAACGGCGACAAGATCGCCGGCCAGCCGATCCGCGATCTCGTCACCGTCAACGGCATCAGGGTGACGGCGCAGGATGGAAGCTGGGGGTTGGTGCGGGCGTCATCGAACAAGCCAGAGCTTGTTGTGGTGGTCGAAAGCCCGGTCTCCGAGCAGCGGATGCGCGATATGTTCGAGGTGATGGACAGCGTGCTGCGTACCCATCCCGAGGTCGGCGAATACAATCAGAAGATTTGAGGTCGTCCGTCATTGCGAGCGAAGCGAAGCAATCCAGGCGGCAAAAAAGAACTGGATTGCTTCGTCGCCAACGCTCCTCGCAATGACGTGGCAGAGCATTTCCGACGAAGGCCGTGCCGACTACACTGCGCTTGCCGCCGGCACCGGCAGTGCCGTCACCGATTTGATCTTCTCCATCGCGAATCGGGAGGTGACGTTCTTCAGCGCGACCGAACTAATCAGCTTCTTGTAAAAGAGGTCGTAGCTCGCCATGTCGGCGACCACGACGCGCAGCATGTAATCGACGTCCCCCGCCATGCGGTAGAGCTCCATCACCTCGGGCATCGCGCGGACCGCATTGGCGAAGGTTGTTAGCCACGTATCCGAGTGGTCTCCGCTTTCAACCGATACGAACACTGTTATGCCGAGCCCGATCTTGTTCTGATCGACCAGCGCCACGCGGCGCAGAATGATGTCGTCGGCTTCGAGCCGCTGGATACGCTTCCAGCAGGGCGTCGAGGACAAACCGACCCGGTCGCCGATCTCGGCTACCGACAGGGATGCGTCCTCCTGGAGCACGGTGAGAATCTTGCGGTCGATGGCGTCGAGGCGGCGACCGGATTCAATGGTCTGAAGGGCAAGATCGCTCATGGCTAGAACATTATTCCAATATTGAGGTTATTCAAGCTCATATATAGAAAAATATTCCAATGCAAGTGTCGTCAGCGGGGCTCGGCTCAGTTCGAACCGCCGTGCTCTAAAAAGGCTTCCACTTCAGCACGTTGCGGGCAGGCGAAGGCGCCGCCGAAGCGGGTGCATTTGATGGCGGCTGCGGCGGAGGCGAACCTGAGTGCGTCTTCAAGATCCTGATTCTCGGTCATGGCGAGAGTGAAAGCGCCATGGAAGACGTCTCCGGCGCCCAATGTGTCCACGGTGTGGACGGGGAAGGCGGCGGTCTGGCGGAGGCCGCCGCCATTCGGATCGAGCCACACTGTTCCTTGGGAGCCGCGCGTTCCGGCTAGGAAGGATGGAGTGACCTTGGCGAGCTTCTGCAATGCCGCCGCGTCGTCGGCGATGTCGGCAGTGGCCTGAAGGGCTTCACTCGAGAAAATCAGATGTGAGGATGCAGTGAGCAGACCCTCGCGCATTGACATGGCGGAATCGACATCGATCACGACCGGGATGCCGCGGCGCCGCGCTTCAGCGCAAAGACCGGTGCAGAACGCCGCGCATCGACTTTCAGCAAGGATGGCGTCGCAATCGCTGAGCATCCTGTCAGCCTCGGGTAAACGCACTTTCCACAATTCGGGATCGCGGAAGGTGATGATGGTTCGCTCGCCGCCCGGATCGATCATGACGGTGGAGATCGGCGTCACCAGACCGGGCATGTGAACGATGTCCTGCATCGCGATGCCGAGCTCCGCCGCCTTGTCGAAGATGTAGCGGCTGGATGTTTCGCCGGCGTCCCCCATGGGGCCGCAAAACGCCACTCCGCCATCGAGTCGGGAAATGGCGACCGCCGCGTTGAATGCGTTGCCGCCGGCGATTTCCTCGAAGCGCTCGGCGCCGATTTTCAAGCCGCGTTTCGGGAGGCCTTGCACGTGAAAGGTCAGGTCGCGCACTGGCATGCCAATACACAGGATGCGTGGCTTTTTCATCATGCGGAAATCCTTGCCAATGAGGAAGATCGGGACAAGCGGTTAAACCGGCAGGTTTTGCTCAGGTTCCGTCGGCCGGAATTCTAACAATGGTCTCACCGAGCCCTGTCCTGCGCCTGATAGCACCCAAGAATGCTTCGAGTTCTGCTGCCTTGTATGCGAGCGCGGGCGCCACGCCCCAGACCGGGCGGGGCCATGCAAAGTCTCCTTTGCGACGCGCGATGATATGGACGTGAAGCTGGGGCACCTGATTGCCGAGCGCGGCCACGTTGAGTTTGTCGCAACCTGTGATGTCCTTGAGTGCTTCTGACGCCTGACCGATCTCCGTCATCAAGAGTGCGCGATCGTCGCGATCAAGGTCGATGATCTCGATCGCACCAGCTCGTCTTGGCACCAGAATAAGCCAGGGATAGCTGGCATCCTTGCTGAGCAGCAGACGGCTGAGCGGCAGGTCGCTGATGGAGACCGTGTCCTCCTCCAGCTGCGGGTGAAGCGACCAGGCTTCGGACATCGTTCGCGGACACTTTTTGAGGACGGCCGATGCAAACTGGCGCGGCGATCCGCCGAGGTCAATGGTTCAGACGGCTCGTTCCGGGGTCGTCCTCGCTGCTTGCTTTCCTGGGCTTTTGGCCCCAAATAGGAATTGGGAGATTGGCGGTGGACGAGCCACTCGCCAACCGGGTCAGATCCGGAAGGAAGCAGCCCTAACGAGGTCCGGATCGGGTCGCTCGTCAGTCTCCTACCTCTTTTGGGCGAACCATGTTTTTCGGAAATCTTGCCAGCGCCGGATAGGCGCGGTCCGAAGGTTCGCTTCGTTGTTCCGCAAGCCGGCTTCGAGAGAGAAAATTGCGGATCGCTCAATGACCGATGCTGGCCATCCCTCAACGCTCCCCGATGACGCCGCCGGTCAAACCGGCCTCGACCTCGGCGTGATACCATCGGAAACGAGCGCGCAGTACCGGGTGCTGGCGCGCAAGTACCGCCCCTCCAGCTTTGACGACCTCATCGGACAGGAGGCGCTGGTGCGCACGGTGTCCAATGCGTTCGAAACGGGGCGGATTCCGCAGGCCTGGATCCTGACCGGCGTGCGCGGCGTGGGAAAAACCACCACCGCGCGTATTCTTGCCCGCGCGCTGAACTACGAGCTTGCGGACGGCTCGGTGCAAGGACCGACGATTCGGATGCCGCAACTCGGCGTTCATTGTCGGGCCATTATGGAAAGCCGGCATATCGATGTGCTGGAGATGGACGCGGCCTCTCATACCGGCGTCGATGACGTCAGGCAGATCAACGACAGCGTGCGCTATGCGCCGTCGAGCGCTCGCTACAAGGTCTATATCATCGACGAAGTTCACATGCTTTCGACGGCGGCCTTCAATGCGTTCCTGAAGACGCTGGAGGAGCCGCCGGAGCACGCGAAATTCGTGTTCGCGACCACCGAGATCCGGAAGGTTCCGGTGACGGTGCTGTCGCGCTGCCAGCGGTTTGATCTCCGACGTGTCGAAGCCGAGGTGCTGATGGCGCACCTCACCAATATTGCGGCGAAAGAGAACGTCGAGGTGGAGCCGGAGGCGCTCGGCATCGTGGCGAGGGCGGCCGAAGGCTCGGTGCGCGATTCCCTGTCGCTGTTCGATCAGGCCATCGCCCATGCGGCTGGCGTGGTTCGGGCCGATGCTGTACGGCAAATGCTGGGACTTGCTGACCGTACGCGGGTCATCGATCTGTTCGAGGCACTGGCGCGAGGCGACATCGCGAGCGCATTCGGCGAGTTTCGCGACCAGTACGATACCGGCGCCGATCCGGTCGTGGTGCTCAGTGATCTGGCCGAGTTCGTCAACTTCGTAACCCGCGTCAAGATTGTTCCGGCGATCGCCGACAATGTCTCATTCGGGGAAACGGAGCGTCTGCGCGCTCGCGATTTTGCCGTGAAACTGTCGATGCGCGTGTTGTCGCGGATGTGGCAGATGCTGCTGAAAGGGATCGCAGAAGTTCAGGGCGCGACGCGGCCGGCGGCCGCGGCCGAGATGGTGCTGGTGCGCATCGCCTATGTCGCGGACCTTCCGCCGCCCGATGAGGCGATCCGGCTGCTGGATCGCAATGGCGGCGAATCGCCAGTTGTCCCGAACAACGCCGCGCCGCCCAGATCGAGCTCAGGATCGGTGTCATCCGCCCGATCGTCGGCTGCGCGTTCATTGTCGCAGCGCGCCGCAGCAGAACCGGCTCGCCCGCAAGCCATCGCGCTGGTGGCCGATAGAGCGGATGCGAGTCCGGTGACGGCCATCGAAAGCTTTACCGAACTCGTGGCGCTCGCCGGCGAAAAACGCGATTTGATTATCAAGGCGGCGCTCGAGGCCGACATGCGGTTAGTCCGGATGGAGGACGGCCGGCTTGAGATCGCGCTGGAGCGCAGTGCGGCGCGCACGCTGGTGAACGATCTTTCGCGCAAGCTGGAACAGTGGACAGGCCGGCGCTGGACGGTGATCGTTTCCAACGAGCCGGGCCAGCCGACATTGCGCTCCCAGGCGTTGCTGCAAAAAAACGAACGGGAGCGCGCCGCTGAGGCCGACCCGCGCGTGCAGGATGTGCTGGCGCGTTTTCCCGGTGCCAAAGTGGTCGAGGTACGCAAGTTCGCTTTGTCCTCGCCGGATTCCGATGCCGCTCCTGACGAGCCGGCCGACGATCTCGACAGCAACGATTAGGGCCTTTCCGCTTCTGGTACCAGGAAGCGGAAAGGCTCCAGCAAGAAAAGGAACTTTTTGATGGCTGATTTTCTCGGCATGATGAAGCAGGCGGCTCAATTCCAATCCAAGATGAAGGCGATGCAGGACGAGCTCGACCACATTGAGGTCGAGGGCACGTCCGGCGGCGGTCTTGTCACTGTGCGGATGACCGCCAAGATGGATGTCAAGGGGATCTCGATCGATCCGTCTCTAATTAAGCCAGACGAACGTGAAATTCTCGAAGATCTTGTCGTGACCGCGCTTGGCGATGCGCGCCGTAAGGCGGAGGTCGCAATGCAGGAGAAGATGCAGACATTGACCGGCGGCCTTGGTCTGCCGCCCGGCCTGGGTTTCTCGTGATCGGTAGCACGATGCGAATGCTGAAATCGGACCACTCAGGTTTGCGTGAAGAAGACGCGTCAGATCAATCATAGTAGCCATGCTTCTGATTCTGTCAGAAGCGAAAAAGGCGCTAGTGTCCTTCGAATCGAAATTCGCGAAGAGGCGCAGTGCACTTTGGCGAATTTCGGATTCGGAAACCCTAAGAGATGCCGACCGCCGTCACCGGACCTGAGATCGATCGTTTGATCCAGTTGCTTGCGCGGCTGCCGGGGCTTGGCCCGCGCTCGGCGCGGCGGGCGGCGCTGCATCTGATCAAGAAACGCGAGGCGTTGATGACGCCTCTGGCAGGCGCGCTGCAGGTTGCAATCGACAGGATCCGGGTCTGCGAAACCTGCGGTAACATCGACACCCGCAGCCCCTGCACGGTCTGCACGGATGCCCGGCGCGATCCGTCTATCATCGTCGTGGTTGCCGATGTGGCGGATCTCTGGGCGCTGGAGCGCGCCGGCGCCACCAACGGATTCTATCACGTGCTGGGAGCGACGCTGTCACCGCTCGATGGCGTCGGTCCACAGGACCTGACGATCGATGCGCTGGTGTCGCGGGCGCATGATCCGCGTGTAGCGGAAATCGTCCTGGCGCTGAACGCGACCGTCGACGGCCAGACCACAGCGCATTACATCACCGATCTGCTTGGCGACGCCAACGTGAAGGTCACGCGGCTCGCCCACGGCGTTCCAGTGGGGGGTGAACTCGATTATCTCGATGAAGGGACGCTGTCGGCCGCGATGCGACAGCGCACGCTATTTTAGCTGGTGGTGTCGGCCCGGCGCGGGCATGAACATCATACGCTCACGACTTGTTCTTGCGTTCGCGTAACTCGGTGAACACGTCGGCTCCGCTGGCTCCTTTCATGTGCACGCCGGCCGCCACCGCAGGATCGTCGGCGCGCAGGAACACGTTGGCCTTCTTTTCCTCGCCCATCAGGGTCGGCACCGTCGGCTTGCCCTCGGCGCGCAGCCGCGTGACCTCCTCGGCGCGGGCCTTGAGAACCGGATTATTCGGCTCGATGGTCAGCGCGAATTTCACGTTTGATGCGGTGTATTCGTGGCCGCAATAGAGCCGGAAATCGTCGGGCAGCGCGCGCAGCTTCAAAAGCGAGTCCCACATCATTGGATAGGTGCCCTCGAAAACCCGGCCGCAGCCGATCGAGAACAGAGTATCGGCGGCGAAGACCACCTTCTCGTCGTCGAACACGTAACTAACGTGGTCCAGCGTGTGACCGGGCGTTTCCAGCACGCGTCCCAGCAGCGTTCCGACCTTGACGATGTCGCCCTGGCCGACTCGCAGATCGACGTTGGCAATTCCGGCGCCCCTGTCATGCGGTGCGACCACCCGGCAGTTGTATTTCTGTTTCAGTTTCGTGATGCCGCCGACATGATCGCTGTGATGATGGGTGACCAGAATATCGGTCAGCATCCAGCCTTCGCGATCCAGCGCCTGGATGATCGGTTCGGCGTCCGGCGCGTCGATCGCGGCGGTCGCATCAGTTGCGGGGTCGTGAATCAGCGCGCCGAAATTATCGGTGAGGCAGGTGAACAGGCGGATATCGGCGGTCATGTCGTCTCCGTGAGTCCGAGAGGTCGACGCGAGTGTCCCGGCCGCGGAGTTCGCTCGTCGGACTTGCGGGGAAAATGACGCGAACTCCGGGAAAACCAGACTAGAACTATTCCGGCTTTGAGGGGATCGAGCCGCTCGAGCTTTTGTTTTGACACGTTATCTTGATCTTGCGGGATCCGTAGACATCCTCAGGTCGATCCCGAAGACATGCTCGCTCGGAAACGCTATAGCATAGGCAATTGCGTGGCGAAACAAGCCGTTAACGGCAGTTTACGATTGCACAAATCGGCAGGGCGGGGGTGCCCGGCTTGCCGGCAACATGGTAGATGTGGACATGGCGATCGACGTCATCGACCTTCGTGATTTCTACGCGCAACGTCTCGGCATGGTGGCCCGGCGGCTGATCAATCGCGCCATTCATGCACACTGGCCGAGTTTGGAGGGGCAGTGCGTGGTCGGCCTTGGCTATCCCACTCCTTACCTCGGTCTGTTCCGCGAGGAGTGCGAGCGCTGTATCGCCTTGATGCCGGCGGCCCAGGGCGTCTTGAAATGGCCGACGGCGCGGCCGGCGCTGGCGACCCTGGTCGATGAATTTTCGTTGCCGCTGCAGGACGCGGTCGCAGACCGGATCTTGCTGGTTCATGCGCTGGAAGTGTCGGACGATCCGGAAAGTCTCCTGCGCGAGGTGTGGCGAATTCTTTCGCCGTCTGGCCGAATGATGGTGATCGTTCCCAATCGCCGGGGTATCTGGACCCGTACCGATACAACGCCGTTCGGCCACGGTCAGCCTTATTCGCGCTCGCAGATCACTCAACTGCTGCGGCAGACATGGTTCACGCCGTCCGCCTGGGGCGAGGCGCTATTCGTCCCGCCGATCAATGGCAACTGGTTCCTGCGCTCGGCCGCGGCGTGGGAGCGCATCGGCGCGGCACTGTCGCTGCCGTTTGCCGGCGTTCACATCGTTGAGGCAACCAAGCAAGTTTACCGGCCCATTGCCGCGAAACGGGAGCACAGCCGGCTGATCCCGGTGTTGCAGCCAACGCTCGCGCCGTCCTCGTGTAACGCCGAGGAGTGATATATCCGATCGTGATCCGAGTGGTTCACCCGCCCAGAACAGGTGAGGTGAATCGCTATTCGTTTCCGGGATTGAAGTCCTCGCTCGGAGCCGGCGGCTGCACCATGCCGTCCGGCCGCGGGCCATGCGGACGTCGGCGACGGCGTGGCGGGAAGCGGTCGCTGCGCTCGCCGCCCTGATGGCCGTTGCCTTCGAACCGGCCGCCATTCACCTGCGGCTGAGATCCCGTAATGAACGACGGGAGGCGATCGACGCCGCCATTGTCGGCGGGCTCCATCGCCGGCCGGGGCTGACGATATTCTCGGGGCTGCTGCTGATCGCGCTGGTAGGGCTGCGCCTCGCGCTGATGATTGTCACGCGGTTGCTGAACCGGAACGAAGCCGGGCTCCGCTCCAAAATTCGAGTAGTTTTCGCTGTCGTCGTCACCCGCTTCATCCGTGACATCGACGTCGGTTCGCGGCTGTTGCTGCGGCTGGCTTTGGCGAAACTGTTCCTGCGCTGCGGCGATCAGGCGGAAATAATGCTCCGCATGTTGATAGTAGTTTTCGGCGGCCACGGGATCGCCGGATGAGCGAGCGTCGCGGGCGAGTTGGACGTATTTTTCGGCGACGTGAGAGGCGGTGCCGCGGATCTTGATGTCGGGGCCGTTGGATTCGAAAACCCGTGTCATCGGGTTCTGGCCGCGCCGGTTGTTATTGTTATTATTGTTATTATTGTTCCGGTTACGCATCCGCTTGTTGTTATTCTGACCGTTTCTCATGTCCCGCCTTCAGTTATCAGCCTTGAAGTTCCAGCTTTGAAGTTTTCGCTTGGGTATTTGGGTATTGCCCTGTCGTTTTGGTGCGATTTCCCGCCCCTCGACGCGGCCTACGCAAAGCGCGTATCGGCCGCCACTCATCTCCATAGCAAAGACGCGTTCCCGGGTCGCCGGCAGGCGCATGGCGCCAGCACGGCCAGATCATTCAGCCAGAGACTTCAAACTCAGGTTTTCTCGCGTGAGTGTTCAAGCGCAGTATTCAGGCTTTCGTTCGCTTCGCGGTCGCAAGCGGCGCAGCTCTCGGCCATCGCGCTCGATATGACCTGCCTTTAGGAACCGTTCACTCGGGCCGGTTTTCGTCCGAAAACTCTAAGGCTCACCAGCAGCAAAGCTGCGGGGCCAACCCGGGACCGATGATTGTGCATGAAACGTAATCGCTCCCGAGGGATATTCCAAGTGGTTTTTTATGGCTCAATCGGGCTTTCTAAGGGCAATCTTGCGGGCCACGATGGCGCGGCCGATACCCGCGAGATCAACCCTTGCCGATTCCATGACCGCCAACCCCGCCGCGGTCGCCAGCCGGCTGACGGCGCTGTCCTGACCTTGCCCGATCTCCAACACCAGGAGGCCGTCGGTCGCCAGCAGCGACACCGCCTGCGGCGCGATCCGGCGATAGGCATCAAGCCCGTCGCGGCCGCCGTCCAGTGCGAGATGCGGATCGTGGTCGCGTACCTCTGGCGACAGCATCGCGATGTCGGCCGACGGGATGTAGGGCGGGTTCGAGACAATCAGGTCGAATGGGCCTGACAGACCATCTCCATAATCGCTGACCAGGAATTGCGCGCGCGTCGTGAGGCCGACGCCTTGCGCATTGGTTCTGGCCGTGTCGAGTGCCGCGGCGCTCAGGTCGGTCCCGACGCCGGTGGCAGCCGGCAGTTCGGTCAGCAATGCGAGCAGGATCGCACCGCTGCCGGTGCCAAGGTCCGCGATGCGGAGCGCAGCTTGGATCCGGCCTTCAGCGCGGAGAACGTCAAGCGCGGCCTCGACCACGGTTTCAGTGTCGGCCCGAGGTACCAGCGTGTCCGCCGACAACTTCAGCGGCAGGCCCCAGAACTCTTTCTTTCCAAGAATGCGCGCCACGGGCTCGCCCGCAAGCCGGCGTTGTGCAAAAGCATCGAGGCGCGCCGCGTCATCCTCGTTGAGTCTCCGCAAGCCTTGCGCGATCAGTCCAGTAAGATCGAGGCCCAGCACTTCGCCGGTGAGTGTGCGGGCTTCGAGCGCGGCACTGTCGATCCCCGCGGCCGCCAAGCGTGCCGTCAGCATCCGCCGCGCGGACTCTATCGTCTCAGTGGCAAACGAAGCGGTCATGTGATCGCTTTTTCCCTCTCCCGCCAGGGAAGACGGAAAGAAAGACGCCGCGTCGCGATAGGGGAATGTTCACCGGCCACCTTCGGCTGCCAGCTGCGCGGCCTGATGCTCTGTGGTCAACGCATCGATCAATTCGTGCAGCGCGTCGCCGGCGATCACCTGCGGCAGCTTGTAAAGTGTCAGGTTGATGCGGTGGTCCGTGACGCGGCCTTGCGGAAAATTGTAGGTGCGGATGCGCTCGGAACGATCGCCCGATCCAACCTGATCCTTGCGGTCGGCCGAGCGCGCGGCATTGATGCGCTGCCGCTCGGCGTCGTAGATGCGGGAACGCAGGATATTCATCGCCGACGCGCGGTTCTTGTGCTGTGAGCGGCTGTCCTGCATGTTGACGACGATGCCAGTCGGGATGTGGGTGATGCGGATCGCCGATTCCGTCTTGTTGACGTGTTGGCCGCCTGCGCCCTGCGCGCGCATGGTTTCGATTCGCAGATCATCGGGCTTGATCTCCACATCGACCTCTTCGGCTTCGGGCAGCACCGCCACCGTGGCCGCTGAGGTATGGACACGTCCCTGCGCTTCGGTATCCGGCACGCGCTGCACACGATGCACGCCGGATTCAAATTTCATCTTGGCGTAGGCGCCGCGTCCCTGCACCTGAGCGACGATCTCCTTGTAGCCGCCCATGGTGCCCTCGCTTGCGGAGATCACCTCCACCTTCCATCCCAGCAGGGCTGCAAAGCGCTCGTACATTCGAAACAAATCGCCAGCGAACAATGAGGCCTCGTCGCCGCCGGTGCCAGCCCGGACTTCGAGCATGACGTTGCGTTCGTCCATCGCGTCCTTTGGCAGCAGTGCTACTCGGATACTCTGCATAAGTTCGTTGTTGCGCGCCTCCAGCGCGGGGCGCTCGGCCTCCGCCATCGCACGCATCTCAGCGTCCGTGGCGGGATCGGCGATCATCGCGTCGATTCCTGCAATCTCGGTCGTGACAGCGCGCCAGTTCCTGACGGCATCCACGATGGGATTGAGTTCCGCCAATTCGCGCGTCATCTGGACGTATCTGTCAGCACTGACCTGGCTCAGCAGCTCGTTTTCGAGCGCGGCGTGGCGAACCAGCAGGAGGTCGAGTTTGGCTTCGGGCAGCATTGTCAGAAGTGGCCTCTTTCCCCCTTCCCTTGCGGGAGAGGATGACGCGGACCACGTCCGTGCCGGGTGAGAAAGCTTTCGTACGTGACAGGCAAATTCGCTTTTCCCGCCCTCGCTTCACCATGGCCGATCCAAAGCATCGGTGTGTTCTGTGACGGCGGCCATTGGCCGCCCATGCACGCTCTTCCGCGAGGGGGGAGGGAAAACGACGTCCCGGTTCGGGAGACGATCACCGAAAAAAAGGTCACAGCGACAGCCCCTCGGCGTCGGCGAAGTTCTTGAGCTTGTCGCGGATCGAAATGCTGCCGGAGGGCGCTTCGAGCAGCGGCATGATGGCCGCCTCCGCCTTTTTGGTATCGAGATCGAGTATCATGGCCTTGACGGGACCGTGTGCAGTGGCCGAGAGCGAGAGCGAGCGATAGCCGAGCGCGATCAGAGCCAGTGCGCCCAGCGGTTGCGATGCCATTTCCCCGCATAGCGAAGCGGTTTTCCCCGCGGCCCGGGCCTTGACCACGATGTCGTGCAGCGCACGCAGGATCGGGGAGGAGAGCGTGTCGAAGCGGTTCGACACCTTGCTGTTTCCGCGATCGACTGCAAACATGAATTGAAACAGGTCGTTCGATCCAACGGAGACGAAATCGGCTTTCGCAAGCAATTCGTCAAGCTGGTACAACAGCGCGGGGACTTCGACCATGGTGCCGACGTCCACCCGTTCCGGCAGCGTGTGGCCATGCTGGCGAAGATAGGTAAGTTCGCGCTCGACGATGGCTTTGGCCTGATCGAATTCGGCGACTTCCGAGATCATCGGGAACATGATGCGCAACGCGCGACCGCCTCCGGCGCGCAGCAGCGCGCGAATTTGGCCGCGCAGCAGGCCGGGACGATCGAGCCCGAGCCTGATCGCGCGCCAGCCTAGCGCAGGATTTTCCTCAACTGCGGCTTCCATATAGGGAAGCGCCTTGTCGCCGCCAATGTCGAGGGTGCGGAACGTCACCGGCTTGTCCCCGGCGGCGTCCAGTACCGTGCGGTACAGTGCAAGCTGCTCGCTTGCGCGCGGCAGGCTCTGTCCGATCATGAATTGGAGTTCGGTCCGGAACAGTCCGATGCCAGAACAATTGGTATCCTCGATATGCGGAAGGTCGATCACGAGGCCCGCATTGATCATGAGATCGATCGGTTCGCCGTCCCTGGTGACGCAGGGTTTGTCGCGCAGGGCGATGTACTGCGCCTGCCGCCGGGCGCGAAAACGCACGCGCTCCGCATAGGCCGACTCGATTTCCGCCGATGGCCGCAGGTAAATCGAACCAGAGGTGCCGTCGACGATGATGGCGTCGCCGGGATCGGCGATTCCGACCGCGTTCGGCACCTCGCCGACGGCGGGGATGCCCAGCGCGCGCGCGACGATGGCAACGTGTGAGGTCGCCGTGCCTTCCTCCAGCACCAGTCCGCGCAGCCGCTTGCGGTCATAATCCAGCAGGGCCGCCGGTCCCATGGCGCGCGCGATCAGGATCGCGTTATCGGGAAGCTGCTCGCGGGAAGGCGCGTGATCTTGCCCGACCAGCTGTCGCATCAAGCGGTGGCCGAGATCCTCGAGGTCATGAAGGCGATCACGCAGATAAGGGTCGGTCGAGCGCAACATTCGCGCGCGGGTGTCCGATTGCACACGCTCAACAGCGGCCTCGGCCGTCAAGCCGGTTGCAACCGCCTCCTGTAGCCTGTGCGACCAGCCATGGTCGTTGGCGAACATCCGGTAAGCCTCAAGCACCTCGCGATGCTCGCCGCCGTCAGCAACGTCGCCGCGCTCCAGCAGGTGGTCGAGATCGGCGCGCAGCTTGGAGAGCGCCGTATCCAGCCGCCGGATCTCCTTTGGCACATCGTCGGCAATGTAGTTGGTGATGACGACGCGCGGTTCGTGCAGCACAACATGGCCCAGCGCGATGCCATCGGACAGGATCGCGCCAACCTGGTGGATTGTGTGGCGGGTGGCAGGCTCAAGGCCGGGCTGCGCGAGGGCAGCCAGTTCGCCGGAAGCGATCATCTCGGCGAGCACCATCGCCGTAGTCTGAAGCGCTTCGACCTCTTCCTCGACATAGGTGCGCTTGGCGCGATTCTGCACCACAAGCACGCCAAGCGTGTTGCCCGAGCGCAGGATCGGCACGCCGAGGAACGAATTGTAGATTTCTTCGCCGGTTTCAGGGTGGAACGAGAATGCCGGATGACTGCGTGCGTCCGACAGGTTCAGTGGCGTCGCTTCGCTTGCGACCAGGCCGACG
This sequence comes from Nitrobacter sp. MLSD-S21, assembly GCF_058809865.1. Lineage (NCBI taxonomy): Bacteria > Pseudomonadati > Pseudomonadota > Alphaproteobacteria > Hyphomicrobiales > Nitrobacteraceae > Nitrobacter > Nitrobacter sp. MLSD-S21. The sequence continues at coordinate 631,053 of NZ_JBXASZ010000002.1, read as the reverse complement.
AGGCCTTCGTGCGCGGTCAGAACGGTGCGATGCACGGCATCGCGATTGAGGCCTTCAGTCGCATAGAGTTCCAACGTGTTATCGACGCGCAGCACATAGGTCGAGCATACTTCCGCCACCATATTGGCGGCGATCAGCACCACGACCTTGTCGAGACGCTCTTGCGCGCTGACCCGCTCCGCCATGACCTCGCGGAGCCGTCTCAACAAGACGCGGGGGCCGCTCGACGCGCTCCGCATATCCCGGTCCCTTCCCCTGCGAGCCAGTTTTTGGATTAGCCTAAAAAACGACATTCCGCGTCAGAAGCGTAGCGCGATTGTCTGAAGTCGTTGCCCCAGCCGCAACGGCCATGTCATTCGCCGTATAGCCAATCGACGTCCATTTTGCCAAGCAAAACGCCTGCCGTTGAGGAGCACAAGGTCTGAAAAACGGCAACGGCGTTCGCGCTACAATGGGCTTCGCTGGGGCCGCGCCGCGCCGGCTCAGCCGAGGACGATGGAGGTGGCTGCAAGCGCGCGTTTCAGGTCTGATCGAGCCCGTAGAGCGTATGCAGGGTCCGTACCGCGAGTTCGGTATAGGCGGTATCGATCAGCAACGAGAACTTGATCTCCGAGGTCGTGATGGCGCGGATATTGATACCCTTATCGGACAGCGCCTTGAACGCCTGCGCCGCGACGCCGGCATGGCTACGCATGCCGGACCCGATTACCGAGATCTTCGCGACGTCGGTGGCGCTGTCGAGGCGCGCATAACCGATCTTGTCCCTGGCGCCGGTGATGGTCTCCTTGGCGCGGGCATAGTCGGAGGCAGGCACCGTGAACGTCAGGTCGGTGGTCTTGCCATCCTCTGAGACGTTCTGGACGATCATGTCGACGTTGATATTGGCATCGGCAAGCGGGACAAAGATCGAGGCGGCGACGCCCGGCTTGTCCTCGATCTGGCGGACCGAGATCTGGGCCTCGTCCTTGGAGAAGGCTATCCCGGTAACGACGTGGCTTTCCATGATTTCCTCCTCGCCGCAGATCAGCGTACCCGGCGGCGTGCCATGGGGATCGATGTCCTCCGGCTTGTCGAAACTGGAGCGGACGAAAATCGGCATGTTCTGGGTCATGCCGAGTTCCACGGAACGAACCTGAAGCACCTTGGCGCCCTGCGATGCCAGTTCCAGCATGTCCTCGAACGCGATCCTGTCGAGCCGGCGCGCTTTCGGGACCACCCGTGGATCGGTGGTATAGACGCCGTCGACATCGGTGTAGATGTCGCAGCGGTCGGCGCGGATGGCAGCGGCGATCGCCACCGCCGAGGTATCGGAGCCACCGCGGCCAAGCGTGGTGATCCGGCCGGTCTGCGGGCTAATTCCCTGAAAACCGGCGATCACGGCAACCTCTTTGCGCTCCGTGAAGCGGTTGACCAGTTCACTGCCGTCGATTTCAAGAATGCGGGCCGAGGCGTGGGCGTCGCTGGTCTGAATCGGGATCTGCCATCCCTGCCATGAGCGTGCCTGAATGCCGAGCGCCTGTAGCGCGATCGCCAAAAGCCCCGAGGTGATCTGCTCGCCGGATGCCACCACGGCGTCGTATTCGCGCGCGTCGTGCATCGACGAAGCGTCCCTGCACCATGCCACCAGCTCGTTGGTCTTGCCCGACATCGCCGACACCACCACCGCGACGTCGTGGCCGGCATCGACCTCGCGTTTGACATGCCGCGCGACGTTGCGGATACGGTCGAGATTGGCGACGGAGGTGCCGCCAAATTTCATCACAAGCCGGCTCATGACGGGTGTGCGTTCCTAAGGCTCTCTACAAGAAGGCTCTGGATACAAGCCAACTCGATGAAATGCGAAAAGCGGGGGCGCACGGGCGAGAAGGCGCGTATACATAACGGGGCGGATGCGGGCAGGCAACCCGGCTTTCGGTCGTCCTGCGGCGGCCGGACGCTCCAGGGAACGGCGTGAGGCAGGCCGATGGGCTGCCATATCAACGATTCTGCAACCGGATGAGACGATGTTGTATTCGAACAATGTGCACTGCACGGCCCGCCGGACCATGAGGACCGAGGTGACCCATTTGCAGGTTTTGCACGAAACCCTATGTGGGGTCGACGACTGGGCTGAGAGGGTCAGAACCATCGCCGCCGCGGCCGGCGTTCCGCAATCCCATCACGTCGCCCAAGGAGCCGCCCGGCAATGACGATGCAAGCCGACCCTTCTGCCAATTCTTCAGCCGCATCCGAAACGACCGTCGATCGCGCCGAGATCGAGAAGTTCTCAAAACTGTCGCAGGAGTGGTGGGATCCCACCGGCAAGATGGCGCCGCTGCACAGGATCAACCCGCTGCGGCTCCAGTTCATCCGCGACGCCGCCTGCCGCAAGTTCGAGCGCAGCGTCCGCAGCCTGAACTGTCTGGCGGACCTGCGGCTGCTTGATATCGGCTGCGGCGCGGGCCTTCTATGCGAGCCGTTCACGCGGCTCGGCGCGCAGGTGATCGGGGTCGATCCCTCCGCGTCCAATATCGCGGCGGCGAAGCTCCACGCCGAGAAAGCCCATCTGTCGATCGATTATCGCTGCACGACCGTGGAAGACATGGACGTACGAGAGCGCTTTGACATCATCCTCGCGATGGAGGTGGTGGAGCACGTCGCTAACGTCGGGCTGTTTCTGGATCGCTGCGCCGCGATGCTGAAGCCGGGCGGCATCATGGTGGCCTCCACCCTCAATCGTAACTGGAAGAGCTTTGCTCTGGGCATTGTCGCGGCCGAATATGTGCTGCGCTGGCTGCCGCGCGGTACTCATCAGTGGGATAAGTTCGTTACTCCGGACGAACTTGCGCGCCACCTCGAGCGCAACGGGCTCGGCATCACCGAGCAGTCCGGCGTGGTGTACAGCCCGTTCGCGGACAAGTGGAGCCTGTCATCCGACATGGACGTCAACTACATGGTGGTGGCGGAAGCGGTGGGGTGACGGGGTTCGCGGCCTGACTACATGGTCGTTCCTGCGTCCGCAGGGACGACGAAGATAGGCTACAGGCGCGCCGGGCTCAGCATGTATCACGTCTATATCCTTGCCAGCCGTCGCCATGGAACGCTTTATATCGGCGTGACCAATTCGCTGCTGGCGAGATTGGCGCAGCATCGCAGCGGGAAGGGGTCCGAATTCGTCCAGAAATACAAAGTCTACCGCCTCGTTTATGTTGAAAGCTACGACCGGCCCGGAGGCCATTGCGCGCGAAAAGCAATTGAAGCGCTGGAAACGGGACTGGAAAATCGAATTGATCGAGCGCGATAATCTGGAATGGTGCGATCTGGATGATTTGCTCGATTGAACAGCTTGAGTCGCGTACAAACCCTCAACGAGTCGTCCCTGCGCACGCAGGGACCCATACGGCGAGGACTTTACCTCTTGGACACCAGGGTCCTTTGCTCCAGGTGGGGCAGGGGCTAAAGGTCCCTTGAGTTCGCAGGGACGACCTGGAAGTCATCCTCCATGTTCACCGTCGCCTCGCTCTGGATACCCTTCACCGTCACGGCAGCGTTCGGACAGGTCGCGCGTAACGCGATGCAGCGGTCGCTGACCAGTCCGCTCGGCACGTGGGGCGCGACCAACATCCGCTTCCTGTTCGGCTTTCCGTTCTCGCTGATCTTTTTCGCCATGGTGATCGGGTTCACCGGGGACCCGGTCCCATGGCCCGTCGTCGCCTTCTGGCTGTGGCTGTTGCTCGGCGCACTCACCCAGATCGTCGGCACCGGCTTGATGCTGCTCGTGATGGACGGCAACTCGTTCGTGGTGACGATCGCGTACCTCAAGACCGAAGCGATCCAGACCGCGATCTTTGGATTTGTGTTTCTCAGCGATCATCTCACCTTGTTAAAGGTGGTCGCGATTCTGATCGCCACCGTGGGCGTCGTTATCACCGCGCTCCGTCCCGGCGGCGCCAAGGGCTTCGCCGATCTCAAGCCGACGGCGTTGGGGCTGGTCGCAGCCGCCTGCTTCGCCCTGTCCGCGGTCGGCTTTCGCGGCGCCATCATCGCCGTGCCGGGCGTGTCGTTCGTCACCGCGGCATCCTACACGCTGGTGTTCGGGCTATTCGTGCAGACGGCGGTGCTGACGGCATATCTGTTGTTGCGCGCGCCCGACGTACCGAAAAGAATTCTCGGCCTGTGGCGGCCATCGCTGTTCGCGGGTTTTTTGGGCGCGTTCGCCTCGCAATTCTGGTTCCTGGCGTTCGCGCTCACCGCCGCTGCCAACGTTCGGACGTTGGCGCTGGTCGAGGTGCTGTTCGCGCAGGCGGTGTCATATTATTCGTTCAAGCAGCCGCTTTCGTTACATGAGTTCGGCGGCATCGTGCTGATTGTGATCGGCGTTGGGCTGTTGGTCGCGGTATAATCAGCGTTTGACGGCGATAATGACGGCGCCGGCTGCGATCAGGGCGATTCCAATCCAGCCATTTAGCGAGGGGCGCTCGCCAAGAAAGACGACGCCGAACGAGGCAACCAGTACGACGCTCAGCTTGTCAATCGGCGCGACCAGTGTGGCCGGACCGAGCTTGAGCGCGCGAAAATAGCAGAGCCACGACGCACCGGTGGCCAGTCCCGATAGTACGAGAAAAATCCAGCTCCGGGTCGGGATTGGGCCGGGGTGGCTGAACTGCCCCGTCGCCGACAGGATCAGGCCGAGACTGACAAGGACAACAATGGTGCGGAGGAAAGTGGCGAGATCGGAATTGATGCCTTCGACGCCGACCTTGGCAAAGATGGCGGTCAGTGCCGCGAATGCCGCCGACAGCAGTGCCCAGAACAGCCAGGAGGGAAGCGTGAGCGTCATCGCCCGTTAGTTCCGGTTGTCCCGCAGCACCGGCAGCGACCCGACCTCGACGCCTTCCTCGATCAGCGATCTCGCTTCCTCGGGCGAGGCCTCGCCGTAGATCGGGCGATGCTCGATATCGCCGTAATGCATTTTGCGAGCTTCGCTCGGAAACCGCGCGCCGACATTGTCGGCGTTCTTGACGAGATGATCATGCAATTGTTTGAGCTCGGCACGCAGCTCGCGCCCCTCGGCCATTGTTGCCGATGTGGATGAGTCCGCAGGTGCCGCCGATCCGCGCTTTTTGGTGCCGGCGATCCTCGGCGCCATGATCGCCTTCTCGACCTTGGCAGAGCCGCAGATCGCGCAGGTCACAAGCTTGCGCTTGACCTGTGAATCATAGGCCGACGAGCTCTGAAACCAGCTTTCGAAGGTATGGCCACCATCGCAACGCAGGTTGTAGCGGATCATGCCGAACCTCCTCGCTCGGGAGGCTCGTCTATCGTAAATGCGGGAGCGGCTGCGAGTCTCGGCGAGCGGCGCTTGGAGCCGGCGATCCTTGGCGCCATGATCGCCTTCTCGACATTCGCCGAGCCGCAGAGCGCACAGGTGACGAGTTTGCGTTTGACCTGCGCGTCGTAGGACGAGGAGCTCTGAAACCAGCTCTCGAAAGTGTGGCCCCGCTCGCAGCGCAGGTTGTAGCGGATCATGCAGAGCCTCGCACAAGATGCAGATGGTCGCTTGGCGACTTATGGTCGACGAGGGAAAAGCGCCGCCCATGCTGTAATGAGGGTACGGCCCTGCGCGCGGTCGCGACGTTGGCTGGATCGATCGTAGCCAACACGATGCCGGGTTCGGTGCCGCTCGCTTCGGCCAACACTGTGCCCCACGGATCGACGATCAGCGAATGGCCGAACGTTTCGCGGTTGTTGTCGTGCATTCCCCCTTGGGCGGCGGCAAACACGAAGGAACCGTTCTCGATCGCGCGAGCGCGCAACAGGGTGTGCCAATGCGCCTCGCCGGTCTTCCTGGTGAAGGCCGCTGGCACCGTGAGGAACGACGCGCCGGCTTCGGCCAGCGCGCGATACAGCGCAGGAAAACGGACGTCGTAGCAGATCGTCATGCCCAGCCTGCCCCAGGGCAGGTCCGTTATCACGGCAGTCTCGCCCGGCTGATAGTTGGCCGACTCCCGATAGCTTTCGCCGCCTCCGAGATCGATGTCGAACATGTGAATCTTGTCATAGCGCGCGAGGATGTCGCCGGACGGTCCGATCAGAAACGAGCGGTTGACGGCTTTCTCAGCCGTGAGCCGCAATGCGAGCGAGCCGACGTTGAGGTAAATTTTCAATTCGCGCGCAAGATCGCGATAACCGCTGAGCGAGCGGTCGTCGTCCTCGGTCCGAAGATGCTCAAAGAGTGCGACGCGATCGGCCTGCATGATGTTGCTGGCTTCGGGGGTCTGCACGAAGTCAGCACCCTGTGCCGCCGCCTCGCGAATCAGCCTTGAACCCTGATCGAAATTCGGCTCGGGAAAAAGACCGCTCCGCATCTGGATCATTGCGGCGGTGAACGTGGGCTTGGTGTTCATGTCCTTGCCTTTCGCCCGCGAAAACAGAACAAGGCTCCGGGGTCAAAGCTCAATTATATGGGGGCTTTCATGGTGTCGACAACCCGCGCGAATACCAGCACATCGACCTGTGCGGCCTTCGCGCGCAGCAGGACGCGCGCGCAGGCATCCACTGTGGCGCCAGACGTCAGGACGTCGTCGATCAGGGTGACGCGGCGGCCCTGGATCTGGCTGGTGCGTTCCGCCGCGACTTTGAACGCGCCCTGCACATTGCGGGCGCGGTCATTTCGCGACAATCCAACCTGTTGCCGGGTCGGACGGGTGCGCCGCAGCGCGTCCGGCGCGACCGGAATTCCGGATTGTCGGGCGATGACGCGCGCCAGCGCGCCCGATTGGTTGTAACGGCGGCTCCAGCCACGTCGCCAGTGCAGCGGCACCGGGATCAGAACGTCGGCGCCGTCGAGCAATTCCGAGCCCGCACGAGCCATCCAGCGGCCCATCGCTGGTGCGAGATCGGTGCGGTCCTGATACTTCAGTGCATGAACCAGGACCTTGGCGACGTCGTCATAGCGTACCGCAGCGCGGGCGCGCTGATAGGCCGGGGGATTGGCAATCGCCTCCATCGACAGCATGCCGGAACCCGGATCATAAACAAAGGGCGTGCCGAGGCGAGGACAATAAGGACGTTCGATGAACGACAATTGCGTCCAGCAATCCGCACAGACGCCGACGCCAGCCACCGGTTCGCGGCAGGCGACACAGAGCGTTGGCAGCGCGATGTCCAGCGCCGAGCGCGCCGCATGGGACATGACGTCGCGACACGCGCGCCATGCGCCGCGCAGCGGATTGGCTCGCTGCGGCGAAACCAGGTTGTCCGTTGTGGTATCCATAGCGGAAGGCTATTCCTCGAGGTGGCGGTACTCAAGCCAGACAAAGCAGGTCCTTTGCAATCGCGTTACGGCGGATTGCCAGCGACGGGATGATCGGCGTACCAAGCCGCATGGCTCCGAACCAATCATCGCCGCCCGTTTTGTTCGATCGCACCCTGCTGGGCGTGCGGCAGAGACGCGCGGCCGAAGTGGGAGCGGTGCCGTTTTTGCTCGATCGCGTCGCGGAGGATATGGCGGAGCGGCTGAATGTCGTGTTGCGCGAATTTCAACACGCGGCGGATATCGGTACGCCGGGCGATCAGGTGCGTGGCGCGCTCGCGGCTCGTCTCAGAGAGCTTGCGCGCGTCGATCTCCCGATTGACGAGTGTGAGGCCGTGCGGTTGTCGCCGGACTCTCTCGATCTTGCCGTCTCCGGACTGGCCTTCCAGTTTGTCAACGATCTTCCGGGCCTGCTGGTGCAGATCCGCCGTGCCCTGAAGCCGGACGGATTTCTGTTGGCAGCCACGATCGGTGGCGAGACGCTCACCGAGCTGCGTCAGGCGTTCGCGATAGCCGAGGTGGAGCTTGAGGGTGGCATCTCGCCGCGCGTCGCGCCGTTCGCCGATCTTCGCGATGTCGGCGCGCTGCTGCAACGCGCGGGCTTCGCACTGCCGGTGACGGACGTTGACCGCGTCGTGGTGCGCTATAACGATGCTTTTGCGCTGATGCATGATCTGCGTCGCATGGGCGCGACCAATATCATGACCGAACGGCGGCGGACGTCTTTGCGCCGCGCAACGCTGCTACGGATGGCGCAAATCTATCATGAGCGCTTCACTGATCCCGACGGGCGCATCCGCGCCACCTTCGATATCGTCTGGCTGTCGGGATGGGCGCCGCATGAGAGCCAGCAGAAGCCGTTGCAGCCCGGTTCGGCGAAAGCGAGCCTGGAGCAAGCGGTAAAGGGGCGTGGCAAGACTTGAAAAAAGTGTCCCGGGCGCGATGCGGCATTCCCGATGCCGCTCCGCAGAACCGGGACTGCCGAAACGTATTCCGTACATGAGTCTCGACTCTGCACAGCACGGTTTCGCGCTGCGCCGCGCCCGGGGCGCGAACTCACATCAACAGATCAACCAGCGGCGGAATAAGAGGTATATCCGCGGGCGGCATCGGGTAGTCGCGAAGCTTATTGGCACGAACCCACTTCAGCGCCTGCCCCTCTTTTGAGGTCACCGTGCCTTCCCAGCGCCGGCAGATGTAGAGCGGCATCAAGAGATGGAAGCTCTCGTAAGCGTGGCTCGCGAAGGTCAGCGGCGCCAGGCACCCCTCCTGCGTGACGATGCCGAGCTCCTCGCGCAGCTCACGAATCAGCGCCTCTTCGGGGCGTTCTCCATGCTCGAACTTGCCGCCGGGAAATTCCCACAGGCCGGCAAGCTGCTTGCCTTCCGGTCGCTGCGCGATCAGCACCCGGTTGTCGGCGTCGATCAGGGCGCAGGCGACGACGAGAGTGAGTTTCACGACCTGTAATCGCCGTTGATCGCGACATACTCCTTGGTGAGGTCGCAGGTCAGCACGCGGTCGCGGCCCTTGCCGAGACCTAGCGTCGTCTTGATCTGAATCTTGTCGTTCTTCATGGCTTTCGACACTTCCGCCTCGTCGTAAGACGGGTCCCGCGCGCCGCTTTTGGCGACGCGAATGCCGTTGAAATAGATCGACAGCTTGTCGCGGTCGGCCGGCTCTCCAGCCTTGCCCACCGCCATCACCACGCGGCCCCAGTTGGCGTCCTCGCCGGCGATCGCGGTCTTCACCAGAGGCGAGTTGGCGATCGACTTGGCGATCCTGCGCGCCGATGCCTTCGACGTTGCGCCTTCGACGATGACCTCGACCAGCTTGCGCGCGCCTTCGCCGTCGCGCGCCACCTGTTCGGCGAGATCGGCCAGCACGCCGTGAAATGCTTTCGCGAACGCTTTCAGGCGCGGATCGCTGGCGCGGGTAATTTTCGGCGCGCCGCGGGCGCTTGCGGCGCCGGTCGCGAACGCTAGCAGGGTGTCGGAGGTGGAGGTGTCGCTGTCGATGGTGACGGCGTTGAAGGTGTCCTCGACACCGCTTTTCAACAGCGACTGCAATGCTGTCGCCGTTATCGGCGCATCGGTAAAGACGAAGGAGAGCATGGTCGCCATGTCGGGCGCGATCATGCCAGCGCCCTTGGCGATGCCGTTGATGGTGACGGTCGCCTTGCCGAGCTTCACCCTCGCGGTTGCAACCTTGGGGAAAGTGTCGGTGGTCATGATGGCGCGCGCCGCGTCCATCCAGCGATCCGGCGCGGCGTCGCGCGACAATGCCTCCAGCACGCCGTTGAATTTTGTGGCGTCGAGCGGTTCGCCGATCACGCCGGTCGAGGCGAGATAGATGTCGCTTGCCTTGCAGCCGGCCGCCTTGGCGGCGACGTCGGCGGTCAGTTTGGTAGCCTGGCGGCCGGTTTTGCCGGTGAAGGCGTTGGCGTTGCCCGAATTCACCACCAAGGCCCGCGCGCGCCCACCCTTCAACCGCGTGCGGCACCACTCGACCGGCGCCGACGGGCATTTGGATTTGGTGAACACCCCGGCCACCGCCGTGCCCTTGTCCAGCAGCGCCAGCAGTACATCGGTGCGGCCCTTGTAGCGGATGCCGGCAGCGGCGGTCGCGAGGCGCACGCCCGCGATTTCGGGCATATCGGGGATATCGGTCGGGGCGAGGGGAGAAATGCCGGTGGACATGTGTGAGGCCTGTCGACAGCAAATTTCGTCGTCATGGCCGGATTTATTCCGGCCATCCACGTCTTTCTTGCGTTGAGCGGATTCCAAAGACGTGGATGGCCGGGACGAGCCCGACCATGACGATTGTCAATACTATCGGTTTCAACGACGCGACAGCGGATTTTATTTCTTCGCTGGCGTTTTGCCGTCCGCGGGTTTGGCAGAGTTGGCCTTGTCCCCGCTTGCATTCGCGGGGTGGGCTGGCTTGTCCATACGCTCGACCTTGGCGGCCTCGCGCAGCTTGGTGACGTATTCCGCCTGCGCCTTTCGTGTCACAAACTGCTCGACTTGCGGCTTTACCTCATCGAAGTCGGGGGCCTTGCGGGCGCGCTTTTCCTCGACCTTGATGATGTGCCAGCCGAACTGGGTTTTGATCGGGTCGGAAATCTTGCCGGGCTCCAGCGCGAAGGCGACCTTTGAAAATTCCGGTACCATCTGCTCCTTGGTAAAGAAGCCGAGGTCGCCGCCGTCGGAGGCGCCGGGATCCTTGGATTCTTTCTTGGCGAGTTCGACGAAGTCTGCGCCCTTCTTCAACTCGTCCTCGATCTTCTTGGCCTCGTCCTCTGTCTGCACCAGGATGTGGCGCGCATGAACCTCCTGTTCGCTGGTGATCTGCTTGGAGGCATCCGCATAGACCGTCTTCATGGCATCGTCGGTGATCGCCGCTTTAGCTTGGGATGCCAGCAGTCGGTCCATCAGCAGGCGGTCGCGGGCGAAGGCGAGCCGTTTTTTGAACTCCTCGCTGTTTTCAATTTTCTTTTCTTCTGCGGCCTTGGCGATGATCTTCATGTCGATAAGGAAAGACAGCACATTCTCCTGCTTCGCCGCCGGATCCATCTGCGCGAGGCTCGGACCCAGTTCCTCCGTGGCAAGATTAACGTCGCTCTGGTGGATCTCGGCGCCGTTAACTTTTGCCAGCACGGGATCCGCATCGGCGTGGAGCGGCGTGCCGACGAACAAGACCGCGGCCAGGCAGCCGCCGAGAGCGGACGACGCCAGGCGAACGCGCAGACTATATTTTGTTGCGGGCAATGAGATGGTCATGGGATCCTTGATCTCCAGGAGGAGGATGTGGGCGGACACTCGCTCAATCGTGGGTTCTTGGCAATGCGAAAACTCTGTCAAAATCATGAACTCCCAGACCGGCGGACGCTGCCGCTTTTGTCGCAAACGCTTCGGATCGGTGCTCCGGCCACCGTTGACAACCCACGGGGCCGGCCATATTTCTGCCGGACGGTCGACGGCAAAGGCGGGTTCTGGCTGTGCTTTTGCGATTGAACCCCGGGTCACCGAATCTCAACCCATATGCGGACGCTCGGCTTTCGGGACTTACGGCCCTGATGCGTCACGATGAGTTGAGTTGATAGGCGGCTTGTGCGGTGGTTGCGAGGTTCGCTGTGCAGAACCAAGGCGAACTTTCGGGTTCGGACACTATAGCGTTCTCGAGCGGGATGACCGGTCGCGTGAAGCAAACTCGTTGCCGCTTCTGATCCATCAGAAGCGGAGGGTTCAGGAGACTACCCACATGGCTGCAACGGCGAACCGCGAAGACAGGAATTTGGGATGATTGGCGCGTTTGCCCGCAAGTTTTTCGGTTCCGCCAACGATCGGCGGGTCAAGGGATATCAATCCCGCCTCAAAGCCATCAACGCCTTGGAGCCCGAAATCGCCGCGCTGTCAGATGAGGCGGTGCGGGCGCGCACCGCCGAATTCAAGCAGCAGCTTGCGAGCGGCAAAACCCTCGATGACATTCTGGTTCCCGCCTTCGCCACAGTGCGCGAGGCAGCCAAGCGAACCCTCGGCCAGCGGCATTTCGACGTGCAGTTGATCGGCGGCATGGTGCTGCACGAGGGCGATATCGCCGAGATGAAGACCGGCGAAGGCAAGACGCTGGTCGCCACGCTTGCCGTTTATCTCAACGCGCTCGCCGGCAATGGCGTTCACGTCGTCACCGTCAACGATTATCTCGCACGCCGCGACGCCGGCTGGATGTCGCAGATCTACTCCTTCCTCGGCCTCACCACCGGCGTGATCGTGCACGGCCTCGACGACGTCGAGCGCAAGGTAGCCTATGCCTGCGACATCACCTACGGCACCAACAACGAGTATGGCTTCGACTATCTGCGCGACAATATGAAGTACCGGCTGGAGGATATGGTCCAGCGTGAGCACTTCTTCGCTATCGTCGACGAGGTTGACTCGATTCTGATCGACGAAGCGCGGACGCCGCTGATCATTTCCGGCCCGCTCGACGACCGCTCCGAATTTTACAACACCATCGACACCTTCATGCCGAATCTCGAGAAGGTGACAGACTACGAGGTCGACGAGAAGCAGCGCTCGGTGGCGCTCACCGAAGCCGGCATGGAGAAGATCGAGACGCTGCTGCGCGAGGCCGGCCAGCTCAAAGGCGACTCGCTTTACGATGTCGAGAACGTCTCCGTCGTCCACCACATCAACCAGGCGCTGCGCGCGCATTCGCTGTTCACCCGCGACAAGGACTACATTGTCCGCGACGGCGAGGTCGTCATCATCGATGAATTCACTGGCCGCATGATGCCGGGCCGCCGCTATTCGGAAGGCTTGCATCAGGCGCTGGAAGCGAAAGAGCATCAGCCGGTGCAGCCGGAGAACCAGACGCTCGCCTCCATCACCTTCCAGAACTACTTCCGGATGTACAAGAAGCTCGCGGGCATGACCGGCACGGCGTCGACGGAAGCCGACGAACTGGCCGACATCTACAAGCTCGAAGTCGTCGAGATACCGACGAACCTGCCGATTGCGCGTCTCGACGAGGACGACGAGGTCTACCGTACCCAGAACGAGAAATACGCCGCGATCCTGGCTGAGGTTGAGCGCGCCAATGCGCGGATGCAGCCCGTGCTGGTCGGAACCGCCTCGATCGAGAAATCCGAGGTTCTCGCCGATTATCTGAAGAAGCATGGTTACAAGCAGATCGACTTCAGCGATCCGAAATCGATGCGGAAGCTGTACGCTGCGGCTCGCGCCGGCAAACCGGCAAAGCTGTTCGCGGTGCTGAACGCCCGCTTCCATGAGCAGGAAGCTTATATCGTCGCCGAAGCCGGCGTGCCCGGCGCGATCACCATCGCGACCAACATGGCCGGTCGCGGCACCGATATCAAACTCGGTGGCTCGCTGGAGATGCGCGCTCAAGTCGAGACGGCCGACATCACAGACGAAGCTGAAAGAGAAGCGAAAATAGGGGAAGTCAAGGCCGATATCGAGCGCTTCCGTGAAATGGTGCTTAAGGCGGAGGATATCGTCGAGATTGAGCCGGCCAAGGGTTCAAAGCCGGCCAAGACCGTGACCCGCCCCGGCGGGCTCTACATCATCGGTTCGGAACGCCACGAGTCGCGGCGCATCGACAACCAGTTGCGCGGCCGTTCCGGCCGCCAGGGCGATCCTGGCCGTTCGAAATTCTTCCTGTCGCTGGACGATGACCTGATGCGGATCTTCGGGTCGGATCGGCTCGACACCATGCTGCAGCGGCTTGGCCTTAAGGAAGGCGAGGCCATCACCCACCCCTGGATCAATAAGGCGCTGGAGAAAGCACAGCAGAAGGTCGAGGCGCGCAACTTCGACATCCGCAAGAATTTGCTGAAGTACGACGACGTGCAGAACGACCAGCGCAAGGTGATCTTCGAACAGCGTGTCGATCTGATGCAGAACGAAAGCGTCGCCGAAACCGTCGTCGACATGCGCCATGCGTTCGTCGAGGACCTCGTCACAAAGCATGTGCCGGAGAACCAGTACCCTGAGCAGTGGGATGTCGCCGGCCTGAAAGAAGAGCTGAACCGCGTGCTCGATATCGAGTTGCCGGTGGATGAATGGGCCGCAGAAGAAGGCATTGCCGGCGAGGAGTTGCTGTCGCGTATCGAAAGCCGTGTCGACGAGCATATGGCGGCCAAGGTCGGGCAATGGGGGCCTGACGTCATGCGCTACGTCGAGAAGACCATCCTGCTGCAGACCCTGGACCATCTCTGGCGCGAACACCTGGTGATGCTGGATCATCTGCGTCAGGTTATCGGCCTGCGCGGCTATGGCCAGCGCGATCCGCTACAGGAATACAAGTCGGAAGCCTTTTCCCTGTTCGAAAGCTTGATTGCCAATCTGCGCGAGGCGGTGACGGGGCAGTTGATGCGCGTCGAGATCGTGCCGCCCGAGGAGGAACAGCCGGCGCTGCCTGTGATGGAAGCCCATAAGTTCGATCCGAATACCGGTGAGGACGAGATGGCGTTTGCGCAAAGCAGTTTTGCCGGGGCCTCGCTGGCGCCGGCAGCGCATGCGGACCGTTCCAGCCGCGATCCGAATAATCCGGCGAGCTGGGGCAAGGTCGGCCGCAATGAGGACTGTCCTTGCGGTTCAGGCAAGAAATACAAGCATTGCCACGGCCGCTACGCCTGAAGCCCTCCCGACGCGGCTGTCATTCCAGCCGGCGAGAGACCTCGAGCGTTTCGAGCGAAGTGGATACCGGTTCGCGTGAAGAACGCGTCAGGTTTAAATTATAGAGCTACGCTTTTGATTCTGTCAGAAGCAGAAAAGCTCTTGAGGCCTTCGTCGCCGCGCTCGGAATAACACCTGTCCGACAGGTCTGGATATTACCGGGAGACCGAGAAGCGGCTATCGAACGAGTTCGATGACGCCAACGGTGCTGCGCTCGGAATCGAAGCCGTCGCGGGAGCGTCGACTGCGGGCTTGAGCGGGGGCCGCGCGGTTGCGACGTGTTCTGGCTTAGCTCCCTTTTTAGCCGTCTTCTCTGCCGTTTTGGGTGCTGTGTGCTTCTCCACGGCCGGGCGAAGCGGAACGCTGCGCGCCGGAGTTGCCGTCTTTGGCTTGGCCGAAGCAGACTCTTTGGGTTTGGCCGAAGCCGAAACAGGTTCCTTGGTTGTGGCGGTCGTGTCGGCGTCTCCGAAACCTATCTTGCGGGCAAGATTGGTGAAGATGCTGTTCGGCTTGGAGGGGGCTAGCAAAGATGACGACGGCCTTGTCGCGTCGGCCTCCGGTTCGTAGGAGGTCGCGACTGTTGCTGCTGCCGAATTGCGTGGCGGGTTGACGGTCGGTGGAATGGTGCCAGGCGCCGGCGAAAACGCCGTGGTCTTCAGGCCGGGTTCCACGGGATCTGAAAGCCCCGTCTGACCCTCGGGCAGCTTGGCGGCGAACACCCGGTTCATGCCGCCGTCGATTCCGGTGTTGAGCTTGGCGACCGGCGATCCCTTCGAGATCAGGTTGGCTATTTCGGTATTGTCGCGCTGCTGCTTCTCGCGCACCGCGCTTGCGATCTCGTCAGGCACCGCATAGGCCGGACACTTCGCTGAGGCGTTGAACTCAAGCGGCCTGACGGAGCCGGTCGGGGGCGCCGGATCAAACACGTACTTATGCTCGCAGAAGGCGACCTTCGGCTCTTGATGCGTGGCCTCGAAATGATCGTTGCCTTCCTTGATCATTTTCCAGAACGGCATGTTCGGGTTGTTGCGATGCTTCGCAAAGTTTACGGGCGTCATGCGGAATGGATAGGCCTGGAACTGGAAGGCGCGCTGACCGCCGAAGAATGACTCCCGTCCGATTGCGTAGATTTCGGCGATCTGCTCGTCGGTCATGGCGTAACAGCCGCGCGAGGAACAGTCGCCATGCACCATCAATTCGGAACCAGTATGACCCAGCGACTTGTCGTAGGCGTTGGGATAGCCGGTGTTGAACGAGAGGTAGTAGGCGGAGCGCGGATTCATCTGCGCCGGCGAGATGCTGTAGAATCCTTCCGGAGCCTGACGATCCCCCTCGCGTGTCTTCGGGCCGAGATCGCCGGACCAGCGGCAGATCGGGTAGGTCTTGAGTAAGGCGAACTTGCCGGACCGGTCCTGCTTCCAAACCTCGAGTTCGGCCTCCTGCTTAAATAGCCGGATCAGGATCGGCGATTGCAGTTCCATGTCCTTCGCGGTCATGGCGGTGACAACCTTGGGCGGCACCGGCTGGTTGGCCTTGGCGTTGCTCGCGAGTGAGGCGTCGTCGGTGTTGCAGCCGGCCAGAAGCGCACCGCCCGTCAGCACGGCAAAGGTCACGATCGCGCGAGCAGCCGAGCGATTAATCAAAGCAAAGCTCCGCAAAGGACGGGCAAGCTGCACCCCAAATTCATGGCATCGTGCCCCAAGCCATTGAATAAAATATTATCCTTAAGCCTCCGAGCCCGCAAGCCAAGTGGAACCGAACAAGATGAACTACGACTTCGAGTGGTGAATGGAGACTAAATATTCCGGACGGGGCTGAATTAGGGCGGCTCAGCGGCTTCCGGAACCAAAGCCATGGGATTTGCCGGGAGCCGAACCCGGTCACGACAATTGGAACAAGGCACAGATTCGTGTCGCCGAAACGTGGGTAAAGCGCTGGTGCTCAGCCCAGTTTACGCCCGATTTCGAGGAATTTCTGGCGGCGCTGCTTGCGAAGCGAGTCGCGGTCGAGAGTACGCAGATCGTTCAACGCATCGGCGATAGCGTCTCCGGCAAGCGCGACAGTGGCGGCGGGATCGCGGTGTGCGCCGCCCCGCGGCTCCTTGAGGATGGTGTCGATCACGCCGAACCGCAGCAGATCCTGCGCGGTGATTTTCATGTTGGTCGCTGCTTCTTGTGCCTTGCTTCCGTCGCGCCAGAGGATAGACGACGCCGCTTCCGGCGAGATCACGCTATAGATCGCATGTTCCAGCATCAAAACGCGGTTTGCGGTGGCGATCGCGATGGCGCCGCCGGAGCCGCCCTCGCCGATGATCACGGCGATATTGGCGACGCCGAGCGACAGGCACGCGTCGGTCGAGCGCGCGATTGCCTCGGCCTGGCCGCGCTCCTCGGCGCCGATGCCGGGATAAGCTCCGGCGGAATCGACCAGCGACAGCACGGGAATGTCGAAACGGTCGGCCATATCCATCAGCCGGACCGCCTTGCGATAGCCTTCCGGGCGCGCCATCCCGAAATTGTGCTTCAGCCGGCTTTCGGTGGTTGCGCCCTTCTCCTGTCCGATAACGCAGATGCTTTCGCCTCGGAAGCGGCCGAAGCCGCCGATAAGCGCCTCGTCCTCGCCGAACTTGCGGTCGCCGGCCAGCGGCGTGAACTCGGTAATCAGCCCTTTGACGAAATCAGAGAAGTGCGGCCGCTGCGGGTGCCGTGCCACCTGGGTTTTCTGCCAGGGAGTCAGGTTGGCGTAGAGATCCTTCAGAGCCTGCGCGGCCTTCTCCTCGATACTGGAAATCTCCTCGCTGATGTCGCTGCCGGAGGCGGCGAGCGCACGGAGTTCGTCGATCTTGGAGTCGAGTTCGGCGACGGGTTTTTCGAAATCGAGGTAGCTACGCATGGGATCGGGCATTCCAGCAGTATAGAGACGAAGGCGCGGGGAGGCGAAATCTATCGATCGAATAGATAAAAGTCTTTTTGTTCAAATATTTAGAAAGCGGGTGAGGTTGGGGGCCCGATGGCTGGTTAGGTACAGTTGGGCGCGAGCGCTCTTTCGCGGCTGATGGGCGTTAAGTCAAGGGTGAAGCGGAATACTTGAAGTCAGGGTCGGGTCGCGATGGTTTCGATGGCGTCTGCGCATGAGCGCCGGTCAGGCCTCCGCCAGCGGGTGCAGGTCGCGTACCAGGCTTTTCAGGCGCTCTTCCACGACGTGCGTATAGATTTGCGTGGTCGAGATGTCGGTATGGCCGAGCAGCGTCTGTACGATTCGCAGGTCTGCGCCGTTATGCAGCAGATGGCTTGCGAAAGCATGGCGCAGCACGTGCGGTGAGACCAGCCGGGGCGCGAGACCGGCCGCCGACGCCAGTTCCTTCAGCTCACGCGCAAAGTGCTGGCGTGTCAGGTGACCGCTTTCGCCGAACGATGGAAACAGCCATTTTGGCCGTGCTCCTGCGGCTTTGCCTGTGCCGCGCTGATCGTCCATTGCGACGAGATAGTCTGCCATCGCCTGCCGTGACGCGTTGTTGAGCGGTACCAATCGCTCCTTGTTGCCCTTGCCGCGCACCACGATCATGCGGGCATCGCGCCGTGCCGCCGACAGCGGTAGCGAGACCAGTTCGGATACGCGGAGCCCGGTGGCATATAGCACTTCAAGCAGGCAATACAGCCGCGCCGCGCGCAATCGCCGGGCAGGTGAGATGTCCGGAGATTCGGCATCCATCTTTGCGTGCGCGAGCAGGCGGTCGACATCCCCTATCGACAGGATTTTCGGCAGGCTGCGTCCGCGTTTTGGACCCGAAAGGATGGCCGCGGGATCGTCGTTCCTGACGCGTTCGCTCAGCAGAAAACGAAACAGGTGACGCATCGCTGACAGGCGCCGCGCGACGCTTGATGACTTAAACCCCCTAAGGTCGAGGTCATTGAGATAGTCTCGTAGCGTCTGGGTGCCGGCGATGACGAAATTCTGCCGCGAGCGGGCGAAGAATGCGGATAAGTCCTCGAGATCCCGGCGGTAGGCGTCGAGCGTGTTGTCGCCGGCGCCTTGCTCGGCCGCCAGCATGTCGAGGAACAGGGTGGCCAGCTTCGCGTCGGGGGAATTATTGGATTTCATACCGCAGGCGTAGCAGCTATTTCTTGAGAAATTGATCCGGGTGGATGGTCACCGCCATTTCCCGCGGCGTCGGGTCGACGAAATTCGCCAGCCCGAAAATCACGCCGTAGCCGATCGCACCGAGCGCCGCGACGATTGTCAGAAAGCGGAACAGGCTGGGCATTTGCAGTCCCGAGCACGATATTGACCTTCAGGCGAGCGCAACAAGTACCAACATGTTCGCAAGCCAGGCGCAAGAGTCTCTGGCAACCTCCTCGACGAGAGTAGTATAGCTGGCCGGGATGAGCGGTCCCGACTTGTCGTGGGCTTGGATTCGAACGTTCGCCGCCTGGATCATGGAAGGCCGACCGTCAAATCCACTTCAAACGTGCAATCGCGTTCCAGCAGGTGTCCTTTGACGTCCGAAACCGTTTCACCGACCAACGTCGGCGCATCCCCCGAGACCGCCATAGTCGCGGCGCTCGCCGGGCGGTCGCTGGCGCTTGTCGGCATGATGGGTGCCGGCAAGTCCACCATCGGGCGGCGTCTCGCGGCGCGTCTCGGGATGCGATTCGTTGATGCTGACGCCGAGATCGAGCTCGCGGCCGGAATGTCGATTCCCGAAATTTTCGAAACCCATGGCGAGCCCCATTTCCGGGATGGTGAAGCACGCGTGATCGCGCGGCTGTTGAATGGTGGCCCGATCGTGCTCGCGACCGGTGGTGGCGCCGTGCTGCGCGAGGAAACCCGGGCGCGCCTGTGCGAGCGGGCGGTCTCGATCTGGCTCAAGGCGGACGCCGAGGTGATTCTGCGCCGGGTGAGGCGCCGAGCCGATCGACCCTTGCTGCAAACGGGCGATGCTGCCGCGACGATCGAGCGTCTGATCGCCGAGCGCGAGCCCATCTACCAGCTGGCGAATATCACGGTCGTCTCGCGCGATGCGCCGTACGAACGGATCGTCGATGAATGCATCGGCCTGCTTCATCTCGGGCTTTGCCGCGGCGAAGTGACTGCAAAACCTGATGAGGGATTTAACACCACGCAATGACCACTCCGCTGAAAAACCCGGACCCGATCACGGTTGACGTCGCGCTCGGTGAGCGTTCCTACGACATTGTCATCGGCCGGGGCATCCTGCCGTCGCTCGGCGAGCGAATCGCCGCGTTGCGTCCCGGCGCACGCGTCGCCGTCGTCACAGACGAATATGTTGCCACTCATTGGCTTCAGCGAACCGAGGCATCGCTTATCGGCGCCGGTCTCGCAACGTCGCGGATTGTCGTCGACGAAGGGGAGGTCTCAAAGAGCTACGAAGGCGTCGAATTTGTCTGTGAGGAACTGATCAAGGCCAGGATCGAGCGCAACGATCTTGTCGTCGCGCTTGGCGGAGGCGTGGTCGGCGATCTCGCGGGCTTCGCCGCCGCGATCGTACGCCGTGGCGTCGATTTCGTGCAAGTGCCGACCTCGCTGTTAGCGCAGGTGGATTCGTCCGTGGGCGGCAAGACAGGCATCAACTCGCCGCAGGGAAAAAATCTGGTCGGTGCCTTTCACCAGCCGATCCTGGTGGTCGCGGACACTGCCGTACTGGATACGTTGTCGCCGCGTCAGTTCCGTGCTGGTTATGCCGAAGTCGCCAAATACGGCCTGCTCGGCGATGAGGCGTTCTTCGCGTGGCTGGAAGCCAATCATGCAGGCATCGTCCAAGGCGGCGCGGCGCGCGAGCATGCGGTCGCCACCAGTTGCCGTGCCAAGGCTGCCATCGTCGCCCGCGACGAGCGCGAGACCGGCGAGCGTGCGTTGCTCAATCTCGGACACACCTTCGGCCACGCGCTGGAAGCAGCCACCGGATTTTGCGGTCGCCTTTATCACGGCGAGGGCGTCTCGATCGGCATGGTGTTGGCTGCCGAACTCTCGGCGCAACTTGGAATGATCGCGGTTGCCGACGTGTCTCGCGTCCAGCGGCACCTGGCGGCGGCGGGTCTGCCGACGCGCTTGCAGGACATCGCCGGATTCAAGCAAGAAGGCTTGGCCGATGCGGACGCGCTTATGGCGCTGATGGCGCAAGACAAAAAGGTGAAGCGCGGCCGGTTGACCTTCATTCTGCTGAAGGCGATCGGTCAGGCGGTCGTGTCATCGGACGTCGAGCCTTCGATGGTACGGGATTTTCTGGTCCGCAAGCTCGCAGACGCGCCGGCCTAGAGCCTTTTCGCTTCTGATGGAATCAGAAGCGAGGCTCTATGATCTTGATTTGGCGCGTTTTCTTCACGCGAACCGGTTCCCACTTCGCTCGAAAACGCTATAGGGCGAGATGAGAAAAAGTGTGGGGCGGTTTTCCGCCCGCATAGCGCTCCAAAATATTGGAATCAATCACGGTCATGAGTTTGGGTCGATTCGATTCAAAGTCATGAACGTGATCAAGTGTTGATTACGACGTCGCAATGTCCTTGCAGCAATTTTGATTCTGACATTCGCAGGCAATGCCTGGTGGAGGGGATGTGAATGGTCGAATCGGATAAGTTCGGCAAGGCCATGGGGCCGCAATGAGTTCGACTTTCCTGCAGATACTGCTCGCCTTGCTGCTGCTTGCTGCCAACGGGTTCTTCGTTGCGGCGGAATTCGCGCTGGTGAAAAGCCGCGGCTATCGCGTCAAGGCGATGGCGGAACGCGGTCGGTTCGGGGCGCGGCTGATGCGCGACATCTTGGGCAACATCGAGGCCTATCTCGCCTGCTGCCAGCTCGGCATTACCATGGCATCTCTCGGCCTTGGCTGGGTCGGCGAGCCAACGGTTGCGGCCCTGCTCGATCCCCTGCTGCGGCCGCTCGGCATGCCGGAACCGGCGCTGCATTTGACCTCGTTCCTGACCGGATTTCTTGTGTTTTCGTCGCTGCACATCGTGATCGGCGAGCAGGTGCCGAAGACCCTGGCGATCCGGCAGCCGGAGCCGGTGTCGCAGTGGATCGCTTATCCGCTGTATGTATCCTACATCCTGTTCTACCCGCTGAACTGGCTGCTCAATTCGGCCTCGCGCGCCATCCTGCGCGCGCTTCGCGTCAAGGAAGTCTCGCAACATGACGTGTTGACCGGCGCAGAGATCGAAGGGCTGATCGGTGAATCCGCCGAGCACGGCGGAATCGAAAGCGGTGAGGCCGAATACATCCAGAATGTGTTCCGCTTCGGTGATCTCGCGGTGTCAGACGTGATGGTTCATCGCACCGCGATGGTGACGGTCAATGCCGACTTGCCCCCCGAGGATCTCGTCCGCGAGGTGCTTGTTAGCGAATACACCCGCATTCCGCTCTGGCGCGACAAGCCGGAGAACATTGTCGGTGTGCTCCATGCCAAGGATCTGTTGCGGGCGATCCACGCCTCGGAGGGCGATATTGCCCGAATCAACGTCAACGCGATTGCGCTGCCGCCGTGGTTCGTGCCGGAGATGCGCCCCGTTTCCGATCAGCTTAAGGCGTTTCGCCGCCGCAAGACTCACTTCGCGCTGGTGGTCGACGAATACGGTGAAGTCGAGGGCATGGTGACGCTGGAAGACGTTCTCGAGGAGATCGTCGGCGATATCTCCGACGAGCACGATGTGGTCGTAGCCGGGGTTCGGCAACAAGCCGACGGTTCGGTCGTGGTGGATGGTTCGGTGCCGATCCGTGATCTCAATCGCGCCATGGACTGGCATCTTCCAGACGAGGAGGCGACCACCATCGCAGGCCTCGTGATTCACGAGGCGCGTTCGATCCCGGAGCGTGGCCAGAATTTTACCTTTTACGGTTTTCGCTTCAGGGTTTTGCGGCGCGAGCGCAATCGCATCACCGCGCTGCGCATTCAGCCGGTGCCGCGCGGAGTGGAGACGATCTAGAACGGCTCGAAGCGGGCAGGAGCGTATCCATCATCGAGTCAAGTCCGAGGACATGCTTCGCTCAAAAACGCGCTATGTCACGAATCGGATTTGGCAAGCGCCCGGCCTTTCTTCTTGTTCGGAACCTTGTCCTCAACGAATTTGACGCCAATCTCGTCGCCATTGACGCGGACGAGCTCACAGCGACGAAAGGCGAGGCCGGTCGATGACAGCAGCAGAAAGAACTCCTTGAGGTTC
This sequence comes from Nitrobacter sp. MLSD-S21, assembly GCF_058809865.1. Lineage (NCBI taxonomy): Bacteria > Pseudomonadati > Pseudomonadota > Alphaproteobacteria > Hyphomicrobiales > Nitrobacteraceae > Nitrobacter > Nitrobacter sp. MLSD-S21. The sequence continues at coordinate 608,386 of NZ_JBXASZ010000002.1, read as the reverse complement.
AATCCTTCGATCGAGTCTTTCACCTGAAGACGCGCGCCGCTGTTGGAGATGTCCAGCATGGTGCATGACCGTTGCCATGTTCCGTCGATTCCCATCATCAGAACGGAATAGCCGGTAGCGAATGTCACCCGGTCGTCTTTCCGATTGCCCCAACTCATGGCTCAGATGTCCGAAATGGCGACCGCCGTGTCCGGCGCATCGGCTTTCCTCGCCGAGCCGCGCGCGGACCAGAACCGGATGGTGCGTTGCGCTGATGACAGAGAGAGCGCGTCGAACACTTCGCGGCCGTTTTCGAATTCCTGCTTGGTCAGAGGACGGCAATGCGGGCGATTGCGAAGGATCATATTGGTCGTTGACCAGTCCAGCCGCGCTGCCTTGCAGGCAACGATCAATCCGTCGGGGCGAGGGTTGGTGATCAGCGGCTCGATTGCTTCGGTTCTCACGGAGTTCAACAGCGCGAGCGCAGCAATAATGTGGGTGTACTCACCCTGTATCGCAAACCGGTTGATGGTTTGGTCGCCGAGCTTTCCGGCCCGGTTCAGGGCAAGGACCATCGACTCCGACTCGGCGTAGTTGACCGGTGCCACGCTGGGAGAGGCGATCTGTTCGACCACTGATTGGATCGCGGCTTGAATCTTCGCGCGCATTTCAGGGGGCGCCGCCTTGAGCAGACGCTCTCGCACCGCGGCGCTGGCTCGGGAAAGAAGTTCGCGGAGCACCTTGAGCGGGATGTCCAACCGCAGCCCAAGCTTCTCAGCGAGAGTATCGTCCTTTTCGGAGCTTTCAACCAGGACCGCGTAACCGGTTTCGGAGAAGCGCGCGCCTGCATTCTTGGCCAGCGTATGGGAGACCCGCGAGTCGCCGCGTTTAAGCAGCACGTCGGTCACTCCCTCGCTCAAAGTATCGCGGTGCGATATGGCGAGCAGGTGCTGCGGCCCGCGCAGGCTCGCGATTTCAATCAGGTCGCCGTCAGACAGTCTGGTTGATTTTGTCAAAACCGGTACTGCGACTGACTCATCCTGATGATAAGCAAGTTGCCGGACGGTCTCCTTCGGTGCGAGGCTTGACCCCGAAAGGTTCGTGCTGAGTTGCGCCAGCGTGCGCGCCTCCATCTGCTCCATCAGCCGGACGAGAACGTCATCGAAGACGCCGATCTGATTTTCGTTGAGCCGGTCGGCATCGGACAGGAACAGGTCGGTGACCTGGCGAAGCATCTGGAGCCGTCGCTCGGATGAGCCGCCCTTCACCGCACTTTCCAGTTCGGCGATGAGCGCCGTCGAGGCTGCTTCGGCCATGGATGATTCCAGCGAGTCGAATCCGAATGTGTTACGCCCTACTGCGTGCGCGTTTTGCCGTAACACGGAGGTAGTCTGCTCCGATGTACTGAAAAGCGGGTTAATATCCGATAAAAGCGCAAGGTGAATTTTGAGCGGCGTGTGCGCTGGCGATGGACACGCTGCTTCGAAGCGGCTCTTGCCGGCCGACTATCCACATCCAGTTGAAACCACCACGAGGGACGGACCTTGCTGTCCGCGTGCCCCGCATTTAGCTTCCCGGTTCGCCCGGTACCGTCGCCCGAATCGCCAGCGCGTGAATGGGTCCGGCCAGTTCCGCGGCGAGCAGCGTATTTATCATTCGATGACGCTCGACCCGGCTCTTTCCTTCGAAAGCTCGCGACACAATATGAATACGGAAATGCGTCTCGCCGCCCGGCCGATGGCCGGCGTGACCCTCATGAAGATACGACTCGTCGGCGACATCGAGGCTTTCTGGGGCGAAAGCTTCGTTGAGTTTCTGCGAGATGCTATCCTTCACGCTCATGGCGAGCGACTTAACGCCCATCGTTCGTTTCCGTCAATGGTGCGGACGCCGGACGGAATAAATGCGATGTCAAGACTTGAAGCCTAGAGCATTGCGGTGTCAAACACATCATGCCGATAGATTCGTCGAAATTCTTCGATAGCATCCGCATCAAGCCGAGGGCCGGTGCGAAGCAGCCGCGCGCGCGCGAGGAAGTGGTCGCCTGCGAGTGGCCGGACTGTGAGAGCAGAGGATCACACCGCGCACCGAAAGGCCGCGGCAACGAGCGCGAGTATTTCCATTTCTGCCTCAATCATGTTCGCGCGTACAACCAGTCCTACAATTTCTTTCAGGGCATGAATGCGGACGCGGTCGCGCGCTATCAGAAGGATGCGCTGACCGGCCACCGCCCGACCTGGAAGATGGGCGCCAACGGCACCAAGGGCAAAGGCAAGGCCGGCGACATCGATCTCGACGGCATGGCCGATCCCTTCAGCGTGTTCGGTGAACTCAATGGCCGCGGAAAATGGCGTCCCGGTCCGGGGTCAGGTTCCGAAGCCAAACCCGAGACGCGCAAGGTATTCAACGCGGAGCGCAAGGCGTTACAAGTATTGGGCCTCGGCGCCGACGCGACGCTCGAAACTGTGAAGGCGAAATACAAGATGCTGGTGAAGCAGCATCATCCCGATGCCAACGGCGGCGATCGCTCGACGGAAGACCGCCTGATCGAGATCATCAAGGCATACAATTACCTGAAGACGGTCGTGCGCAGCGCGTGAGGCGTCGCCTCGCGCTGCTCCCATCGAACGTTGGCGTCACCTGTCAACGTTCATCCGTTTTCTTCTCGAGCATCAGCGTGCCTTTTTTCTGAATCACGCCCTGAATTCCGTGGGCTAGGCGAGCGAGCAGCCACGGCAATGTCACTTCGAGACGAACATGGTCTTCGGAGACGTCCATAATTCCCGACACCTGCTGCTTCATGGCCGTGACGGAAAAAACTAGGCGGTCGCCGCTCCACAGTTCTTCATTGACCTGGATCAACTGGGCGTATTGCGTTCGGGCGCTGCCAAGTCCCGCTTTCATCCGGCGTACCGCTTCGTCCTTGCCGAGGCGGTGTGGAATCGACACCACAAGAGGTTTGGTCATGATCGCTCCAATGATAGCTAGTGGAGCGGATTTGACATTCGCACCCCACCTGCTGCGGGCTCGCATTGCGAATGTAGAATCCAAAACTCCACTAGAAGTTTATAGTTGCTAGTGGTCACTAGCCGGTTCGCTTATCCACAGTGGCAGACACGTTGCAGCCGCGCCCGCGGTAACGCCACCATGTCCCGGCGCCGATGATCGCGGCAACGACGATCACGGCAGCAATCCAGATCAGTTTGCCGAAATGATGAGGTAGCCCGCCATAATGATGCAGCGCCGATATTGCGAGCGCGCCGGGCAAGATATGCGCGGAAGCCCAGAGCAAGATCGCCGGGATGTTCACGGCAGAAAATATCAACGGCGGCATCCCCAGCGCGCCGGCTGTCAGCGGCACCAGGGCGCGTACCGGTGCGACGAAGCGGGCAAAGAATACGGCCAGCGTGCCATAACGATTGAAGAAGGTTTTGCTCTGCGCGACGAGGCCGGGATAGCGCGACATCGGCCAGACCCCGAGGATTTCGCGTTCGGATCGATGCCCGATCCAGAACGCGCTGCCGTCGCCGATGACGGCCCCGACGATCGCGCCAAGCATGACCGGTAAAAGTTTCAGTTCGCCACTGCCGATCAGGGCGCTCATTGCGAGAATGATTGTCGAACCGGGGATGAGCGAGCCGAACACCGGAACGGCTTCGAGCAACGCGGCGAGAAAGACGGCGGAATAGGCGAGCCCTGCATGGGCGGCCACGAGGCTGCTCAAATGCGCGATGAAATCGGTCACGAAAGTCCTCGCGCCCCGGCTGACGCCTAGTTACACCAAATGTCTCCAAGGTCTCCTTGGTTCAAGAGTTCTTCCGGCAAATTTTGGCTGAGCGGGCCTGATTCGCGGAGCAGTCCTTCAAAATCTGCATTTGGTGCATATCTCGATGATATCCCAATGGAACTTTGATCGCCTGACGGGCTTCTGCCGGCTGCTGCTCTCTGCTAAATTTCGCGCGGGCCTCTCATCCGTAGCCATGCGCGTCCTGGTTTCGGGAGCGCCCCCCGAACCTCGGAGGATTGATGACGACCGCCGCCATGACCAAAACCGAAACCTCCGCAGGCCTGCCAGACATGAAGGTGTCGGTGCGGCAGGTATTCGGAATCGACAGTGATCTCGAGGTTCCCGCCTATTCCGGGACCGATCCGCACGTGCCGGATGTTGATCCCGACTACCGCTTCGATCGCGCAACCACGCTGGCAATTCTCGCCGGCTTCGCCAAGAACCGCCGTGTCATGGTCACCGGTTATCATGGTACCGGCAAATCAACCCATATCGAGCAGGTGGCGGCGCGGTTGAACTGGCCTTGCGTGCGCGTCAATCTCGACAGTCACATCAGTCGGATCGATCTCGTCGGCAAGGATGCGATCGTGGTCAAGGACGGCAAGCAGGTCACCGAATTCCGCGACGGCATTCTGCCATGGGCCTACCAGAACAATGTGGCGTTGTGCTTCGACGAATACGATGCCGGTCGTCCGGACGTGATGTTCGTGATCCAGCGCGTGCTGGAATCCTCAGGACGCTTGACGCTGCTCGATCAGAGCCGGGTCATCAAGCCACATCCGGCGTTCCGCCTGTTCGCGACTGCGAATACCATCGGTCTCGGCGACACTTCCGGCCTTTATCATGGCACCCAGCAGATCAATCAGGCGCAGATGGACCGTTGGAACATTGTTGCCACGCTGAACTATTTACCGCACGACAACGAGGTCGAGATTGTTCTGGCCAAGGCCCGACGCTATCGCACGCCAGAAGGCCGCGATACTGTCGGTAAAATGGTGAGGTTAGCGGATCTCACGCGTAATGCCTTCGCCAACGGCGATCTCTCCACGGTGATGAGCCCGCGTACCGTCATCACCTGGGCGGAGAACGCCGAGATTTTCGACGATCTGGGCTTTGCCTTTCGCGTCACCTTCCTCAACAAGTGCGACGAACTCGAGCGCCCGCTGGTCGCTGAATTCTACCAGCGCTGCTTCAACGTCGAACTGAGCGAATCCGCGGTCAACGTGGCGTTGAGTTGATTCTGTATACCTCTCCCCGCGCGCGGGTCGAGGGAAAGGCGTTATGAGCACCGCATCACCCAGTAACAAGTTCCGTACCGCGCCGAAGGAAGCGCCGACCGAGCCTTTCAAGCGTGCGGTGACGTCCTGCCTGCGCGCCATCGCCCGACAACCTGAGCTTGAAGTGACGTTTGCCATCGAGCGGCCCGGTCTGTCGCCGGGTAAGGCGCGGCTGCCCGAGCCCGGACGCAAGATGAGCAGGCGCGACGCGGCGATCGTGCGGGGTCATGCGGATTCCATCGCGCTGAAGATCGCCTGCCACGATCCGAAAGTGCACCGCAAGCTGATGCCCGGTAATCCGCAGGCGAAGGGCGTATTCGACGCAGTAGAGCAGGCTCGGGTCGAGGCCATTGGTTCTCGCCGGATGACAGGGGTCGCAAAGAATCTGACTGCGATGCTCGACGATCATTTCCATCGCGGCAAATACGATGAGATCACCGACCGTGCCGACGCGCCGCTGTCGGATGCGCTGGCGATGATGGTGCGCGAGCGGCTGACCGGCCTGCCGCCGCCTACCGCTGCGTGCAAGGTGGTCGATCTTTGGCGACCGTTCCTGGAAGACAAGATCGGCACTCGGCTGGATCAGCTCAGCCATTTTACCGAGGACCAGGCGAAGTTCGGCGACCTCGTGCACGACCTGTTGTCGGAGCTCGATCTCGGTGATGACACCAATACCGAGACAGAGAAGGAGGAGAACCAGGACGACAACCGCGAGGGCGAGAACGATCAGTCCGGCGCGGAAGGCTCGCTCGACAGCGAGGCCGCTCAGGAGATGAATGCGGATCAGGCGCAGGATGCGACTGATGAAATGCCGGACGGCGCCATGGAAAGCGCGCAGGCTTCCGCGAGCGACGCTTTCGAGGATGGCGACCTTGCTGAGGATGAGATGCCCGGCGAGGCAACGCGGCCCAATGTGAGGGGCGCCAATGAACCGCGCGGCCCGGAATATCACGCTTTCGCGCCAAAATTCGATGAGATCATCGCTGCTGAAGACCTCTGCGATCATGACGAACTGGAGCGGCTGCGTAGCTATCTCGACAAGCAGCTTGCGCACCTGCAGGGCATCGTGGCGCGGCTCGCCAATCGCCTTCAGCGTCGCTTGATGGCGCAGCAAAATCGCGCCTGGGAGTTTGATCTGGAGGAAGGCATTCTCGATCCGGCGCGGTTGGCGCGCGTGGTGATCGATCCCTATCAGCCACTATCGTTCAAGCACGAGAAAGAGGCGACCTTCCGTGATACCGTGGTGACATTGCTGCTCGACAATTCCGGTTCGATGCGAGGCAGGCCGATCACGGTGGCCGCGACCTGCGCCGATATTCTGGCGCGCACGCTGGAACGATGCGGCGTCAAGGTCGAAATTCTCGGCTTCACGACGCGAGCCTGGAAGGGTGGGCAGTCGCGTGAGGCGTGGCTCGCCGCCGGCAAGCCGGTCACGCCGGGGCGGCTCAACGATCTCCGTCATATCATTTATAAAGCCGCCGATGCCCCCTGGCGGCGGGCCCGGAAAAACCTCGGGTTGATGATGCGCGAGGGTCTGCTCAAGGAGAACATCGACGGTGAGGCGCTGGACTGGGCGCATAAGCGGCTGCTGGGCCGTTCCGAGCAGCGTAAAATTTTGATGATGATCTCGGACGGTGCGCCGGTCGATGATTCCACTCTCTCGGTCAATCCGGGAAATTATCTCGAGCGTCACCTGCGATGGGTGATCGAGGAAATCGAAACCCGATCCCCGGTCGAACTGATTGCCATCGGCATCGGTCACGATGTGACGCGCTATTATCGCCGCGCGGTGACCATCGTGGATGCCGAAGAACTCGGCGGCGCCATTACCGAACAGCTCGCCGAACTGTTCAGCGAGACGCATGATCCGCCGCCCGCGCCAGTGCGCCGCCCGCGCAAGCTGCATTCGTAGTAGCTCGGCGCGCGTTGGTGGCATCCCGAACGGGGACGCAAACGCGTTGCTTCGCAAAAGCGGAGCCATTACACACAGCCGGTGTCCGCAGCGTCCCCGGCGGTGCCAACATGCCGTGCTGCGTATGGGACGCATCGCGGACAGATCGGTCCTCCGCGAATGGCACCATTGATCGATCGCCGCAGCCTGCTTTTTCTGATGTCAACCGGCCTGCTGTTGACGGATCCCTCCGCGGCCCGCGCGAGATTCGCAACCCACGCGACTGAACAACCGCCTCCTGACGAGCTTACGCCGCCAGCGGCGGTGTCGATTACCGTTAACGCCCGTCATGTCGCCTCGTTCGATCTGCGTGATCGCTCGCGCACGCGCTTCGGATCGCTCGCCTTTCGTAGCGGGCTGATCCTCACCTCCTCGTTTCGCGGCTTCGGAGGGTTGTCGAGCCTGCGGTTGGATTCAAAAGGGCAACAGTTCATTTCCGCCAGCGACAAAGGCACCTGGTTCACCGGCCGCATCGTCTACGGGACGGTCGGTGAGATGGTCGGGCTCGCGGACGTCGAGGCCGCGCCGATGCTAGGACACGATGGCAGGCCGATCACCGCGCGCGGCTGGTTCGATACTGAATCGATCGCGCTCGATCGATCGCTGGTCTATGTCGGCATCGAGCGGGCCAACCGGATCATGCGCTTCGACTTTGACAAGGGATATACCCGCGCGCGGGGAGAAGAGGTCGAGGTGCCGGCGGCAATCGGTGGGCTGCCGTTCAACCGGGGGGTTGAGGCGATGGTGGTCGTTCCACGCGACAGACCGCTCGGCGGCACGCTGATCGCGATCTCCGAACGTGGGCTCGATACGGGTCGCAATATCATCGCGTTCCTGATCGGCGGACCCTCGCCTGGCCGGTTCGCCATCCATCGGACCGAGAATTTCGATGTCAGCGACGCCTGTTTGCTGCCTGCGGGGGACCTGTTGATCCTCGAACGCAAATTCTCGCTGACCGGCGGCATCGGTGTCCGCATCCGCCGTATCAAGATCGATGCGATCGCGCCCGACGCGCTGGTGGATGGCCCCTCGATTTTCGATGCCGATCTCGGACAGGAGATCGACAATTTCGAAGGACTCAGTGCGTTCGTGAACGACGATGGCGAAGTCGTTCTAACGCTCGTATCCGATGACAACTTTTCGTTAATCCAGCGCACGCTGCTGATGCAGTTCACGCTGGTCGACTAGAGCATTTTGGCTTGGAAGTCGGTTCGCGTGAAGAAAATTCTCAATCGAGAACTTGCGCGTATTCTGATCGCAAAGCCGGTATCCATTAGAAATACGCGCTAGCCATTTGCCAGCAACGGCGGCAGCGCCTCCACTGCGGTGTCCTTGGCCGACAGCATCTCGACCACCGCGGTTTCGTTCAATGGGCGCGAGAAGAAATAGCCCTGCGCATAACCGCATCCCATCTGATGCAAGATTTTGACATGGTCCTCAGACTCGGTGCCCTCGGCGACGACATCGAGATTGAGGTTCTTCGCGAGGTCAAGGATGGTCTGAACGATCTGCCCGCCGTCGCTGCGCGATTGCAGCGCCGAGACGAACGAGCGATCGATCTTCAGGGTGTCGAACGGTAGTTGATGCAGATAGCTTAGCGAGGAGTAGCCGGTGCCAAAATCGTCGATGCTGACGCGCACGCCGAACTCGCGCAAGCGTTGCAGAATTCCGACGGCGTGCTGGGCGTTCTGAATGGTGACGCTTTCGGTGATTTCCAGCCGCAGCGTTTGTGGCGGGACTCCGCTGGCGGTTACCGCATTGATCACTTGTTCGACGAATTCGGTCTGGTGAAACTGGCGTGGCGAGACGTTGACGCTCATGCTCAGCGGCTCGGCCCGGGGAAATTCTTGCTGCCACCTTGCTAGAGTTTTGAGTGATTGTTCGAGCACCCAACTGCCGATGAAGACGATAAGGCCGGTTTCCTCGGCGAGCGGAATGAAGTCCGACGGTGGAATGATTTGCCCGTCACTTTTTTGCCAGCGCACCAGCGCCTCGAAGCCGGTCATTGCGCGCGAGCCAAGGGAGATGATAGGTTGATAATGCAGCACGAATTCTTTTTTCTTCAGCGCATTGCGCAACTCGCTCTCCAGCGTCAGGCGCCGCCTGGCGTCGACGTGTAGGCTTTGATCGAAGATTTCGACGCGAGCACGGCCTTCAGCCTTGGCGCGGTACATCGCCAGATCGGCATCTCGCATGATGTCCGGCGCGCAGGTATATCCCGCCTCGCTGGAGGCGACACCGATGCTGGCTGACGAATACAGTTCTTGACCGTCGATGAACAGCGGGTTTTGTAGAGAATCTTGCAACGATTGTGCGATATCGACGGCGATGGAACTGCGCTGGACGTCCTCCAGCAGGATGATGAATTCGTCGCCGCCGAGCCGGGCTAGCGTCGCCTCGCCGACGGCGAGCTTATGACCGGACTCGATCAGCGTCTGGCTGAAGCGATGGGCGATTTCCTGCAGTAATATGTCGCCGGCGGAATGCCCAAGACTGTCATTGACCAGCTTGAAGCGGTCGAGATCGATGAAGATCACCGCGAAACCGATGTCCGGCCGGCGCAGATGCGTCGCAACCGCGCGCTCCAGCCGGTCGGTGAGCAGCAGGCGATTCGGCAGTCCGGTCAGCGGATCATGCGTCGCATCGTGCATCAGTTTCTGTTCGGCGCGGCGGCGTTCGACGACGCGGCCAAGCTGGGTGCCGATTTGCGCGAGCACGCCCAGGAACTGATTGTCTGGGCTGACCGTGCTGTGATGAAAAAATTCCAATACGCCGAGCACGTCGTTGCCGACCAGCACTGGAAATGCGAACGCGGCGCAGCAGCCGGACAGCGCGGCAACCACGGTGCGCGGAAAATTGCGATCTAGGGTCAGATCGGAAATCCAGACGGGCTTGCCGGATTGATAGACCCGGCCCGGCAATCCTTCGCCGATGGCGAAGTCGGTTTCCAAGGTCAACGAAATAAAAGCATCGAGATGCGCAGGGTTGGCGGCATGCCAAACGCCAGCCGGTACAAGATAGTCGGGGATGGTTGCGGAGGGCAGGTAGACATTGCCGAAGCCCCAGCCGGTGTGCTGGCAAATGGCGTCGAGCGCAAAACGCATGGTGTCGTCGATCGAGTTGCTCTGGTTTGCCGCCGTCGCGATGGTCTCGAGCAGCGCAAGCTGTTGCTGCTTCTCATACAAATCTCTCAAACCCTTTTCCGCGATCTCTTCCGCCTTCAGTCGCGCCACGCGCTCGCGCTGCAGGCGATTTTCGAGCTTCAGAATCCTGAGGTTGAATTGATCGAAAGGATCGGCAAACGTAGCTGCGGAAGGGGTCAGGATACCCATTTGATTTCCATCAAGCATTTGTCCGCACCGTGGTTCATGCAGGTATGATGCGTAACATTGACTTCTTCGCAAAAAATGCCTGCAGCACCTTTGATGAAACCATGAGCCAGGTCGCACATCCGGCGCGACGATTCATAGCCCATCGTCACGTTGCCCTCCGGAGTTTCGCGGAAGTGGAAGAACGGACACTTGGCGCCGGAGTAGAGCTTGCGAACCTCCGGGTGGATGATCTTGTTGACGCTCAGAACGAAGCTGCGCGATGAATTGTGGGGCAAGAAGAAGTCCGGGTATCGCTGCTTGAGCAGCGGCATCGCCTGTTCGCCGAACCATCGCAGGACATCGCTGCTGGTCATATCCAGCTTGGCGGCCGCAGCTTCGACCAGTGCGATCATCTCGTCGTCGGTATAATTGCCGAGCGAGGTGTAGGCGCCGGCTACGCCGGCATCGTCGAGCAGGTCGTCCCAGATATCGGCGCCAAATTTCTCGACGACGGCCTCTTCGAACAGATTGTAAACTACCCCCTTCATGGGAAGCCTCCACGAATTCGATGGCCGCGAAAATCGCGATCCGGAGGCAGGACTGTATTTTCTGACCCTTGAAGGATGAGTAAAATCACGGAAGCGCACCCAATTGGCGGTTACCGAATCGCTAATTGGATGGCCGGGTGGATTGGATGGCGGCCGGATCGCAGGCGCTCGACGCCGGCCTCGATCACATTCGCAATGCCTTACTGAGATTCACAAGCTTTCGCGCGAAGGGGGATCGCCCGTCTGCAATGCAGTGGCAGTGCCAAGTAAGGTCGTGCGTCTGACGCACTACCAAAAGTTAAAGACCGGGTTCGGCGGGGGGCCGATCCTTCGTATTCTCGGTAGCGGCGGAGAGTTCGAGCGAACGAACAAGCCCGACGTTATCAGTCCGCCTTGGCGGTCTGCTTCTTTTGGATCTGGCGCTTGATTTCGACCGCTTTCGGTGAAAGCTCTGAGTCCTTCGCCTTCAACAGGAAGGCATCGAAACCTCCGCGATGGTCCACGCTCCTCAGGGCATGGGTTGACACCCGGAACCGGACCGAACTGGCCAGAGTTTCTGACACGAAGGTGACGTTCACCAAGTTCGGCAGGAAGCGCCGCTTGGTCTTGATGTTGGAGTGACTGACCCTGTGGCCCACCAAAGGAGCCTTGGCCGTCAGTTCGCAGCGCCGGGACATACGAAAATCCTCTGTCGTCCCCGGCATCTGCCTTCAAGGCGGGCTCGGGGTTCGAAATCGTGTCCATTTTAGGAACGCCGGACGTATAGGGGGACAGTAGCAGGGCGTCAAGGCGTCGGGACCGAACTCGGCTTATTTGCGCCCATCCCCTCATTATTCCGGATTCCGGCCGGATTTCTGCGCGCGTTGCCTGCATCGTGCCCTGCATCATATAAAGGGCGCAATCCGTATCGACGGATGGCCATCGACCACGGTGTTGCAGAGGAGGCCGAGATTTGTCAGGGCCCGAAGCGGTAATCCCGAGCCGACCCTGTTTTTTTCACGTGTTCGCAGATGTGCCGGGCTGGGTTCCCTCGGTGGCTTCTGCTTAGATGAGGATTCAACGGTCGTTACAACCGGCGATAGTCTGCAGGCTTGGGAAAGCCAAGTCTGTTAGAATATTTGGGACCAGACGGAGACATGCAGGGCCACCCGTTGTGAGCTTATGCCGGACGACGTTGCTCCGATGGATTCTTTGTTCAATTTGGCAACTGGCCGGCGTGCCGTTTGCCATGTTTGCCGCGATGTTGACGCTGGCGGCGCCGGCGGCGGCGCAGGGCAAGCTTGAGGCTCGCTATGACGTCACCTTGGCGGGGATTCTCGTCGGCACCGGCGCCTGGACAGTCGATATCCTCGACGATCAGTATTCGGCCGCGGCAAGCGGGGGCGCCACGGGGCTTCTTAAGGCGCTTGCCCACGGGACCGGCACGGGCTCCTCGCAGGGCCGCATCGTCAACGGCGCGTTGATTCCCGCGAGCTATATTGCGACCATCTCGTCCTCCAAGAAATCCGAGACCATTCGCATGTCGCTGGCGGGCGGCAATGTAAAGGATTTCGTCATCGAGCCGAGCCCGCCGGTCGACCCCAAGCGCATTCCGGTCAACGACGCGCACAAGCGCGGCGTGTTCGATCCAATGAGCGCAACGCTGCTGCGGGCTCCCGGCACTACCGACCCGCTCGGCCCCAGCGCCTGTCATGCCTCGACCGGGATCTTCGACGGCCGCATGCGCTACGACCTGCGCCTCGACTTCAAGCGCATGGACACCGTGAAGTCGGGAAAAGGCTATCAAGGCCCGGTCGTGGTCTGTGCGATCTTTTTCTCGCCGATCGCCGGCTACGTCCCGGACCGCTTCGCGATCAAATATCTCGCCGCCGAGCGCAACATGGAGATCTGGCTGGCGCCGATCGCCGGCACACGCGTGCTCGTACCCTATCGTCTGACAATTCCAACGCCGCTAGGCACGGGCAAGCTGGAGGCGACCGAGTTCCACACGACTGCCATACCGCCGCAGACGGCAGCTAAAACCCGGTAGGAGTGGGCACTGCGCGGGACTGGCGACAGGTCGTTTCGCTGCAAGAGAATCCTGTTGACTCCTGCTGTTGAATTCATGCGTTCATGGATTCATAAACTAAGAGAAATTGCTACTCTTGTTAAGCGGTGCAGAACTTGATCTAGTTTCCATAGGTCCATTCAAACACGAGATGTTGCGGTGAACGAAGCCAGATAGATCAGGAGTCAGCGATTCGGGCGCGATTCGTTCCGGACTCGTTCCAAAGCTTAAGCTGCGGCTCGGCATGCGTCGCATTGTGAAACACCTCCGATCCCGTGGTGCGGTTGCGTCCCCTGCAAGCAGGGTGCCTACGCAAATGTTGGGATCGATCGAGCCAAGCCAATAGCCTCCAGTGGAGCTTTGGATTTGACATTCGCCTTCCCGCTCCGCTAGCGCCGCAAAAGCCCTCGGAAAATATGGCCTTTTCATCTTCGATATCTTCGCCCGGCAACGGTCGCGCGCCCGGCGCGGGCGTGACGGCAGTGCTCGGTCCGACCAATACTGGCAAGACCCACTTGGCCATCGAGCGGATGCTGGCGCATTCCTCCGGCATTATCGGCCTGCCGCTGCGACTGCTCGCTCGCGAAATCTACAACAAGATTGTCGACCGCGCCGGGGCGGATTCCGTCGCCCTGGTCACCGGTGAGGAGAAGATCAAGCCGGCCCGCCCGCGCTTTTGGGTCTCGACCGTCGAAGCGATGCCGCGGGATCTTGACGTGTCTTTCCTCGCCATCGATGAAATCCAGATCGCGGCCGACCTTGAAAGGGGCCATGTTTTCACCGACCGCCTGCTACGCCGGCGTGGCCGCGACGAGACGTTGCTGCTCGGCGCAGCCACCATGCGCCCGATCGTCGAGCGGCTTTTGCCTGGCGCGAGTATCGTCACGCGCCCGCGGCTATCCCAGCTTGAATTCGCCGGCGACCGCAAGATCACCCGGCAGCCTCGCCGTACTGCGATCGTCGCCTTCTCGGCGGACGAGGTTTACGCCATTGCCGAACTGATCCGACGCCAACACGGCGGGGCAGCGGTGGTGTTGGGATCGCTTAGCCCGCGCACCCGCAATGCGCAGGTTGCGATGTTCCAATCCGGTGACGTCGATTATCTGGTCGCCACCGACGCGGTCGGCATGGGTCTCAATCTTGACGTCGATCACGTTGCCTTCGCTTCGGACCGTAAATACGACGGCTACCAGTTTCGCCGGCTCACGCCTGCTGAGTTCGCGCAGATTGCTGGCCGCGCCGGCCGCGCCACTCGCAACGGCACCTTCGGCACCACCGGGCGCTGCGCGCCGTTCGAGCCCGAACTCGTGGACGCGCTGCAGAACCACACTTTTGAGGCAGTCAGAACGCTGCAGTGGCGCAATTCCGATCTCGATTTTTCTTCGCTTGGCGGGTTGCAAGTCTCGCTGGCGCTGACTCCTTCGCACGAGGCGCTGACCCGCGCGCCGATCGCCGAAGATTTGCGGGTGCTCGATCACGCGGCGCGCGACGTCGAGGTGCGCGCCATGGCGCAAAGCGCGGCCGCGGTGGAGCGGCTGTGGGACGCTTGCCAAATTCCGGATTATCGCAAGATCGCGCCGGCGGCTCACGCCGAACTGGTGACGACACTGTTTGGCTTTCTGATGCGTGAAGGCAAGATTCCTGACGACTGGTTCGCGGCCCAGGTCGCGCAGGCCGATCGTGCCGACGGAGATATCGATACCTTGTCGGGACGGATCGCGCAGATCCGGACCTGGACTTTCGTGGCAAATCGCCCGGACTGGCTGGCCGATCCCGGGCACTGGCAGGCAATTTCGCGCGAGGTCGAAAATAAATTGTCCGATGCGCTGCACCAAAGGCTTACGGAGCGTTTCGTTGACCGCCGGACCAGTGTATTGATGCGCCGCCTGCGGGAAAACACGATGTTGGATACGGAAATCGGCAAGACGGGTGAGGTGATCGTTGAGGGCCATGTGATCGGCCGTCTCGACGGATTTACGTTCGCGCCGGATGCGGCGGAGGCGGGTTCCGAAGCCAAGGCCTTGCAGGCGATCGCGCAAAAGGCGCTAGCTGGCGAAATCGAGGCGCGCGCGGAGAAATTGTCGGGGGCGGCGGACGACCAGTTTGTGCTGACCTCGGATGGCACCATTCGCTGGACGGGAGACGCGGTGGCGCGACTGGTGGCTGCAGACGACGCGCTGCATCCGCGGCTGCGGATCATTTCCGACGAACGGCTGACCGGAGCGCCGCGCGAGGCGGTGCAAGCCAGGCTCGATCTATGGCTGAAAACCCATATCGAGAAGCTTCTCGGGCCGCTGTTCGAGTTGTCTAAAGCGGAGGATATCACCGGTATCGCACGCGGCATTGCCTTCCAGTTGATCGAGGCGCTCGGCGTGCTGGAGCGGCAAAAGGTCGCTGCGGAACTAAAGGATCTCGATCAGCCGTCGCGCTCGTCCTTGCGCAAGTACGGGGTGCGTTTCGGCGCTTACCATATCTATTTCCCCTTGCTTTTGAAGCCGGCTGCACGGTCGCTGGCCTCGCTGTTGTGGGCGCTGAAGCAGGAGAATGCCGACCTTTCGGCGCTGTCCAGCGCGCAGCATCTCGCAAGCAGTGGCCGCACTTCGTTCCCGGCGGACAAGCTGCTCGATCGCGACGCCTATCGCGCCCTCGGCTATCGGCAATGTGGCGAACGCGCCGTCCGCGTCGATATCCTCGAAAGGCTTGCCGACCTGATCCGTCCGGCTCTGTCATGGCGGGAAGGGGCGCCCGGCGAAAAGCCCGCTGGCGCATTCGATGGCCGCGGGTTTGTCGTGACGCAGGCCATGACGTCGCTCGCGGGCACTGCTGGTGAGGATTTTGCTTCCATCCTGAGCGCTCTTGGCTATCGCATGGAGCGGTGTCCGGTACCGACACCTGCAACGGAGAGCGGTCCTGTGACGGGGATCACCGCGGAAGCGGTTTCTGGCGGAGCACCGGAAAGCGTGTCGCAGCAAGCGGTTGCGATGGATGTCGTGCTTGAGGGTCAGGAGTCTGTTTCCGACCGCGCGGATACAGCCGATATCGGACCTGTTGAACCGGAGACCGCGGTGGATGCGGGTTCATCCGGAGTCGCGGCGACGGCCTTAGAAGCGGCGACTGAAGTTGCCGAGGAGCCGTCCGCGGCATCGCCAGTTGTCGGCGCCTCGGCGGCTTCCAACGCCGGCGAGGCGGCCATCAACAATGGTGTGCCGGTTGATTCCGCTCCCGTTGTTGCCGGGAGCGCAATCGAAGGCGATGCGGTCTCCGCCGAGATCGCCGCGAATGTTGCGGCACCGGCTGAGGCGGATGGCGCGCCCGCGATGATTGAGGTCTGGCGGCCCGGCGGTCGGTCCGCCGATCGGCGTCCGCGTCACGATCGCAATCGGCATCGCCGGCAACAGGCGCGGCCGGATGGCCCGCAGCCGGCAACCGCTGACAAAGAGACGTCCGAGGGAGCGCAAGGGCGCGAGCGGTATGGGCGAGGCCGGCGTGGACAGTCTGCCGGTGGGGCAGCCGAAAGCGCGCCCGCGGGGAACGAGAGGGAATCGCGTGAAGGCAAGGGGGGGCGTCCGCGCGAGCGCTTCAAAGACAAGGGTCGGGACAGGGACCAGGACAAGGGTCGGGTTCAGGGTTCCCGCAAGGGCGGTCGCGAGGGGCGCTCCGACGCCGGACCCTCGCATCGTCCCTACGCCAGCAGCGCGCCGCGCGAGCGCGAGCAGTCGATAGATCCGAACTCGCCGTTTGCCAAACTGGCCGCACTCAAAGAGCAGCTTGCCGGCCGCAAGGATTGAACGGTCGGTCCTGAGAGCATTTCTGGCTGAGTGGAATCCGGATGCTCTCAATCAATAACTAGCGCGTATTCTGATCGCAAAACCGGTATCCATTTTTACGGAACACGCGCTAGCGGCGTGGTTTCGCGATTGGAGTGACCCGTTGGGTGTGTTGGAGCGCCAGCGTCTCGATAAATGGTTGTGGCATGCGCGGATGGTCAAGGCCCGCACCCAAGCTGCTGCGCTGGTCGAGGCCGGCCATGTTCGTGTCAACGGCATAAGGAAGAAATCCCCCGGTCACTCCCTCAAAATGTCTGACGTGCTCACGATCAGACTGGAGCGAGGCATCCGTATCCTTAAGGTCACGGGATTTGCCGAACGGCGAGGCGGTTCGACCGCAGCACGAACCCTTTATGACGACATGTCGGATGTTTCCGGCGGAGCTGGTAGCTAGATTGTGATTCAGCTGCACCCGCACGTGCGACCGTCGTCGTCCGTTTCGATCCGGTTCCTCAGTCGCGGTTCATGGATAACTTACGCCCGCTGAGCGGTTCCCCCGCTTGCGGCAGTGCTATTCCTGCGCTACCCCAGCCTGCAAAACTGAGCGTGCCGGAGCCTTGGATGACTTACGTCGTCAACGATGCCTGTATCAAATGCAAATATACCGATTGCGTTGAAGTCTGCCCTGTCGATTGCTTTTACGAAGGCGAGAACATGCTCGTCATTCATCCGGATGAGTGCATCGATTGCGGTGTTTGCGAACCGGAATGCCCCGCCGAGGCCATCAAGCCGGACAGTGAGCCGGGGCTCGAGAAGTGGCTTGAAGTCAATGCCGAATACGCCAAGAGCTGGCCAAACATCACGCAGAAAAAGGAGGCTCCGCCGGACGCCAAGGAATTTGAGGGCCAAAATGGCAAATTTGAGAAATATTTTTCTTCAAATCCCGGCGCGGGGGACTGAGTCTTTCCGGCGTGTTTCAGGCGTCTGATTTTGGGGCAGGCGTTTACTGGCCACGATTTACCTTTTTGCGACCAGAAGCGCCGGAAGTCCCGCCAGAGTGCGGGCGGGCGAGCATAAATCATTGATTTTCGCGGAAAATGTGCTAAACTGAACGGGTTTTCGAATTCGACGATGCTTTTACCTGCTTATGGGTCCGGAAGGGCTCTGGCGTGAACATCCAGGAAGGCGTGGGAATACCCGCGCGCAGGCTGTGTCACAGAAAACACGCAAAAAAACGAACTCGAGGGCCTCTACCCCTCACCGCGGTGCAGCAAAAGCTCGTACCCGGACTGCTGCCCCGATCACCCGAACGACGGCTGCCAAGGGCTCGGCCGGAAAATCCTCAAGAAATAAAAGAGGCGAAATGCCAAGCAAGACCGCCAGGATGTCCGCTAAGACCGCGACTTCTAAGACCGCTGCTTCGAAAGCTGCTGCTTCGAAAGCCGGTTCGAAGACGATTGCTTCGAAGACCGCGTCCGCCTCGAAGGTAGGTTCAAGGACTTCTGTCAAGCCGACTGTAAAGTCCGCTGCGAAAGCAACCATGGCTAATAAGCCTGCGGTCAATACGCCTGCAGTGAAGTCTGTTGCAAGGGCTGCCGCACACGTCGAGGAGCCGAAGAAGGTTCTGACCCAGCGCCAGGGGTTCAAGACCAACGAGTTTGTGGTCTATCCGGCGCATGGTGTCGGCCAGATTTTGGCGATCGAAGAACAGGAGATTGCCGGAGCCAAGCTCGAACTGTTCGTCATCAATTTCATCAAGGACAAGATGACACTGCGGGTGCCGACGGCGAAGATTGCCAATGTTGGCATGCGTAAGCTGTCCGAGCCTGGTCTGGTCAAGCGGGCGCTCGAAACCTTGAAGGGCCGCGCGCGCATCAAACGCACCATGTGGTCGCGACGGGCGCAGGAATATGAAGCGAAGATCAATTCCGGGGACATTGTTGCGATCGCCGAAGTGGTCCGCGACCTCTATCGGTCGGAATCTCAGCCCGAGCAGTCCTACAGCGAGCGTCAGCTCTACGAGGCTGCGCTTGATCGTCTGTCGCGCGAGATCGCGGTCGTTCAGCACGTCACGGAGACCGAAGCAGTCAAGGAGATCGAGGGGCAGTTGGCCAAGAGTCCCCGCCGCGGCGCCAAGGCGGAGATGGACGCCGAGGCCGACGGCGACATGGAAGCCGATGGCGATGATGCTGCGGTTGCCGACGAGGCTGCGTAACCGGGTTCTGGCGAACCAAGACAAACAAAAAGCCCGGCCGGGAGGCCGGGCTTTTTGCTGTGTGCTGTTCTGATTCCGTCAGGCGCGCATCCTTCGTTTGCTCTCAAGCACTCTTCCTCCACTTGCGCATGTGGATCGGCAATGTGCTTCCCGCTCGACCCGGCTTTGGCGGATTTCGGCCTGAAGTGAGAGGACGCTCTCGCAAGCGCGAGCGAAGCGTCAAGGGATTCTGTGCTAGTTTAAATCCGTCCTGATGCGCGGTGCTTCGCGTCACTCCACCACGATCTTGACCCGGCTGCGGACACTGACTTGGGCGCGCGGATCGAGGCCATTGACGACGCGAAAACGCTCGGCGGGATGATCGACGCCTGCCATGCGGTGTGACAGCGATTCCACGGTATCGCCCGGCTGTACGGTGATCACCTTGATTCGCAGCGGTCGTGCTGCCTGAATCTCGTCCAGCGACAGACGGCGGAAGGAGGCGACCGTTTCACGCGCGTTGCGTTCGCTTTCCGTTGTCTTACGACGGGTGGCGAAAATGAAGCGATAGACGTCGCTGCCGAAGCGCAAGGCATAAATCCGGAACTGCCATTCCTCACCGCTGGCAACCGCTGATGCCGCGGGAAAGCCGTTGATAGTTAGCTCCTCGGTCGATGCCTTGTTGACGTTCTCCATCCACCCGGAGTTGAGATATTCGGTAAGCTTCTGTTCCGCGGGCACCCGGACCACGTCGAAACGCATGGCCTGACTGCCGCCCTCGCGAACGCCGATCACTGCCTGAGCCGTATTGTCGAGTACGAAACCTTCTGGCGCCTGAAACGTAAAGCCGAGCTTTGGATGCAGGAAACGCCGGCCACGAACGAACCCCTCACTCGGATCCTCGCCGTAGACAACGTTGTCGATCGCGTCGAGGTAAGTCTCGCGGTCTCGTTCGCCTTGCGCGGGAGCACTGTATTGCCGCGCATTGACCTGCGCGTTCTGAACGCGTTCTGGCGTTGCGGGATGCGATGACAGGAAGTCCTGCGAGCGCGGGTCCAGCGAGGGCTTGCCGGCCTTGAGCGCCGCATTGCGTTCCATTGCCGTCAGGAAGCGCGCTGCGCCATAGGGGTCAAAATGGGCCCGCGCGGAAATCCCGACGCCGATGCCGTCGGCCTCGAACTCTTGGGTGCGCGAAAAGCTTGCGAGCGTCAGTTTGGATTTGGCGAGCGCCAGCGCCGTCAGATCCGGGTCGGTTCCCATTTCGGTGACGACGTGGCTGACGAGGGCGGCCTGCCGCGCCTGGTCTTCCCGGATGGTGGCGTGCTTGGCCAGAACATGCGCCATCTCGTGCGACAGCACGGAGGACAATTCCGAGGTGTCGTTGGCCAGCGCCATCAGGCCGCGTGTCACGTAAAGCTGGCCGGTTGGCAGCGCGAAGGCGTTCACCGCGCCTGAATTGAGGATCGTGACCTTGTAGGTGAGGTCGGGCCGCTCGGACGCCGCCACAAGCCGCTCGACCGTTTTGTTGATCAGCGCTTCGAGTTTGGGATCGTCATACGCCCCGCCGTAAGAGGCGAGGATGCGCTCGTGCTCGCGGTCGGACGCTGGAGTATGGGTCGCGGCCCGCGCGGGCTTTATCGGTTTGACGGATGAGGGAGAGTCGGTCTGGAACCGGGTCATGTCGCCGCATCCACTGAGGGCAAGCGCCGCGCAGAGCAGCACGACAGGCGCAGCCAAAAGGCGGCTCACTCCTGTCCCGCGCCATACTGGGCTCGCCGTCATGGTCGCAACGTTCTCCCTCGGATTGAAGTTTCGATTTCAGCAGTCGCAATCTGTCAGCAAATCTGATGGCAAATGCTGACACTCGACCGCCGCATCTTGTATGTCCAGCGTAGGCCCGGTTGGCTTCGGCAGAACACCGAGCCCTCTAGTCGCCGGCCACTTCGATCTGCCCAACCCGGAGCACCTCAATCCGCAGTCCTCCGCGTCGTTCGACCCAGCCGCGGACCCGAACCCGCCGATGTTCGAAAGACGTCGGCACTACGCCTGCCGCCTCGAAGGATGGCAGTATGCGCCTTGAAATAGTCGCAGCAAAGTCTCGTGTCCAGCGTGGGCCGAAGTTGAGATATATAGTGCCGCCGGCCTGCCTGACAGACCGGACGTAGCCTTCCACGATGGTGAACTGCCCAATACGCGCCAAAATATCGCCCGGACGTTCAGCGTTTTTGACGATAGATAATTCTGCCCAGGTTCCACGCCGGGCCTGTCGCGCTGTCGTTTCCGCAGCCGTGAGTTCCGCCGCGCACGCCTTGTCGGTGACGTCGGCAGACACAAGCGCGTCGCCGCGTGCCAAAAGATCACTTTGGACCGAAATCGCGGATGGTCCAAGATATATGAAGGCGGTTTGTCGGCCATAGCGATCCGGATCGTCGCGCTCTCCGCGCAGGATCACGCGCCGACCGATCAGTCCTGCGAGTGCTGGCTGGCGATTGGCGGCCTCTCCCGCGATCACTTCGACGCCCGCGAGACGCACGTCACGGCCATCATCGAGACGGAGCGTCCGCGGGTCAATGACAGCGCTCACGACGCCGTCGTTCTGAATGACCGGTTGGCAACCGTCGGCGAGTGTCGGCGCTGCGCTGAACAACATTCCACAGAGCACCACTCCGAGCAAAATATTGCACGTGCCGGGAGGCTTGGCCGTGGCCTGATGACCGCGCCTCAAGACGTTATCCGAGGACGAGGTTGCTATTTCGATCCAGGACCGGAAATCGCGCCGCGCGCGACCAACCTGTTCCAGATGAACAGCACCACAATCGCGCCGATGGTTGAGGTGATGAAGCCTGCGCCCTGATCAGGGCTGTAGTGACCAATCGACTGCCCGATGAAGGTGGCGAGGAACGCACCGCCAATGCCGAGCGCCGTGGTGAGGATGAATCCGCTCGGATTGTTCGGGCCGGGCGATAAGAACTTTGCGATAACGCCGGCGATGAAGCCGACCAGAATGATCCAGAGAATGCCGCTCATGATGAAAATCCCTCCTCAAAATAATCGTGACGGTGAACTCTCCGCGAGATCGGTCAGCCCCCGGGGGCGACCACTCCCGCAGCGAGTGCAATCCTAAAGCAATCGCGATAGCTCATTCTCCGTCGGCAGGCGCCCGTCGGGCGTCAGATGGTGGACGACCTCGGGCAGGTGCTGACTCAATCCGGCGAGCAGTTCGTCCCGCGACAGGCCGGTCTGTGCTGTCAGGGCGTTGATCTGGTCGGCGCCGAGCGCGTCGGCGAGGTCGCGCGGTGCGATCTGCTTGTTTGGTCCCGGGCTAACCCAGGAATTAGCTGTCTCACCATGGCCTTTGTTCTGAAGCTGCTTCAGCAGGTCGCCGAGGCCGCCGCTCAGAATGCTTCCGGCCGCACCGCCTGCCAGCAGGCCACCAAGCCCGCCCTTGAGCAGGTCACTAAGGCCGCCTCCGCTGCCGGGCAGACCAGCATTGACCGTGCCTCCGGGTGGGCCCGCATTGATCGTGCTTCTGGGCGTGGGAGCCGGCGGCGCGGACGGGTTGGCTCCAGAATGGCTTCCGGTGAGATGTTTCAGCGCCTTGTAGCCCAGCACAGCGAGGATCGCCATTGTCAGCGGCGACATGCCGCTGCTTTCGCTTTCCTTATTGGGCTCGCTTGGACCGCGCGGGCCGTTCTGCATTCCGTTGAGGACGTCGAGCAAACCCATGATCATCTCCTGTTGCGATCCAGCCCCGCGGCAAAAAAGATAAGGTTGCCATATGACAGTCACAAGGCATTTTTGGCGGGCGAAGAGGCTGCCGCTTCATTCAGCAAGCGAAACGAGAGTGGCTGGGAAGATGAATGGCGGATCCGGGAAAAAGCGCTCGACGAGCGTAACGGGTCGCCGTGTCCTTTTTAGGACGTCTGCTTTAGGACGCCTGCCTTGTGAAATGGCGAGCCGTACCGGTAGTGCATGTTGGCGAGACCTCCGGTCCGGTTGGAGTGGGCCGCGCGACGGCACCAGCTTTTGAATCGGCAAAACGATTCGGCTTGCCCGAGACGCTGATGTGCCGGATAAGTGGCAGGGTTCGGCGTACAGTCCCGGTAGCTCAGCTGGATAGAGCACAGGTTTCCTAAACCTGGGGTCAGGGGTTCGACTCCCTTCCGGGACGCCATTCATAAACTAGACTCCTGAATTTCCTGAGCGTTTGGGTTTTCTGCCCGCACCCTCGGCAAGGTGCGGGCGTTTTTCGTTCGTGGCCTGTACCGGCAACAACAGTTGCGCGGCATCATGCGCCAGCCGGGCGCGGTCGGCTGATCGTGTGTAATGCTGGGCCATCTTGCCTGTGGTCCAGCCGAAGATCGCCATCAACTGGCGCTCGCTGGCGCCCTGTTCAGCGGCGCGCGTCGCGCCAGCCTTGCGAAGGCCATGCGCGGAACCGGGGCAATGGGCCTTACGGCACACGTCGCGGAACCAGTTGCCAAAGCTTTCCTTGACCCAGGGCTGGCCGCGTTCGTTGATCAGGAAGGTCAGATCGCCTGTCGGTGCGGCGGCAAGCGATGTCGCTAGTGGCGGCAGGATTGGTATTGTGATCAGTTCGCCCTGTTTGCCACGCGCGTGCTTTTCCGTGCGGATGCTGATCACGCCATCGCGCACATGCTGCCGGCCGACGCGGACCGCATCGCCCCGGCGCAAGCCCGTGTAAAGCAGCACGTCGAAAGCCAGGCGCTCGCGCGTGCCGATCTTCCAGCGCGCTTCGAAGCGGTCGAGTTCGGTCTGCGTCCAGGTATGGAAACCTTCCGCATCGTTCGGCCCCGTCAGCAGCTTGACGCCGGCCGTCGGGTCGGTTGCCATCAGATTTTCTTCAACGCACCACGCACAGAATCCTCGCATGGCCTTGATGAAGCCATTCGCGGCATGAGGCGTCATTGCCCGGCGTTCGCGCCCCTCACGAATAATCTGATCGCTGATGTCTTCCAGCGGTGTATGTCCACCGCTCTTAATGACGCGCCGGAAAATATTCTCGCGTTGCCGGCGCGTGGCCAGCGACAACGCCGCCCACGCTGACGAGGCGTGGTATTTGTCCAGGGCCCACTTCAATGAACTGGCTTTTGTCTTCGCAGGCAAAGAAACCAGCGATGTGGTTTCCAGCGCGTCGGCATATTCCTGTCAGAAAGCCCGGCTGTCGTATTCCGCCCGCAACCTGACGCGCGCGCCTTTATGCTTGCGCACGTACCAAACCCGCGCGCCGTGGCGAGTGCGCTCGGACTGCAGATAGGGCGGGCGACGCTTCGGCATGGTTCCTCACAGCACCGGTTTGCGCTTGGCCATTGCGGGCGCAATGGTCGGCTCTGGACTGACGTCGGTCTCAATCACGTAAGCATCCGAGCGCGCGATGATCCTCGCAATCTGCAAGCCCTGCGCTTTGGCGGCGCGAAAAACGCGCTCCAGTTCAGCTTGCGTAATCTTTGCAGTTCGCTTGGACACGGCATCATCCTAAAAACGTGCGCGTCAGGGCCACCCCATTTAGGGGTGTAAAATTGCATACATCGCAACCCCCTTAATTGTTTTTTGAGTTTTACGATTTTCAAATATTTTCAAATGCTTACTGGAGGCAGGGCGCGCGGGCTAAAATAAGGTTGTCGCGAATCACCTGTTTTCGCGCTTGGTTCCTTGACGGCGCATGCGAATCGCTTTGCGCGAATCACTTTGCGAGGTCGCAACACACGTCGCGCTCAAAACCAGGGCGTGGATGAATCGGCGGCAACTTGATCGACCCAAGGGGGCGTCGCTACGTACCCGACAGCGGACCTATTATTGCTCACCTTGAGTTCTGTCGTTTATGACCCAAAGCCGACATCCCGCGTTGCCGCGCTGGATTTTGAAAGCTCAGCGACATCGGTTTATTGTTGAGGCTTTCGCAACCCACTGAAGCGCGGTGCGACGAGCCCATCGCGGGAGCTGATTATGTTGAAAGCTACCGCAGAGGAGATCGAGGAAGTCCGGGAATACTTTGAATGGCAGGCGCCCGACCTCGAAGTGACTTTCATGCAGAAGGTTTACTCGGAGGCCGTCATAAACACCCGACACGACGTGTGGGACATCCACACCAACAAGGATCGCTGGTGGGTCATCACAGGCGGCACAAATCTCTACTCTCAAGAACAGTTCCCAAATATGGACCTTGCTCTGACCTTCCATATTGGCCTGATCCTTCGCATCCCGCGTACAGAAGAACAGCACGAGGGCGATCAACGCATCCTCCCGTTCGGTCCCGTCTTCGAGAAGATAAAAGAAGCTGGCACCGCCGTGACACAGGCGCATAACCTCGCGGGTTATCAGGCCGTCGGCGTCCGCTGTCGTGAAACGCTACTTGAGCTGATCGCCGTTGCGCAGGATGCGGCAATTTGGACCGACACACCGCCGCAGCGTGCGAACTTCCGCGCGTGGACGGAGATCATCTGCAACGCTCTTTTGCCCGGCGACACCAACAAGGAGCGTCGCGGGGCCCTCAAGGGTGCGCTTGAGTCAGCATGGACGTTTTCCAACTGGCTTACGCACTCAAAGTCGGCGACTTGGCTTGATGCCGACATGGCGCATTCGTTGACCCAGCACGCCAGCGGCATGGCGATTTCACCTATCGTTCGCGAGTTGCGCGGTGTGCCTAATGAATGCCCGGACTGCCACTCACCGCGTCTCGAACCCGAACAGGCCGAAAATACCGCGGTACCCGGCGTACTTTGGGAACGACCGCGCTGCGCCGACTGCGGATGGACCGGTCGACCCGTTCCAATCCTCGACCTTGAGAATGGACAGGCCATCATCACTCGCGAAGGCGAAGATTCCGACGAGCACGGCATCATGACGGTTCCGCTGCGCACGATCGTGAAGCCCGGCAATCCGCCGATAGAGCCGCTGAAGGAAATAGAGACCGGGCCACCTGAGCCATTCGTCTATTTTGCCTACGGGCCCAACATGTCGACCGCCCGGCTGCGCAAGCACATGCCAAGCTGTAAGCCGCTTGGCACTGCTACCCTGCCGGGTCATGCGCTTCACTTCCATAAGCGCAGCATTGATAAGTCCGGAAAGTGCAACGCTTTTGCCAGTGGCAACGACAATAGCGTGATCGGAGTTCTGTTCAGCTTCGATCCTGCCGAGCGAGGCAAGTTAGATGAGGCCGAAGGCGTCGGCAGCGGCTACAAACACGCGATGGTCACGGTTATCAACGACAAAGGCCGCAGGCGGAAGGTTCTTACCTATCTCGCCACCCCCGACTACATCGACGACAGCCTCAAACCCTACGGCTGGTACAAGGACTTTGTACTTGCAGGTGGCAAGGAGCACGGCCTGCCGCCGGAGTATATTGCCGAATACATCCAGTCGGTAGAGGCGATCGAAGATCCCAACAAGACACGGGACAGGAAGCAGCGGACCACGCTCGGAAGTCCCGGGCGGTGAGATGACGGTGTGAGTTGCCGGTCAAGACTGCGAACGCGATGTCAGTTTCTAGCCCTTCTGCGAGATCGGGCAATATCTGCTATCCCGCCGCTGTTTGGGATTGAGCGGACAATGAGTACACGCCCTTATGAAGCCGGCTTTAAATGCTTTTCGTCATCGAACTAGGTTGGGTTTCATCCTCAACCTCGCAAATTATTTGAGCGCCGTTGTGGCGCGTCACAGTCGCACTCTGTTCTGCTCACCAGGGTGCGCTTCCTTCTTCGCCTCCTTTCTTTTTGACATTCACAAAAAAATCAGCCGAAGGCGTTTTAGGGGTGTTCATAGTTTTAAGAAGTTTTAGCGCGGCGTACCTTGGGGATATGCCAAAATCACTTCAATGCTTTCATGTGGTTGGGTGCCATCCACGTAGCCGATGTACGGCCTGCGAATAGCCGATGTACGGGATGTCATAGCCGATGTACGGGTTGTCATAGCCGATGTACGGCCATCGATAGCCGATGTACGATTTTGTCAAAATGGATTGTCAAAAATCAAATGGCAAAAGACAGCGCGCCAGACGTTTCCTTCGACGAATGAGCACCTTCGCCGCGAAACCGCATGCGCAGAAGCTGACCTCTCTGCCCGTCGATGAAGTCGAGGTCATAATCAGGAAACGGAAACATCTTGCTGTGCGCGACCAGCTGTTTCAGCATTTGGGTGAATTGCGGCAGGGCTTGAGGCGAGCCGCTGCGCTTGTGAATCTCCCCGATCGAATAGCGGGCTTCGGTGCGGCCGGCCGCGCGCCGCGCGAGGCGATACACCACGCGGCCAAGACCGAGGGTAATCAAGAAATAGTCCGGATTGAGCGTCAGGATTTGCGGCGTGCCCTTTTCGCGCACCACCGAATCATACACCCAGGTTGGGATATTGATTTCGACGTGGTCGATATGACCGTTGGCGGTTGAACTGACGACACGGTACTTGTCGATGAGCGGGACATTTACCACCTCGCGCCGTTTGCCGCCATACAGTGGGACAATCTTCACACGGGTGCCGGCCAGGCGATCCAGCGCCGCTTCAAGGCTTTTGTATTGCTTGCCGCCGGAGCTGCGACGGCAGAATTTGAGAATGTGCGAGGCGCTGGGGCAATAAGCGCGCGGCGGCAGGCTTGGCCGCAGTCCCTTGCTTTCGTCGATGCGGTAGCGCCGCGTTTCCTCGGCGAGATACGACACCATGTGCAGAAAGATGTCGTAGTCGAACACGGTGGCAAGACCATGCTCGGCGCTGCCGTCGACGGTGATGATGCTGTCGTTGAGTTCGTAACGAATGACCGTGGCGCGGCGGTTCTTGGCGATGCTGAAAGGCGCGATGTCCATCAGGTTCACGTCGTCCTTGAGCGCCGCGTCGTAGATCGCCGGCACGAATAGCGAGAACTGCTCGTCATTGGCCGGTGCCTCGCGTAACAGAGGCCCCGGCAGTTCAGCCTTGAGCATACCGGCCATATCCTCTTTACGTTCGCTGGCCTTGATGGTCTCGCCAAGACGGCGCAAGGCAGCCGCCAGTTCGGAGTCGACGACGCGCGGGTTCGCCTCGCTGGGTTCCAGATCGGCGAAACTGCGGCGCATGTAGAACCGACGCAGCCGGGCCAGGGCATTTTTATCCAGCTGGAATGGCGGCCGGCCGGATTTTGCCGAAAATTCGGCCGCCAGCTTTTGCAGGTAGTCATTGCGCTCATGCAGGCTGAGACCCGCGAAGGTATCGCGCGGCAACAGATCGAGCGTGAGGGAGTGCATGCGGCGGAATCTAGCGCTGCCAGTGGTGGCCGGCGAGCGCATCGCCGCCGAATTGGGCAGCTATGCCATCGCAAATACGATTTTGCGATTTTACGACAATGTGGGGAAATGCCTTTCCAGCAACTCGCGCACTTCATCGGCGATTTTGGCGCCGCGCCTGGCGCAATCCACCTTGATGCACGCGTGCAGGCTTTCGCTCACATCGATCGTCAGACGCTTCATGCGTTCGGCCGGTGCCGCCGGTTCGGCGCGCGGTTGCAGATGCGGTTCAACCCCTTGCCCCACCCAGGCGTCGGCGGTGTTGTTCTCAACGACCTTGAGGGGCAATTTGAAGGCGATGTTCTTGCTCATGCAGCTTGGGCTTTCGTTGTCAGTTGAGCGGCGATGCTTCGTGCTAGCCGGGTGATTTCGCGCGCAGCCTCGCTGCGCGGGGCCGTCTCCAGCACCACTTGGCCGTTCATCGCGCTTTCGGCGTAGGCCACGCGCTGGCACAGGCTCACATCCGAAATGGTGCCGCTGAAATTGGCCAGCGCGGCATAGACTGCGCGGGCCAGCGCCGTATTTACGATTTTGCGATTGACCACAAATACGCTTTGCAAGTTTTCCCGGATTTGCCGGGCTTCCTCGACCAACCGTACCGTTTCTGCTGCGGCCCATACATCGTAAGGCGACGGCTGCACGGGAATGATGACGATGTCGCTGGCCAGGATCGCCGACCGCGCCAGCTCGCTGACGCGAGGAGCGCCGTCGATGATTACCACGTCATAATCGGCGGCCATGTCCGGCAATTCCTTGTGCAAGGTTGGCTTCGCCATGCCGACGACCGCAAAAAGCGGCTCGGCTTCCCGCGCTGCCGACCATGCGAGCGCGCTGCCCTGCGGGTCGGCATCGATGAACAGCACACGCTGCCCGCTCTTGGCGTATACGCCCGCCAAGTTGATCGCGATGGTGGTTTTGCCAACCCCGCCTTTCTGATTGAGGACTCCAATGATCATCGTGTTTGTGCCTTTGCGATTTGTCGCAATTACGATTGCACGACAAAGGCCGTTTGACAGCTACCTGGCTGAAACCAGCGCTGGCTCTGTGGCTGTTTCGCCGCAAAAACGCCTTTACGATTTTACGACGATGCGATTACCAGGAAATCTCAACGTCGAAACCGCTGGCCTGGCGGCCCGCCTCAAGAGTGGCTGTTCGCGAAATCCAGTCCACCGTGAGCGCGTTCTGCTTCGCCCATTGCCTGAGCATATCCGCGCCATCCGTTTTGCTGAGGTCGATGCCGTCGGGCAGAGGTAAACGCAGCGCACGATGGCCGTTTTTTGCGGCATCGTGGAGCTGCAGCTTTATCTTGTCGCTGCGCAAATGCTCGGCTGCTAACCGCTCTAGCGCCACTTGTCGCGCGCGCTCCAGCTCTGGAACCAGCTTGGCCAATTCAAATTTCATCTTGTCCGAGTCTGCGCCTTCGCGAAGCGACTGCCAAGATAGGTATCGGTGACGTTCAGCCGGCCGTGGCCCAGTTCGTTGCTGATTTGCATGCGGGCGCGGAAGTCCGCCGCTTTCTCGGTGCGGCTCAACCGTTCATGCGTCGCGCCGCCTGCCGCAGGGCAGGGGCGGCCTGTCAGCGTTTGATACCGCCATTGTGCATACCAGTGGCGATGGCCGTGCATGTTGCGAATGCCGACGCCCCAAGTCTCGTGCTCGACATCCTTGCGAAAATCAATGTAGCGCTCTCCCTGTGGAATCAGTGAGCCGTCGCCGCACACCCTTCGCAGTTCATCGAGCAAGGCACGCTGGCGCGGATGCGTGATCGGAATATCGCGGGCGCGGCCGCCCTTGCACCAGCTCGGCTGCATTACCAGTCGATCGCCTTTATCGGCCTGCCCGACCCGGAATTTCAGGCTTTCCTCCAACCGCATGCCGAACGCCATTTGCAAGCGCAGCGCGAGCTGGTGACACAAGGGAAGGGCGGCGAGTTTTTCGCCTTGCACGACATGGGCGCGGTTGCCGGCGAAGGCCGCACGTTTGGCAATGCCGGCGCTATCGTTGTCACGCGGGACCACGTTGGGTTTACGCACTTTAGCGGCCCACCAGCGTAACCATCCCATGCGGTTTTTCATGGTACCGGCCGAGAGGCGCGCCGCGCGCCAATGATCAAGCAGGGCCTCGACATGGCGCGGCTTCAAGGACGACGCGGCCGGAAGCTTGAACCCAAGGGCGCGCAGGTCGCGCGCCATGAGCTGCAAGCCCCGGTGTCGTTGCATGCGCGTCAGATACGACCCGTCACCATCGCCCAGGGCGATGCCTTTCAGGTCATAGGCTAGCACATCCATTCTCGTTGCTTTCGTGAGTGTTTATGACCGCCGTTGCAGCCTTGGCTGCAATGGCCCGCCATTCGGCGGAGTGGTCGCTTCAACACGGCGAGCGACGCCGCATTGCCTCGTTCTGGTCTGTAACCGGTTCGCTACCAGGAATGCGGCCAGCTCTTCCTGCGCTGTGCACTGGCATTGCCGACGTGTGGCGTGTTCCTGTCATTACTTCCCTCCTTCGGGGTTGCGGCTGGCATTGCCCGTGGGGTTGCACACGCCGCGTGGTTGCCGGGATACGCCCGGCCGCTTTGGTCTCGTCATGGCTTGCTCCTTGAAAAGGTAGTGGCCTTGCGGCCGGGGTTTCCGCGTGTTGCGCGGTGGCAGCCGGACATCATGCTTCTGGCACTCGCCGGCACTCCGGCGATGCAGGGACCGTGCCTATTCTGCACGGCCTGAAAAATCCCCGTGTTGGTTGGAACATCGAACCGCCATGACGTATCCGCAGGGCTTGCGGTTCGCGCCCTCACTACCGAGGGCAGCGAGTAGTGAGGGCGCTTTCAGCGGTGTTGCCGGTTTGCCGGCATCGGGGAGGGAGCCTCCCCGAACCCTTCCCGTGGTGCTTAGGGCTACGCCACCCAGCACCCAGCGGAGGTCGTTGCGCACGCCTCCACACCACCAGGCGGCAGGGATACCCTGCACCCCTATTTACGTTTACGCAGCGTTCGCCTCAATTCCTGGCCGGCGTAGAGCACGCCAACAATCTCGACCCGCTGTTTACGCAAGCGATATGCAATGGTCACGCGCCGCTCCATGGTGATGGTGCGCAGCCCAGACAGAATATCCTCGCGGCTTCGCCCGCGCTCGGGGAAGTCTGCCAGGCTCATACACATGGCATAGATGCGGTCGAGATAGCCATTGGCTATAGCCAAGCCGGCCTCCATGGCTATGTAATAGCCGAGGTCGGCCATTTGGTTCTCGGCGCGACGTAAGAAGACGACCTTACGCGACACGCTTCGCGGCTTTCACCTTCCTGGCGATCCGCGTCCGTACCCGCTTGAAAACCTCGTCAATCGGCGAGGGCGGCCGTTTGTCGGCAACTGAGGCCAGGACCTCTTGCCGCAGCCACTCATCAAACACGGCATCGCGCTCGCTCATCAGGCGGAGCGCGTCATTCATGACTTCGCTGGCGTTCTCGTATCGGCCGGAATCCAGCTGTTGTCGGAGAATCGCCTGCTGCTTCGAGCCGAGTTCGACGTTGATTGCCTTGCCTGCCATGAGTTTGTCGCTTTCCTTTGACCGAACCATACCACGGCCGACATGCTGATGCAGCAGTTTCGTGGTACTGTCAGCGCATGCTGGCGGCGCGCATCATCCGACAGCATGAAGCTGCGCCGCCGCCCGCATATTATCGCCCCGGCCGACATCACCAAGGGTGCTCAGGCTGAATCCGCTTTCCGCAAATGGCTTGACGCGGCCGTGCTGCCGCACATTTATGTCGAACAATCACCCCTGACCGTGCCGGAGCCGTTGCGCGAGCAAATCAAACGCCCCGATTACATCGTGGGGATTCCCGGCGTCGGGATGGTGGCTTTCGACGTGAAGGCGAAAACCATCTATCCCGAAGGGCTGATATTCGACCTCGACGAGGTGCCCGCGGTGCGGCGTAGCAAGGTGTTGACGTTGTGCATGCCCATCGAGCGCGCGTTGCTTGTGTCGATGGATGAGCCGTTTTATTCAGCGTTTGTTCGTGCTGTTGCTTTGAATTGATCGGCGTGCCGTTCCGGACGGGCTTTAAACTGCGTTCGGAGCTGCGGCGCTATCTCCGCCCGTGCGGGTGACAATCCCTCACGCAAAAGCCCAGCATAGCCTCATTGCTTTCGAGGTGTTCCCCAGATGCCTGTATACCGGTAGCAAAACGGAGCGCGATGCAGTTTTGTTTTCTCGTCGAGTTCGCCGGGCATATTAACATTAGCGACGTTGTTCTTAAAGATCAGCTCGGGGCCATCGAACCAATCGCCGTCCGCGATGACGCTGCAATCCGCCTCCCATTTGTGGGATACCTTCACGTGAGCGCGGGTGATTTCGTAGTCAGTATCGTTTTTCGTGACGGTGAAGATCATCGGAGGATTGTCGAAATTCTTGCTTCCCATCAAAACGACGCCGGGGTCTTTGTCAAAATCCGGCATCATGCTGATATCGAGGCCTTTACCAAGGTAGGACAGCGGGAGTTCTTCTTCCTTACGAAACCGGATCGCGCATACCTTCTGAACCGTATACATCGCGACTGACGGTTGGCCGCGCATTTCCCTGACCACACATTCATCGTAAGAGCTAGGTCGATCCAGATACCACACAACGCCGCCTGCGATGACCGCCGCCGCAATGACGCTCAAGGTAATTCCAACAAACCACCTAAACATTACGTCTCCTGACAGGCCGATCTCAGAAAAAAGCCCTTTCAGCAATCTCCAGCCAGCTGGTGATCGTGTCAAACATGATGGATTGGCGTGCCTTCACAGGCCGAGTTTTAAACTACGTTCGGAGCTGCTGCGCTATCTCCGCCATCCGGGTCACAATCCCTTACGCAATACCCCGCGCAGGCCGCTTGGCGTTCAAGCCCTGCCTGCGGCTCCAGGTGTTCGCCTCGGCACCACAAGGGCAGGGGGCTTGAGCGCGCGCCTGGCGCAGGCAAGCGGCTGGCCATTGCCTAAGCCGGAATGCGGCTTGGGCAAGCCACACACATGACGCCAAAGTAAACGCGGCGCGATACAGATTCAGCGGCTTAGCCTTATTATTAGTTCATGCGCGCTGTGTTGCTCGGGTTGATGCTGGCCTTATTGGCGAGCGTTGCTGTGGCCCAGGACTGGGGTAACATCGCCGTCATTTCCTCGACGCTGGGCAACAACACCAATCGCCTGTGTATTGGCGAACATTCAAGGGCTGGTGACATCGGCTGCCCCACCTATGCGCCGAGCCTGACGACAGCAGGTGATGTGAGCGTGAGCGGTAATTTGTCGGCGGCGACCTTCATAGGTGACGGCAGCGGCCTGACCGGCGTCATAGCGTCTTCCGTATCGCCCGAAGTCATCAGTATCAACGATCTGTCTGACGCGTCCAGCACGGTGGCCAGCGGCAATATGTTCCTGGGGTCGCTGGGCGGTAGTAGCATCACCACTGGCACTTACAACGTTGGGCTTGGCATCGGTGCCCTGGCCAGTGCCACCTGGGCTACACAAAACACGGCCATTGGTACCCGAGCCCTGGCTAAAACAGTCAGCAGCGCCAATAACGTCGCTATTGGGTATAACGCGTTGAACGCTGATACCTCCGGCAGTAACAACGTTGCTGTCGGCCCTTGGGTGCTTTACCTGAACTCGACCGGTACCGGTAATATCGGCATTGGCAATGGCGCCATGACTTACAACCGAACCGGCGGCAGCAACATCGCCATGGGCTTCCAGCATGTCCTGGAAATGAACCAGACTGGTAGCAGCAACATCGCCCTGGGTTACTTTGCGCTCTACAGCCATATGATGCCGTCCGGGCTTATCGCCATCGGCGAAAAATCAATGGCGAACATCTCGGGCACGAGCGGCGCTGGCAATAGTGCCGTGCGCAACACGGCGCTTGGCTATTACACCCTTGTCGGCAGCAGCACGCCCACAAACAATACTGCCAGCGATAACACCGTATTCGGCTATAAGGCAGGTAACGGCGCCAACCTGACGACGGCCAGCGGCAACACCTTGATGGGTTCTATGGTGGCTGATGGTATCACCACCGGTAACAGTAATACTGCTATAGGCGCCTATGCTGGCCGCCTCATCACCACCGGCACCAACAACATCACCATCGGCGCCAATGCCGATGTACAGAATGGCACCGGCAGCAACCAGCTCAGCATCGGCAATGCCATCTTTGGCGACCTCGGCCGTGCGTTCAACACCTACATCGGCATCAACATCAACAGCCCCACGGTCGCACTGGAGGTCTCCGGCACGGTATCGGCTTCGTATCGGCTTCGCGCTTTGTGGGCGACGGCAGCAGCCTGACCGGCATTACCTCCGCTGGCGACCGCATCGTGAGCGGCTCGGCGTTCGTGAAGGCACTACAAGGTGCCGGTGGCGAAGTATCCGGCACGCTCAAGCTAACCAGCAGCGGCAGCGAGCCGTGCGATGCCGCGCACTACAACACGATGCGCATCGACCCGGTTACCCACTTCATAGAGGTATGTCGACCGTAAATATCATTCATGGTTGCCGCCACCGTCGGTTTTAAACTGCGTTCCGAGCTGCTGCGCTATCTCGGGGTCGTTTGCGGAAGGGCGAAATCCTACGCTAAGCCGAGGACCACTTTCGCGAGCTCGACATTGCGCGAATCATTCTCCGCCAATAGTTTGACGCTTGGCACCGTGCGGCCAGCCGCTTGCTCCTCTGGAATGGCGAAGGCGCGGATAATCCTGGTTTGACCCTTATGGGCGACCGTCAGCAATGCAAGCACTGACAACGACGCGCCCTTTGAGGATCAAACTATGTTTTCCTTTTCCGACTCGAAATCTATGGCTAAGGCTCTTCGCAAAGTTTTGGAGGAGCACAATCTGCAGCTTTCACACAGCGCATGCCTTGAAATCGTCGCTCGCCAACTTGGTTTCGCAAATTGGCAGGTTCTAAGTGCCGTTTGCGAACATGAAAAACAACTAGCCGTGATTGTTTTCGTGGAACATGGTCGCCAACAGGAAGCCGCCGCATTTTATAGGTCGGCGTTTAACGCCTCCCATATGGGAACGCATGAAGATAGCAATGTTCTCTATGCAATAGATCTCGACTTAGGCGGGATCAAAATCACGGTCTCTGGTGCCAACCCGAGGCGGGAGGCGGAGCCTCATCGAGGAGGCCCTTTCTTCCCGAAGGCAAATGGCGCGGTAAATTCGATTTTTTCGCTCACGGTCGCAGATGCTGAGAAGACGCTGCAGCAGGCCATTGCTGCAGGAGGAACGATCCGAAATCGCCTTGAGATCAGTGACGAACGTAAGCGAGTGGCAAGCTTTTTCGATCCATTCGGGCATGTCTGGGCTTTGACTGAAACGCAGCGAGTAAAGATTTCGCCTCGCGAACTGGATGAACTGCGTGCGGCCGAGCTGGCCCGCATTCGGGAGGCCAGATGTATTACGCCTGCCCCAGAACCCGCAGGCCATAATCTCTGAGTTCACCTTTCGGGCCAACATATCGGTAAAGAGTGACAGGCTCGATCCCCAGTTCTTTGCACAGCTTGGAAACGGACGTGTCACGCTGAGCCATTGCGGCTTGGGCTGGGCTCACCTGCGCTTTAGTGAGGGCGAATTCTCGCCCTCCCTTTCGTCCGCGCGCTCTTGCTGCGGCGAGACCGGCCATGGTGCGCTCACGGATCAGATCGCGTTCGAATTCGGCCAGTGTGGCGAAGATACCGAACACCATACGGCCGGATGCGGTCGTGGTGTCGATCTTGGCACCTTTCCCTGTCAGCACACGCAGGCCAATCTTGCGTTCTGATATTCGTCGCCATCACAGACGTATCGAATTGCTGTGGCGCCTATCTCGGACAGACACTAAAGCGATTTACTTCCCCACGAACGCGGCAATCTCGCGCAGCGGAATACGCACGGGCATCTCCCATGCCTGACAGGGCCTGCTGAATCGCCATACCCTTGATGCAACAGGGCTACAGGCGGTGTTGCGTGCGTGCAAAATTTAAGAATTCTGCACGTTTCTTTTGACGCTGATTTATCAGTGGCTTATTATGCCGCATAAATCAGTTGCGAATGTATGAGCAGAAAACGCCGCCTTATCGGGTACGCTCGGGTCAGTACGACCCAGCAGGATTTAACGCGCCAGCTGAAGGCGCTGAAGCAGTACGGCTGCAACCCGGTGTTTAGTGACAAGGCTTCGGGCAAGAGCCTAGCCGGTCGGCCGCAGCTCGAACTGGCGATTGAGCAGCTACGCAAGGGCGACCAGCTGGTGCTGGCCGAGTGGGACAGGGCCACACGCTCGATTTGGGACGGCCTGCATATCATCAAATCCGTCATCGAGGCCGGTGCCAGCATCCGCGTGCTTGATAGGTCTTACATCGACCTCGACACCCCCATGGGCAAAGGATTCATGGCGCTGTTTTCAGCCATGGCCGAGGACGAGCGCGAGCGCATCCTCAAACGCACCAACGAGGGCCGTAGGCAGGCGAAGGCGCGCGGAGTGAAGATGGGCCGCAAACCGAAGCTCAAGGCCGTGCAGCTCGCAGAGATACGCGAGCGCCTGGCCAACGGCGAATCCCAGGTGAAGCTGGCCGAGTCTTACGGCGTTCACCGCTCGACAATATCAAGGGGGCAAGCATGACCGCGATCGTTCTCACCCGCATCGACCCAACACAAAAAATGCAGCGGTTCTATAAGCTCGACGTGCAGCCCGATTTGTTCGGCGGCTGGTCGCTTATTCGGGAATGGGGGCGCCTCGGTCGCGCGGGTCAGGTGCGCACCGAGAATTACCCGACGCGCGGCACCGCCGACCTAGCCATGGTTGGCCACTACAGCCGCAAAGCCCGCAAGGGGTATCACTGACTAGATTTCGTGCCGTGGCTGTGGCTCAAAAGCCCCGGTGTTTGCCGGGGCTGACATTAGGCCGATCAATACACTATTGCGATCTTCTGTTGATCATCATGATTGCATTTTTCTTGTATCACACCGTCTGGTAGCATGCTCGGAATCATGTCGGAGGGTGGAATTGGCCGATTATTTTGAAGTCGATTTTTTAGACGTTGAAGCTAAGAGCAGCGGCGACGCCATTTGTGTTCGGTACGAAATAGCCGGAAAAACCTATATCCACGTTGTGGATGGCGGGTATCAAAAGACAGGACAATCCGTCGTCGACCACATCAACAAGTATTACGGCAATCCTCAGCGCATCGATCATGTTATCTGCACTCATAACGATGGAGATCATGCTGGAGGGCTGCAGACCGTGCTCGACAGCTTTGAAATCGGCGCGCTCTGGATGCTCCGACCTTGGCTCTATTCGGATCAGCTTATTGGTCGCTTTCCGACCTATTCCAGTGTTGACAGACTCCGTAGCGCGCTTCGTTCGGCTTTCCCCAACCTGGCAGCACTCGAAGACATCGCGAACAAACGCGGCATCCAGATCGTCGAGCCATTTCAGGGTGCCACGATCGGTGCGTTCTGGGTCATGGCCCCGACGCGCCAACGCTATTTTGATCTGATCGTTGAGTCCGGCAAGACGCCGGAAGGTGCCAAGGACGAAGGGATACTTGCGAAAGCCGGTGCGTTCGTTGTGGAAGCAGCCAAACAGGTTACAGCCTTGGTACGGGCGGCTTGGGGAGATGAGTATTTTCCGGCAGGAGAAACAAGCACCGAAAACGAAATGAGCGTGGTGCAGTACACGCGCATTTTAGACAAGAGCATTATGCTTACTGGCGATACTGGTCGGAGTGGCCTTCGGGAAGTGATCGACTACGCCAAAGCTCTCGGCATTCCGCTACCCGGCCTTCACTACTTCCAGGTGCCGCATCATGGTGGACGCCACAACGTCACTACTGATCTACTCGACGAACTTCTCGGGCCTCGTTTAGCCAATCAACAGAACGGCACGTGGACTGCCGTTGTTAGCTCGGCAAAGGCAGACCCGGACCATCCTCGCAAATCTGTAATCCGTGCCATGATTCATCGCGGCGCGAATGTGCTTACGACGGAAGGCTCGGGCAAGTGCGTGAGCAAAGGCGCCCCCGATCGAGGGTGGTATGCTGCAACGCCGGAGCCTTACCCGCCCGAGCAAGAGGACTAAAGCGCAGTGGTTGAGGATCTAAAAAACTTGTTCGATGGGTACAGCCGGCAGGCCCGGCTGTTTCCAGCGCTGCTGACAGTTTTTACGCCGCTCGTGACAGCCCTTGCATGGTTTCCAGAGTTGGTCACGTCTCATATCGCCTCGACATTGCTGACCATCGCAACGTCGTGTGGTTTGCTCTATTGGCTCAGCTCAATAGCCAGAAGCCGTGGCAAAATTGTCGAACGACGATTGCTGGACGAGTGGGGTGGCTGGCCCACGACTTATCTATTGCGGCACACGAGTAGGCTAGATGAACACACCCGCCGACGGTATCACCAATATCTAGCGGCTCGTTTGCCTGACCTGCAATTTCCGTCGCATGCCGACGAGAAGAAAAATCAGGTCGCAGCCGATGCAATTTATGCCTCCGCTATTAAGTGGCTAAAGGAGAAAGTTCGCAAAACGGCGCCCCTCGTCGATAAAGAAAATGCACAGTACGGATTCCGTCGCAATATGCGCGGAATGCGAACTATGGGTTTGTGGGGCGCCCTTATCGCAATCGTAGCGTCGCTAGTGGCTATAGCCGCTCAGATCGATGTCTGGCCACAGGCCGTTGCTGACATGAAGCTTTTCATCGCTGAGCTACGCAAAGCGGGAAATCCCGCAATCTGGGGCGCGTTGGTGATCGACATCCTGGCCGTCCTGGCTTGGACGCTGGTGGTTAACGATGAGTGGGTGAAGGGCGGCGCCGAGCAGTACGCCGAGGCATTGTTCGCAACGTGCGAACGATCTTAACGCTACGCAGCCGCAAGCTGAAGCGGGGGTACCGATAACGTGCCTACAAAATCGCAAATGCGATTCCACGACGCTGTGCGTCATCTCGCTAGAGTAAGCTCGCCGCGAGCGGCCGTGCACACCGGTGAATCTTCTGACATGTCCGAGCTTTCCAACCTAAGGTCATTTATCACGGCTTTCGCAGGATATATCGCAGCGGAGGCAGCGCGATCTTAAGATGTCATCCGAAAATGAAAGGCAGGTATTTCCAGGAATCGAATCGATATTGAGGGCGCTGGCAAAGGTACCAGACATCAAGCCAATGGCTATTCCCAAGCTCGACATGGCCGCTCTCGCCAAGGTTCAGGTCGATGCCTTGGCCGTATTCCCGGAAATCCAAAGGCGCCTAGCGGAACAAGCAAGGCCGCTGGTTGAGTTGCAGCGCAGGCTTGAACATGCCGCGCTTCCCTCTCTCGAAGCCGTTCAACGAATTACGGAGAACGTGAAGCGAGTTGAAGCGCTCCTTCCACGACCGTCACCTCAACAAATACGACTCTTTGAGCAACTGGAGAAAACAGAACGACGCAAACGCGTCCTCGATAGGATCGGTTTGTTGCCGCACCCCTCCACACCCTTTGCATTGCTTGATGGTGACGATGCCGACGATGTTCTTAAGATCAAGATTGAGCAGCATTACCGCGACAACTGGAAAGAAGTTTGCCACGACCTTGAAAGTCGCGCGCAGAGGTTTGATGTCGATGACGAAGCGAAAACCACATTAGCCGAGGCCTTAGCCGCACACCAAAGCGGATTCTACCGTGCTGTATGTCGCCTCCTTTTGCCGGAAATTGAGCGGGTTGCTCGCGTCGAGCTAAGGGGAGATTGCCTTGGTAGTCTGAAGATTGAAAAGGTAATCGGCGAACCAGGAATGGAATTGACGATCAGCGAAACCAACCCGCCTGGCTATTATGCTCTCGGGCTCTATGAGCGGTTGACCGATCATATCTATGTTAAGGTAGATGAATTAAATAGGTTGAAGTTAAAGTCTGATCCGGTTCCCAACCGGCACGCGGCCATTCACGGGCTAATCGTTTACAACTCGGTTTGGCATTCCCTGAATTCTATTTTTTTGACGGATTTTGCATTTCAAGTGGTGTCAGGCATCAAGCGCTTGGGACGAGAAGCGAAAGCTGCCGATTCTGCTACCTGACCGCGAAGCTTGTTATCCTGTAAGGCCGCTTGGACGTTGTGCACAGTCATGCCGCCGATTTCATTGCTGGCGGTGTTTTCGCCACGACATCGACGAGTCTGCCGCGCGACGCTTAGCGTGTCCCTCACAACAGCTTTTGTAGGGCAGAGCCTTTTGACAAGCTACAGAGCTGCGGCCAAATAAAAGCCCCGCTCAACCACGGGGCTCACCCATCCTACCACACATTGCGCGCCGGTATCGAAGGAAAATGGTGAGCGCATGCGTTCGGCCGCCGTGCGGCCTCCGCAAGCGCCTGACCTTTCCTTGGGTATAAACTGAAATAATGAAAGCATACTTCCCATGGCCTCAACCACATGGAGCACTACCGTCACCATCAAAAACGACAACGAAGCCGTACAACAGATGCGGGATTTTCTCCGGTACAACGACGGCATTGTGCCGTACCGCAACGGCGATGTCGTCGCCAAATACCTGCGGCACATCATCGATAGCAGCAACGCATTTGGCGGCATACAGGCGGAGGTGGCTGCGTCACGCCCCTATGTCATCTCTCAACACAGCAAGGGCCTTGAACATGAACCGCACTCCTTACTGGCGCCACCTTCGACCCAGTTTGTGCGGAAGCTGAAGCAGCTCGCCAGTTGTGCCTTCGGCGCTCTTATTCTGCTCGCTCTTGCCGTGACGTTTGCGGGGTAACCATGCAACAGTCCACCATCCTGCAAGGCGACTGCATCCAGACCATGCGCGAGCTTTCCAGCGCATCCGTCGATTTCGTGCTGACAGACCCGCCTTATGGCGTGCGCTATCGTTCACGCGACGGTCAGACGATTGCCAATGATAACCACCTGGCATGGCTTTACCCGGCTTTTGCCGAGGTTTACCGCGTCATGAAGCCAGGCTCGCTGTGTTTCAGCTTCTACGGCTGGCACGCTGCCGACCAATTCCTGACGGTCTGGAAAGCCCTCGGCTTCCGGGTTGTCGGTCACGTTGTCTTTGCCAAGCGCTACGCGGCTTCGCGGCAGTTCTTCGAGCACCGCCACGAGCAAGGCTATCTCCTCGCCAAGGGCAGCGCCACGCTTCCCGCAAAGCCGCTGCCGGATGTGGTGCCGTGGGCCTACACCGGCAACCGGCTACACCCGACGCAGAAACCCGTGAAGCCGTTGCAACGCCTCATCGAGTCATTCTGCAAGCCAGGCGGTGTCGTGCTTGACCCGTTCTGTGGCTCCGGCTCGACCCTGCTTGCCGCAAAACTCACCGGGCGCTGCTTTATCGGCATCGAGCTTGACGCTGGACACCATGCCACGGCGCTGAAGCGACTGACGGCCGCATGACATGAATCCCTTGAGATGTTACAAGGTATCTAAGGAAAAAAGAGGCGGGGGCTGCGCGCGGCCGCTGACGCGGCCGTGCTCGCCACCCGCCGGAATATTTGCGATCAATCCAGTACTACGCCGGGCGCGATTTGCGCTTGCAACAATTTGATCCCGCCTCCGCCTGCATCATAGAAATAGTAGCGGCCGGTGGGCAGCGTGGTCGGGTACACTGATAGCTCATTCATTTCCTGTCCGCTCATGTCTAGCAGCCCGGAGGCTGTGAGAGCATTGCTCTGGCGCAGCACCAGCCTCAACTCGAGGTTGTTCCGCAAGGAGGAGGCCATCGAATCTGTCGTGGCCTTCTGCAACGCGCAAACAAGAGTAATGCCGAGGGCGCGCGCACGACGGGACAGGCTCACCATATTAGCCTC
This sequence comes from Nitrobacter sp. MLSD-S21, assembly GCF_058809865.1. Taxonomy (NCBI): domain Bacteria; kingdom Pseudomonadati; phylum Pseudomonadota; class Alphaproteobacteria; order Hyphomicrobiales; family Nitrobacteraceae; genus Nitrobacter; species Nitrobacter sp. MLSD-S21. Next base: position 566,459 of record NZ_JBXASZ010000002.1, on the reverse strand, counting down.
AAGCCGCTTTGTTCTCGCCCTGGCTTCCTTGTCACTTGCCGTGTCGATTTCGGTTTGCAACTCGGCGTATTCGTCTATGACGACCACGACGCGATCGTGCTGCGGCCAGTTTTGCCAGCGGTTTTGCCGCATGACTTCCTGTCGCTCGGCCATCAACCGCATGAGATCATCGATGACGCGGCACACGTCGCCAAACTCCCACACCACTTCCGTTTTGACACTGTCGCGGTAGCGATCGAACTCAATGCCACCCTTCAAGTCGACGAGCACCAGCCGGCCGATTTCCGGCAATTGCACAAACTGCTGACAAAGGGCGTGAAGCAGGACGCTCTTGCCACTGCCGCTGACACCCGCAACAAGCATGTGCCGCAGCTGGCGGACCGGCACCACCCAATCCTCGCCGGTTTTTACCCGCGTTCCAAACACGACGGCAGCAGGGACGCTTGTGAGCGCAATCGGTCCCTCAAGGCGCAAGAGCCGTTCAGCCATCACCTTCTGCTCAGCTTCGTGCACCGACCGCTCTCTTTCGGATTGCTCATGCTGCCGAGCCCATTCCAGATCCCGTTCGGCGTTAGCAATCAGATTACCAAGCGTTGCGCGAACGTCGGGAAGCATCTTCAAGTTTGGATCGTTCAGCCAATCTTTCAGTTTGGCCTGACCGCCGCTCTTGATGATCGCAATTGCCCTGCTGGCGTCTGCTTCCACGAGTAATTTAAATCGCGAGGTGAACGCCGCCAGTTCGCGCTTTCGGTTTTCGTGCGCGACCTCCTCCTCGCGGATAGCCTTGACCTGCGGTGCACAGGTACGCTCGATGTGCTGTATCACCTCCCGCAAGATGTAAAGGCGCTTTGCTTCAGGCTCGATCGGATGCTCTTCGCCAAAATGAAAGACATAACCTTTGGACCGGGTGAAGGGCAGAACATATCGAAACCGCAAGTTGTCGGTGTAGTAGGCGCCCGGAAAGGGGTAGTCGATGACCGATGCAAACGACTCCCTGTTGCCTTCACCCTTGCATTCCTCCGGCACATCCGCGATATGCCACCCGCCATGCGCGACGATTATTCCGCCAAGGCTGCCTGTCCAGACCGGCACACCGTCCGGCAAACGGTCGCCTGTTTTGCGAGGCCGATTGTCGGCAATCATTTTTGCGGCGCCGCCCACGATCAGGGCCGATACCACAACTGCGAATATTTCCATCATTTGCGCGACCCTGAGGCGGCCTAGCGTGCCGTACGCTATTGAACAGCTGCTGCAAACGCGGCGTGAGTTGGAGATCGTCATAGTGCGGCGCCGTGCCGAGCGGCTGGGGGCCGAGACGCTCTATCTCTGCATCCGAGAGCTTTACACGCACGCCCGACTCGTACTCGATATATTGCTCAGTCGTTTCGACGAGCCCCCGGTGCAGTAGTTTGTAAAGCCACGGTGCGCGTCCGGCGTAGTTAGTCGACTTCGGCTCGAACACCTCACCGACTTCTTCGAGCTGAAAGATGGTACGGGGGACAAGCCGACCAACCTTTGCCTTGGGCATTGGCGGCGGTTCACCAGATGCCTTGTAGTAATCCTGCACGCACTCGTGCTCGAACAGACCCTGGTCCTTAAGACGAAAGCCGATAGGGTGCTCATTTTGCGCGTTGGCACGATGCACATCGCGCATGAACTCCTTGCGGCTGATCTCGCCGCTCGCAACCTTCGCGTAGTAGTCACCAAGCTTGCTCATTTTCTGATTTCCTCGGAAAAGGCGGCCGGGCGTAATTGCCCGGCCGTAGCGTTTAGCCAGATCACGCGGTTACGGGCTTTGAATCGGTTGTCCGCGGGCGCCGGTTTTCTGGCGCTGGGGCATCCGCCTTGAGGTCGCGCACAAACCGGAAATAGAGGCTGCTCTCGACCGCGACCGCGTCGATGGCAAACTCGATTTCGGAGCCGCGAGGATAGCGCGTGGCGTATTCCTCGACCGACACGCCATCCGGCATTTTGATATTCAGCATTTCAACAGCGTCCTTGCTGTTGAGCCGTTGCAGCTGGACGGCGAACGAGGATTTTCCCTCGAACGTCGCGCGCTTGTGGCCGATGACTTTGCCGCGAGCGAGTATGATTGCGAAGTCGTCCATTCTGGACTCCATGAATTGATGAGGTTTCGGGGAAGTCGGTGTTCCGGGCGAGCGCTATGGGGGCATGGCAAACCTCCCGGGTTCTTCAAACGTGCGGGCGACGAGGAAATAATCCGCATCACTTCCGCGAACCCGCCACACGTAGACTTCCGTGCAGATGAAACGACCGAGGTCGGCGGGCGCCTGCACGCCTTCGATATCCTCGGGGAATTCGCCCAGCTCCAGATCGTCGTCGCCCTGCAGATTGCGCGACATCGACAACATGCGGCGGTTTTTGGTTGCGTCGAGGAACGCGCGCAAAGGCGCGTTGTAGTGTGGCCGCAGGCCTTGGCCGTCGCCAGCGTCGTAAAGCTCCAAATGATCGGAGCCGACCAGAAGTGGCTTGCCGTTGCGCGCCACGATCAGGCTTGTAGGCTTGGCCTTGTATTTGCTGATCTCACGGAGGCTTTTGCGGCCGTCTTCATCGATCGGCGCCTTTACGCCCCTGAGAACCCGCACGTCCACCACCGGCCGGTAGGACAATCGCATGCACTTTTGTGTCTGAAGCGCCCATCTCTCCTGGGTGAGGTAGATGCCCTTCTCGCGCCGGAAATAATCGGGGCCGAAGATAAGCAAATAATGGGCGTGGGGACCCCACAACCAGCTTACCGGGTGCCTCGCCAGCTCAATGCTTCGGACCCAGCCCAGCACCGCCCGCCTGACCGGGGCACTCCGCATCAGGGCACTAGTGCCTTTCATGATCGCGGAGGTTGCGTCTTTCAGTTCATGGGCGGGTACAGCCTCGTTTGTGACGGTCAACATCACGGCCTGACTGCCGGGGTGCCTGGCCATGAACCGGGCCACTTTCCGTTCGATCGCAGCGGCCTGCCGCCGCGCGTCGCGACGCTCGCGATCCGGGCATCCCGGAACCCCGCATTCGTGCGCGACGTACCGGGCGCCGCGTTCGTGGACGTGCTTGTAAACTTTGGTGCAACAATTCCGCAGGCGGAGGCCGTTCGGACTTGCCGATAGCGTCGCAGCCGTTGGCGAGGACTGCTTTCGACAGCTGACGGAAGCGGCGCTTCGCATTGCCCTCGCGCCTGCCGGCGTCGGGCAGGTCGCTTTCGCCCGCATCCACTGGCGGGTCGTCGGGATCGCGGGCGTAGTGCAGGAAATCTTGCCAGACGCCGGACTCCTGCAGCCCCGCGCCGAACGGCAATCCGGCCTGTATCATCGTTCAACCGGCCGGCTGGATCAGGACCAGTAGACCAGCGGCGTACCCGACGAGGTGCGGGCGTGCTGGAAAATTCGTGAGGCCGCACCATGCGCGGGAAGTTTCCCGCACTCTGGTTGACGCTATTGTGTTAGCGGGGGATTCTCGATCCCCTTCCGGGACGCCATTTCCGAAGTTCTAGTTTGCAGCCTCGTCGCCTAACTGACTCGCTGAACCGCCGGTGGCATCCAGGTGCCATCCACCAACGCCGCCTTCGGCCAGTATGCACGTACATAGAGGGTGAAATCGCTACCCTTAGGCGCCGGCAGCCAGTTGTCGCGCTGCGCGGCCGGCGGTGCGTCGGCCTGCACACCATCGGAGTTGTGTTTCAGCGCCTTGCCCACCACAGCGATATGTTTTGCATGAACAGTTCACCGGTTGGCCACCGTGCGCCCACGCAGTAGTGCGCGATGATTCCGAACGTCAGGAATACGCCAAGATGAAGAGGCCGAGGCCCCATTTGGCAAAGTGCGTACCGATGATCATGACCTCATCTCCTGCAGCTCGCGACTTGCATTGCTGGCTACGGCTCGAATGCGAAAACCCTGTTCCAGTCCTGCTTCATATCGACGACAGTCCAGCCTTTGGCCTTCGCCTCCTCCCAAGCTTTGTCGAGTTGCCCGACCTTCGACGGGTGATCGTAGGCATATTCACGCGCCGCATCGGTGTGGTGCACGATCCCGGCAAAGCGCGCCCCGCTTCCCGCCATGGTCCATTGCAGCATCTGATGGTCGCCGTCCGAATTACCGAAGGCGAGAATCGGGCGCCGGCCGATCATCATGTTGATGCCGACGGGCTTGCCCGGCCCATCGTCGATGAATTGGACCTTGGCCGTCTTCAGCAACGACGGCCTGCCCGCGGTGTCTAACTGATATTTTGTGACGCCGGACGAGCCGATCACTTGCTCGGGCGGAATGCCGTAGGCCTTTTCCGCCCACACCCGCATGAACTCGACGCCGCCACCCGACACGATAAAGGTCTTGAAGCCGTTGGTTCGCAGATAGGCCAGCAGTTCGACCATCGGCTGATAGACGAGCTCGTTATAGGGTCTGTTGAAGCGGGGATGTTGCGCGGTTGCGAGCCAGTCGGCGACCGACTTTGCGAATTCATCCGTTGTCATGCCGCTATGCGCCGCAGTCACCAGAGTCAGCAGGCCTTTCTCGCCTTGCTCGGCGAGCGCCTTCTTGTCACCGGAGAGGAACGCCTTGAACTGCTGCTGGCTTTTCCATTCCGGATGATGCGGCGCCATCGCCTTGACGCGGTCGAGCGCAAAGGCGGCTTGAAAATAGATCGGCTGCTCACACCATAGCGTGCCGTCATTGTCGAACACCGCGATACGCTCGGCCGGAGGCACGAAATCCGCGCCGCCTGGTGTCGTGACCCGCGCGACGAAGTCGGTGATTGATGTCCTGACCGCGCCGCTATTCCAGGACGGCAGCGGGTCATTCTGCGCGAGGGCGTTGGAATACGGAAGGATGACGCAACAGAACCCCATCAGCACAACGAAGACGGCGCTCCGAACGACGGTCGCAAGGGACGCAACCATAGCAGTCCTCACACAGGTTTGAGAGTGAAGAGGTTGAATCAACCCGGCTCGCTCGTAGACGAGCCGGGTGACGCGCGGTGTGGCGACGCGCCTATTTGACCCCGCGTTGCTGAATTTGCTCGTCGATCATCCTGTTCAACCCGCCGCGAATGCGGTCGAGGTCGAGGTTCTTCTTGAACGACTCCCTGCGTTTGATGCCATCCATCTCGCTTTCCAGGATGTTCGCTGGATTGAAGCTCGGCGGGAATGAGCGCGGCGGAAAGTCCTTGAACGACGCCGCAAACTGAAAAACCTCATCCATGACGCCATACATGAAGCCGACATGATCGAGTTGCCAATCCCAGAAGGTGTTGGATGTGAAGTCTGCGCGTTCGAATGGATCCTGAAACAGGTTGAAGATTTTTTGCAATCGGAGGGTCGTGAACGGTTCGGCCCACAGACCCATGGTGCCTTGCATACGCTGCTCAGAGAACACGCATTTGTAGTCACCCTGCCGATAGGCCACCAGCAAACCGTCGTCGTTCGAATAGAAGAACGCATTGCGAGCGCTCTTGGTGCCGTTGTTGTTCGCGGCACTGCCGCTCACGTTGCGCAGGAAGTTCGATTGATCGAACCCATCGAGGTGCACCTTGTAGTTGATGCCGTTCGCGGTGTAACCCGCCTTGAGCTTGTTGACGATGTCCGGCTCGCCCGCAATGGCGCAGAAAGTCGGTATCCAGTCGTTGTGGCTCATCAGTTCATTCGAGACGGTGCCGGGTTTGATGGAGCCCGGCCAGCGCACGAGGCACGGCACGCGGAACGCACCTTCCCAGTTGGTATTTTTCTCCGAGCGGAACCAGGTCATGGCGCCGTCCGGCCAAGTATTCATGTGGGGACCATTATCGCTCGAGTAGATGACGATGGTATCGTTCGCGATGCCCATATCATCCAACGCTTTGAGCAGCGTGCCGACCGTGTCGTCGTGCTCCATCATGCCGTCGATGTACTCGCTGTCGCCGTGTGTGTAGCGGCCGCGGTGTGAGGCACGGACATGTGTTCGCAAGTGCATGCGGGTGCCGTTGAACCAGCAGAAGAACGGTTTCCCGGCTGCCTTTTGCCGTTTCATGTAGTCGATAGCCGCCGCCGATGTTTCATCGTCGATTGTTTCCATGCGCTTCTTGGTGAGCGGGCCGGTGTCTTCGATCGTCTGTTTGCCGATTTTTCCGAATCTCGGATCGACGGTAGGATCATCGTGGTCGGTCGCCTTGCACTTCAGGACGCCGCGCGGCCCAAATTTTGCGCGATAGGCCGGGTCTTTTGGATAGTCCGGCAATTCCGGCTCTTCCTCCGCATTGAGATGATAGAGGTTGCCGAAGAATTCGTCGAAGCCGTTCACGGTCGGTAGTGATTCATTGCGGTCACCGACATGGTTCTTGCCGAACTGGCCGGTCGCATAACCAAGATTTTTGAGCAGGCCACCAACCGAGGGGTCCAACTGGCTCATGCCCATCGGCGCGCCAGGGAAGCCAACCTTGCTGAGCCCGCTGCGCATGATGTGCTGGCCGGTGAGAAACGCCGAGCGACCCGCGGTGCAGGACTGCTCGCCGTAATAGTGCTGCATCTTGAGACCCTCGCGGGCAATGCGGTCGATGTTCGGGGTTTCGTACCCCATCAAACCGTTCGAGTAGGCGCTGATATTCGCGATGCCGACGTCGTCGCCCCAGATCACCAAGATATTTGGCTGCCGGCCGGGCGGAGACGTTGTTGTCGTGACCGGCGCAGCCTTTTGTCTCTGGGCCTCCGCGGGTGCCGCCATTGTCGCCAGTGTCACCAGTGCCGACGAGCCCAGCAGAATATTCCGGCGACTGAGAGCGTGATTGTCGGCCTTGTTCGATGGAGCTACGGGTTTGTCTTGGTCGTTCGTACTGCTCGTCATTGCACTCTCCGTTCTTCACAAGGAAGTTGAAGGTCACTGCGCAGCGAGTTTCCTTGTCACACAGCGAAATCCGACATGGCTGGTCGACGTATCGACCGGCTCGGCGTGACGCGCGGCGGGGCGGTAGCGGCGGCAATAGTTCGGCGCGCAGAGGTGCGAGCCGCCTTTGAGGACTTTGCGAGGAATCTTGATGCTTGGCTGGCAGGGATCGTAACTCGCGTCCTCTCTGCCGCCGCGCGGGTTTTCGGGGATGCAGCACGCCTTGGGCGCATCGGCTTCATGCTTTGGGGTGTACCAGTCACTGGTCCACTCCCACACATTGCCGATCATGTCGTGCAGACCGTAACCATTCGGCGGAAATGCCGTTACCGGCGAAGTGCGTTCGTAGCCGTCTTCATTCAGGTTCTGCCGCGGGAATTCGCCCTGCCAGGTGTTGGCCATGTGGTGGCCGTTCGGCGTGAATTCATTTCCCCACGCAAATTCCATCCCCTCGAGTCCGCCGCGCGCGGCAAACTCCCATTCTGCCTCGGTCGGCAGTTCCTTGTCGGCCCAGGTTGCATAAGCCAGCGCGTCGGCATAAGCGACGTGGACCACCGGATGATGGTCCTGCACGTTGATGTTGCTCTTCGGTCCATAAGGATGCCGCCAGTCGGCACCCTTCATGAACGTCCACCACTGGCTCCAGTCGCGGAGATTGACTAGGCGCGCGGGCGGACAGAAAACAAGCGATCCCGCATAAATCATCTCCGGGCGAGCGCCTGGATAGTCCTTGGGATCCGGCGGCACCTCCGCGACGGTGACATGGCCGGTTGCTTTCACAAACTGTTTGAACTGCCGGTTCGTGACAGGTGTTTTGTCGATCCAGAACCCATCAACCGTCACGCGATGGCTGGGCGCTTCTTCGGGATAGTGACGGTCGGAGCCCATGCGGAACGTGCCGCCGGGAATCCAGACCATCTCATTCAATGACGCGCTGGCTCGCCCGGGTTTCTGAACATCGGCCTGCGCCATGGTGATGCCCCCGTTGCTCCAAGGCTATTGGGGGCAATAATCCCAGAAGCCCTGCCTGCGGGAGGAGTCCGTGTAGTACCAGCAGATTCCAGGCGAGGGCGCCGCGGATGCAGGCAAAAATTTCACTGGCGAAAAAGATGATAATGCAGCACGGACGGCTTTAAATTCACACAGCGACATTTGTCAGGCCCACCACTTCTCGTGTTTCAGGACCACCGAACGAACGGACGTGTCAGCCTTGTTGTCTTTAGTATTCGCTGAAAGAACTTCCGCGGTCGCTTGGCAATGACTTCAAGTCAAACAGTTGCAGCACAGTTTAACGTAATTCCTTAAGGATGTCATGGGTGGTTTTTGCAAACGTAGCGCGGTGCCGCACGCTCGTTAAAAATCGGCTTTCGTCCGCTTGGACAATGGGGAGAAAATTTGATGCGAGTTGTTCACGCCGCTTCCTGGACGGCGGACAGGCAGAGTATTCGTTCCGACACTTGCAGGGTCATGACGTCAACGAGAGCGAAACAGTTTGGGCTACGCAGATGACGATGGGGATGTCAGTATTTGGTTCTGATCGCGGTCGCGGAAGGCACTGAGGATGAGCCTACGTGGATCGGGAGCGATACGGTGAGGTATCCCGCCGTTCCCTCCATGCGGTTCTGCACATCGAATTCGCGGTACACCTTGAGACGCGTTGAAATTGGAAGTTTTCCAACCTCGAAATCGTATCCAATCGTGCCACCGAGTGCCGCCGCTCGGCCTTTAAAAGGACCAAGTACAGCACCCGTTCCGGTATCATCGGTGAGCTGCTGATAGTAGTAGCCGACGAGTCCGACGGAGATGTCCTTGTTGAGGGATTTCGACGCTGCCCATTCGAGATGGAATTCATTTCCAGTTTTGTAGTCGGTTGCTGTGTTGGGTTGATTGAAAGTGAATCCCGCGGCTGCGGAAAGGTCGACCCCCGTAGCTGGATCAAGCCACGTCAGCGCACCGGATACGTCCACCGCCGGCCGATTGAGGGAAGCGTTTGAAAGTTGACCGGTAACATAGCTTCCGGACGGGATAATGCCTGCAACGCCAAGCTGCCAATGGAGTTTGCCAGCGTGCCAGCCGACGAACGAGTTGACGAAAATGTCGCTCATGTTGAATTCGGCGTCGGTTACGTTTCGCCCGATGGGCCCGAACCGGGGAGAATTCACCAGCAGATTCGCATTGATGCGCGGTTCACCGAACGGCGTGGTGACTGAAACGGCAAGATCGCCGCCGAGAACCTTTGCTGGCGTCACCCAGACCAGCGTCGGAAGGTTGAGCCAACTTTGCGCGCTGATACCGGCTGTCAGCAGACCGCCAGTCGGGAGCGCACGGCCCGCGCCGATCTTGCCAGTATAGAAGTACATATCGTCCTGGAAATAGAGCCCTTCCGGTGGCGTGAAGCCGGCCATAGGACCCTTCCCACCCAGCAGATAGGCTCCGACTCCGCCTTCAGCGGCTAGGGCGGATCCACCAAACGATAACAACATCCCGCCGGCGACCAACGTCGCTTTCAAGCCGTAGTGCATCGCCAACCCCAATTAAGAGTGAGAACGATCCAACGATCACAATCGGAGATCAAACTTAGGCGAATCGCTCAAAGCGCAGCAATCGATTTTTCGGATGCACTGTTTTAGCGGGGCCACTTGGGTGTCGATAGAAGCTTGATGCAACATTCTAGTTCGAACTAGCTGTGAAATCGGAAGCAAGATTGCCGGGTGCCGTTCAGGCGGCGAATCCCTTCCGCGATTCAAGGGGCGGGTCACCTTCCGGTGGGGCCAGTTCACAATTTAAGGATCAATCGCGAGCAGTTGGCTCGAGACAGTTTTTAGAATGGATATAAATCATTGCGGTTGCAGAAGAATTATGGACGCAATAACGATTGGAGGCCCATCGCGCGACGGTGACGTCGTTTCGGCATCCTAAACCTTGGCCTTGGCATCATGGTTCTTTTTGCTCTCGGTTCCGTGCATCTGCGGTTGCTGTCACCGGCTCAATCTGCGCGCCGACGATGCACAGGTTGGTCCGCGGAGTGCCTATGAGCTGGGATTTTCACAACCTGTTCGTCCGGCACGCTCGCGAAATCAACCGCTTCCTCCGTCGTCGCGGGCACAATGCCGAGACAGCCGCCGACATCACGCAGGATACTTTTCTACGGGTGCTGGCGTCGCCTCCTGCGGCAGTCTGCACCAAGCACAATCCTCGGGCCTATCTCTATCAGGTCTCGCGTAGTCTTAGCGTCAACCATCACCGTCGGGAGAGTTTGATCCAGACGACTGATCTCGACGAGGCTGCCGCCGTCGCCGATCCTGCGCCCACGGCGGAGGCCATCGTTTATTCGCGCCAGTGCCTCACCCAGACACGGCGAGCGCTGGCGGAGCTTCCCGAGCGCACGCGCAAGGCCTTTGAGATGCATCGGCTGGGCGAGCACACGATCCAGGAAGTCGCGGATGAGTTGAACGTGTCGGCTTCGCGGGCCTGGGTTCTGATCCGGAACGCCTACCAGCATATCCTGACGCGAGTGGACGATTTCTGAGCCTTTAATTTGTCTGCTGTGTGAAATTCGACGCTGCTCGTTTGTATAAGTTATGGTAGGCGCGATGCTCGACCTGTGGTCGGTGCCTATCGAAGGGATATGAATGAGCCAACCCGGGTTAGATCAAAATCGGCTCACGGATGAAGCGATCGACCTCGTCATCCGCTTGCAGAATGACCCCGGCAATCCGGTTGCGACCGAGATGGTGCGGGTCTGGCGCGCGCGCAGCGCCGAGCATGAGCGCATCTGGGCGCGGGTAGCCAAGGTCCACGGCGCCAGCGGCAAGGTTCTGACCCGGCGTCGCAGTGCGGAACGTCGCGAAAAACTGGGACTGACGCGCCGAAATTTCGTGATCGGCGGCCTCATCGGCGTTGGTGCCGTCGGCGCCAGCTATTCCATTCTTCCCCGTGCCTTGCTTCTCAGCCGGGCCGACCATGTCACTGCAAAGGGTGAAATCCGCAGCGTCAATCTTCCGGACGGAAGCGTCGCGACGCTCGGGCCGGATAGTGCCATTGCCTTGGACTTTACGGCCCGACTGCGCCGCGTTCAGCTTCTGGCTGGCATGTCGTTCTTCGATGTCGCATCCGAGTCGCAGCGCGCCTTTACCGTTCAGGCTGCCAAGCTGACGGCGACGGCGCTAGGCACGGCCTTCGATGTTGCCAACGATGCCGGCATGCTCTCGGTCTCGGTTGATCATGGCGTCGTCGAAGCGCAGGCGCCAGGCTCGACGATCGCGGCGGGCACGAAGCTCACGGCCGGGGAGTGGGTGACGATCGATAGCGCCACCCATGCCATCGAGCGCGGATCGCGCGAAGCGAGTCAGATCGCGTCATGGCGCGACAACCTTATCGTCGCCGAGAAGGAAGCAGTCTCGGCGCTGGTGGCGCGCATCGGCCGCTGGATTCCGGGACGGATTGTGATGGCCGATCCCTTTATCGGCTCTCAGCGGGTCAGCGGTATTTTTGATTTGAATAATCCTAAACGGGCACTCGAAGCCGTCGTGCATCCGGCTGGCGCTCATATCCGGCAGGTTTCATCGTTCCTGACGGTGATTTCCCCCATCTAAAAATAACTTCGTAGATACGTGAAAAAATCACGGCCCCGATTGTATCAGCTACAGGGGTTGGCGCGTCCGAGCGTTCAGGCAACCGCAGGCCCCTTCACGAGACGAATTTGGGGTGGGACTTATGGGTTACAAGGCTCGGACGTTTTCTGGCAGGACCAACAGAAGCAGGGTGTTGGCCGCAGCGCTGATGATGAGCACGGCGATCGTCGCCGGCGTCGGCGTGACAGATCGCGAAGCTTATGCCCAGAACGCGGCGCAGGCTTCGTTCAATGTGCCGGCTGGCCCGCTCAATCGCGCACTGACGGCATTTGGTCGACAGGCCGGCCTGCAAGTGACATATCTGACCAGCATTGGGACCGGAAAGACGTCGCCGGGCATCTCAGGTTCGGCCACGCCTGAACAAGCGCTCGCGCGCATTCTTCAGGGCACCGGCCTGAGCTACCGTTTCACCAACGCCACTACGGTTGCGATCTCGCAGCAGGCAGTGAGTGGCGGTGGCGGCGCGACGCCGGCTGGCGCGATCGCCCTTGACACCATCGATGTGCAGGGTGAGAGCGCCACGGGTCCGGTTCAAGGTTACGTCGCGAACCGAAGCGTCACGGCAACCAAAACCAACACGCCGCTGATTGAGGTGCCGCAGTCGATCTCGGTCATAGGCGCGGAGCAGATTCGCGATCAGAAGCTGGTTTCAAAATTCGATGATACGCTGCGCTATACGCCGGGTGTCGTTGCCGGGACCTTTGGGACGGATTTTCGCGACGACTGGTTCATGATCCGTGGTTTTGACGCCCAACAGGACTCACTTTTCCTCGACGGCATGAATCTTTTCTATTTTGCGTTCGCCGGCTTTAAACTGCAGCCATTCAATCTCGAGCGTGTCGAGGTGCTGCGCGGCCCATCGGCCTCTCTCTACGGCGGATCGGCGCCGGGCGGACTGGTCAACGCCGTGAGCAAGCTGCCTCCGGCGGAGCCCATTCGTTATATCGAGGCCGGCGTCAATAATTTCGGCAACGCCTATACGCAGTTCGACTTCGGCGGTCCTGTCGAGATGCAGCCGGGCAACGGCAAGTTGCTCTACAGAGTCGTCGGCCAGGTTCAGGGCGGCGGCACGCAAACGAACTTCGTCAATAATGACAATTATTTCATTGCGCCGTCCGTGACGTGGATGCCCGACATAGACACGCGACTGACGGTCTTCGCGATGGCGTCTCACAACCAGACCAGAGCACCGAATTTCTTGCCGTATGAAGGCACCGTGACCAATGCTCCGTTCGGCCGGATACCGACCAACCTTTTCACCGGTGACCCCTCGGCTGACCGTTATACGCGCACCCAACAAATGGTCAGTTACCAATTCGAAAAGCATCTCACGGACAATGCGACGTTCCGCCAGAACGCGCGCGCTGCGCATGTCGAGGTGAATTACACGGGAATGTTCGGCCAAGGCTGGGCCACCACTCCGGCCGACGCTAACATTATGCGGGGTAACTTCCTTGCGGCCTCGAAAGCGACTCAGCTCAATATGGACAATCAGTTCGAGTATCGCTTCTCCACGGGCCCGTTCCAGCATACCACGCTGATGGGTCTCAACCTCAGGCATTATGCGATTGACGACAAGCAGGGTATCGGAACCGGCACGGATCTGAATGTTCTCAATCCGGTCTATGGCGTTAACACACCCTACGACGGCCCGCTTTACCAGGACACTTATCTGACCCAGGGGCAGGTCGGCCTCTACCTTCAGGACCAGATCAAGTGGGAGCGCTTCACGCTGATCCTGTCGGGCCGCAACGATTGGGTAAATCTGATCAACAACGACCGGATTTATACGCCCGTGAGCCGACAGGACAGCAAATTTACCGGCCGCGCCGGGCTGATCTACAACTTTGACAATGGTCTCGCGCCCTATGCGTCATACTCAACGAGCTATAATCCGATCATTGGCCTGAATTCCGCCGGTGGATTGCTGTTACCCGAAACTGCGGAGCAGACCGAAGTCGGCGTGAAGTATCAGCCCGTGGGTCTCAACGCGCGGTTCGGCGTCGCTTTGTTCGACTTGAAGCGCAAGAACACCCTGACCACCGACCCCAATAACGTATTGTTCCAGACCCAGAATGGCGAGGTGACGTCGCGCGGCCTTGAGCTGGAGGCCCTTGCCAATATTACCCGCGACTTCAAGGTGGTCGCGAGCTACACCAACTACGAGTTATTCGTCAGTAAGGACCTTGATCAGACTTTGATCGGTAAGGTGCCCACGTCGAGGCCGCGCCAGGTGGCTTCGTTGTGGACGGATTACACGATCCGCGAGGGCTCGCTGGACGGGCTGGGTTTCGGCGGCGGCGTGCGCTATGTCGGCTCGTCTTTTGCGGATAATATGAATACTCTTTCCGTACCGGCGGTGGTCCTCGGCGATCTGGCGGTTCACTACGAATGGGCGAACCAGTGGCGCGCGGCGGTCAACGTCGTCAACATCGCCGACACCCAGTATGTCGCGAGCTGCGGCTTTGTTACGTCATGCTTCTACGGCGACCGGCGTCGCATCACGGGAAGTCTTTCCTATAAGTGGTGATGGTGACGGCTTCAAAATCAATCAATGCCTGCAAAGCAACCTCCGCTGGCTTAATGCTGTGTCCGCACGCGCGGTGATCGGCAGGGTGAGAGATCGCTCATAGCCGATATCATTGTGGTGGCGATCCGGAAGACCGCCACCGCCATCGCGATCTAGGTCTTCGTCGGCCAACGCCGCTCGTGGAACCAGGTGCGGTACTCCGACGACATCTTCGCGCGTTGCGCCTGCGGCGCGTGCCGCTTGCACGTGGATGCCTCCTCGCTGCCTTCGGACGCGCCCCACCTTACCTCGACGCAGTCGTTCGGGTTATAGGCCATCTCGAAGTGCGTTGCCCGGTCGATGACCTCCTTGAGCGAAAGCGTCCATTGCGAGCCATCGCTGCGCATGTAGGATATTTTTCGCGAGGCAAGCTCGGACGCCAGCACCCCTTGCAATTCGCTTTTGAGGTCCGCGATGCTCTTGCCGCTCGGCATCGCATAGCGCGGCGCTCGCCGAATGACGCGATCGGGAAATCCCCGCACGACATCGATCGCGATCAACAAACGGAAATCGCGCGCCGGAGTGGAATAATCTTCCCACGCTCCCGACGTCCCGAAGATCGAGGCACCGCTGGGCATAGCCACCTCTCCGGCGTGTTTTTGCTGATATTGTCGTCCGTTTTCGACCGAGGTCACACGCGTCTTCACCTGTTCGTTCAGACTTGCGATGGCGTCTGTCATCGCTTTCACGGGATCGAGCGGCTCCGGCGACATCACGTCATCCATGCGATCGTAAAAATCCTCGGCACTCATCTTTGTTTGATCGAGCGAAAAATCTGCGTACTCGGGATTGTTGGTGATTTCGGCGTTGACCAGCCGCCGCAACGAGCCGCCTTTGTTGCGCACGATCGGCCGAAAGTGCTTGAAGCCCGGGCTGCCCAGCGCAGGATCATGCACGAACAGGAAATTGCCGCGCCAGAAACGCTTTCGCGTGATCGAGCCGTCGGGTTCAGCGTCGACGGCGAGGAAGACGCCCGGCTTGCCGTTCATCTCCGGCACGCGATGCACGAGCATCAGCACGTGGCCGTAGGGGTCGGCATACATCGTGCCCGGGCGAAGCGCTTCTTGGGTCAGTGAGACAGTATAGAAATCGGTGTTGTCGTCACTCGCGCCGACGCGCGCGGCGCCCGTATGCACGACGTCGCCAACGTCCCGCAGGTATTCGCTGAACATCGTCGGCCGTTTTGGCCGCACCTTCGGCGGAGCCGCAGGCGTTCCGGTCGACTGCGGCCGGGCAAACCCGGGCAGAAGGATGGGCGGTTGCTCGGGCGGCGGGGCATTGGTGATCGCAGCCGACGCAATTTCCTGTTCCGGAGGCGGCGGCGGACGCGTGACCTCGGGATGCTCCATGTCGAACCACTGGTAGCACTTGGGCGCCTTGCCATTGGCGCCTCGTGAGCAATTGGAGTAGCCGAACGGTAGCCCTATCTTGTAGGCAAAATAGGCGCGCAGAAAGTAAACGAAATCTGCGCAGTCGGGACGAAGGCCCGTCCGCACATTATCTTCACCGCGGCCTAGATAATTGAACAGGAAATTGCGGGATCGGTCGTGCAGGATTTCATGCCAAACTTTCCAAGACAGATCCTGATCGGGGGGCGCGTCAAATAGCTTTTCGATCCATGCAGAGAACAAGGATTCCGTCTCGCGATCCCAACTGTTACGCACCTTCCAAAAGGCGCCGGATGGAACAGGCAGAGGGTCTGGTTTGCGCGCGCTTACGGAGATATCGCGTGTGATCGTACTGCAGTCCGCCGTTGGGTGGTCGAGCGTCAGGGTGGCGTGCCACGTACCGGCGGCCGGGGCGGCGACCTCGGCAAACCAGAAGTACGGCGCACCGCCGCGCCGCTCAGACGAGTTGGCCGCGACGCTTCCGTCGGGCGCAACCAGCGAAATCTTACCCTGGAGCGGCTTTTCGGTGACGATCATGACGCGCAGCGGCGTCCCCTTCCAAGGTGCAAACGGCGAGGGCAAGATCGAGAACCCGGTCGCCTGCTCGCACGTGCCTGGGGCCGCTTCGGCCGGCGGGTCTGTCGTCGCGAAAATGAACGCTGCTGCCGCGGCAGCGGCGAATCGGGTGGCGAGACGAATCTTGCCAACCTTGTTAGAAGAACCGGGAACTGCACTCGGTCCCGCCGATCTCGGCTGCGAATAGCGACGTTCAGGGCTCGTCATACTAAGCCTCCATATTCCATCGCTGTCCCTCAGTGAGGCCAGCTGCCATACCCAGCCGCTGAAGCTCTCAGGCGGACGTTCCGCGCGCCAACAGCTGAGAACCAGATTGTCAGGCAAAACACCGTAGATGTGGCGAAAATCGGCGCGACGCGCGACTTTCTCAAAGGTTGTCGCCGCACGGTCACGCAGAGGTCAGTGTTGAATGCAGGCTGGTTCGGGTCAGAAACAGAGAATCTGGAATATAGCAATAAACCCGTTAGTTATACGAAACTGGCGGGCAGTGCGGAATAGTGATGAGAATTATGTCTACGCGATAGGCCTCCAAAATGACACCTGAAGGCGATGAACTCTACATGCGCTCATGGGAATGCCCGGGCCGCGCGCTGTCCGCGATGCCTGTGGCATGGAATGGCCGCAGCGGCTGTCTTGGCATTCGCCACCGTCGTCGCTGCGGCACCCGTATGAAGGGATTAGCCCATGTATTTGTCGAGGAAGGATAGTACCTTTTGGGGGTGGCGGCCGAACCAGTTGTAGCCGTCTTCGAACCGCTTGGTCGTGCCCTCGATCCAGTGGAGTTCCTTGTCGGCGCTGCCCAAGGCGTCGAATGTGCTCTGCGCGTCGGTCGGGTTGTTGATCACCGCGTCGTCTCGCAACTGCCACATCAGGACAGGAAGCTTGACGCTAGGAGCCCATAGTTTGCCCGACATGTCAGCGGCAGCAAAGCCGCCCAGCTTCAGAATCTCCAGGTCGATCAATTCCTGGTACTGCGCGATGCCCTGGTAGCCCGAGAGCTTGGAGAAGACCGAGGTCATGTTGGGTACCAGCGGGCTGAGCAGGCATCTGACGTTCGCGAACAGCTCCGGGTGTTTGGTGATCGCCGCATACTGCGAAACGCCGCCCAAGCACTGGCTGAACAGTGCGACATCCATCTTGCCCAAGCGCGGATGCGCATCGACGAATTTCTTCACGCCGACGCAGTCGCGCCATTCCCATTGGCCGACGCCGCAGACGCCGCCGTTGGCTGCCCCGCTTTGCCCGTGGTTGCGGAAGTCGTAAGTCAGCACATTGTAACCGGCATTGGTCAGGTGCTTGTACTGGATGACGAAGTCGATCTCGACCGGCTCGATGAAGTTGCTCCACGGCTCGCCCAGGTGGCCGGGATAGCCGGCGCGGCACATGGGAAGGGCGTGGTTGAAGATGACGAGCTTGTTGCTCTCGCCGCCCTTGGCCGGGATGTACCAGGCTTCGAGCGGCGTGCCGTCGTCCGACGGGATCGACAGATCGTGCCAGCCTTGCATGCCGTATTCGTCGGGGTTCTTGAAGATGAAGCTGCGCGGCATCTTGACCATGCCGGCCAGCGCTTTGACCTTGGCGTGATCCTCCTTGGAGATGGTTTTTTCCTGCTCCAGGGCTTTCTGCATTCTTTCCTTCGATATTCCGGTCATATCAAAATTCCTTTGCTTGGCTGAAGATGAGGACGGTGAGCTTCCTGACGTAGGTTCCGGCCGTCTGCTCCTTCACTTGCCGCCCTTGCCCATGCCCACAATCTAGGTCAGAAGGATTTGATCGATTAGGCGTGTAATTTAGCTTGAGCCTATCATTGAGGTGATAAATGCGGCGGGACGAGATCGCCGATCTGGCGGCTTTCGTCGTGGTTGCCGAGGAGCGCAGCTTCACCAGGGCCGCGATCCGGCTCGGCATGGCGCAATCGGCGCTCAGCCAGATTGTGCGGCGCACGGAGGAGCGTTTAGGCTTACGGCTGCTCTCGCGCACGACGCGAAGCGTCGCCCCCACGGATGCCGGAGAGCGGCTGATCGCAACGCTCGGTCCCATGCTGCACGATCTAGATGCGGCAATCGCCTCGCTGGGTGAGCTTCGTGACCGGCCGTCCGGCACGATCCGCCTTACCACGGTGGAGCATGCGGCCAAGACCATCATCGTGCCGGCGATGAAGCGGCTGCTTGCGGACAACCCGGACATAAGGGTGGAGATGACCATCGATTACGGCCTCGCCGATGTGGTGGCCGATCGTTTCGACGCAGGTGTCCGCCTGGGCGGAGAAGTCGCCAAGAACATGATCGCGATGCGGATTGGGCCTGATACGCCGATGGCGGTCGTCGGCTCGCCGGACTATTTTCGCAGACATGCTGTTCCCAATTCACCCGCGCAACTGATCGATCATCGCGCGATCAACTTGCGGCTGCCTACATCCGGGACGCTGAACAAATGGCGGCTGGCGCGCGGCGGCCGCGAGACGCGGGTGAGGGTCGACGGGCCGCTCGTCTTCAATACCATCGACCTGATCCTTGATGCCGCGCTCGACGGTCACGGCCTCGCCTACCTGCCGCTCGACCAGGTCCGGCATCATCTGGATGGGGGCCGGCTGATGCGCGTGCTGGGCAAATTCACGCCCGACCTGCCGGGCTACCATCTCTATTATCCGCACCGCCAACACGCCTCGTCTGCCTTCACCCTTTTTGTGGAGACGCTAAGATTTCGGGCGTGAATGCTTTGAACGGACAACCTCCATAGACGCGACATCAGTGCGGCAATTGGCGGGGATTGGCGTGCCCAGCGCTATACCGGAGTGGTGGGCAAAATGGCGGAGAGGGAGTCCGCCTCCGCCTAACTCAAGAGAAGCCGGAGAGAGCCGTTAGTGGATAAAAAGCGTTAAGGTTACTGTAGGATACGACCTTACTGAGCGCCAGCGACTACCGATATAAACCGGTGAGAACCGGCTGCTCGGCCGGGGGTCAATTCGGGGGCCGAACGGTGGCCTTAAATGCGCGGCAGGTTGATACGCTAAGAGCGCCGGGACGCTACGGCGACGGTCAAGGCCTCTGCCTCCAAATAACGCCCAGCGGAGCGAAATCCTGGCTCCTGCGCTTTGAGCGAAACGGCCGCGAGCGCTGGATGGGGCTTGGTGCACTTCATACCGTGAGCCTTAAGGACGCACGTGAACGCGCCCGAAAAGCCAGACAACAACTTCTCGATGGCGTCGATCCGATCGAAGCGCGCAAGGCTGAGCGTACGAAAGCGGCTCTAGAAATATCAAAGGCGGTCACTTTCCAAGAAGCTGCCACGGCGTATTTCGATGCCCATCAAGCGAAATGGAGAAATGCAAAACACCGCAACCAGTTCATCTCCACCCTAAGGGAGTATGTCTTTCCCAAAATTGGCAAGCTCGCTGTGGCGGACATTGACATAGGGTCGGTTCTATTGGTCCTTGAGCCAATTTGGCCTATCAAAACTGAGACGGCCAGTCGGGTGCGCAGCCGGATCGAAGCCATCCTCGATTGGGCGACTGTTCGAAAACTACGGGACGGCGATAACCCGGCGCGTTGGAAAGGCAACCTGCAGCATGTTTTGCCTGCCCGCGCGCGGCTCGCCAAACCGGAGCACCATGCGGCTCTTCCTTATGCCGAAATTCCGGCTTTCACGGCATTGCTCAGAAAAAGGGAGGGCGTGGCAGCGCGCGCGCTTGAATTTGTAATTCTAACAGCTGCCCGAACAGGCGAGGTGGTGGGCGCTCAATGGGACGAGATCGATTTCGCGGCTCGGACATGGACCGTACCGGGTAACAGGATGAAAGCAGGCCGCGAACACCGCGTTGCGCTCAGCAACGAAGCGGTCGAAATTTTAAAAGGCCTGCCACGTGAAAAGGACAATTCGTACGTTTTCATCGGGCCAAGAGCCGGTGGTCTGAGCAACATGGCCATGGCAGCTGTCTTACGGCGGATGGACCGCGTGGACATCACCGTCCACGGCTTTCGGAGCACATTCCGCGATTGGGCCGCGGAGAGCACCGCGTTTCCCAATCATGTTGTGGAAATGGCGCTCGCTCATACCGTGGGCAACAAGGTTGAGGCCGCATATCGACGCGGCGATCTCTTAGCGAAGCGTCGGCAGCTGGCTGCTGATTGGGCAAAATTTTGCACTCGGATAGGCATCGGGAAAACGGAGTCGCTCGTAATACCAATTCGGTCGAATACTTAAGCGCGAAGCTCATTGCTTGTGTGCTTGTGCGAGAAATTTTTACTACCTGGCTCGCGCGTGACCAAGATACATAATGCTCTCGAACGGATGGGGCCCGAACGTAAAGTCGAGGTGCCGGTCAATTCCACGTGGGCCGAAGCCACACATAGGTCCGACTTGAAAACCTGCCTGTAGTAAGACTTCGAGAAGCTCGGTTGGCTTAATGAAGAGGTCACTGTCGTGCGCGCCCTGCGGCAGCAATCGAAGAACGCGCTCGCCCAGAGTGATGATTACGAATTTGGCAAGCCAAGTGCGGTTGATGGTATCGAATATGAACAGCCCCCCATGTCGCAACACGCGCCGGACATCGGCAATCACCCTGGGAAGATCGGCGACATGCTCCAGAACGTCCACACAGACGACCACGTCACAGGACGCGTCGGGCAATGGAATACTCTCGCCGGCGCCCACGATGTAGTCGATCTCGAGCCCGGACAGACGGGCATGGTCCACGCCAGCGGCAATCGCACCGTGCGATGGGTCGACGCCGACAACTTTGGCGCCTCGACGTGACAACTCTTCCGCAAGGAAGCCGCCGCCACAGCCCAAATCCAACACGCGTTTGTTGACCCAATCGCCGACCAGCGGGTCAATCATCATCATGCGCGCAGGCGCCATTTTATGTAGTGTGCGCAGCCATCGAGTCTCACCGCTCCACCATGTGTCAGCGTGCTTCTCGTAGATGGAGAGGTCGTTTTTCATACGTCGTCCGGCTTGGCAGGCGGCATTCGCCTTCGGTACAAGGGAAGCCAATAGGGCACCCGCTTCTGATAGGCCCGAAACTGTTCGCCAAAACGACGGGAGAAACGACGCTCCTTCAACAGTGGCCCGGTCACGCAATAAAGTGTCAGGACGAGCGCCACTTCGAGCTGGTCTGGGGTCCATGTTGGGACCGTCCAGAGTGTCATCGCAAAGGCGACGTAGATTGGTTGCCGGCAGAAACGGAAAAGACCACGTTGGGGCATGGGCGCGTAGCATGGCGGGACCTTGCGATAGACGGCCCACCAGCCCAGAAAGCCTATTTGCTGCGCGAAGCCCGCGTCACGAATTGCTTTGAGAAGCAAGAGCCAACTCACGAGATAAAGAGTGCAGAGAGTTGCCAGTGCAAAGCCTTGGGCTTGCCACCAAATGATTCCGCTCGGAGACTAGCCCAGAAAGAACAGAGCTACCTGCACGGAGGCAATAGTGGCGTAAGTTGTCGTTGCAAGGTCTTGGCCAATCGGCCTGGGTGCTGCGCGCGCCAGCAGCTTGGCGCCGCGTCGTCCCAGCAGAGCTGAGTGCACAAGCGGAAACTGAAGAAGCAGGGCAAGGTTTGCAGCGACGCTCCATGGCGCGTCAAGACCGCCCAGCGATCGGCTCATGCCGAAGAACATCATCACGATCATAGCGCCGACCCCGACGATGAATGACGCATGGCATACGACGCCATACCGCGCCCGACCGCTAGTCGGGCAATTCTGAATCTAAACCCTATGAGGTCCTACCATGGTCAAACGATCTGTCATTCGAAACCACCAAGCGCGGCGACGGTGCCCCGCTTACAAAACTCAGCAAGTCAATTCACCACGTAATACGCAAGGACCTCACAGAATGGCAAAGTCAATAAGACGCCGACACGTTGGAGACTTATTCGCTGCAAACAAGTCAATCGCTTTTGGCCGTGGATACTGTGACTCGATCGAACAGTTTTGGAGGATAAAGCGGCCTCCGATCGAACTCAAAAACGCTTTGCGAAGCGCAGGCGTTTCAAAACTTTGGGATGAAGAAGTTTTGGTAGGGGAAAACTTCATGGGCTGGCGTCTTAGTGCTGAGGCGATTCAGATTCTCGACGAATATTTCGGGAATGGTGTTTCTCTTAGCGCCGTCCATATCGCCTATGAGTTCGATGTGCGCGATGACGTCGATCGCGATGCATTCGTCGAACTATTAGATCGGTACACGGCGCAAAAATATCAACGGTCAACCGACGAGACTTTTCGCTTTCAAGCCACGCACTATTCGATTGATACGAAAATTCGCCAACTCAATGGCCAGCGAAGGCCATCGAAGATCGTCGTTAAGTATCACGACAAGCCGGGCAAGCTCGATGGAGAACTAGAAAAGCCGCGTATTGAGATACGTCTTGAAACGCCAGCAGGCGTGAAAGCCACAGGCATCAGCAGACCGATCGATTTGCTCGATATTAAGCCGGATGAGATTTTCTGGAAATCAGTGATAATCCGTGATTATGCCGAACGCGCGATTAGAGCTACTCGAAGAGGAACGACACCATCACCTTTTATCAACATAGACAGGCGTGTGAGGGCTGTTTTAAGAAAAACCGGAAGAGGCTGTCTTTTGGAATATCGAAGGTTGTATCCTCGACGTTTTAAGAAACTGCGTGACAGGCGTGATCTACTAGAAATTGATTCGACACTGTATTATTTGAAATCAAGGAATAGAAAATCTGAGGGGGTCCTAGGTGTTTGATCCCGGGGTTTGATGGTGCAATCTTTTCCACGGATTGGAAGGGTGCGCTATGGGACAGATTCTTCACGGAAGCGCCACGACGACAGAGGCGGTCCGTCGAGCAATACAAAATAGTCAAGAGAGCCTGAGAGCGCTTGCTGCACGCTATAACGTCAACCCCAAGACCATTTTGAAGTGGAAGAAGCGTTCTACGGTCGCCGACCTTCCAACCGGACCCAGGACGCCAAAATCCTCGGTTCTTTCGGTAGAGGAAGAAGCGATCGTCGTTGCCTTTCGCCGACACACGCTGTTGCCGTTGGACGATTGTCTTTATGCTCTTCAGGCCACGATCAAGCATTTGACACGCTCGTCCCTGCATCGCTGCCTGCAACGTCATGGCGTCAGTCGGCTGCCGGAGATCGAAAGCGACACGGCCACGAAGAAAAAGTTCAAGTCCTACCCGATCGGCTTCTTCCACATCGACATTGCCGAAGTCAGGACGAAGGAAGGCAAACTCTATATATTCGTTGGAATCGACAGAACCTCGAAGTTCGCCTTCGTCCAATTGCATGAACAAGCCGATCGTCCCACAGCGGTCATCTTCCTTGAAGCCTTGATCGCAGCCGTGCCCTATCGGCTGCATACAATCCTTACCGACAATGGCATCCAGTTCGCGGATCTGCCTCGCAACCGCAATGGTTGGACGGCGCGCTACCGGGTTCATCGCTTCGACCAGATTTGCAATGAGCACGGCATTGAGCACCGACTAACCAAACCCAACCACCCGTGGACCAATGGACAGGTGGAACGAATGAACAGGACTATCAAGGAGGCTACGGTCAAACGCTATCATTACGATAGCCATGACGAACTACGCGTTCATCTGGCCAACTTCGTTGACGCCTATAATTTTGCTCGACGGCTTAAAACGCTCAAAGGCCTCACGCCATATGAGTCCGTCTGCAAATCCTGGACCTCAAAGGCGGCGGCAGAGTCACCGGACATCTATCGAGATCTTAAGGATATCGACGCGTTGATTATGGCCCGTGATCTGTATCGCGCGCTTAAAAAGCTGCGCGTTCTGATCCGCGCGGACGAGCATCTCAGGGTTGAAAATTCCGGAATCATCCAGGCTGATGATCCCGTTTGTTTGGTTGGAAGAAACGAGGCTGAAAACAGCAACCCTCTAAACTCACGGGATTAAATCCTTGAGCGAGGCTGTATATGTGCTGTGTTGATTTCGTCGCCGAGAGGACGATTTCCACGAGTAAGGCGGACGGGATTGAATCCGCGATCCTCCATTTATAACGCTAGCGAGATTCTGCTTCTTTCCGCACCGGTTGCTTCTAGCACGTCGCGACGGGGAACATTTGTCGCCGTCATCGCGTGGCCTTGGTTCTGGTTTTCATAATGGAGCAGTGATGGCACAGGAAACCTGCAAGTGCGGAGCGGTGTACGATGTGACCTATCACGACACGCCAATCCCAGATACCGATAGCGAGGACTGCGTTCATTGCGTGCGGCGGCTGGCGTCATGGCGCAATCAGACGATTTGGTCGGAATACACGCTGGTAAGTGCTCCGGGCTAGATCAGTCTGTCGGGGGCTATCCGCCGAACAATCGCGACCAAAAACCGCGAGGCCGGTTTCGTTCTATCTATTGCAGTATCAATCGATTGTATTCGTCGCTGACTGCCTTCAGCGAAATATGACCCTTGCTGCCCTCGGCTTGTTTGAGAAGCACATGATCTGTCGGCTCGGATATCAGCGCCGCATTCCTAGCTATACTGTTCTGCAAATCCTTGAAGGGGTCACTCGTTGATCTCCTCCCCGCTTGGAAGTCTATCGTTCGTTGAAGAAGTTGTTCGTGCTGGTTATCTGCGCGGGCGCTGCCCGCAGCCTGTCAAGCATCGCGTTGCAGTACTGCCTATATGCATTATATGGAGCGCCTTCACCGGCTTTCATTTGCGCTTCGCAGTGCTCAATCATCAGTTTGAGTGCGTCTGAGAGCGCGAGATACTCGCCGTCGCCGATGGTCAGGGTGTGCTGATACGTGGTCATGGAATGATCCCTTCGCGGTGTGAGCATCAAGGCTGTGCCGCGAGTTTTTGAGCGTCCGGCAAGTCATCCGCATAGTACTTCTTAACGCATTCGGCGTTGTACGCATCTGCCTCGGCATGCCTGCGTCAACGAGCGCGTTGAAACTGATCTGTTTGGCCTTTCCGTTTGTGACCAGCATTGTAGCGGTTGATCGCGTTAACCATGGCGCTGTCAGCTTTCCAGGGGTGCAGTTCGCCAGACGTCCTTTGCCAGCTTGATGAGCATGTCATGTCGATCGTCAATCGAGATGGCGTTCCATACGGGAAACGCCTTTAGCTTTTCATTGATTCTGGAGACGGAGCTGTTCTGGCCGACCTTAGTAAGTTCGACCAGGCTGCGGGTCAGGTAGTTGCCGCTCTTGCAATATTCCGGCCTTTTCTCGGAGTAGAAGTCATTCCCGGCGACGATGTTGATCGGTTTCTCTAGTAGCGTCAGGTTGCCGAGCCGATTCTTATAGTCGTCATAGAGGGCCTGAGAATTGTCGGCAGCCCATTGATTGCTCAATTCAGCGGTAGGCGTGTTCGGCAGGATATGCTCGATCTCTAGGCCCGCGAAGGAGCCCAGGCTACCGGGCGATTTGATGCCATTGAATGCCATCTCGACATGCTGGGTGAGTCGTGCCAGCAGGTAACGGGTCCGGTATTGCTGCATGGTATGAAGTGTGAGGCGCTTGAGCGCGTCGGACAGTTCCTGTGATTTCGCCTCCATATTGCTTTGGAAACGGTTCGTAACAAAGGCGTTGAGGGCGGCGCGTTGCTCCGCCGGGTCGGACTTCCCAGCGATGATCCTCAGTTCATCGGCCCACAACGAGAAATTCCGCTCCAGATCCTTCGTCGGGGTTTTGGTGAAGATGTAATAGAAAAGGAAGCTTTCGAGCTGGGCGACGAAATGGTCGAACAAGGGTTTTGGCAAAGGCGCTGCGGCCAGAAGCAGGACATAGTGCAAACTGAACGCACCACCGGCCAGCCGTTTTAGGCTGTCCATTGGGATGTTCGGCTTGCCGTCATTGCCAAGCCCGTTGCCGAAGGAAATGTAGCTATCCACGTTGCGGATGATCTTACGGACGAACTCGAACGGCTTGTTGCGATAGTCGCAGAGGGCGGCATTGTCTTTGTTGACGAACCAGTCGTAAATCTCGTCCTCGCGCACCACGGCGTCGCTACGGTCGTTGTCGATGACGTAGTTGGCCATAAGGAAGTAGCGAAGGAAACGCAGCGGTTTCTCTTTTTCCTTCTCAGCGGGCTGGTGATCTTTTTCCATTCGTCTTTTAGCTGCGTGAACTGGGCTTGTGGAACCTGCGTGAACAACAGATTTTTCAGAAGGTCCATCGGGTTCAGACCAACGCCGCGCTCATTGATCGTTTCAAAAATCTTGAGTGCGCTGCTGACGTCGGTCGAAATCTGGATGAACACGACGTTGTTCGCCAGATAGCCCCAGTATTTCTTCAGCGTGGACGTGTCGTCGTAATTATCCTTCAGATAGCGGTAGATCGTACTGTAGGCGCTGACCAAATTCTCCAGCGAGCCGAAGCTCGGAATGCCCGCCGCCTGGATGCCGGCACGAACGGCTTGAGGGTTGGCGTCCAGCTCCACCAGCTTGGCAATGACCTCTCCGGCGTTTTCATATCGCGGTTCCAGCTTCAGGTTAGTCCGTGTCTCACCGCTGTTGTCGGTGTAGCTGGTCGAGATCAGGCCGCTAATGGTCTGCTGCTGGGTTTCGCCTCGAAACATATGCTTCAGCGCGCACAGCAACAGGAAGAAAGTAGTCAGTCGCTGCTGACCATCAATGACCTCGTAGTGGTTCTTCTGCGAGGTAGGGGATACCAGGATCGTGCCGATGAAATACTCACGTACATGGCCGTTGCCGATCTGCTCGTTTATATCCTCAAGGAGCTGGTTGACCTCCTTGTCGGTCCAGACGTATTCGCGTTGATAGTCGGGGACGATGTAGAAGCACTCCCGGAACGCTTCCTCGATGCTGTACTTATGGTTTTCGATGCGAGCCATAATCCCCCAGTCCTCTCCGTTAAAATCTTAAGCGTGTGTTATCCGCAGCAAATGAGCCGCACGGGTTTCGATGATGCCGCGAACGGTATTGAGGATTTCATGTGAGGTACCTGCATCCTCGAACTCGGCCAGAAGCTTATCGGCTTCACCTCTGATGCGCCCCGCAAGTTCAGTCATATCCTTGATCAGCAGACGCTGCGCGCCCCGCGTGTCCGGCACCAGCGTGAGCCAGTGCTTCAACTGGATCGTGTCGGGGAGGGACCGTCCACCGATAGCCATGGCGAGCTTTTTAGCCAGACGCGGATAGGCCGCCGTGCAGACGACATCATAGAGCGGCGCGAGGTCCGGAACCTTGGCGCGATAGAGCAAGGCGTAATTCTTCCCGTGAGCGTCCGCGTTGCCGACGAGGTAGTGGAAGATGAGCATGCGGATGAAGGCCAGCCGATCCGCTGCCGGGCGCGCCGTGGCACGGTCGATCAGGTCGAGCGACCTTTCGGCTCCAGGCCCGCCTTCTTCTTCATATTTGAGTTCCGGCGGCACGCTCAGCGCCTGGCAAAAATCCTCCTGATGCAGTCGTGTGATCGTCCCGTCTTTGTGCCGGGAGCGGTCGTAGCGCTCGATCAGCAGAAAGGGAATCGCGCCGCCATGCTGCATTTCAACGGAAGGAACCGGGAGTTTCAGGCGCGCCGCAAGGCGCAGGCAGAACAGTTCGTTCTCGACGGTGCCGTCGAGCGCCTGAATTAAGGGCTTTAGGATATGCGTTGTGGGGCGACCGCCCTTCGCAAGCCCGATGTTTTCCCCTTCAACGCAAACAGCGAGCTTGTCCTGAGCGCCTGCAAGTGACAAGCGAACCCCTTCCTCGCCGCCGAGAAGGGGGCGCTCGCGCAGCATGCCGAGGATTTCTTCGAGCCGCGCCGGGCTTAGTATTTCAACGCCGTCGCCATCCCACGACTGCGGCTCCTGACCGGGAGGATAGAGCGACAAGGCTCCCGCACATTCGCCGCCGATCACTTCGAGCAGGCCAAAGGCGTTGCCGGCTGAAATGCCGAGCGCGCCCGCCAGACGCTGCCGGGCACCTTCATCCGGCAGAAGGCCAGAAAAGAAGGGGCGCACGATTCGATCCGCATAGGGGGCTTCCTGCAACGGCATCGAAAAGGAGATGGCGCGCTGCTCTTGTCCAATGAGGTAGTTTGGATAGTAGGCGTAGCTGAGAGCGCCGGCCTCGTCCTGGCTGAGGGCACCGGCTTTCGCCTGGCCGAACCAGACATCCAGCAGGTGCGTCATGGGGTACTCTCCCATCGTCCAGCGACGGAGATGCTAAGACCCAAAGCTGTCGTCACCTGAAGGGCGCGACCGATCTGGCAACTTTCTTTGCCGGCTTCAAGCTCGCGCACGAAACGCACGCCGACCCCCGTGAGTCCGGCAAGCTGTTCCTGTGTCAGTTTTTGCGCCTTGCGCTCCTTGCGGATCAAAAGGCCGAGGCTTTTGCTGTCTGTGACCGGTTGCATGAATCATCCCTATCGGGACGATTGTAGCAGGCTCACGGACGAAAATCCATAAAAAGAACCGATCGGGACTATTTTTGTACAATCGCAGGCTCGCCGTAGAAGAGCATCCCGAGCGGGATGATTTTTCCTAGTGCGTGGCGCGACTCCTCGATACATCCGGCACTCAAGCCAGTGCGGCGGCCGGATATATGATCTTCCCTGACGCGGTTCTTTGCGCGCCGGGGGTCGGTTTGGCATGATCGGTATGTCCGACCGCCATGAGGTGATCCACAGCGTACCCGTTCATCAGCAGGTAGTCCGTGATGATCCGGCGATGGCATCGCCACCACACCGCTTCCGAACACATCAATGCCAGCCGCCGATCTTCGCCAAGCTCGACTAGTTCTTCGAACGCGGCGGCAAACGTGTCCGCCTTCGCCTAACTCGCCGAAGATCGGAGAGAGCCGATCTGGCCGACGAAAACTGAAACCGCAAGCCGGGTGCGTAGTCGGATCGAAGCTGTGCTCGATTGGGCTACTGTGCGGAAGCTGCGGGACGGGGACAATCCGGCGCGCTGGAAAGGCAATCTGCAACACGTATTGCCCGCTCGCTCCCGGCTTGCCAAACCGCAGCATCATGCCGCACTCCCTTATGCCGATATCCCAGCTTTCATGGCATTGCTTAGAAAGCGGGACGGCGTCGCAGCGCGTGCTCTTGAATTTACAATTCTGACGGCAGGTCGGACAGGCGAGGCGCTCGGCGCGCGGTAGAACGAGATCGATCTCTCGGCTCGGACCTGGACTGTTCCGGGTAACGGGATGAAAGCGGGCCGCGAACATCGCGTGCCACTCAGTGACGAAGCGGTTGAAATCCTAAAAGAGCTGCCGCGTGAAAAGAATAATCCGTACGTTTTCATCGGACCAAGAGCGGGCGGTCTGAGCAACATGGCAATGGCGGCTGTCCTGCGGCGGATGGATCGCTTGGACATCACGGTTCACGGCTTTCGGAGCACATTCAGAGACTGGGCGGCGGAGAGTACCGCGTTTCCAAACCATGTTGTAGAGATGGCGCTCGCTCACACCGTCGGCAACAAGGTTGAAGCCGCATATCGGCGTGGCGATCTCATCGTGAAGCGCCAGAGGCTGGCGGCCGATTGGGCACACTTCTGTGCGCGAGAAGGCATCGGGAAAGAAAGGTCGAGTGTAATACCAATTCGGTCGAAAACTTAAGGTAAGTCGTTCGTCATAACGATTTCACAAAAGCAGGTGCCCAGACTTATTGCGCTGGCTGGCTGCCCGGGGTCGGCAAGTCAAGCATCGCTCGGAACGTCGCCAAGCGTATGAGCGCCATAAGGCTGCGCATCGATCGTTTAGATGAAGGTTACGCCGAGACGGCGCTCGTCTCGCCAGAGAACCTGACACCGCGCATTAAGGCCCGCATTTGGAACACGCAAGGAAAACGCTAACGGTAGTACCGGCGCATCCCACGTCTGTATCGTTGCGGATGTGGGGGTGAGGTAACGAACCCTGCACCGCAGCGACGTTCCATCCAGCAGGATCTGACCTTGCTGTACGCTGAGCCGTTCCTTTGTCATTCGATCCCCCAAAAGAGTGCGCATCAGTTACTCACATTTTGTGCGATTCGCGCCGCAATTGTGGCATGTTCGCCGCGGATCTGTTGCACAAAGGATTTGTCGGTACTGCTAGCTGCGGTGGCCTATCTAGTTCGCGTTGTCGACCGCCGGGTAAGGTTGGTAGAGGCTACAGCATACGCTGCCTGCCCGCCTATCGTCACAATCCCAGCGCATCAAGAAGCATGTATGATTCGATCATAGAGGTCGAAAATATTGAACGGCTGGATTTGTGAGAAAGGAGCTGTTCCGAACGCTATAATCAGCGAGACGGGACTGATTGCCTTACTGATTGGACAAACGGTTGCTGAAGTTGAACGCGATCTCATTATTGAGACGCTGCGTGCTTGCAATGGCAACCGGACGCGGGCAGCAAAGACACTCGCAATTGCGGTTCGCACATTGCGTAACAAGCTCAATGAATATGAAGCCAAGGGCCTGGATATTCCCGCTCCCGTTCACGGCGAGTCAGAACTAATCACAAACCGTTAGCTGTTAACCGCTTACGATCTGTCAGTTGCAAAGAACAATCCAGGCTTCCGCGGACATCCTTTTCACGCTTATCGCGCAGCTGCGCCCTCGCTTCTCACTGGCACCTCTCCTTGAGAGCGCGCCTCTGGTCGGTCATGTAGCGTGACAGGCAGACCGATAAACGTGCTGCGTTAATTGCGGTCGGCCGGCCGCCTTTTGCTAACAGCCAAAACTTGTGAGTTCTCATGTTCATCCATCATGCCAGCAGAGTCTTCCTGGCTTTTCCACTCGGTCGAACATCTTTTGAACGCAGCAAATCGGGACGGTTTCTGATTGCCATTATCGCCGCGGACAGCGTTCTCGCGGTCGGAGCTTGGTACGCTGTCGGCCTCGCAATCGGAAATTAGATGCGCGCTCGCTGGCCTGAGACCGCACGAACGCGTCGCGATTTTGTTGAAGTTGCTCGGCCAGGTCGAATTGGTTGAAGTGGCGATTGAGCGTTGGCAAGGATCGGACGACCGCTTCCGTACTTGCCAACTCCTTGATTGGTCCTACAACGCCATTGGAACGCGGGAACGAGCCAGCCGTGCGCAGGATTGAACATCAAGCCTTTCTGTTGCTGCTTGTCGCCGTCACGCTGGCTTTCGCCTGGGTTCTTCAGCCGTTCTACGGCGCTGTGCTCTGGGCGATCGTCATGGCGGTGATTTTTGCGCCAACTTATCGAAGGTTGCTCACATCGATGCCCGACCGGCCAAGCCTTGCTGCCGCGGTCACCGTTCTGATCATTATTGCGATCGTCATTCTGCCGCTTGCACTGATCACGACCTCCCTGGTTCAGGAAGCATCGATCGTGTTCGCGAAGTACCAGTCCGGCGAGTACAGTTTCGCTAACTACTTGCAGCGGATACTCGAGGCCCTGCCTGCCTGGGCAACCGGACTGATCGAGCGGTTCAACCTGACGGATTTTTCTGCATTGCGCGAACGGCTCGCGGCCGGGCTGATGAAAGGTGGGCAAGTTCTCGCCCCGCAGGCGCTCAGTATAGGGGTGAACACGTTCGACTTTATGGTCGGTCTTGTTATCATGCTCTATCTTTTGTTCTTCCTGTTGCGGGACGGCAAAGCACTGGCTGAAAAGATCAAGAAGGCCATCCCACTCCACAGCGACCAAAAGTCCGCGCTCTTTACGAGATTCGCTGACGTCGTTCGCGCCACCGTAAAAGGTGGGATTGTGGTCGCCATCGTCCAAGGTGCGCTTGGCGGCATTGCGTTCTGGTTCCTGGGATTCCACGCGGCACTGCTATGGGCCGTGGTGATGGCGTTCCTATCGCTGATCCCTGCGGTCGGCGCGACATTGGTCTGGCTTCCGGTTGCGATCTACTTACTGGCGACCGGCGCCCTATGGCAGGGGATCGGACTAAGCCTTTATGGCGTGCTTGTGATTGGATTTGTGGACAATCTGCTCCGCCCATTCCTGGTCGGCAAGGATACCAGACTGCCAGACTACGTGGTGCTGATTTCGACGCTCGGCGGCATCGAAGTCTTCGGCTTGAACGGTTTTGTCATCGGCCCGCTGATCGCGGCAATGTTCGTGGTGAGCTGGGAAATATTTTCGGCATCTCGGGGAGCCGTACAAAATGGCGGCTAACTGCAGCGCGGCGGAGACCGAATTAGCAACGGCAGCCGGGGTTATTGTAAGACCGCGGTTTCCTTCTGAGCTTTGTTCACTGTCACGCATGGGTCCGACAGATATTCCCCGAGTCGCGATCTTACGCCGTTCTGGGCATTTATCCGCCGGCATCATGTACCCGCGTTGGTGGTGCTCTCTAGAGGTGTGAGATTATGGATGCCTCTCTTCCCTACTGGCCCTTGAGATGCCCGTCATTGAAGGTGTTAGCGGCCCGCCACCACGGGCCGCTCAATTTTCTAGCGCAAACCACTGCCGTAGCGCTGTCGTTCTTTGCGGACCTCTTCCGCTCCATAAGGCTGACTTGAGGGATCGAACGATCTCCATCCCGTCTTTTGCCAGGCGGCGCGGCGTTCCTGCAGGTTAACTGCAGAATCATTCAATGCTGCTTCAAGGTGGGCTCGATCCCCCTCGTCGACCCTGGCTGACACAAGCGTCCCGCCGCGACGGACGCCTTCTGCGTATGAATGAGCGTCCTCTTCGGACACGCCGGCTTCGGTAAGGGCGCCGACGATGCCGCCGGTTGTTGCCCCGGCCGCTGCGCCGACTGCCGTCGACGCCAACCAGCCAGCCGCAACAACTGGCCCCAACCCTGGGATCGCAAGCAAGCCGAGGCCCGCCAAGAGTCCCGCGGCAGCCCCAACGCCGGCACCAATGCCGGCACCGGTGCCTGCGCCTTCTACGCGATCATCAACGCCATCGCGGTCCCGATCAACATTCTTATCGGTATTAAACCAGCTGTCCGAGTTATTCGCCACAAGGCTGATGTCCGATTGGGGTACTCCGGCGGTTTGAAGCCGTTGAACGGCCGCCTGCGCCTGCGTGTGTGAATCGTAAAGACGAGAAATCGTAACTGTCATCTATCAAGTTTCCTTACTGCGCAGAATGGACATTGCCCTGAAAATCAACGCTTACGGCAGTGGCGGTGCCGCCTTTGCTGGCCTTTCCACGCCAAACACCAGCGTTGTCCTTTTTCAAATCAGTGATGTTTGCGTAGCCGGCTTCCTGGAGTTTCGACTTAGCCTGTCCTTTCGTGAAACTATTGCGACCGGCCACCGGGGCATTCGCGTTGTTGTGGCCGGAACTGTTGATTGCGTTGTTGTTAGGTCCCGACTGCGCGGGCGGATTTTGCGCCGACGCAACGGTGATCGCCGACAGACTGAAACAGGCGGCAAGGAGTAAGCGTCTCATATTTCCTCCAGTGTTATAGAGACGCTCCTAACCCCTCGCGTGCGCTCAAGTTCCTGTGCGACCCGGAAAGGAAAGCCCGCCGCGTAGCCGCTAAGGGCAACGGCTGCGTCATGGGAGGAGACGGAACTAGCACTGGAAATAAACGTTGAGCGGGAGTTCTTGGCAGATGGGAGTAAATAATATGTCGCGAGGGATGCCATCGATGACAGCGTTGCTAGGCCTGCTCGCGTTGGCGGGCTACCAAAACAGGGACAAGCTTGCAGAGCTGTTAAATGGCGCAGGCGGAAACAAAACTCAGCCTGAGGTTGGAAAACAACAGGATCAACCCCTCGGCAACCTGCTTGGCCACCTAAGCGGCGTGTTGGCTGGTGGCGGCGTGGGTAGTCTCCTTAGCGGGGGCCTCAGCGAATTGCTCGAGCGGTTTAAGGCAAATGGGCAGGGAGATGCTGCCAATTCCTGGGTGGGCAAGGTCAAACCAGGAGCTTCCTGCGCCGCGTCTGAAGCAGGCTATCGGTGCGCTATCAAGACCGGCCAGACCCATGTGCAGGCTTATACCAGACCCCTTCTTAAGCTGATCGAAGAGAGCAAGATTGATCCGAGTTTCGTCCTCACGCATCCAGCTAGCCTTGAGGAAGCGCCGGCGATGTATAGGAAATTTCGCGACAAGGAGGACGGTGTGATCAAGGTCGTGCTCCGGCCCGGGCGATGATGAGCACGCGGGCGACGGTGTCGGTCAGTCACGACTGAGCGCGAAGGTCCGAGTCGAAACTGCCGGGTCCGATGCCGAAGAAACCAACAAAGATTGAAATCATTCAAGAAGGCGACGAGCGCTTTTTATTGAAGGTGTATGCCGACGGCAGCCAGGAGAGGGTGTGCATCGTGAAGCTCCCAAGGAAACCGCCGCGCTTTCGATATCGTAAAGTGAGCTTAGACAAGAGCAGGAAGAAAGGATTTTGATTTCACGTTAGCCAGCCGATGTTCCGGGAGTCCGCGGCGGGCGCTTCGCGCGGCCGAGCGCAATCACCGATACCCACGAAACATTGCACGATTTTGCTGAACAGCTTCAACGTCTATCGATGATGGTTTCCGCTGGTGATCTTGAAGGAGCGCACGTGTTGACGCCTTGAACTGACAAGCGGTGTTATTTGCGATTCTAACTATTCTTGTCGTTCGGCCGCTGTCAGGATGGCTCAGCCTTGCGGCCACGCCACGTCGTTGGGCGGAACGACTGGCAATTAGTTTTTCGGTATCCGCGGAATTGGTACTATCTATTATTTGGCGTATGCGCTCGGTAAATATTGGTTCAAGCAGGCCGACCTGTCTTGGAGCACGAGTGCGCTCGTCATTCCAATATCCATCATTCTGCAGGGAATTATTGTGACGCCGGCGATGAGATTCGTCGAACGCCGTCGCAGCGCAGACGAAAAAGGCCACGTAAGAGCGCATCCGGTCGGCACGAATGAAAAATTGTTCCGCTTAGGACGAGGGGCCGGGCTACCGCGGACGATGAATACTATGCCACGCGTATTGCCACTTCCGCGTCAGCGTCCAGATCTTCGAGCACAGCTTCAAAGCTGCAATTGCACTTTGAATGGCCGCGATTTGCGCCATCTACTGACCCGCTATCGCGCCATGCTTCCCCATCAGCGCGACAACCAAATCGCAACGCCGCTCCTTAAGTTAAATAAGGGGCAATCCGTGATCTTTCAGCGGCGCGGGCATTTTTGTTAATTTACTCGTCTGATAACCGTCAGGGACGGTTTGTGATAAGAAAAGGTTCTGGGACCAAAAGGTTTACTAGCGAACCATGTTGAATCTCGCGCGTTTAGTAAGGGAACAGGGAGGTCGCGATGGTTTCGGCACCAGGAATGTTTTTTGCAGGGATCGGCACTGCGGCCCTGCTCATTGGAGCGGGATTTGGAGGCGGGGTCCGGCTGGGAAAGGCGGCTGTCAATGCTCGGCCAGCGCGAACTGCCGAAGCGCAAGATAGCCTTCCTGCGGCTAGGGTGGTTCTACCTGCCATGGCGGATGTCACCCCGTCCAGCGACAGGCCGGCTGAAACCATCGTTAAATCGACGCCTCCACTACAAGTGGAGTCTATACCCGCTGTTGCGCCCGTTCCGGTAAATGATTTTCGCGAGCAGGACAGAGAAAGTGAAAAGCAGGCCGCGCGGCAGGCCGAAAAGGAGCAAAAGCAGGTTGCTAAGAAGGCGGCCGAACGCGAACGTCACAAGCGGTATGCAGCGCAGAAGGCCAGGCAGGAGGCCGCCCGCAGGCAGCAACACCAAGAGCAAGAATTGCGGCAACAGCAGCAGGAAGGGGTGGGGCGCTCACAACAACCAAACTTAATGGCGTTTGACAGGACCCAAGGGCCGGCTGAGCAGATTTACTTCTTCGGGAGGTAACCATCGCTCATGCCGAACTTAGGAGGTGTCGGCGTCCAAAATCCTGCGCCGCTGGCCCTTGAGCACTTCAAAAGCTTTAAAATGCCACTCTTGCTTCCTGCTTAAGCGTGACTGTATTCAGTCAAGCCAACCGGTCATACGTCGCCTCGAATCAATTTTGGCTCTGATTATATCACCCAGCCGCAAGCGCCCGGCGCCAAACCCTCAGGTCATACCCACGCTCTGTGAACGGTTGTTTTCGGACGCAACGCCGGTAAGCTCGCGGCAAGCCCTAAGGCGTCGTCAACTAAAAGCGGCCGCGTCAAACAGCGCGTCACATGTTTGTAGTGGCTGATGTATCGGTCCGTTGATAGCCGAACTTCACACCTTATGAAGGTTCTAATCGCCCGGAACTCTAAGCGCGCGGCTCCGTTTCCCTCGATGGAAAGTGCTGTTCAAGAAGCGCGTGCTGCTGAACTGCTGTTGGGTGCCGCCGGTGATGGATTGCTCGTAAAAGCTCACTGCCGTCAGATCGCCGTCAGTACCGAAAAATGGGCTTCTTCTCCGAGCTCGGAACCCTTTCCAGACCTAAACGTCCCGAAAAAACCTGACCTAGACGTCCCCAAAAAACCTGCCTTAGACGTTCCGAAAAAGCCTGACTTAGACGTTCCAAAAAGACCTGAACTAGACGTTCCAAATCGCTAAACCGCCAAGGCGTCGCGGTCCTGGGCGAATGATTTGCCGGGTGGTCTAATGGGTTGCGCTGGACATGCCAACATTGCGCAAACGATCGGTAGATCGTTCAACAAGGGGCCAGGTGGAGGGAGAGCCCCTTGCGGCTCGTCGCCATGGGCAAAGGTCTGGGGGACATGAGAACGTTTTACGTTCGGAACTCCGACGATAACCAGCGGCTCCGTATTTACCTGTTTCTCTTTGCCGAATACGACGGCGAGGCGGGGGACGGTTGGTCGCGTTACCGGTGCGCACCTGAACATGAGAAGGCGTTCGAGGAATACACAAGACGCCAGGAGGTGCGCTGGGGTTGATCGCTCCGGCTTACGGGGTGATATCAGTTCAGAACTATTTTTTTAACGGTTGCCGCGGGTCGCTTTACGACGACCGGATTCGCTTCCTAAGAACGAAGCAGAGTCAAACCAGGAACTCTAAGCAATCACTGCTCCTCTAAGGTTTAACCAGGATAGCCAAT
Organism: Nitrobacter sp. MLSD-S21; assembly: GCF_058809865.1. Taxonomy (NCBI): domain Bacteria; kingdom Pseudomonadati; phylum Pseudomonadota; class Alphaproteobacteria; order Hyphomicrobiales; family Nitrobacteraceae; genus Nitrobacter; species Nitrobacter sp. MLSD-S21. The sequence continues at coordinate 529,583 of NZ_JBXASZ010000002.1, read as the reverse complement.
GACCGCTCCTCGGCGTTCGGCGGAAGGCGTAATCTGAGCCTCAACGATCTTGCCGGGTTCGAGTATATGACCGACCGGAATCTGACGTGAGATGAGGTAGTCCGCGATAATTCGTCGGTGACATCTCCACCAAACGGCTTCAGCACACATTATCGCGGTCGATTAGCGCTGACTTGTTTCAATGAGATACTCCAGGCCGGCTATGAACTCTCTGCTCATCGCGTAATCGGCGCAGTTATAAAAGCCCTGATTTTGCCAGAACGCATTGATCTCCGGAGGGATTGTCTTGCTCTTTTCCCTTGTGACCGCCCAGCGCGGCGCAATAGACATATCCGATCTGGGCCCCCTCCAGAGCATTTACGAGATATTCCCGGTTGAAATGCGGAAACCCGCGTGATGTGGGCGAACTTCGGACATCAACCAATGTGCGGATTTCCGCAGCCATTAAGAGCTCAGTAAACTCGTCGATGGTTCGGGTGGAATGTCCCACGGTGTAAACGGGATTCGTCACGCTTCCTAACCACGCCCGCTAAGGAAAGTTCCTTCTGTGCCGACGTTCCTGGTGAACCAAGGTGACCGCGTCAGCGTTGCCGCGCATGCACCGAGTTTCTATCGTTGCTATAACGATCGGTATCGTGGTGCTAGTTGCACTGTTGCTGCGTGCGTTCGTATCCTATCCGGGCGCGGTCTGAACGGGCATTGCAAAAAGGCCCGCTGGAATGAATCGACAGCGGGCCTGATCGGGTCGGGGATCATATGGATTGTGGGTCCACCCGTTCCAGTTGAATCAATGCACTTTGATGGAGGGTTGTTCCCCTACGGCATTGCTCATCACCGATTGACCCCAAAAGGCACAGGCTTTTGCGAATCACCATCGGGCCGCGGGTACCTATTTTAATCGCTGGCGATTGCGAAAGCCGGCCTGTATTCCCTCCGCAGCGCTGACGGTGTGAGCCTCCTCGATAATCTTCAATATCTGATCGTGAACCGGTCGCCGCCTTAGTGGCATTTCGAGAGTGAGCTCCTCGGCGAGCACCTTCTCAATGTCCAACATGAGCTTAATATCCAGCAGGACCTTAGCTAGCACGTCGGCATTCTTACGAGGTGGCGCTGTGGCAACAGTTTCCGAGTGTGTCCCTGCGTTGTCGTTTGAAACTTGCTGCATCGTGTCCGATCCCATTTCTTTTGGTGTAGGCGGGCTTGGGCACGACGACAGCCGAAAATTTGAAGCGATACAATTTGAAAACATTGATAGTTTACGCGTTCTTACCAGATTAGAGAAGTGCGCATGCAGTCCTCTCCAACGTGTTGCAATTCGGCCCGCGAAACGTAGCAAGCGACGAGACGGATCACACCAGACGGATCGGAAGCGGCAACTGCATGTCGTGGTAGCGGCCTTCGTGGCGCTCCACGAACTCCTCCAAGTAGAACGGCACGTCGCGAAGTTGCAGATCGCAGCGCCGGCGGACCTCGTGCGCCACATCGGCCGAGACACCCTCCGACCATTTCTCTGATGTGTTGAAGCCAACGACCCGAACTGGGTTTTGATACCGCCCCTCAAGCATGCCCATGATGACCGCTTCAAGATCGGTTCGGTCGACATCTGTTTGGTGCCAAACGGAGCCAGATTTGTAGCTATCCAACACAAGATAGATCGTGTGATCGCGATCGTTCGGGACGATCGACGGCGTCCAACCGGATTCACGCATAATCGCCTCCACGCTCAGAACCGGGACTCAAGCTAGCACCAAGCGACTTGTTCCTAGCCTGGTGCCGGTTGTCGGCCCGCTCGATGAGCCAAAAACAAATCTAAGCGGGTTACAACTGCGGGACTCAGCGTTACCTTTTCCCCATCGTTTGTGGAGTATCGCGATGCCTTGCACCCTGAAAGACCTTGCCGATCTGACGGTAGCTCTGCGCCGGCAATCAAAGGCTGATGACGGGTGCGCTCGCGAGACCTTCACTACATCACGAGAGCAGGCTCGGAAGATGGCGAGGGCGTTTCTCGATCGTAGGAACGTGATGCTCTGATAGGCAATTCGCCAGCGACGCGACCTGCTTACCTGCGCTCTGTATCTCTTAAGATGGATCGGATAGACGAAGGCGTACAGCGCCTGGAACCTGGTTCGTGATCCAGTCAGGGACTGAGATGTAGGGCATTACAGGTGACGCCGGGTTTCCGAGTGGACGGTGCCATTGAGATCACAAGCCGAACTGCTTCATCGTGTATTGGACCAGACGGTTGATATGAGGAATGTCAGTGTGGTCGCTGATCACATCGAGCCCCTTACCGCCGCGGTCGTAAATCAAAGTGACCTCACCGACGCGGTGTTCTTCGACATTAAGGGTGAGTGTGTCCGTATTCGCGCTGAACATCGCGTTAGTTATTTCGGTGACATTCCGTGATCGGTTGACGGCCGTTTCATCACTGTCGTTGACTGAGATTAGAAAGCCATCGTTGACCGCGTTATTAACGAGCGCATTAGCGATCTGTTCGTCCAGTGGTGTCTTGCCCATCGGAGTCTCCGTTTTTTGTGCCTTGATCACGAGATCGATCTCAGCGCTAAGTGCGGCGCGACCGGCAATTTCGGCTCATGTTGCGATATCCGCTTGGCGAACGCGTGTATCTTTTTGGTCTTTGTTTATTTTCGCGGCGGCGTGGACGCGACAACGTGTGACGCAATCATGCGTCAGGATTGCGGTGTATCTGCTCGAACGTGAGTTGAATTTGCGGTACCTTCATGACGCGGTCCGCAGGTTTGCTGAACGACGCGGCATTCGGTCATCGCAAGACCGTGAGCCGATTTTCAAGGCTGGCGCCGGGTACAGGAACTTTGGAACGCTTCGTCACCCAAGTTGGCGCTCTAGCGACTCTCAAGGTCGGCACTATCGGCATGCGGGCTTTTTTGCCTCAGGCCCGGAGTAGGCCTGAACGCCTTCCAAAGAATCAAGATAAAGGCGCCAACCGCGAGTACGATACTCAGGGCGGCGATCACGATGGCGCGCTGTGCGGTATCGCTTGCCCGCTTTGCGTCCAGGTGGGCCTCGCGTTCCGAAGCAGCCAAGCGCTCGGCCGCCTTCGCGGATTGGACCTGCATGTTGTGGACGCGCCTGCCCAAAGTCCATTCGACGTAGCCCCTCAGCTTGCTGGTCGGAATCCCGAAGCATCTGATCGAATAGGCGCCCGTGCAGAAATCCTGCTGCTTGGCGAGGCGCGCCAACTGGTCAGGCGTGAGATTCTCAATCTGCGGGACGATGTCGCGAGTGATGCTCTGCTTGGTAGAAGGTTCTGCGAGCCTCAACCGCGGCCAGTCGTATTCGCCCCCGTAATAATCGGAGACGATGACGTAATTGCGGTCGGCACCCGCGGCAAAATGGTCCGCTATCTTAAGCCCTCACGCAAGAACAAATCGGAGGGCTACCATGAAGCAGTATGTTGGGCTCGACGTCTCGCAAAAGGAAACCTCGGTGTGCGTTATCAACGAGGCAGGACAGATTGTCTTCGAGGGAAAGACAAAATCTGATCCGAACGCCTTAGCTGAACTGCTGCGCAAACGAGCACCATATACGGAGCGCGTCGGCTTTGAGACCGGGGCGATGTCGAGTTGGCTGTGGCACGAACTCCGACGGGTTGATCTCCCGGTGGTCTGTATCGACGCGCGACATGCACACGCGGCCCTCTCGGTGCGAATGAACAAAAGCGATCAGAATGACGCGCGCGGCCTTGCTGAACTGGTTCGGATTGGCTGGTACCGTGAAGTCAGGGTCAAGAGCGAGGAGAGCCAAAAAATCCGCGCCATTCTCGTTGCTCGATCTCGCCTCGTCAGCATTCGCAGGGACATCGAGAACCAGGTTCGCAGCATGATCAAAGAATATGGATTGGTGTTTCCGAGAGCCATCGCACTTCCGTTCAGAAAGAAAGTTAGTGAGCTGCTGGGCGGGGAGCATCAGCTCAGCGCTGTCATCGAACCGCTACTGGCGATCCACGAACAGGTTTGTCAGCAGCAAGGAAAGCTCGATAACCAGGTCCGTCAGCTGGCAAGGTCCGATGAAATAAGCCGTCGTCTCATGACGGTTCCTGGTGTTGGCGTCGTGACGGCGTTGACATTCCGCCACACCATCGACGATCCATCACGCTTCCGATCGGCCTCAACGGTCGGCGCCTATCTGGGCCTTACACCTCGACGTCATCAATCCGGCGATATCGACACGAACGGCAAGATCTCTCGATGGGGCGATCGGCTCCTGCGAACTTATCTGTTCGAGGCGGCCACCGTCCTGCTTTATCGAACCAAGAAATGGTGCTCTCTCAAAGCCTGGGGGATGAAGCTCGCAAAACGGGTCGGCATGAAGAAGGCAAAGGTTGCCGTTGCCCGCAAGATCGCCGTCATTCTTCACTGCATCTGGGTTGATGGTACTTCCTTTGAATGGGGACAGGCCGGCGCCGCCTGATCTCTACCGGCAAGCTGGGCTGGCGATGTCCCCGCTGGGACGGCAGTTGCGACGACCTCGTTTATTCGGCTGGTGGCGGCTCGTCCGCACTCCGCTGCAGACGTTGAGGCGTCCGACCCGGACATCATCATGAGGCGCTTGGCGACCTCGGAAAGGACCATGACCCCAGCGCCGGCATCTCAAGGAAGCTTGACAACATCACGCAATTAAAGGACCGAATAAATATCCCAATTAATGTCATCGGTGCGCGTGGATTCCGAAGCAGACGGAAACGCCACTATTGCCGACGCGGCTCCCGCGGCGGCGATGATGATTGAGCCCCTCAACATTTTTCTCTCCAAGTTGGGACTTTTATTATCCAACGCGCGCCGCCTTTGACAAATTGATTTCGGATCGTTCTTAAATTTGCAAGGAGCCCGTATCGCCAGCAACGCATCAAACGCAGCGCTGAGGCATTACTCGCAAACCGAAAAGCCACCAACTCACGATGAGAGGCAGCGCTATCGAGAAAAGCGAAACAGGCGGAGAACCAAATACCCCGCCAACCCTGAAGTCACCAAACCAGTAATATCCCGCACTTTACCCGAGCCAGCAGGGTTACATCTTCGAAGGCCAGCAGACCAATGAAGAGACTCATCGTGAAGCCGATGTCGCAGAGGAGCGAAACGCCGACCATTTGAGGCCATGTTGCATAGGCTCTCCGACACAACTAGGAGATCCCATGTCCGTCGCTCAAGCCGGTACTGGAGTGGGCCCCTGGTGCCGGACGGGATCAGACTGCTGATTTGACCATGGGCCGGATATGTTGCTCCTCGAACTGCACGGGGCTGATGTAGCCGAGCGCGGAATGCAGGCGGCGTTGATTGTAAACGTCGTCGATGAACCTGGGAAGTTGCTCGGCGATGTCGTCGAAGGTCTCGAACGCCATCGGATAGACCGCTTCGACCTTGAGTGTCTTCATGAAGCTCTCCGCCTTGGCGTTGTCGTACGGGTTTGCGCGCCGGCTCATCGAGCCGACCAAGTCATGGGCCGCCAGCAATGCTTGATAGATACCAGACGCGTATTGCGATCCGCGATCCGAATGATGAATGCATCCTGGTCGCGGGCGCCGTCGCTCGATCGCCACCTTCAGCGCCGCGAGCGCGAGCCGCGCGTCGATCGACCTGCCGATCGCATAGCCGACGACGCGGCGTGACCAGGCGTCGAGGATGATCGCCACAGAGGCAAAGCCGCCGATGACGGCGATGTAGGTCAGGTCCGCTACCCAGAGCTGGTCCGGGCCATCAAGGACGATACCCTTCGAACGATCCGGGAAGATGGGCTGATCATGGTCGCTGTCGGCGGTGGCGATATAACGCCTACGGCGGGCGCGGCTGCAGATCGTGCTCGCGCATCAGGCGCTTGATCCGCTTGTGGTTGGCGATCACGCCGCGATGGCGAAGCGCGCCTGCACGCGGCGCCAGCCATAGGCGTCGAACTCGTCGCAGATCGCGGTGATTGCGTTCAATAGCTCGATATCGCCCATGCGCGCCGCAGGCGCATCATAATAGGTTGATCGCGCGATGCCCATCAGCCGGCATCCTTCAGCGATGGACAGACCGCGGGGCCGGTGATCACGGATGTAGTCGCGCTTCTCTGCCGGGGTGCGTTTTTCAGAGCCCCTTTTAAAAACTCCAGCTCGAGCGCCTGACGGCCGACCAACCGCTCGAGCGCGGCGATCCGCGCTTCGTATTCCTGGACCAGATCTGCAGCGCGGGCGTCGTCGTCCAGCGCGCCGGTCTCGTACTTTTCGACCCAGATGCGGATCAGGTTACGCGAAAGGTCGTGGCGCTTGGCCAGGCCGTGAAGCGTCTCGCCACTCAGAAACTCCTGAGCGACCTGGCGCTTAAACTCAACGCTGTGGGATCGGTGTCTCGGCATGGGCTCTTCTCCAAAAGCCCGGCCACCCGGTCAATCCAACTCTGCTTACCCGTCCGGCACCAGGGGCCCACTCCATAGGCCGGGGGATCGGCGTCCAAAATTCAAAATTGACCCCCTATAGGTTGGCTGTTGCGCTGCCTGCTTTGTCATGAAGCAGGTGGTCGGGGATGCTGATCGTGGAGACGATTGCGCGGATACGGCGCGAACACTTCATCAAGGGCAAGACGATCAAGGAGATCGGCCCTGACCTGAAGGTGTCGCGGAACACGGTCCGCAAGGTGCTGAGGTCAGGAGAGACCTCGTTCGAGTATGAGCGTTCGATCCAGCCACGCCCCAAACTCGGGCGTTGGGCGGCGGAGCTTGATGAACTGCTGGCGGCGAACGCGGCCAAATCGGCTCGCGAACAGCTGACGCTGATCCGGATCTTCGAAGAGTTGCGCGGCGCGGCTATGACGGCGGCTACGATGCCGTACGGCGTTACGCCAGGCGTTGGAGCAAGGAGCGCGGGCAATCGACCGCGGCGGCTTATGTCCCGCTGAGCTTTGCGCCGGGTGAAGCCTATCAGCTCGACTGGAGCCACGAGATCGTTCTCCTCAACGGCGTGACCATGCTCGTGAAGGTCGCTCATGTCCGGCTGTGCCATAGCCGCATGCTGTTCGCTCGGGCCTATCCGCGCGAGACGCAGGAGATGGTGTATTCGACGCCCACGATCGGGCGTTCACACTGTTCAAGGGGACCTGCAGTCGCGGCATCTACGACAACATGAAGACGGCGGTGGAGACGATCTTCGTGGGCAAGGATCGCCGATACAACCGCCGCTTCATGCAGATGTGCAGCCATTACCTTGTCGATCCGGTCGCCTGCACACCGGCGTCGGGCTGGGAGAAGGGCCAGGTCGAGAACCAGGTCGGGCTGGTCCGGGAACGCTTCTTCACGCCGCGGCTGCGGTTCAAAAAACTGGACGAGCTAAACGCCTGGCTGCTCGACAAATGCATTGCCCACGCCAAGGTTCATCGACACCCGGAACTGGCCGATCAGACGATATGGGATGTGTTCGAAGCCGAGCGCCCCAAGCTCGTTCCCTATGCTGGTCGGTTTGACGGCTTCCACGCGGTGCCGGCATCGGTCTCCAAAACCTGCCTGGTACGCTTCGACAACAACAAATACTCGGTCGCGGCCAGCGCCGTCGGGCGTCCTGTCGAGGTTCAGGCCTATGCCGACCGCATCGTGATCCGTCAGGACGGGCGCATCGTTGCGGAGCATCCGCGATCGTTCGGACGCGGCGAGACGACCTACGATCCCTGGCACTACATGCCGGTGCTCGCGCGCAAACCCGGGGCCTTACGTAACGGCGCACCCTTCAAGGACTGGGTGTTGCCGGCCGCGATCGAACGGATCCGGCGCAGGCTCGCCAGCACCGACGACGGCAATCGACAGATGGTCCACATCCTCAATGCGGTGCTGACGGACGGTTTGTCGGCGGTCGAAGCCGCCTGCGCCGAGGCGCTTGGTCACGGCGTCCATTCCGCTGACGTCGTTCTCAACATCCTGGCTCGCCAACGCGAACCCGCTGCACCGACCAACATCATGACGCCGGCGGCACTGACCCTCCGCCATGCGCCGATCACCGATTGCGCCCGCTACGACAACCTCCGGAGGACCATCTGATGGAACGAACCCAAATCTTCGACCTCATGGGTGAGCTCAAACTCTACGGCATGAGGGCTGCCTTCGACGAGATCATGACGACGGCCGTCAAGCGCCAGCACGAACCTCAGCACATCGTCGGCGACCTGCTAAGCGCGAGATCAACGAGAAGCAGGCGCGGTCGATCAAGTACCAGCTCACCATCGCCAAGCTGCCATCGGCCAACCGGCCAAGCATATCATCTAGTGCTTGAGCGATAACCTTGCGTTTTCGTCAGTTGTCCCGCCGTCGGTAAACCTAGCCTTAAAATGATGATCGATGTGCACGGGCGTGCGCCCGGCGCATAAGTCAGCATCATAATAGACGAAACCAAATTTCCGCTCATTCTGCCGGGACGCGGCGTCACTTTGAGAAAGGGCGCGGCTAATCAGTTCGCCGCGCTGCTTGGGCAGCCTCACCTTTTTTCCGAGAGCAAACGATCGCCGTCATTCGAAGTGGGGGTGACGTGCCGGTCTCGGTGGCTTCTCGAAAAACATCATCGCCTTTGAGCGGGAACATGCCGATGCCGCCGTCTTCTTTCTGCCAGACGCCCCAGACGACGTCATGACGTTCGAACAACGAGTCCATGAAAATCTGAGCGTCCTCATCCGACTTACTTTGAACTATCTTGTTGTTCTGATTTGCAACGAAGATGTTCTTTTCTACAAGCGCGCGAATTTGGTCGTCTGACATCGAAATACTCCTCCCAAGCTGATTGCTTCGCCTTCAGCCCGATCTCCCCAAACCACCGCCCAGCGACCGCCGACAACTGCCTATCTCGACGGGCCCACCAAATCGCCGATACACCAACTTTGAAAGGTCGACAATCATCGCAATGTCTATCGTCGTGGTTCAATGTCAATAACGCGAAAGTACCAAGGCTCGTCAGTTCAAACGGCAGATCTCACGAAAGCCGCAAGAGAGGATGGCGATGCTTGACAAAACTCTATCCCTCGCAGTTTTCGTCATCATCCCTTCGTCTCAGCCGGATCTTCAAAGGGCGTATGGTTTCGAAGCGAAAAACCTCATTTCCCCAGCCCATGCATCCGTCGCGTCGATAAGACTTTGAGGCAACCTAATCGCGACATGCACGCACCGTGAAGTGGTTCAATCAGTACAAAGGGCTATGGCTTCCTCGAGCCAGAGAGGCGGTAAGGACGTGTTGGTCTGCATCCGCCGGGGAGAGGTCAAGGATCACTGGCCTGGCGGAGGGCGCTAAGGTGACCTTCTGATTCGTGGCGGACCGCGGCAAATAGAGCGCAGGGAACCTGCGATAGCCGCTCCCTACTGCAATCTATCACCGACTATGTCAGTTGCTGAACCAGCTCACGTCCGATGAATTGAAAGCCCTTTGAAATTCCCTCAATCTTTTTATGGTGACGTAATAGCCTTCGTACAGCCGCGGAGTAAGCTCGTCGCGGCCACTCGTAGAGGCAAATAGGCCGTTACTTGGGCAAGGACATTGCCACCGCTCGAATAAAAGGCACTTCGCTCATGGCGTGCTCTTTTGGATAGCCAGCCTTTATCAAAATCGCAGGCACCATCGAGATGACGTGCATGGCCTGCTTCTGATACCGAGCATTAGTCATAAAAATCTCGAGGATTTTGGTTGGGTCACGCTCAACCGACTCCGCCAGATAGGCGCAGATTTCGGCTGCGCACTTTCGATTGAGTGGATCAGAGTTTCGCTTGCCGTTGACTACTAGGTAACCTGCTATAGCAACGGCCACGATACCGAGAATGATTTCCATGAAAGGCCCTCCGATTGAAACTCGCCTAGTTATCCTTTTGTCGCTCCAGCCTTGGATCTCAAACCGGACAACGGCCGCGCGCGGCAAGGCTATGTCCAAATAATTCGGTCGACGGGTGACAGCCAATTGGGCAAGATCTGCACTCGGGAAGTGCATTTAAAAAGCCGATCTGTCTGTAAAACGGATACGCTCTTACGCGCCCGTTTCGTCAATTGACTAATCGTATATTCTGAAATCAATTCGGTGGTTATAAAGCGATGCCAGATTGGTCGCAGTTCGTCTTTGACGCATACGCCAATAATACGAAAAATCTATGTGAACATTTGCGTTCTCGCGATTGCTCGCTTACCCCAATCCAGCGAGGTCAGGTTGCCGAGCTCATCGAACGAAAGATAAGCCGCAAGACTGGCAGAGGACCAAGACGTGGCAAAAATCTCCTTGTGACGGAGCTCAGGGAAATGCTCGAAAATTCGGCACCGGCAGAGCACCCGCATGCGAACGAGCAACTCCCATCGACGAGCTATATTGATGTCAAGCGCAAATCCGTCCTCCGATATAAACCGCGAACATCAGAAATGCTTCAAAGGAGGCTTAGGATAAGCAGCTGGGCTTTGGCAGTCACCAAGGCCAAAGATCGCGATATACACAGCCTCTGCGAATATCTTCGCTCCGCTGATTTGCCTCTCGATCACGAACAGCTGGAGGACCTATCCGAACTTATTGACCGTAAAATAAACCTCAGACTTAAGCCCGGCAAGGATCGTGAGGCGCATAGGGGACGAAAACCGGGTCGGTTTACACCGCTAGAGGAACGTGAAGGGGTTATCACAACGAGAGTGGCAGTAGCTGCCATAAAAAGGCGCCGCCGCAAGTTTGGAAAGATGTCGGGGGTTAGCGTCGAGGAGGAAGTTGAAAGCTTCGCGAGTTTTTGCTCCGAAGCGGGAGACGAGGTCGATATAAACAAAGCGAAAGCGGTGGCTTCTATCCGTCGAGGAAAGCGCCGCAGTAAGTAACCCTGCTTTTTCGCGCTTAATTGCGAATTGGCGGTGAAGACCGCGCCAACAACGTCCGGTATGGTCCGCGTCAACTTTTTGACGTCCGGAGAAAACCACATGCGATTGTTGCGGAGGAACACGGTCTATGGTCCACACGGTAAGTTGCCGGTCGGCCGAACAAAATTCAATGACGATTACGTTTATCGTGAAGGTGGGGCCGAATTTATTCCCGGCACCAGCATCCCGCGGTTACGCCCGGTGCGCCTTGGCCCGAGAGCTATAGCCTTCGCCGAAGATGAAGTTGAAGCGGTGATTGAGGCGCTCCGTCGCGAGAGCCTGACGCGCGAGATGGGGAAATTCAACGCATCGAGCGGCGCGCGTCGCAAAATCCATGATCGAACTGGCGCCCGCGGATAGCGATAACGGGCTCCGGACGAAAAAACGATCCGACTTTTCGGCACCGCTTGAAACAATCTTGATCGACATCTCGATTCTAATCACGAACCCGTATGGTTCACGTAATGCAAGGGGACAGGCTCATGACTAGTAGCTCTGAGGATCCGCGCTTAAATCGGAAACAGGCAGCAGAATATCTGCAGACACTGGGTTTCCGTTGCTCAGCAAAGACACTAGCCAATTGGGCAGCAGCTCGAAATGGAAAAGGGCCCGAGTACCGATATTTTGGACGTCACCCTATGTATTCTATAGCTGATTTAGATAAATGGGCCAATTTGCATCGCAGTCCGCTAACAACTTGTCCTAAAAGAACGCCGCGACGAACAGGAAACTATTCAAGCTCGTCGTCAAGTACTCGAGATGGAAACGGCTCATGTTAGGAATCTTGTGAAGGGGTGGTAACGCCTTCGGGTGGTCAAGGGCCGCGCTAAGCCACCACTCAGCCGGCGCACCTAATGCTAATGGCGACGCGATCGCCATACCGCTCCAACTACCATCTGCCCGAGGAAGTCAAAGGAATTTGTGGGAAGCCGAAGGAACTCTGCCGTCTGCGCCGCCGTGGTTGCGCACGGGTGGCGGCTAATATCCGCCGGCCTTTCCCCCCGTTACAATCGATTTAAAGCATCCGCGCTCCCTGAGGGGCGTCGTGAGGGCTTAATTCCCGACCCAAAGGTCATTCCGAACGGCTAGATAGCGTCGTACCGGTCGTGGGCGAGGCGTCAAGCTGAAGAATTTTCCCGTCCCCAATCGTCGCTCGCGGCAAGTGACAAATCTAAAGCTTTGCAAACTTCGACCACTCATGGAGGCACTACATGCCGCATGTAACAGAGCGTACTTTGCCATTGCGTCTACGAATTCTCACCGCGAGAAAACATGCTCTTGAGAGCGAAGTTTGCGCATACAAAGCCTTCGATGGGAGACAATGGCGAATAGAAAACAAGCGATGGCTCCAAGCGTTCAAGCCTGAAAGGGTCTATCATTATTTTGATAAAGTTCGTGTTTGGTCAAAGGAGATCATCTGTAAGATTTTGATTTGTCGGCTGATAGAGGCATGCGGTAAAGTTATAGAAACACGAAAGTCCGCCTTCTTTGATCCTCGCTACAGACACCAATTAGAGATCTATCAACTTCGTAGCTCGGCGTTCCGGATCCTTTGTGAGCTACCGGCCGATGCGATCGTAACGTATGTCGAAGTAGCTTGTGACGTCATTTGTCCGGATGTATGGGAGCTGGAACGTATCGCTCAAGCGTTCCTAATCGGTTTTTTGCAGCCGCACCATCGTGGGAAGCAGGCTAAGGTCTACCCCTCTGCGGGTCCTCCGCTTGGGTTATCCGGATTCACGACGCGCAAATGCCCTACGAAGGGCTGTCGCCGGAGTGGGTTTTGGTTTCAATGGTACATCGACAAGAAGGGCAAGATCAACCGCGAGCCTAATTGCTTTCACTTCGAAGGAAAGCATGAGGGCAGACGCGCCGTAAAAAAATTAAAGATCGATCATCCTCGCGATCTAGCTCAATTTTCATTGAGTGCATACTTCAGGAAACATGCGAGCACACTTTACGAAATAGATCTGGAGCGGTTCGGTCGCTGGCATTCTAATCGCCGTACGGGCGGAAAGCGAAAAAAGCCGTACATCGACAGATACGGAGTCAACCGAGATTCCTACCGGGGTCATCTGCTTTATCGCATTTATTCTTTGCATCCTGAAAGTGCTTATTGGCCAAGCAGGTCGCTGCAGCGCTTCACTGATAAGTTCGGACGAGGGCCATTTTTGAAACCTTACTTTATTATGTTCATGGTGACCAATACCAACACATCTTAAATAGACCCTTTTACATCGAGCTAACTCTAGCTATTTATGTACACATCGGACCAACAAGAGCCGCAGCTATCGCATTCGCTACACGGCTAAACAACCTGATGAGAATTTTGAGCCATAAGCCCCGCTCATCAGTGAACGTCCGTCCAATCACTAATAATAGAGCTTTCGGCCAACACTGAAAAACTCCGCAAGAGACAAGAGAATAGACCCTCACGGGAGAAGATTTCGTTCTGGCAATCATCAGTGATGGAGCTTACAGCAAAAGCATTGTTGGCCGTTAAGCTATAGGTTTGGTTTTCTCGTACCCATTACTGTTTTCGATTTAGCAAAACTTCGGAATGGCGCGTAATGCGTTCAGCCCGTGCGCTCCGGAATTTATGATCTAGTTGTTCAGGAGTTTGCTTAGTCCGACCATTGGGCGTGGTTCGGCTTCGAACCGGTGATAGCTCTGCAAGGGTCGACGGAAGGGGGCTTAAAGCGTCATGTCGTCCAACGACGGTCCGGGCGACCGAAGTGCACCTCGGTTCGCAGAGTGATAACGACAATTGTCCCGCCCTTCTTTTCCGGTTAGGACACAAGGGAATTCGTGGGAAATTAAGGGAAGTTTGCCGTTTGTGGGCTTGCAAAGCCCCAAGAAATTAGCATTGGGCTGTCCGGCTATTGACCGCGCGATTTTATTTTAGGCAATCCTGGAGGCTGTGTGGGCCGTTAAAGGGGATTCAGGCGGCAGGATACCCCCGTCGCCGGATAGCCCGTTCACATTGGGCCCTTTGGCCATTAAATGCCCGAACTTACGTATAAGCAGGCAAGATAACTTTGCAGTCGATGCCGGTAGGTGGCCGGAGCGGCCGGGTATCTATCGAAACCCCCTGTTGCATAGCGCGGACTATCAACGAAGGGACAGCGTGATGTTGAATTTCCGATAATCCGAGAAATTATCATGGAGCGTGACGGTGGACCTGTCCTGTTCCTCCGTACTGACAACGGCGCCGTGGATGGTGTATTCAAATCGATCGCTATGTTGATGCCAGACACTTCAGCCCGCCAGATTGCGGAGTTCATTTGTCCGCGGCTCCGTCTGATATAAACGGCGCAATCGTAAAGCGCCGAGTCTTTACTGAATTCCAAGTCAAATCGCTAAACAATTCCGAACACCTTTCCTTTAGTTGGAAGTTTTCTCGCTGAATGTGAGATTCCGATCTCAATGGTCGTCAGTGATGGGGTTGCGCGCTTCGTTCAACGCGTTTCGAACCCGGTGTCGTTTGGAAGGTGAAAGTTCTACGGATCGAACAAAAGATCTCTTCCAGTGCTAAATTGAACGTAAAACCAAAATCTACTACTAAAGTAGAGCTGATTTAGTGCTGGCCCGTCGGTTCTTGAACATGTGTTGGTTTAGGCGAACTTTACAACCCTCCGATGCTAGGTCGCGCGGATCGCGACCGTGATACGCCGGCAGTCAAGCGGATCACGAGGATATCGCCCGCGAACCACGCCGGCCTGAGGTGGGCTCTCGCGGGCGGCAAAGGCAAGCTCGACGATACGGCCCTCGGCGATTTGCGATCAGCGTCGAGCAGGTTCTCCACTTCATGGGGCCGAAGAAGAAAAAGAGCGCTGAGCGACGGCCGAAAAGCGGGCCTTCCGCTATGCCGCCTTAGGCTTTTTGGTCGATGTCGGATAGCCGAAGGCGAGGAAGAAGTGTGAAACTCGGATGGTGCCATGAGTTGGCGCCAGGGCGGCATCGCGTTCATGCTCCGTGTCGAAGTCCGCCGTTCCGAACAGGATCGACGGCCTCGCGATCGGATTGCCCGCTGACGTCGGCTTGAGGCGCAGCACCGTGCCGAGCGCGCTGTCTTCGAGCGCCTTGCGGATCGCCGGCACGACATCGTCTTCGGGATCGAGCAGCACGCCGACCATCGCGGCCACCGCCTGGCGGCGGCTATAGATGCCGGTGACGAAGCGGCCCAAGCGCTTGAACTCGAAGACGAGATCGCATGCCCTGCGCGTCGTCGTTCCAGCCGTAGACGATGTCGGTCCTGCGCTCCTCGATCAGCATACCTGTCGCAAGATCAAATTCGCCGATGACGTCTTCGGCGGACCACATGCCGAACAGCCCGTGCTGCCTCGCGGTGTAGTTCTCCACGTAGATCTTCAAGCGCTTCGTAAGCGCAGCCTCGTTGGTCTTGGGGTTGAAATCTGCACGCGGCCGCTCCGCCAGCTGTGTCCAAGCTTCGCGGAGCGTCGGCCTGGTGCTCCAGGAGACCGCGTGTGACGTGCACTGCGCCCTTCAGCTTTCCTCTTCCGCAATTCTTCGCACTCGAGCGCGTCCCCAAAATCACGCTCGGCTAGTCAACGAGCTTCAGGGCGTCCTCTCCCGAGAAGATTTCCACCTCCGGGTAACTTCCCGCCATCAGATCCTTCGCACTCTTTGCTCCATCGGTAACCTCCTAGTTCAGTCTCAAGACTCGCCTTCTAGAGCGTCGAGCGGGATTTTGAGAAAGCGTTTGCCATTGTTTTCTGATTTGGGGAGTCGGCCACCCCGGATGTTCACTTGCAGCGAATGCAGGATCACGAATTAGCGTGAAGGGAATTCAAACTGGCGGCCGTTGTAGCCCCACAGCGAACGAGGGCGCGGAAGAACGCGCCCGCGTTCGGAATGATTATGACGAAGCCTCAGGGCCGCAATTGCTTTTGTGTTGGGTCGCTCAGGCAAATGCCGGGGCAGTCGGCGCCGCCCTTGGCGGGATCGCACGTATCCGACGTATCGTCCACGCACTTTTTGCCGTTTGGGCAGGGAATGCCGGCAATGCCGCCACACGTCTGCTTCGGATGATCGCGCACGCAAATGCCGGAACAGTCGGCGCCGCCCTTGGCCGGATCGCACGTATCCGACGGGTCGTCTACGCACTTCTTGCCATTCGGGCAGGGAATGCCGGCGATGCCGCCGCACGTCTGCTTCGAATAATCGCTCACGCAAATGCCGGGGCAGTCGGCTCCCCCCTTGGCGGGATCGCACGTATCCGAAGGATCGTCCTCGCAGTTCTCGCCTTTCGGGCAGGGAATGTTGGCAATGCCGCCGCACATTTTCTTCGAATAATCTTTGCCGTAAGCCGGGCTTTCCTTGGACGGATAGTCTTTGCGTTCCTTGATCTCTGGCTTGGGTTCGGCGGGAGTGATCTCCACGGCTTCGCGCATCTGGCGCGGCTGTACCGCATTGACGTCCATGGTCTCCACTTCGCCGTCGGTGTGCCTTGCGGAGTAAACGGTGACCACGTCCAGCGGCTCGGGGCTCTTGATCACCACGAAGCCTTCAAGAAACGCAAAATCGATGCACACGCCATTGATTGGGCAGAAATAGCCCGCAATGTCGAAGCAACTTAATTTCATGGCCCCGTCCGGCGCCAGCTCGGCCTGCTTAAAGGGCGAGATGCTGAACGGGCCTGGATCGGAGCCGAAATCCGCGGAGAGCGCGACTTTCGCGGCGATTGTGAGCGGCTTCCTACCGGGATTATGCATGTTGACGATGGTGCGATACGTGCCTTTCGCGAGCGTTCCGTCCTGGTGTGGGAGCATCAACGAGCAAACGACTTTGGCGGCGTATTGATATTCGGTCTTTATAACCTCGGGTTTCGCCTTCTGCGCAAGCGAAGGATCGGCGCCCGCGGGGCCGAGCCAATAAGCTAGTCCCAACACCGCCGACGAGAGTTTAGCAAGGTGCAAATGTTTCATCGCAATTCCCTCATAATTGATTCCAATTTGAAGTCGGACTCGCGAGAAATAGCGATGGACGCTGCCGATGCCGCCAAAGCGGCCAGCGCCCCCACTGCGAAACGTTTTGTCTGGGCCGCGCCAATAGCCATTACGACATCCTTGATTCTTGGGATGGTCGTCCGCCGTCGAGATCGCTGTTCAAACCGATGCCACGTTCCGGCCCGGGTCAATTGATGCAGATCAAGAGATTCTGCTTGCGGGTGTAGGCGTCGCGCGCGCCCGCCGCTCGCGTGCACCTGCAGCCGGTAGCCTTCCTATTTATTTCGTGGAGCCAGTGAAAGCCGCTCGACGCGTTCGCCTTGAGCGTGGCGAGTTGGGGGCGTGATGAAATCCTGGCATTCCCGCAGGCTTCGCTCCTTCGGCCGGGATGCCGGAACCTTAAGAGTAGCCACGAACGCCGATCAAAGAACGTCTCTGTTCCTTTCCGGGCTTAGGACAGTAACGAGCCTGGGGCCGGTCCAAACTTCGACCTCCTGATCATCGAGCAGATGGCTGACCTTCTGAAGCGCCTCCGCATCATCACGGCAGATCATCTTATCGAAGCCGAGGATATACCCATCGTCGTCAAATACGTACGCCCGATATAAATCCATCTGGCACTCCCAAGATTGGGAACCTGCCACGCTGACGAAACCTGGCAGAAACCATTTTGACCTTCTGGCCAACACTTCCCCCGAGCGCCGGTTCCAACCGGACTCCCTCAATATCTTCGCCTTCCGAACAGCGTGTAGCTGCAGTGCGCAAGCCCGGAGGCGACGAACGCCTCGACGATCAGCTGCACGATGCTCGAGACCATGTTGGGTCGACCGGGCGCTGTCATCGCGTTCGTGGCGATGACGCCCGCGAGCGAGGTGAGCGCCAGCATGATGCGCTTGGAAGCCGTGCTTTCCAAGGGAAAAGCCCCTGTACTATACCCATGACCGGAGATGCAGGAGCCGATTTAACTAGCTCGGCAGAAATACGGGCAATGCTAGACTGACAGCCCATTCTCGGTACAGGACAATGCGTAGGGCCGAGCCACACGGATACCTCCACGACACCGGGCACATGAGGCGGAGCGTACTTTGCAAGATTGCAGGGCGCGGGTTCAAGTCCCGCCATTCATGAGCAAGGCACGGGGGATTACATCAAACAAGCCACGGGATGAATGGAGCTCAGTCGGTAGAGCGCTCAGTTCGACGCTGGCGCTGCTGGTGGTCAGCGCTTCCGCTCGAACAATCTTTCAGTCGCCGCCGCCGCATACAAGACCTCTCTAGACCTAGCCAATCGCTAGGAGGGGGAAGGAGCCAAGGACAGCGAACGGAGCAGCGGGAGAAGGAATACGGAGTGGAGGGAGCAACGGGCGGAGCTTTAAAGGCGTCGCAAATTATTTTCCAGAACGACGCTTAGGGTATCAGAGGTAAAAGTGGGCTAGTGCCAAGTCACCTCGAACGCTGAGGGCGGGCTGCTGTCGAACGGCCGTTGACTTCCGAAAAGGTTGTGTAACGATAACACTCGCCCGCCATTTCAGGCGGTAGAGGTGCTGCTATGGCCCGATATATTTTTCTCAAAAGTATGTTAAGTTCGGCGCTGGCCCTGACGACTTTTGCTGCCGAAGCACAGCAGTCTACTTACAGCGTCCAGTGCACTGTCGAGAAGGGCACAGGTCACCTTGAAACGGATCTGCGACGTACCGTCGTCATCACAGATCCGGAAGTGTTTAAAGACGATGCCTTTTCGCTTGAAAGGACGCTCGGCGCAATCCTGACTTCTGCGGTAACGCCGAACTCTCAGGACGCCGCTGCAACTGAGGCTCAAAAGAAGCTGGTCAACACGCAGGCCGAGCGGGTCTCACTGCTTACGAGCATGATCCGAAGCTTCCGCGTGGCAGACCGAATCAATCCCGACAGCAAGGTTGCGATGCCCGCTAAGATTCGCCCCAACGAAGCTGCCCTTGATCCTCTGAAGCTGCTCACACCACAGGACGTAGAAGGCATGCGCCCGGTCGGTTTGTTCAACCGACTCGATCTAGCTCCCGCAAACTTCAAATATTGCGGCGAGCACCGCATCGTTTATGCGAAGGGTGACCCTGTCGAACGGACAAATCGCTTCTTCCTCATCTTTGAAGCAGCGGTCGACAACCCTGACCCACAGAATAGACCTGAGGGCTGTCTCGGGATAGCGCGGTTCTGGGACAGCCTCAAAGGCAAAACCGGACCAGAACTCAAGACAGCGCTCGAGAAATTCTACTATGAGGGCGATACGGACGGCGATGGGACCGCGGACATCCAGCCTGTCATTCATCACCAACATTTCGGTCTTCCGTTCGGACAAGTTCGAGGCAACCTGTTCGTGACAAGCGGCGACATCGGCAACAATCCATGGATGCTGCGTGAGTGGCGCGTCAGTGTCAGCCCTGACGGCAGCGCCGTTTTTGTGCCCGACACAGTGAAGGCCAATCCTCATCCGGCGCTGTATGGAGCGGCCGCAACAAACGAAGCGGAGGGCTTCGGCGACCTCCGGTTCGACTTTCAAGACGACTTTGTACGCATTCATGTGCGCGAACTGATAGAGACTGAACTCAGGGCTCAAAAAGACGGGAAAACACTATCTCCGACGGAGCTATTTGCTAGCGTTGGAGCACGCTTCCCCAATCGATCCAACACGTTCGAGAGCATCTCGCAGGGCGACAACGATGATCCACTGAAGCGAGCGGAAAACACCGGGTTGCCCACTGGCGTGAATTCCGAGCTGAAGAACTTCAGGCTTCCTCAGGGATCCACTTTGACGGCGCAGCACATCTTGGCACGAGCCGGGGCGGTGAGCTGTGGTGGCTGCCACCAGTTCTCGGTTGGCCAGGAGATTGCGCCGAACGTAAAATGGCCAGCGACGGCCCCCGGTGGCTTCACGCATGTGACCGAGAAAAGGGAGCTGTCAGAAGCCTTAGAAAAGCATTTTCTTCCGGCGCGGTGCGAGAACCTTGATAACTTCTTAAATAAGGTTGCCCCGACAACAAAGACGGTCGCTGCCCCGCGGCCCGCCGCTTCAGCGCCCATTCAACCAACTCCTTCATCAACTGCGGGCGCGGTCGCGTCGTCTCGTCAAGGACCGCCAACGGCAGCCGCGAAAGCGCGGCAGGCACTCACGCGCGTCGCTCCGGCCGAGTCGCGCCTTGAGCGGCTTGAAGCGGTTCGTAACCTCGAAGAACAGGTGCAAACGGCTCGGCATCAAGATCGCCAGGAAGCAGGAGCATTTATGACGTATCGGCGCCCGCATTGATGAAGAGCACCTTAGTCTGGCATACCACCTGCATGAGTCTCCCGAAGCTTCGCTGCGGGAGGCACTTTTCGTCAGATTGAAGCAAAGGTAGTGCCGCCTCAGGCGCCTCTCGAAGGGACGGTCCGTCGCGTGATCGCAGACAATCCTATCTTTCCGAAGGAGTCGCTCTGCTGGAACTGGCGCGGGACGTCCAAAGGCTGTTCGCGAAGCAGGAGCCGCGCGAATGCCATGACAACCCACAAGGGACTCTCTAAGGCGGGATATACGACGACTGAATTAGCCTCGCGCGGGCCATTCCACCACCGGTGCTGTGGGCCTGTAGCCAGCTCGGTCTGGAGACCACGCTGTCAGTTAAATGTCGGCCGCGAAGGCGGTTCCATCGAATGACGACTCTCATCAGCCATCGTAAGCCGTTGGCACGCGGGCGAGATTTGTGTCACTTTCAGACGCCTCCACCAGGGTCGTCTAACAGACCAACTAACCCTGCCTCACGCCACGAAGGTCGCTCATGACATATATCTTGGTTCTAATCTCCCTCGTTTTTAGGGGCCAGGAACTTCAAATCATTCCTGGCTATCAGACAAAGGAGCTATGCGAGATCGCGGGAAAACAATTCGGGTCTCGCTGGGAGGATGAGTCACAACAACATTCTCCCCTTTCATTCAAATGTATCGACGGGCCATTCGTCCAAGCTAAAGAGTCAGTTGTTAAACAGCCAGTTGTCCAAGAGCCAGTTGCCCAAGGTAAAGAAGGACGGGGGTTGCAAAAGCCTCAGAGGAAGTGAATGGACCCAAATACCGTGGCGGTTATCGCCGCTGGTAGAATTTAGCGAAAGCGAATTCAATTTGCTCGAGATCAATTTTCCGGAGGCGACTGTCCGAGCGATGGCGGAAGCTGCGTTAATCGCAGCGCGCGATGCACGTCTCCAAGCCACCACCGGTAACGGCACGCAGCACTAAATTCCGACGTGCCATGCTTCGCCTAGCCGCCGTTGGCCCTAGCGCGCGTTCGAGGTCCCGGCGTCAGTTAATTTGAACTTCTGCGTAGGTTGAGCCGGCGCGATGTCTTAAAGGAATTCAGCTTGCTTTGCGCTTCTTGGCTGCCTTCTTTCTGACTGACGTCTTCTTGGCGGGCGCCTTGGCGGCCTTCGGCGCGGATCCAGGCTTCAGGCTTTGACGAAGCGCGTCCATCAAATCAACCACGTTACTGCCCTGGGGTCTTTCAGGGGCGGTGATTCGCAGCCCCTTTTGCTTCTTAGCAAGCAATTCGTTCAAGGCGTTCTCATAGTGATCTTCGAACCGGTCCGGGTCGAAGTGTCCGCTCTTCTGGTCGACGATGTGCTTAGCTAGATCGAGCATGTCGTTGGTGATCTTCACGTCCTTGATGTCATCGAAATAATCAGCCGCCTGTCGCACCTCGTATGGATAGCGCAGCAGCATACCCATGAGGCCTTTGTCGCGTGCTTCCACGGCAATGATGTGCTCGCGGTTTGTCAGCACCACCCGCGCCAGCGCCACTTTGTCGGCCGCCTTAAGGGTGTCCCGGATCACGGCGTGGGCATCGTGACCGACGTTGCCATCCGGCACCAGAAAATACGGCCTGACAATATAGAGGTCATCGATCTCGGTGCGCGGCACAAACTGATCGATGTCGATCGTGCGTGTGGATTCAAGGGAGATATTCTCGAGTTCTTCTTTCGTGATCTCGAGATAGCTGTCGGTATCGATCTTATAGCCCTTGACGATGTCTTCGTTCGCGACTTCCTCGCCGGTTTCAGCATCGACTTTCTGATACTTGATACGGTGCCCTATGTTGCGATTGATTTGGTTGAAGCTGACCTTTTCGGACTCCGAGGTAGCCGGAAACAGGGCTATCGGGCATGGCGCGAGGGGCCATGAACTAAAAACTCCTGCTGCAGGGAGCCTGAATATAGAGCGTGGCAGGAAGAAGAGGAGTCCGAACAGATCAACAGTCCGGGCACGTGTCGCCGAGACCGTCCCTTATGGCATTCATCTCAGCTATACAGGAATGCGGAGTGGCACCGGGGAAAGGGTTTCGCCAAGCCTCTTCCCGCGCGCGGTTCCAAGCATCAGGATCGGCACGATCGAGCCTGTGTCCGTGATCCCTACATTCAACTACCGCACCTTGATCAATAAGGGTCCCGAGCGCCCAGCCATGCAGAGTGCGAAAAGCCGGGCGGGCGCGATGTGCAACCGGCGCTGAGGATGTAATCTTGTGTTGCCGTGCGATGGTCATACGTCGCCTCGAATCAATTTTCACTCCGATTATATCACTCAGCCGCAAGCGTCCGGCCCTCAACCCCTCAGGTTATACTCACGGTCCTGTGAACGGCTATTGTCGATGCGCGCCGATAGGCTCCCGCATGCCCTAGCGTCGTCAACTAAAGCGGCCGCGTCCAAGCTAGTGTGGGTGGGCCTCGGCAGCCAGGCTACCGGATCCTTCTGAATCTCATTCCCAATTAGGAACGTTTCAGGGGTGATGGCATTGAGGCGATGTCCCGCCTCGAAGACAACCGTCGCAATAAGTCGCGAACAATACTGACCGGTAAAGTGAAGGACCTGATATGACCAAGGCTGAAGAGAACCTCATGGCTTGGCTTCGCGATGCGCACGCCATGGAAGAACAAGCCGAGACGATGCTGAAGGCCTTGGCAGGCCGGACCGACGACTACCCTGAGATAAAGACGCTCATCGAAAAGCATCTCGGCGAGACCCAAAGGCAGGCTAAATCGCTTCAGGAATGCATTCAGCGTCGCGGTGGCGATACGTCGACTTTGAAGGATGTAGCGGGGAAGATGGTCGCGTTCGGCCAAGGTATGAGTGGTATGTTCGTAGAAGATGAGATCATCAAGGGAGCGATGGCGAGCTACACGTTTGAACACATGGAAGTCGCGGCGTATCAAGTTTTAATTGCCGCTGCCGAAGCTGTCGGAGATGGCCGAACGAAGGCGGTTTGCGAAGGTATTCTGCAGGAAGAGCTTGCGATGGCTGATGACCTTGAAAGCCATCTGCCGGGGTTGACGGGCAAATATCTCAGCCGTTTGGATGTTTAGCCTCATCGAGTGAGGGCAGACAAGACCCGCTCCGGCGGGTCTTTCTATTGTGGCAAGCTAACAAGCCTTTGCTGCTCGTCAATTGCGAGCCGGCGCACCTTGCACATCTGACGACAGCTACGGCTGTGCATTGCAATTCATTGACTGCGATCTTACTGCTGGACTACAGCACGGCTGGTAGGATGTAGCAGCATGAGCACGAGTGAAAGGCCGGTCTCGGATAACGGTTATGTCAAGCCAATATTTCTGACCAGTTCAAATCCTTCTCAACGCATCGTCGATAGCGAGATCGACAAACGCAGACTACACCGGAGATCAGTTCCGTTCGGACGTCGCAGCCGCTGGCGCCGCGAAGTACGGGCTTTCCAAAGATTACATAGAGAACGTGCTTCCAGTCCTGGCAAGTCATACTTCGGGCTTCGGCGTGAAGCTTGCGACCAGCAACTCGGCCTTGATCGGTGGCCGGAAGACCAAGCAATCAAGGCATGCGATGCAGTCCGCCGGTCTGCTCGAGAAGAACGGTGGGGAATACGAGTTTCATGATTGGGCGCATGAATAGCTTCGCCAATGCGCTGTCACGGTTCACCTCCACGATCGAGACCGGGAATTGTCCTCTCGAATCCCGTGGCGGCAAACTTATCAACTGGCTCAAAGGTGACGACGCGCCGCTCGAGGGCAAGATCCCGATGCCGAAGGGCGATCCACGGCGCTTGCCCGACGGCTCAATTCTTCCCCATGCCGACGAGCGATCTCCGAAATCAAATCCCGGACTTCCCTGACGGCCTCCCGCTGCCAATGCGAGATCCTCGGCGCACGCTTAGCGGAGAGCGGATTCCATTTCCGTATGCCCGATCCTCGCAATGAGGGTGAGAGTTGGTCGCCGCCCCCTGTCGATGCCAACGCATCAGCACCGGCGAAGGTGGACGTAGAGGTGAAGCCGAGCTCGGACCGGGCATCAATGTGAAGGTCGAGCCCAGCTCATATTTCACGACTCTGGTGGAGCGTATGGAGAAGGCCATCAAGCTCGTCACCTCAATAGCATACAGCAGCAACGGCCCCGGCTCGGCAGGTCATTCATCCCCCGATGCAAGCGCGGCTTCGTCAGGGCAAGGAGGCAATGAGCTACTTGGCTTCCAGTAACGCTAACCACGCAGCCGCCGCCGCGGTTGCCCTGTCCCATGCGATCTGTGCCGTGACGCCCGCTTGTAGGGCACCGACGAGTTGTCGACAGGCGTATAAGAAAGTGGTTTCGGATTCCGCGATTTCGCCGTCAGTCTCTAAGTCTCTCGCTAGGCCTTCCACCAGCCTAAGCGCGTTTTGGGCAGGCGAACCTCTCGCAACCCTCAAAACCGAGACGGCATAGCGGGCTCTAATCAAGCCTTCTTTCTCGCCCATCCGATCTTTGACCCTCACCACAATCGAATCGCTCGGATGGTATTGAACCATAGGCTGAACGCCGGGTGCGGCGATCCTTGCTTAGGACTGAGTGGATCGCGACGAGCTTGATGGCCTGTGCCGGCTAGAGGCCGGTGAGGGCCGACGAATGACCAGGTGCCGAACGACCCAGATTCTCATCGCGAGCGCCAGATAATCAGCGATCCGAAGAAATACGCATTGACCTTGGCCTTGCTCTGACTTGGAGTCCGGATCGGCTTGCTAGCGTCGCAAGCTTTTCTTTTGTTAGGCGATGTAACGGGCGGTCGAAGAAACGCCACACAACAGCGGCGAGTGCGAAAGCACCGGCGATAATACCCATGGTCAAGGCCCGGCTTTGTTGCTGTGGTGCGAGCGCCGTGAAGACGACGTAGCCGAGCTGCATGTGTAACAGGTAAAGGGGATACGTGATGCCGCCGGCGGCGAGCACGGCCTTTGCCGGCAGCGGCATGCGCTTGACCTTGGTCGCAAGAAAGACAGACGCGAAAGAAATCAGACAAACGGCAACGGCCACCTTTGGGTCGAATGAACTGTCGGAATGTACGCCAAGCCGTTCAAGTTTATGGACGGTTTGGAATACCACTGTACCCAGCGCCAATACCGACAGCGCCCACAGGCGCAGATCACGGCGTCCGCGATAATACTCGTAGATGAGGAGACCGGCCGCGAAAAACCCGCTGTCGTCGGCTATGAAGAGCTTCTCGAAAATGGGTGCGTCGATCGTGAGCTCATTGGCGGAAGTGATTGCTAGCCATACCACGATGATCGCGTCCATCCGGCTTGGAAACAATCCTGACGCCATGAGAATGACGACCCAAATGTAGAACACCACCTCAATTACAAGCGACCAGTAGGCGGAATCCATATAGGGCTGACCGAGCATTGGCGCCGCGATGAAGAGATTGCACAACCACTGCCGCGCCGTGACTTCGAAGTGACCCGCACCGAACAGCGCAACGGCAACGAAGGTAATGGTCATGCAAACGACGAACGTGGGATAGATGCGACTAAAGCGGGCGATCGCGAACCCCGTCGGCGTCCGCCCCTCCGCCGAGAAAGCGATAACAAAGCCGCTAATTGCGAAAAAGACGGGTACGCCGAGGAAACCGTATTGCGCAATCGGGGCTAACTCCGGAAGCGCCACCAAATACGTGCCGTGCGAATAGGGGCCCCAGAAACCGTAGTGATACAGAATAACGCCTGCGACAGCGGCGAGCCGCAGCAGGTCGAGGGCCGGTAGCCGCGAGGGCGCTGTCTGAATTTGCTGCACGAGCCTGATCTTCCAGAGCATGCACCATCCGCCCTATCGCTGAAGATCCCTTTAACACAACGTTGAACGGGCATCCGTCACAGCAGGGCTAGTTCCTCCCCATTGCACGTTCCTAAAGTGCCCGTCGTAACGATCGCCGTCTTTAGTCTTCGCGACACGCAATCTGCTCGACCAGGTTGACGACGCTGCGGCGGAGCTTTGGATCAGTGATCCGAGTGAATGCGCGGATCAGGGCTAGTCCCTGAGATGTTGCGACAAAACTGGAAACGTAGTCAGGTGATGGCACCTGGCCGGGATCCTCGGTCGCGGAGATACGCGTGGGGCTACCCTCGAATAGAAAAGAAACCGGAATTCCAAGGATCTCGGAAATCTGCTTGATGCGACTGGCACCGACGCGATTAGTGCCTTTTTCGTACTTCTGAACCTGCTGAAATGTCAGCCCCAAAGCTTCCCCGAGTTGCTCCTGGCTCATGCCGAGCATAATGCGGCGCATGCGCACACGGCTGCCGACATGCTTGTCAATGTAATTGGGCGACTTAGTCGACATATCCTGGTCTCTTCGCCGGAAGGCGGCAGCAAGCTGTCGGTACAATCAGTTGCAGTTATCGTCAAATTCAACTCGATCACATGATGAAAATTCGAAGTTAATTCGCTATGGAATGGAATTGCTCGACTTGGCGTTAGTTCCACTTCCCGATCGGATCTACGACTATGAACTAGGGGCGCGGCTACGCCGCGACGTGCGCGTGCAACGATAAGGTCCTCCGGATACAAACTATGTAACGGTCATCGTAGAAGAGCCGCTGCACTAGGCGCATCACGTTGCAATTCCTCGATCGCGCTCTTACACCTGATACAGCGCAATGGCGAAAGGCTAGCAGCGTGGTGAGCACCAGTTTGTTGTCCGCGGCCAAGCAATGGATTCCTGCGTTCCAACCGACACCACCAGAGATCTGCGCGGAAACGCTCCAACGGATCCTATGCTCTTTTGATCGGCCGATTATCGAAGCGACAGCACGTGCCAGGCTAGAACGCGTCCTGCGGTACCATGACGAGGGCCACGTCAATCTTCTCATCGTGACGATCATCGAGTCCGCGGACAACGAAAATGCGCTGGTCGCGCCGGTGATTGAGGCCGTGCACCATGTGATGACTCGGCAACGCGCGTGGACGGACTAGGGCTCAGAATGGCTCGAGGCATTTGATCATCTGCCGCCACTGATGACCATTTCGAGGTCATGCACGAGCTCGACCTTTTCCTCGAAACATCGCTCGGCAAGTATCTGGGCATGATCCTGGAAAACAAGTTGAGGAAGCATTTCGAACCTGAGCCCACTCAGAAGCCGCGGGTCGAGCGAAAGTCTAAGGCCGAAATCGTGATCGCCGAGGGATTGTTCCTCCTCCAGCACAAGGGAGAACACAAGACGTCTCGCATAACCCAGCTCGCCTTCGACAAGTTCGGACTTAATCCGACCAGTTGCGCAGCTGTGACGAATGTTGCCCGGCCCTATGGGTATCGCCTTTGGCTGGTGAAAGGCCTCTCTCGTGTTGCGCTATATGAGATTTCGGCGCCGTCGACCTCGCCGGCCATTCGTGAAGCAATCGAAAATAGGTTGCGCCTTGGAGAGAAGGTCCGGGCGCCAGATCAGGCGCTTACGAGCGACCTCGGGTTGAGGCTACCTCAAATCGCCATCGCTTCAACGGTTGGAGAATATAATGAGCAAGGCGCCCGACGGCACCATTTGCATTGCCGCGCATGATGCCCCGCTGCGTGCGCGATCTTCAAATTATCCCGAGCCGTACCGGTCGCAGATGGCGAGGCGGCAGAAGAGGCCGCTTGGTGATCTGTTCGGGATTCGGAATTTCGGCGTCAACCTGACACGTCTTTTGCCGGGAGGTATGTCTTCGCTGATGCACCGGCACGATAAGCAGGACGAATTCATTTTCATTCTGGAAGGCCAACCTACGCTAGCAACAGATCAGGGAGAGTTCGAGCTCCAGTCAGGCATGTGCGCTGGCTTTCCGGCTAAGGGTCTTGCGCATCATCTGATCAATCGTACGGGATCCGATGTCGTGTATCTGGAGATCGGTGACCGCTCACCTGGGGATTCCGCTACCTATCCAAACGACGATCTTGAGGCAGTGCTGGATTCGACGGGAGCTTGGCAATTCCTGCATAAGGATGGAAAGCCCTACACTGATTGAAGCCAATCTCAGGGCGGCGGAATGGGATGGAACGAACCTGATCGGGCGCGTTATCTCGAGGTTGAATTGTTCCTCGCGGCCGAACGGAGCCTCACAATGAGCATATTTGGAAAGATCATGGGTGCCATCTTCGGCAGCCACGCCGAAGCTGCGACACCGACATCAAAACCCGAGACAGGCGGCGGGTCTGCTGCGACCCCGGCCACCTCTACCTCAAATGGAACGGCCGCCGGCAGCACTGTTGACGTTGCAGCCATTCTCGACAAGGCTGTAGCGAAGAAAAACGAACAGCTGGCCTGGCGAACTTCGATCGTTGATCTCATGAAGGCTCTCGACGTCGACTCCAGCCTAGAATCTCGCAAGGAGCTGGCGAAGGATCTGGGCTTTCCCGGCGACATGAATGACTCCGGGACAATGAACATTTGGCTGCATAAGCAAATGATGGCACAGCTGGCAGCTAACGGCGGCAAATTACCGCCTGATCTCACCCGCGCAGCTTAGCGGGAGGTTCGCTTCGATTCATGCCAGCAGGAGTTCGACAAGTGGCGATTGGTACTGTGAAGTGGGGCCACATATCCCTATCTCAAACGCTCAATTCTATCGGCATACGACGCGGGGGTTAATCCGGGGGGTTATATTTTAATCAATATTCTTTAATGTTTTCAATCTGATATGGCGGAGAGAGTGGGATTCGAACCGTCATCCTCGTAAGCGCCTGAAAAGTAATGACTTCTTCGACCGCGACATTGGCTTTGTGTACCAATGCGATGTAAACGGCCTTCCGAAACCTTGTCAACAATTGCGGAATCAGGCCGAGGGTTGACGACGGAAACGCGCGCCTACGCTTGTTCACCGTCCGGCCCCGTAGGGCGGGACGTCGAGCGGAGGGGCCTTGCGCGCGTTTCCGACGTCACCGCGCGACGGGGCCCCCGGTTCTATGCGGGAGGACGGTGGACGCGCAGCGTCCAGGCGCGGGACCCGTGGCCCGCGTCGTGCCGTCCGAAGCATCGAACTGGGGTGAGTGCGGGGAACCCCGGCCGAAACTTATTCTCACAGGGAACATTATTCCGGACGCCTAGGAATCAAATCTCGTCGGCGACTACCGGAGAGAATGTTTCCTGCCGTTCCGGGAGGCCGACGTCCGATAACTGACAAATCCGCTACGCCGCAACCGCCCGCAGCCATTCCGCGGAATGAAGATTTCGGTAATTTAGCACCGTTTTCTAAGATTGTGGCAAGCCTCTGCCGTTTCCCGGAACGTCATTTCGCTGTTTTGATACCGTTTTTCGAGTTTCCAATGAAGGTGTTCCAAAAATAGACAGGTTTAAACGCGCATTGGATGGGGTCGGCGGGGCGGCTGGGATGATTGCCCACGGGAGAAAGACCCCCGTCGTTCAACGCGGCAGGAGGCTGCGGGGGCCGTCTCCGCGTGCTGCGGGCCATCCGTCGAGCGGTCCCGGCGTATCCGGAATGACGGCAGCCGTCGCGCCCGTGACTGCTGCCATGAGGTGTTGCCCCGCAGCAGTCCAGTCGCGGAGGCAACGCTTGGAGTGCTCCCGGACGGCGGCGGCAAGGGACGGCCAGTCGTCTCCGGAGACAGTCAGGAAAAACATCCGCAAGGCGAGGTCGTCGGCAACTGCGGTCTGGTGGCCCATGACGTCGCACCACGGCTGTCCGGCTTTCCGGATACGGCGCCAATGCTCATGGCGCCGGGCCGCCGTCTCGTCTGTGCGAATCCAGGCCGCGAGGTCTGGCGCGTAGTAAGCCCACTCATGGCGCGGCGTCCGGCCGCTGGCACGGTCGATCACGTAGCGCCGGAGGATGTGCGGAGCGACCGTCATCGAATGTCGAATCCATTAGCATCGCGGTCGGGATGGCGCGGCCGAGGTGGCGAGAAACGCTCTCCACGGCGCTCGAATTCGGCAGGCTCGTCATTGCCGAGGCTGCGGAATCGATCCAGCTCCGGGATGATGTACGCCACGCCCTGCGCCGACAGATGTTTCCGTTGGTCGTCGTCAAGGTGCGAAATCACGAAAGCCTGGAGCGGCTTCGGAAGGCGGTTCAAAGCTTCAAGATCGCCACCCGCAGCGGTCTTGACGTCGGCGGCGACGGCAGACCGTGCCGACGTAATCGTTCGCGTGGTCGTCGCGACGGCTTCGTGTTCGCGTTTTCAAGCAGCTTGTGCGGAAGCGGACGGTTCGCAATTCTGAATCTCGACGCCTGCGCGCTGCGCGGCGATCCATAGACGGTCCTGCTCATGCTGGGTCCAGTCGCCGTCGAGATAGACTTTGCCGTCCCATGCATCACGCGCTTTAACGACCGTGGCCGCGATCGCTTCATCAGTCAAGGCGGGTCCGCCGGTGCCGCGTGTGGCGCCTGCGATCATGCGGCGACATCCACCGCTCGAAGGCGGTCAACGATGCGAACAAGGTCGGCTTGCGTGGCGCGGATATCCTGGAGAACGGATTCGGCAGCGGCATGTCCCGGAGCGCGCCCGATCTCGCGAAGAGCCTTCGCGATCTGAACCGTTGCACCGGTGAGCTTGCCGACTTCACCGACAAGGCGGGCCACGGCGGCGACGGACGTACCGCAGGAAGTCCTGCACGATCCGGAAGGGCTTTGATGATCGCGGTGCGGGCGAAACCTGAAACCGACGTCTCGGCCGATGCGGCCGCAGCGGTGAGTGCTGCGGATGTCGCGGGATCGAGACGGACGGACAGGATTGAAGGCATGGCACCAACTCAGTGAAACGATGTCACTGAGGATGAGTCCACCGGCGGCTTTGAACAAGCCATGCTATCTTACGATGTGCGCGAGCCGGACAAGCCATGGTGTGTGACGTCGGCTTGAATAACGCACAACCCATGTTGTCATACGGCGGCAACGCAAACGGCTGCGGGAAGCCGTTTGGTGGGGGTTAAGGGGGAGGTTTCCTCCCGCCTCACCAGCTTGGGGTCAGGAGCGAAGCGTATGACACCATGGCTGGCTTTCTCAGATTCCGCTCACTCAAAACGACTGCACAAGCCATGTTGGCGAATTCGTCGAGCAATGACACGACAAGCGGTCACGAAGGGGCTGAAAACCGCAACGTCGTGTCAACAATGAGGGACTGAGGACGTCGAATCAGGCGTATCCTGACCGACAGGATTCTGACGATGGAGGCACGACATGGACTTGGGATTGACCCTATTTGTTGAGTTGGAACGGCTGCGGGACGCGGCGGATTTCTATAGGGCCGCATTCGGCGCCGAGCAGGTGGCCACGCATAACGAGGATGGCCGTCTCTCGGCCGTGGAGATGCGCCTTGGCGGCTCGACATTTAACGTGTGTGGGGCAAACCCGAAGCGAGAACAGGAACCGCAGCGCGGCGGTCCCTTCTTTCCGAAGGCCGCCGGCGCGGTGAATGCAATCGTGAACCTAACCGTTCCGGATTTGGATGCAGCAGTTCGTTCTGCGATTGCCGCCGGTGCAACGGTCCGAAATGGAATCGAGACTGACACCGCCGGTCGGCGGGTGGCGGCCCTTTTCGATCCGGATGGCCATATCTGGGGGCTCGTCGAACGGCAGACAGTAACGACGGCGATTGCCGCTTGAAGCGACAAGAAAAGGCCCCGAAAAAACTCGGGGCCTTGTTCATTGGGTGTCGCGGCGCTTATCCTCGCTATTTTCCGGACGTCTTATGCGGCTGCGTTGCAGGCGCTCAATATGCCGCCCGTTGAGTCCAAGGGAACGAAGCTCACCAGCCGCCCAAAGCTTTCCGGGAGCGGCGGGCCGAGGTCGATTTTGGCGTACTACGCGGCTCTCTGGCAGACTTCGCGAAGTGAATACGTTCGTTTTCCATGCCTGCAGTCATAGACTCACCCCAGCAACAAGGACAGGACACCACTAACCTACCGGTCATGATCGAGTACATCGCCACGAATTACCGGCTGACATGCAGGTCATACTGGCCGTGGAAGCGCCGACGACGTTCCGTTTCGATAAAGTGATCGAACTCGATGAGGCCTATCATCTCCTGAAAGCAGACCAGTACAGCCAGATCTATGAGTTTATGCGGCCATTCACGGACGCCATGTACAATAGTTTGCTTGGTAGTGATGACCCGAGCGATGAGGAGCCAGCTTCGTAAGCGGTATATCCCTGAGGAGACAGCTGCTATGGGAGAAGTATAGTCGAGCGTACTATGCTGCCCCTCGAAAGCCACACGATTGGCCTACCCGACGGCAGCAGCACGTCTGAGCGGGGATCGCCGGCGATCGACAAAACCTCCGCCTCGACGTCGCACGATAGGCTGCGCGCGATAGGCGGTGGCCAAGTTCCTTGGCCCGTGATGTTTCATGCGCGGCATAGCTGCAGACCGCCCGGCCGATGCCCGAAATACGGCCGCCAAATGCGTCCCTTCGCTAGGGTCACCGGCTCGCCGCAGCCTGGGCAGGCATAGGCTGGCCCCTTGGCTGCCTGCGCCGCTTCGATCCGAGTGTTGAAGATGGCACGGTCTGAGGGCAGTAAGCTCTTGGCGATTCACAGCTGTGAAGGCAAGGCTAAGCCAAGTGCGCTGTGGGTGTGGTGCTTGAGCGGCGGTAACTTGGTTCCATCGCGCTCTTGCGCTTTATAAGAGGTCCGCTGGATCGGGTCCTCGAATAGGTAAGGCTAAAGGCGGTAACGAGGTAAGCGATGTCGCCGAAGATGCGCCGCTTGAGGAGTTCGCCGCGCTGGAAGCGTGGTGAGTCGTTCGATCATCTCGATGACATCTCGTGCCGCGCGCCGCCGGGCTGGGGATGACCTGGTTAACCCGGAGTGAAGCTCGCGAGAACAATGCAGCATGTGCCTCGGATCGCGGTTGCGTTGATACCGGGTCGGGACCGTAGTTCTCAACCGTAGTATGGTCAAATAATTTGCATCGTGGTGAGGTGGGGCGGCGAGGTTCAGGATGAAGAACCTACCAGATCGATTGCAGGCGATGGGGGTATATCCGGGGGTCATATCTGAAAAATCCAAAATATCGTTATTTTTAAATGCGATATGGCGGAGAGGGAGTCCTTCGGATTGAAGTCCCGCCTAATCCGAGATAGTCCGATCTCTCAATTTATTTCAATAACTTAGGCAAACTGATCGTCCGAGTGCATACTGTCAAATCCCGTTCCATCCCAAATATTTTGTGGTATGGATTGTGGTATGAAGGCCGGCAAACATCCTCAAAAGGCTCTGTCGTCTGTAAAGGTCAATTCCCTTTCGACCCCCGGCCGATACGCCGACGGCAATGGGCTCTATCTTATCGTAGATCCAACTGGGGCCAAGCGTTGGGTTCTCCGAACCATAGTCCACGGACGCCGACGTGACATCGGCCTCGGTGGCCTCCGACTGGTGTCCTTGGCCGTCGCGCGAGAAAAGGCAGCTGAGTATCGGAGATTTGCCCGCGAAGGCGGCAACCCCTTAGAGCTTCGTCGCAAGGCTGAGGCAATAATTCCGACCTTTGCCGATGCGGCCAAAGCAACGCTCGAACACCACAAGGATGCTTGGAAGAACGCAAAGCACGCCGATCAGTGGATCAATACGCTGACGACCTACGTCTTTCCCGTCTTTGGAGAGACCCGCGTTGATCGGGTTGAGACCGCCGACATTATGAAAGCACTCACACCGATCTGGCTGACAAAGGCAGAAACCGCTCGTCGAGTTCGGCAGCGGATATCGACGGTGATGGACTGGGCGAAGGCTGCCGGATTTCGGTCGGGAGATAATCCCGTCGATGGCGTGGCGAGGGGTCTACCGCGACAGAATGGCAAGAAAGCCCACTTCGACGCCGTCCCGTATGCCAAGGTGCCCGACTTCGTGCGATCCTTGCAGACCGTGGCGACCAGCGAAATTGCTCGGCTCGCCTTCGAATTTCTAATCCTCACAGCTGCGCGGACCAGTGAAGTCATCGGTGCCAAGTGGTCTGAGTTCGACTTGGATCAAGCGATATGGACGATTCCAGCCGAACGGATGAAGGCTAGCCGGGAGCATCGCGTACCACTTTCACCGCGCGCTCTTACGATCGTAAAATCGGCTCAGGCGATCTCAACCAGCGAGGTTTTGGTCTTCCCGGGCCGATCTGCGCATAAGCCAATGTCGAATATGGTCTTCTTAATGATCCTACGCAGAATGAAAGTGGGCTTCACGGCGCATGGCTTTCGATCGGCGTTCCGCGATTGGGCGTCTGAGACCACGAATTATCCGCGAGACGTTTGTGAATTGGCTTTGGCTCACGCGATCAGGGATAAAACGGAAGCCGCCTACCGGCGCGGTGACCTTCTCGAAAAGCGCTGCAAGCTTATGGAAGCATGGTCACGATTTGCTGCCGAATGAGCGTTTTATTCCTTAGGGGTGATTATGCCACCAACACTGCAGCCACACAAATTTCTCAGCGAGGAAGAGTTCGAATTCGAGCTCAAACACCTTTTTGGAATACTGCGAACCAGACTTACTGATGCTGAGTGGGACAATATAAAGTCAATTTCTGGCTTCGAAGATGCGGCCCGCATTAAGATTGATTCCGCGTTGC
Source organism: Nitrobacter sp. MLSD-S21 (assembly GCF_058809865.1). Taxonomy (NCBI): domain Bacteria; kingdom Pseudomonadati; phylum Pseudomonadota; class Alphaproteobacteria; order Hyphomicrobiales; family Nitrobacteraceae; genus Nitrobacter; species Nitrobacter sp. MLSD-S21. The sequence goes on along the minus strand of NZ_JBXASZ010000002.1, from coordinate 494,951 downwards.
GCGATTACTGGGAAGACCTCATTCACCAAACAGTCGACCCCGACACCAAGAAAGACATCGCAAAAGCACGTGCGCTTATCCCAAAACTCATAATTGCATTGTTCGAGCTCTCCGAGAATCCGGACTTATTCAAGGGAAGAGCCTTATATTTCGACCAGTCTGTTGCTGAACAACGCAAGCAGCTAATATTTGCAGCCCACACTCTCGACAAGGCCGACGACTTATTGGGCATGGCCGAAGAGCGCATTGAACGGGGCCGTGGTCGCAAGGGTTACGGCCCACTCCGGGAGCTTGTCTCCAAGTTGGATGAACTCCTCTTCGAGCAACACAATACCAGCCTGAAACGGTCGACAAACCGAATGTCGGATCGATCGAAGTGTACCGGACTTGAATATGTGATCGAGATTGCCAGGATTGCCTATCCGACTGTAGCTGATGCAACTGTTGACACGGCTCTTAAAGAACACATTACAAACAAAGGTAATAATTTCTAGGGACGATCTGCCAATGGTGATTCTGGTGCCCGTTCTGGTCGAAGGGGATCAAGAGATCAAAGCGCAGCTTAGGTATTGCGCCTGATATGTTAAAACCGTTCCTCCATGCGCTCCCGACCTAGCTGATCGCGTGGGATTTATTGAGGTCTTTGCCGGACCAATATCTCCCACAACGCCGTGTTGAACCACGCCGTTCTGTGTGTAGTTCTCATATCCGTTCTCGACCAATCCCGGTCACCAAGAGAGAGCGGAATGTCATCCTCACAAAAAGAAACCCGGCCCCTCTCACAGGGCCGCCCTGGTCTTCGTCGTCTCAACACCATTCTCGCGCCGAATGGTCCCATTCCGGTCTCTCGCTCAACTTGGTGGGCTGGCGTTAAGTCGGGCCGATTTCCCGCGCCGGTTAAGCTCGGTCCGCGCACGACCGCGTGGCGCGCTGAAGATATTGCCAAGCTTATTGAAAGCGGAATCGACGATCCATGCATGAAGCGGGGGTCGAAATGACCCGTGCCAACCGCAACGATAGTTCTTGTGCGATGGCGGCGCCGTGTTCCTCTGGCTCCGCACAGTGTGCTGTGGAACTTTTTTCGAATTCCGAAAACCAGTCTGCGGAGCAAATCGCACGATTGGTTATTTCAGGATTTGGCGCGGGGACCAAGCATGTGATCTATGCGTGCATCGCAATTAACAAGGCAGTTCTTCGCTTCAGAAATAATCGAGATACCGTTGATATATTCATCGCGGAATTGGTTAAGGGGTTCATTCTCCCGGCAAGCCAAGCGCATCTCGGGCTATCGATACCGAAGCTTTCTATGTTGGGCTCAATCGGAGATCATGGAGACGTCCTCCTTCGTGACGGAATTCGCGAATACCTGGTGCCTTACCCTTCCACTCTGTACGAGGTCGTTCTTCTCTATAAGCGGTTGTTTAGAAACGTTGATGCTCTAGCAAAGTGCATTGCCCTAATTCATGAACGTGATGGTGAATTGACCGCGGATGCTATCGCGCGTGAGGCAAAGCCAAAGAAGCACAATACGCCTCAACCGACTTTTTCCTCTACCATTACGGGTCAGCCCGAAGGCCAACCGTTCGGTGTCTGTGGGAATGATTTCGATTTGCTCGTCGCAACGCCAAGTCTCTCGGACATACGACGATTAAGCGACGTATATGCAAATTCAGCCGCGCTCGCGGAATGCCTTCAAATACATGAGAGAATTGCGGCCAAGGCAATCGCTTTTGTCGCTGTCTCTGTCAAAGATTTTCCGACAATAGCGCATGTCTTGCTTCCATTATGCGGCTTCGGCCGAGTTTCTCGAATTGTACTTGCCTCAACGCCAACGCATCCGGACGTAAGCGATGTCGATGCTATAATCCTCGCGGAGCGCGGACATGACAATCCTGTGCTTTTACCGGGTGATCTGTGGCAGCAGAGAGCTGCGCCGGTCGATATCCTGACTCTTGCGGCACGAATAGCGCCGAATGCTTCGAACAAGTTACACATCTTCGCTGTTGAGAGCTCGCCGGGCTGGCATTCGCTTGTCGGGGAGCAGACATGGGCTGAAAGGCCCAGCTTGCGATGACTTCCCTGCGTAATCTCCTGGTCGCTCAGATTAAAGCCAAAAGCCAAGATGAAAGCGTCGCCTTACTCTTGGGCGGCCTCGATAGCCTAACCACCGGCCTCGCTCTCGCGCGCTCCGGCAAGACAATCCACGCGTATACGTATGAGATCAAGGGATATCCGTCTCAAGAACGCGCCAAGGTTGAACAACTGGCGCGCCACTATGGTTGGAAACTCACGATCATTACCATCGACCCGTCCGACTTGGGTTCCGATTTCATCCGGCTAGCAGTTGAGTTTGGCTGCAAGAAAAAGGTGCAGTTTGAATGCACCTATGTCCTCCTTCACGTGCTCAAATGCGTTCGCGAACGGGAGGTCTGGACAGGGTTCAATGCAGACGACTACTTCGGCAACACGAGAAAAGTTATTCTGCAGCAAGCAGCGCTTCGGAGGGAGACCTCGACCGCCGAACGAAAGAAGCGGTTCGACGCGACCGTGGACGCGAGCGTTGCAAAACTATACGATTCAAGATCGGGCGATACGTGGTGGTATGCACTTCGTGTAGCTGCCAAGTATGGGAAACGGCTGCTCGATCCTTATCTCGACCCCTCAATCCGAGATTACTTTCGTCGATTTACTCATGAAGAGCTATGCCCGCCTAAGAAGCCGGTCGTGCGCGAGGCATTCGCAGAAGAGCTTGCCGGTTTGCCGGAATTCGCTGTTCCGGTGGGTGTCCGCCTGCAAAAAGGCGGCGGCGTTCATCTGGCCTTTCGGTCACTGTTGTCAAATCCGAAGATCAATCGTTTTGACAGGAAGTATTCAACCGTTGCAGCTCTATGCCACAGGTGGGGTAAAGAGGTTGGCAGGGAGCAAGATAAGCTTCGATCCGAGCTCGAGACAATAGCGCCCTTACTCCAAGCGACTGTTCGGACGTCGACGGTCGGCGGATTTACACGCTACCTTTTGAGTGACGTCGAGAAAGCATCGCGTACGAGGCGATTCACGGCAATTGTTACATTCGCTGGAGGCGGCGGCTCCTCACTTGGATATCAGCTAGCTGGCGCCAAAGTACTTATCACGAGCGAATTCGTGCCAGAGGCGCGACGAACCTACTCTTCAAACTTCCCACATTGCCCAATCGATGCACGCGATATCCGGGATCTCGTCCGAAGCTCTGAGAGCATAAAAATCTTTCTTATTGAGGCGGGTTTGGAAGCGGGCGAACTCGATCTTCTCGACGGCTCACCGCCGTGCAGCGAATTCAGCGTCGCCGGAAACGGGATATCTAGCCCACACGTGCTCCGATCCTATTCGGACGTAAAACAAAGAAATATTGCTTCGCTGCCGTTCGAGTTTGTAAAGCTGGCAACGACGGTCCTACCAAAGACACTCGTTATGGAGAACGTACCGGCCTTTGCTACCAGAGGCCAAGAGGTGTTCGTACGAGTGTTGGATGCACTTCGATACATTGGTCCGGATAGGTCGTCGCGCCGATATTTCTTGAACTGGTCTGTGCTCACCGCGAGTGATTTTGGGGTTGCTCAACGGCGACGCAGATTATTCATCATCGGTGTCCGAGCAGACATCGGAAAAGCGCTTGGTATCGATAGCGACGAGGCGGTGCTCCGTCTCTTCCCGGCCCCGACCCATAACGCATTGAGCATTCGTTCCGCACTGGCCGATCTTCTTCAATCGCCAGCCGATATCTGGCCTTGGATAGCGTCTGCATCAACGACCTCGCTAGGACGGTCCATTCAGTTATTGCCAAGAAATCCTAAGAGATTAACCAGATTGTGCGAAGTGATTCCCGGCTACACAAAGCAGTTCACACTGACGCGATGTGCGTGGGATTTACCTGCGCCCACGCTGGTGGTGACAGGACAGAAGCCTGATGGGCTGACAGGGGCCGTTCATCCCGTAGAGGACCGTAAATTCACGCTCCCAGAGTTAAAGCGTTTGTTCGGTCTTCCGGATGACTTCATCCTAACAGGAACCCTAGCGCAGGCCACCGAGCGCATTTGTCGAATGGTTCCCCCTTTACTCACCAAAGCCATCGCCGAGAGCATCTACAATCACGTACTGCGGCCATACGCGGAGAAAGTAAAATGAGTCCGCGAGACTTTTCATTTGCCGCGCATGCCAAAAGTTTCGATAGACACATCGGCTTGTCCATTCCCGGCTACGGAGAACTTACTCCCCAGTGCGCCGGCTATGCGCGCCGGTTCGTGCAAAGCAGTACAACCGTGGTTGATGTCGGCTGCTCAACCGGTGACTTGCTTGCTGCTATCAGAAGAAACGTCGGGAATTCTCGACGCGGCGTCAATTACGTGGGCGTCGACAACGAACCGAAATTTAAAAGCCATTGGCGGAAACTTGAGACCAAGGACCTTCAGTTCAAGGCTTGTGACGCACGGTCATTCGAGTTCGGGAATATATCTTTAGCGTGTCTCGCTTTTACGCTCCAGTTCATTCCGCCTTCTGCGAAGGTATCACTGTTACAACGGTTGTACAGCGGCCTAATCGAGGGTGGCGCGCTTATCATCGCAGAAAAACTGCTTGCTAGCACATCGCGGCTGCAGGACGCGCTCACGTTTCCCTACTATGACTTCAAACTAAAGCAGGACTTCAGAGCCGATGAGATCCTAGCAAAGGAGCGGAGCTTGCGCGGCCAGATGACGCTGCTCACCGACTTGGAACTAAGAACCATCTTACAGACGGTTGGATTCCGAGAAATTGAGTTCATCTGGGGACGATTCCCATTCCTTGCCCTGTTGGCATTGAAGTGAACGATTCTGCAACTGAGAGAAAACTATGAAAGCCATACATATTATTTGTCACAGCGAAGGACTCGGCTATCGTGGACTGCACGCAATTAACCGAAAGGAAGGGCTCTATCTTTCGGAATGTTGGACCATTCGCGACGGCGACCCAAGATCGCTTATTGGTGGCCGGCTTTGTTTTCATGAATCCAGTTACAAAGCTGCAGGATTCGCCGCGGAGATAATTTCCATCGAGCCATGGCCAATGCGCAACGGGCGAACTGGGATAGCGTTCACGGTTAGAAAGATAGCTAGCGCCGGCCAATATTGGCGTGGTCGCACGCCTAGCCCATCGCGCCCGCACGGCGGAATAGTCGATGTAATATTGCCCGGTGAAAGCGCGCCTTTATGTTTGGCTCCGTGAGTGCCGAAGTCCACCGACTCAAGAAGAACTCGGTATACCCTCGAAAGGAACCGAGGAAATCCATGATCATCCGATCAAATAACCACCCTCGCGGGACGAAATCGATATCGCCTTCCAAGATTGGACAGACGTATTCGGAATTGCGACTCAGGATAGCGCCATGAGCTAATCTAAGATGGGTCTTATGGCCATAAATATGGGATGATCAGCGAACATCTCCAAAGGCTAAAGGAAACATCAGTCGAGCGTTTTCGGGCGCTCCGATCAATCATGCGACCGGACCTTGGCTCCCACAAGAAGACGCGGCTCACTCAAGCCGGATGCTGTGATTCCGGATCGATCCTTCATGACAAGGTATCCAAATCGCACGCAGCGGTCCTGACCGATGACTTCCGCAGAGCCTTTGATCAGGGCAAGAACCAGTCAGACCTTCGGCTCGTGACGATCCTGCACTCGGTCGTGCCGGTCGATGAGAAACGAGCTATCGATGCGGTGACCGAGATGGAGAAGGAGCTACACCGCCTGCTTGCATCCGATGGGCTGCGGTTCCTCGGTGCAGTTGAAGTCGAAGTCGTTAGCTTAGACCTGATGCGGAGGATCAAGGCCTCAAAAGACAATCAATCGAGAAAGCTGACTGTGCTTGAACGATTGATCGATTCTGGCCAGGGTATTCTTGATAAGTGTCTACTCATCCATATCCATGGAGTGATGGATCACGGTAACTCAGCATTAGGGGACGACGAGATCCGGGATCGACTTCAGCAATCGCCGTTCTGGTCTCGTTCGGGCTATCAGGTCGAGGTGAAGTCGTTCTTCGCTAAAAACTCAACTACAAAGAACCTAGCGAACATCGCCGCATACATCACCAAGGGCGGAAACGAAACTCTCCGATACAATCCGGGTTTCGGGCGCGATCCTGTTGACCAGCTTGAAGCGAGCATTTGGCGTAAGGGCCTTGGTCGAAAAGAATACGGTGCGGATACAGTCACGGACGAGCGAGCGCTCTCGTTCGCTGAGATCGCAACTCTGGATCAGATCTGGCAAACGCTGATGGGCCGCGCGCCGGATGGTCGTGGATACCTCGTCTCGATCGAAGAGGTTTCTGTAGTATCCAGTCGACAATACGACAAGACCAGATAACTACAAACAATCAACAAACCAGATAAATCGATCAACAAACCATTTTGATCGAACGGATACTGCTTCCATCAATGTCCGCTGCAGATCCCAGGGTCCGCCAGATATGGAGCCGTGAAAATGAAAGCCGCCGCTGATACAAGGCCACAAAGACCGCTAGGCTAGACTTCCAGCGAAAGTATTGACATAAGCGGCCTCCGAATCGATCCATTCGATCATCCGCTGAGAAAATCTTTCTGGTTCAACTATAAACTCATGTAGCGGCTTGAATGAAATGACCGCGGACCAGTTGCTCAGCTCAGCATACGTCCAGGGCTTCTGAAGAATGTCCTGCGATGCTCTTAATGAAGCGACGCTTCTTTTGTCCTCCGCGCCTATGCAGATGAACACTGAGTCGTGAATAGGAGTTTCGGCGTTCTTAAACGTACCCGCTGGATCGAGCGCGATTCCGTAAGCGAAGAACAATCCAAACAGGCTGGGATGGATAAGATATTTCCATCCCCATATCAGGCTATCTTTTGTCGCAAACTCAAGGCTCATCTCCTTGGCCGCTTCGCCCGAGGTAAAAACACCCTTTAAGGACTTTAGATGAGAATAAATCGTAAGGAAGGTATGGTCCATTCGCTCGCCAGCGCGCAGATATATGATTGCAGCAGCAAATTCGTCTCGTCCCGCAAATTCACCGGCCATACCCTTCTCCGCTAAAAAGATGTTTAATTCTGCACAAAGCGTTCGTATCTCAGACGATACGTGAGATCTCTTACTGAGACCTCGTAAAGCGTTCGCCACCCCGCTCCATTTCGCTACGTGCGGAGATGCTCCACCGTTCCTCTCTATATAAAAGTCGGTGTTAGGCTGGGTCAGGTGCGTTAGCAAACATACGATCGCGGGTGACCACTCCCGCTTTTTTGACTGTATCCACGATCCGTACCGAGTTAACTGATCATCGTCGTGAGATCTTTCTGAGATTGGTGCGCCGACCTTATTCTCAATCGCTATCGTTGGGTGCTCATCCACAGTTACGACTAAGTCGATGCGACCGGATTTTATTGGATACTGTGTTTCCATCCGAATACGTTTCGACCTCGCAACGAGACTTTGCCAGTGTGGCAGCAGCGCTGGAGGTACGAAGAGTTCTCCTACCATTTCGCTAAGCTGCTCTATGGACATGCGATTGAAGAGGTCCGCGATAGCTTCGCTCAGGAAATCCTCAAGCGGCGAGCGTCTTTCACGGCCTCTATACTTAAACAGTCTCCCGTAGACAGAACTCATTCGGCCGCCTCTTAATCTTGGGAGCATGGCGCAGAAGCATTGGGTCGTGTGCCCCTACTGGCCCCACCAACGTTAAAATACCGGCAGGCTCTTCGGACATCCCCAATCTGGTTACCTAATCGACAAGCGAGCACCAGTCCGCGGCTGAATCTTCAATACCCGCCCGTCACCAGCGGCCCATATCAGATTATCTCGGCTACTGTTTTCCCTGTCGTGATAGAATACGTGACTGACAGCCTTCTCAGTTCCAGCATCCGTCACGATGTAAATGATATAATCCTGTCGATGCTCAATCGACTGCATCTGCTCAAATTCGTTAGGCGTCAATTCGACTACAACAGCGCTTCCGGTGAGTCCCTTTACCTCAACCTTCAAAATTTCTCCGTTTGGGGCAGTGACGTTGAGGTCCCAACCAACACCGTCTTTCTCGACGGACTCTACGGTTCGATTGCCGCCAGCCTTTGATTGGTAGAAGCTGGTTGCGTGCCGAACTGCCGCCAGCTCTATTTTCTTTCGTAACTCTGGGTCGGTTTGGCGTGCGGATCCACGCGTTCCCTTTGGCTTGGGATTTGAGATTACTCGACCTTCATTGAGGTATAGCCGAACAGAATTTCTGAAGGCGTCTGTTCCCCCATACCAAATAGGGCTCTGACCAAGGTTGCCCACCTTCTTATCGGTGGGGATGATAAACTGGCGCTGTTCGACTTCTAGAAGCCTAGAATCTGAGGCCGTGGCTTCAATTTGATAGTGAACGGTGACGCCACTCTTCCGCTCTAGCTCAATATGATTGCGCTCGCTGTATACGCGTGCATTGTCAAACCAACCGACAATATAGGTCGCCCCGTTTCGCGGATTTCGAGCGATCCAGACTACCGTTATGCCGTCTGCGTAATGATCGCTCGCCAATTTTCCGAAGTTCTTCAAATTGAAGCGTGCTGATCCAGGGACATATCCATAAACTTTGCCACGCAGTGGCGCAAAATTCCACGATTCATGACCGAAGCTGTTTCCCTTCAGATAGCCATGGCCTCCGATCGTAGGATCCGTAGTTGATATGCCGGCATACTTCACCATCCAACCAATGTTCACAAACACAATTGAATCCGGCATCCGGCTCTCCCAGGAGCTAATCCCAACTTACGCTCATGCTATATAGAAGAAAAAAATACGGATGCATCAGAGCGTTAGCGTCACCAAAAAAATCCCTGAAGACAATCCATGAATGGATCGCACGCCAGGCGGTCCTGGATACCTCGTCTCGATCGGAGAGGGTTCTGTAGTATCCAGTTACGACACTACGACTAGACTGGATAACTACAATCAATCAACAAACCAGATAAATCGATCTACAAACAACTCTAATCCATCCGTTACTCTTTCCAACAATGTCCCCTATAAGTCTCAAGATCCGCCAAAAGCCTACGAAAGCTCGCATATCCCAAATGGGCAAGAAGGCATGATCTCGAAAGAACAGCGTATCGAGGCGATGAAGGGCGTACTTGCCTCGCTATTTGCATCTCAGCGAACGCTTAAGTCCCTTGCCCCACAGTTCAAGTGGGCTGGGCTGGGAAATCTTCTTCGTGACTACGGGGAATTCATCGCGGTTGAGGCTTCCGGACTGACGCCGGTACCACCTGGAGCAAACGGTTACGACGCGAAGACACCTGATGGGAAGACCGTGCAGGTCAAGGCGAACTTATCGGCTACTCAGATCGGATTTCGCGGGGAGGCTGACCTCTGCTCTATTGAACTCAACGGAGATTGTGGGAGATCTACTACGGGGGCTTTCAGCCGGTGATGCACGTATCTCGAAAAGTATCCTATTTCACATTTTATAGCCCGGGGTTCTGGACCGTCCATTGTCCTCAGCCCTGGAGCCAACTTACCCTTTTCTTAGATTTTCCGGGCGTACGGCCAGTTGTCTTAACTTCATTAGCCGCGTAGGAGCGACTGAATGTTGCGATGCCGCTCGAATGGTGATCCTTAGCGCTATAGTCAACCACTTCATTGCCTAGGTGGGGGCATCATTTCAAGCTCGCGCTTGGTTCCTTCCTCAATAGGGGCACTGCAAATGGCTCGATTGTAGAGCCCACTGGTCCGACAGACATTGGGAGTAGAACCGTGGAGGTCTCCCGTTTGACAGGCTCTGCACATGCGAAATATCGCCGCCTCAAGTTGGAGAGAATAGTCCAGCGCTGATGCCGCGGGTTCGAACGGTTGAAATAGCTGGCCCCCTTTGATGTTTTGGAACCAAGTGTCGACGTGAGCTTTGACTTTCTTCGTATCGGTCACGTCGTTCATATCAAATCGGTTATCGAGAATGCCAATGGAGGCACGAGGTGTTCGAGCCGCAGCGTGGCAAGACAGACAGGAGGAACGAATATTGTCCGCTGGTCCGTTGGCTCGACCCAAAAAACCCATAGTGGGACGCTTGTCCCAACCGTAAGTCACAAGGCGGAGATCTTGATTTATCCAGCCTTGCTTCACGGAAGAGTCGTACACCTCTGGATCATTGCCCCACTGAAGTGACACTGGAACCAAATTGTCGAACAACCGGTCACCCTTCGGGGGGCCTATCCACACGAACGTACCAAACACCCATCCCGTTTCGCTCGATCCCCTAACCTTTACGGAAATATCCACTTGCAAAAGTCGTACGGGGCGACTGGAGCGCTCTTTCGCGGGATGCGCACTAACTCCGGACCCTAGCGGGTCAATATAAGCATCGTACTCTGGCGCACCCTGTAGATAAGTAACCTCGTCGGGGGACGCGTCGGTGAACAAGAATTTGATAGAAGCCGTACCTACTGGAAATTTTATAGCGACGGGCAGAGATGGATTGCACGGTTCATCAAAGACATCTCCGAGCACAGCAGCGCCCGCTCGATTATAAAAGCCCACGGCCCAAACTTGATAACCATCTCTGCTTGTTTTCGAGAGATCACCTGGATCGGGTCCGCGCTCTTTTGTAAGACCCATCAGCGGCTCACGCCCTGAACTTCCGTAGTCAAGCCATTCGGAAATCCACCATGGTTCTTGTCCGGTGCCGACCAGTTTTCGATTTGAAATGCGGAATGACGTCCTCGCGTCTTTTAAAACAGCGTTCATGTAATCTATGGGCTGGGTGTGAAAATCAAAAAACTCCCAGGTCTGCTTAACACGCGCGTCTGGATACTTAATCGGATAGTCGGTTCGCCACTGCGCGGCAGGCACGCCGTTTGCCATTGTTGTGCTTGCAGAAAATTGTTGACAGGAATTGGCGAAAGCGCTTGAGCAAGCAACAATCGCTGCAATCAAGGCAAGCGTTAAGGATCTCATCACGCCTCCTCCGATTCCTACGTGGCCGATTTCCGGCACACATCAAGGTGTTCGGTTGCCGACGAAAAAGGCCGACGTATTGATTGGCGTTGCTGGACATCATGAGACTATGTCCCACCCAACGCCAATCATCACCCTATTAGGTGTTACTGAACTAGCAAATTAAGTTTACGAACCTCCTAGGCATTACTCATCGCACCATGTACCTAAGCAATCACCTGTATCGTCATCGAAGGTGCAACATTCGCAACCTGCGGGAAACGCTTCCCCAGCTTTGATCCTGTGATACACTTTTCCGTCTTTTATCGTTCCTTCTACAACGTCAGTGTCACCTGAGAAATTAAGTCCGGCGGTAAAGATAGCTCTACTGACAAGAGCGTACTTCTTCCCATCTTCCGTCAAATTGCTTCGCAATTTTTCGAGAGATTGAAAAAGAAGTTGGTCCACCTTGGGCCCATCAAATTGTGCTTCGGGCAATGCCCCCTCTGCAAGGTAACAGATTGGCGTTGATCCAAGCCATTTATATGCTCTGAGATCGGTTCGTGCGCCGAGTGACTTTCGATCTACAAACTCGGTCACAAGTACCCCATCTCTTGCAACAGTAATGCCGGCTGATGTTTCAAAATCGATTCCAAGGAGGTCGGTTTCGTGATCTATGCAAGAAACCAAATATTTTCCGCTCACACACGACGCAATCACCGCATCACGCACCCCCTGGAAAAAGCCTTTTGCATACGCTGGCCCGCACTGATGCTCAGACATTTCGTGTTCCTCCCAAACTGGGTTTTATATCAGCTTGAGTGAAGCACACTCCTGAGCTGCAATCTACCTTCAATTCAACTGTTGCATTCTTCGCGATGCTGTCGGTAAATACGCCTTGTGGTTCAAGCGATAGCCCTCGCGCAGCCGCAGGACATAGAGACGCCGATAACCGTAGCGGATCCGGTTGGCTGCCAGGTCCTTCAGCCGAATGCGCAACTCAGTTTGCCGAGGAGGGGCCGGGACCGGATGAAGAAACCGGGCTTACCTCATCCTCAGAACATCCCAGAACGTCCGAGTACTGAGGAATAGGGAATTCCATCTCCGGGATTTCAGGATGGCTTCGTGTGTCATGAACCGAACGAGATAAATATCGCCCGTCATATGCTGAGGCGTGCACTTTGAGTCTGGAATCGGTCATCAGACGCACTGCATTCCGAACCATCACGGCGCAATGTATGTCCTTGGTCGTCGATGGCCGTCCATAGCAGATTCCCGCAGTTGTGCCTCTCCGCAGAAATCCAAGTACGAAAGCCGACTTTCGGAAAAAGTATCGAAGCTCAGGGTTCGTTCAGGATTGACACGATGTATCAGGCTGGAAATCGTGGTCAACTCAGCGACGTCCTCGGCGTTGAGCCAGCCGACTACTTCAGCTTCCATCCCAAGCAGGGCAGCAAGCGCTAGATTCCTGTGTCGGCGGGAATCCGCGATGCACGTGATTCCCCGATCCGCATGATTCCTAAGCTTACCATCTAAAGGCAGGATCGTGAAAGCCCAAGGCTTCCCTCGTCTCCAGGACTCCCCGGAACGTCCGATGGCTGAGGGATAAGGGAAACCCCTAGCTCAGGATCTGGACGTTCCAGAAGCCCAGAAAATGGGAGGGTCGGCCCTCCCGGTTTTTCGAATGGGCTTATTTTTTCCCGATGGCTGGTCGTGATTTGCTCGCGTTCGCGAAGAGGTCGTCCATCTCACCCGCGCGGACGGCTTCGATCAGGGTGTTGATCACCGTCGGCAGCTTGTCCTTCGACGGGACGGCGATCCCGGCCTTGCCCTTCTCGAACTCAATCGGCTTGGCTCCGAACTTGACCGACATGATGATCTGGCCGGTAGAATCCATCTTCCACCAAGGCCGAATCCTCTGCCGGTGAACGACGGGCTGCTTCTGGCCATCCACCTCAGCCATCCTTTGTATGGTCCGGACGTAGCCAGGATCTTGGAGCAGAAGCTTCTGCTCCTCCAGCTTTTCGATGAATTTTGCCCTCCGGATATGGACCGGATCATTCGCGGACTTGGGCATGGCAGTGAAGGACAGGGACTTCAGGACTGGCATTGGGTTTCTCCGTGTTTGGATCAAACCCAGCCCGTTTTAACATCGCGCCCGTGCTTGTAACTGGCCTGTTTGAAAATCGCAGTGTCGACAAAACACGGTGGAGAACCTGAAGGAGAACCGCTGAGGACCATCAATGCCGAATAGTCAACACGCCGCCTCACGTTGAGTAGCCTCGACGTTCCCGACTATTGAAGGTTCCCCGAGCGAATTGGCCGCTTGAAGAGTGAGGCCTCGGCGACCAATGCTTTCAAGACCTGATTAAGTTTGGAAAGGTCGTAGTGCCCTGACGCTAAAGTCTGGAGATCCTGCTTCATGAAATGGCGATCATACGATTCCTTGTGCTCCAGGGCGCCATGCCACAACCCCATTTCACGCTTGTAGTTGCTCCAAACCACCTGCGCCGGTGGAAAGCCTGGCAGATTGAGATCGAGGTAGCACTCAATCGCGGCGGCTCGCCCGTTGATGTCGCAATTGGTGTGCCCCTCTGGACCAAGTGCTGCAAAGCTTCGAAGCTCCTCGACGTCCGGCAACACCATCACGCGCAGGTTGACCGGCATCTTCAATTCATTGAGCTTGCGATATGCTTCGATCCCTTCCGCATCGTTGTCGAGAAGGAAAAGCACTTGATTCTGGATGTCGATCCGCAGCAGCCCTTCGGCGAACCGTACAAGGTTGCCTGTCCCCCAAAAAAGATGCCGCTCTTCACCATCAATAAAGCGAAAGAAGTCCGCCACATCGGGGCGGATAAAGTCGATTGCGCGACGCAAGATGCGAGCATCTGAAGCGCCTTCCGTCGCGACCAAAATCGATTGGTCTCGTCGCGCCCCAGCAGAAATTGCTTCGCGATCGACCCAGCCTGCGTCCACTATATTGCCAAACTGCCACATCACTTCAGCGTCGGCGTTCCGCGGGTCCAGAGCAAAGATTAGCAGCATCGACTCCGCGCTGAGGATGCACACCTTCGACGACAGGTAGCTCGCTTCTGACCAATAGGAATCGCCTCTTTCAGTCCAAGGAATGCGAGAAAATCGCTCTGCGTGCTCCGCAAAGCGACCAGGAGAAACGAGATCCCGGTCAACAGTGTCGTATTCGACATACGTGTCCGCAAGACACGCTAACGGAAAGAGATTCGCAAGCGCGCAAAACTCGTCGAACGTCAGGTACTCACCTCGCTGTCCTTTGGACACCACCTCTGTGATTTCGCAAGCGTCAGCGACAACAGCCTCGTATTCTGACCGGGCGCTCTCCAGTGTGTGGCCGAGGAGTTCCAATCTTGGGGTGATCCGTGACAATGGACGGACGAAGGCGAGTTCGCTCGCTGCCAGACTCTCTTCTTCATCGGGATGATCGCCGTAGTAGTCGTAGTTTATCCCGTCGCATAGCCGGCGCGCCAAGTCCGCCTCCTGAAAGAGATAACCGTAGTCGTTCCCCATGTTATTCTTGGCATAATCGAGCGTGACGCTACTCACCTTAAGTTCGATAGAGGTACCCATAATTCTGATATTTTCCCCTCAAAGATCTCGGACACCAACAGCAGCGTGTATCCGAGCAATCTACCTCCCCGATGGCATCGCGGATGTGGAAGGCCCAGTGCCGAACTTCCCGCCAACCAGAACCGCCTCGACCTCCTGTCGCATCCCGCCTGGCGCGACTTGCAAACCGATTAATTGCAGATCGCACACATCGTCCTTGGCGTCGATCGGGATCGGTCAATAATCGAGTATCTCGTTGCTTCGGGTAAGATCGAGACCTCCGGGATAACGTTTCACGAGGAGGTGCACTTCCGCTTCTAACGTCACAGTCGACTTGAGGTAGAAGGCGCCGATCGTCAAGATTGTCCAATGGTTCCCAATGGACCGAAGCCATGTGATATCCAAGCCTCGTATCGCCATCTCGATAAGATCGGGGTCAAAACGCGGGATTCAGGTAGTGACCGTGGCACTCTCAGCCTGTCGGCCGAAATTGGTCGACGCCAGTCCACAACCCGATAATATACGGCAGCATGACGGCCTAAACAGGCTCTTCAACGAAAACCATTTCGTCCGCCATTGCGGACACCAACCATTCTTCCCCATCAGAGCCTGCGGGGGACGGGGGTTACATGACGTTTGAAGACTATGAACGTGAATTTTATGAGCTCTATGCCGAATTTGCCGAAACCCTCGCATCGATACTCGAAAAGGCGATCGACGCGAGCGATGGACCGCGGCCGCAGTCCATCCAGCACCGCGCAAAGTCTCCGAAGAGCCTGAAGGATCGCCTCGCGGAGAGCGGCAAACTGGATTCTGACACTATCGAAAACGACCGCCGCGACCTCGCCGGCGTTCGGCTGATTTTCTACACAAATACAGACGTCAATCGGTTTCTGAATGCGCGCGTGATCTTCGAGAACTTCGAGATCGAGCGCGGCGCTACCCGAGTTCACCATCCGACCAATGAGAATGAGAAGCGGCGTTACCGTGCCATTCATTACACCACCCGCTTGAAAGACGATCGCGCCAAGCTGCCCGAATACGCAAAATTCCGGGGAATGAGATGCGAGATTCAGGTTCAAACAATCTTGAATCATGCATGGTCCGAAACCTCTCACGATATTGCTTATAAGCACAGGCCACGGGCCGGCTTCGGCACTAAAGCAATGGAGACGATCAACAATCGCTTCAATCGCATCATGGATAAATATCTGCTTCCGGCAGGTTACGAATTCCAGCGCGTTCAGCATGATTACGAGCGCCTTCAACAAGGCAAGGAGCTCTTCGATCAGGACATTCTCGCTGCGATTCAAGCAGCCTCAGACAACAACGAACGTTTCGAACTCCTGACGTCGTTGAAGGATCACGTGCTACCAAATTACGATGACGTGCCCGCGGTTTATCACGACCTGATCGATCCGTTGCTGTCAGTCGTGTCAAAGGCACGGACCACGGCCCCGCAATCGATCCAAACCACCTTCGGTGAACTGGAAGGCAAGACGGCGGCGGATGTCACGAAAGCCGTCGTCGACATATTCGATCTGCTTCGTTACGTCGATATCGAGCGCACTTTTCATGCGTTGTGCCGACTCTTTCGTGACGAGCCCGACGAGCAGATTCGCAAGGCCATCCTGGATGCCGTCATGCGGCTAGCGGAGTATGACATTGAGGTGTGGGAGCAAGCGGGAGCGGCTGTCCAGTCAATTCTGGTGGATGCCGCCGAGACCCTCGACGGCGAAGCCCAGGACGTGGTTCGCCCCATCATCATCGCCGTGTACGAGGCCGCACTGAAATCCGACATAAACGGCACAACCTGGAAAGCAAATGCTGTCACCCTGAGCAGCGCGTCATTGCCGGCGTTGCCCGACGTGAAGACGATCCGCGATAAGGCCATCACGGGCCTTTTCAATCTGTTCAAGCGCTCCACATCCGAGACCCAGCGTCGTGAAGTGATATCGGCCCTTCGAGAGGCAACCAGACCATCGTCCCGGGTACAATGCTCCAACGATCTGCTCGCGCTGACGATGGCGGATGCACGTCGGATCGTGGAGTTCTTCAAAGACGGTGTGGCGGCTCTGTCCTATGAATTGCGAGAGTCGATGGAGTACAACTATCTGTTCGACTATCATCGGGCGCGCGAAATCGCGGAGAATAAGCAAGACAGATTTGGATGCCGCGACGTCGCCAAAGCCTTGATCGTGGCGATCCGACAGTTCCGAGACCGCATCAACGCCGATCAGACCTATGTGCGCTACAAGATGCTCGTCGGATTTGAAACTGTGCTGCCGGAGCATTGGGACGACGAAGATCGCGACTACCAGAAGGTCAAGGCATTTCGCACCGGGCAGTCAGAGCGGTTCGTCCGGGATATCTCACCAGACAATGAAGCCGAATGGTTCCTTTTCATCGAGCGTTGCGCGTCAACCAAGTCAGGCGACGGAGCCACGTTTCCGATCTTCAGAAAGTTTCTGACGAACCTTGCGCGAGCCAAGCCCGAGACTGTGAAACGGAGGTTGGTTCACGCAAGCGATGACCTTCTCTCTTTCTTGCCCGCAATTCTGAGCGGTTTTTTTCAAGGATCCGCAGGCATTTGGCAGGAGTGTGTCAACGGATATCTGGCGGAGGGCACGAATCTAGCGTCGATTGCGCTACATTGGCGGGAATTGAAGCCGCCGCGACCGGACATGATCAAAGCGGTCTTAGACCGCGCGATAGCGAGCGCCGACGATATTGCCGTTATTCAATGCGTTCTGTTTGCAATCGAAGCCGGTCCAGGAGACAGCGTTCCCGCGAACGACCAGTTCTTTACGCCGGCCATCTCGTACCTGACGGCGCGGAAAGACGCACGTTGGACCCAGGGCGCTTGGTTCGCAGATCATGCGCTGTCATTCTTTGAGGCGTTGACGCGGGACGAGGCCAAGCTGCTGCTGGACAACCTCGTCGAGGTGCCTAGGATCGAGTATCAGGTCGAACGGATGCTGTCGCAAATTGCCCGCCGTTATATGCCGCTTGTCTTCGACTACTTCGGCCAGCGACTCGGTCGGCGAACGGAACGACGGGCAAAGAACCGGTACGAGGCTCTTCCATATCGGTTTCATGGGCTGGAGCAGGAGTTATCGAAAGATCCCAAGCTGGCCGTCACAACGGTGCGCCGCTGGTATGGAGAAGACCGCATACTATTCCGTTTCAACGGCGGGCGCCTTCTGAGTGCCGCGTTCTCTCACTTCCAGCCCGAATTGTCTGACGAGATTTGTAGCCTTGTCACCACCGGAACTGAGACTGACGCTGACTTCGTCCTGGCTGTGATGGAGAACTATCATGGCGAGCCGGCGACCCATGAGGTTTTCAAACGCATCATTGCGAAATATCCCGAGGATCAAGCCAGAATGTCGATTGTCAAATCGAGTTTCGACAGCACCGGGATCGTGACCGGAGAATTTGGTTTCGCTGAAGCCATGCGTGGCAAGAAGGTCCTCATTGAACCCTGGCTCACAGACCCGCGACCCGAGGTGCAGGCGTTTGCTCGCGAACATATTCGTAGCCTTGATACCCGTATCGCAGATGAACTGCGGCGCGCCGAACAGGAAAAGATGCTGAGAGAGCTTCAATACGATGATGGTGACGAAAGCTGAGCGGCAATTCCATCGCAGGATCTTCGAGGTCAACATCGATGGTTTGATTGCCGGCAAGTGGTGATGACGAGGACAAACTGGAAAAGGCCGACGCGAAAAAGGAGCAGTCCTTCGATGGTTTCGCGCTCGTGTACGTAAAGGCGAGCGGTGATTTTCGTTTTATTGAAATAAACCTTCGTTACTCAAGAACTGATGATACTTGGTCCATTTTATCACCAGTTCACATAAGCCGTTTACTTTATTGCATAATTTATTCGATCGCTTCTACTAGGCTGTTGGAGCTTATTATAAAAAAGCATTCAGTGAATTTTCATAATGGGCCGCGCCGCCTTTACAGGAAAATTTCATGCCTTAAGTTTGAACGGCAATATGACGGTCGTAGCGACACGCGAAACAAATAATGTTTACTTTGCTTTTTTCGGCAACCCAGTTGGCTATTGAGAAGCCGACTGTGGTCAGCCTGCGGTTAACTTTTGGGCCGACCGGTCGCCTCAATCCTCGAGATGGCTTTTCACGAATCATAGATTTTATGCCCTCGGATAAACCAATAACCGATCACTTCGAATTGCCAGAAGATTATAAGTCCGTTGATCTCGGCATCTCAATCTCTACAAAGTCGACGTCCTTTGAGGATCATCATGGCCTTATAGCCTTGCACTTAGGCAGAGACGACACGTTGGTTGTCACAGCAGTTGCACCTAATCTCTTGTTGGCAAATATTTTGCACAATAGGAGATACGGAGACGACGGCTGCGAAGTCCGTTGCGCCGATGGCAAGGCCTCGCAGGGATGCATCACCCGACACTTACTGATGTCAGCCTGAGCAACGAGGAATTCACGCGCGAACATCGTTGCGCCTGCCAACCGGCAAGAATGAGAGCCGAGGGATGCATGGCCGCTTGGGGAAGCTCCTCAAAACAACAGCATGAAACGAGCTAGCGAAGGACTGATCGAATTAACCGCGTCTAGCGTTTGGCTTTGGTAATCTCAGAGGGACTATTCGGCGAAGGTTGAACGGAGTCTCAAAAATGTGTGAAGAACGACTTACCGCGTCGACAAAGTTTCTTCCCGAAACTGTGACGCACCTTGTCACCAACTTCGCGGAAGTTTATGGGGCCGAATACGCCGATATCAGACAGGCACCGCGCGCGACTAGGTCGCCTAGCGCTCAGGACGGCATGATCGGGTTGGCTCTTTCCGGCGGAGGAATCCGTTCTGCTTCGTTCTGCCTAGGTGTCTTGCAAGCTCTCAATGCCGAAGGCGTCCTGAAGAAGTTCAACTATCTTTCGACTGTGTCGGGCGGCGGCTACATTGGGACTTCAATGACAGTCTCGATGTCTGCAGCCGAGATCGAAGAGCGGGAGAAAGCACCGGCGTCCGCCAAGGAGCCAGAAGCTAACGACCGGGCAGCTTGGAGATTTCCGTTTGGCAAGACCGGAGAGGAGATCGGAGAGACCGACGAGACACGGCATTTGAGAGATCGCTCGAGATATCTGCTGCAAAATGGAATCGCCTCCGCTTTATCCGCTCTGGTGATTTACCTTCGCGGAATCGCAATGAATGTGCTCATTGTGTTTCCATTCCTGCTTTTGGCTGCCGCATTTCTCGCACTCTGCAAACCGGATACACACGCGCTCGTCAGCCCTCCTTCATGGCTGTCGTGGCTGCCCAAGGGCGTACTTGAAAGTGGATGGCCGCTGACGATTTGCGCGAGCGGAGCATTTGCCGTTTTCCTGATAGTCTATGCGGTTGCGGTATCAATCGTGCCCATACTTCGCAAATCTGTCCGTCAAAATATTGCGAAGGGAGCAACGATCGTTCTTCTGCTCTGTATAGTCCCCGTTCTGCTCGAAATTCATTTTGCTCTTCTGCGGCTTATGTTCAAGCCGGAGCACTCGGGCATGTTGTCAAACGCCGCGGGTCCTACTGCCGGACCTACCACTTGGTTCTCTGATGTTCCTCGGCTCGTGGGACTCATAACGCCGGTGGTAATTGCCGTGATGCCATTCCTAAAGCGTATATCGGAGAAAGCTGTCAAAGCGGCAACAACATCGCTTTCAGACGCGATATCAAAATGGACGAGCAGAATTGTTATAATCGTTATCGCGGCAGCCGTTCCGCTTGTTTTATGGCTTGTCACCCTTCAGCTTGCCTACTGGGCAATCGGTATCAGTTCGTGCGAAACGCAGGGTCCTGCTGTTTGCAATGAGGCTTGGGGCAGTATTTCGTGGGACCAATCGCCTCCGGTCCTCATTTGGCTTTTTCAGCGGGTAAGCACATTTGTCCCTGTCTACGGCGCGAGTGCTGCCTATGCGATGCTAGCCGTCCTTCAACTGTGCCTATGGCCGCTTTTCAACGTCAATTCTAACTCCCTCCATCAACTCTACCGAGATAGATTGGGGAGCGCCTTTCTTTTTCGAAGACGCGGCGGAGATGGCCTGCTGGAGGAAGCAGATAGATTTCCACTCTCTCAGTTCGTGTCAGAGGCCTCGCCTTATCATCTGATCAATGTCGCCTTGAATGTTCCCGGATCGAGCTTTGCCAATCGCAGAGGCAGAAACGCCGATTTCTTTCTGTTCAGCAAACGGTTTGTCGGCAGCGAACTGACCGGATATGTCGATACCAGACTGGCCGAGGCCGCCATGGATGGGCTGAACGCCGGCACCGCGATGGCCATATCGGGCGCGGCAGCTGCTCCGAACATGGGCATGGCCTCAATGCGCCCTCTTTCCGCGACGATCGCACTGCTCAACGTAAGGCTCGGGCGTTGGATGCGGCACCCTTATGACATCGTAAAGTACGCAACAACAAGCGAGCTTTCGCAATGGTGGCGCGGCCGCCCCGGCCCCATGCGTCTTCTGAGTGAGGCATTCTTCAAGTCGGGAGCGGACGTTGCGGAGCTGAACAAAAACGGGGGGAAGGATGCCGGTTTTGTGTTCCTCACCGATGGCGGTCACATAGAGAACCTTGGAGTGTACGAATTGTTGCGCCGGCGCTGCTCAGTGATCGTGGCGGTCGAAGCGGAGGCGGATCCAAACTACGATTTTTTGTCCCTTGTCCAGCTTGAGCGTTTCGCCCGCATCGATCTCGGTACGCGCATAGTGCTCAACTGGCAGCCGATCAGCGAGCAGTCACGCTTGGTGTCGAAGAGCCTTGCCGAGGGTAAAAGGTCGTCGCAGGCAGGCCCGCACGTGGCCATCGGCCTCATCGATTACCCTCCCTCGGTGCAGGGCGGGCCTAGGGAGGAAGGAGTGTTCGTCTATATCAAGTCATCGATGAGCGGCGACGAGAATGACTACATCTTCGATTACAAAAGAAGAAATCCGGATTTTCCCCAAGAGTCGACGATGGAGCAACTTTTTTCTGAAGAGCAACTGGAGGCCTACAGGGCGTTGGGCGAGCACATTGCCCGGCGATTTTGCCGCGGCGAGGATGATGTTAGTCTCGTGCCTACGCATGCGCAATTTCTTACAAAACATGCGAGACAAATTTTTCCTAGTATGCGGTCCGCGCCGGAGGGTGAAGGAGGGAGCACAGCTTGATCGCTCATTGGCATCACAGCCGGTTCCGGTGTTCGACTGATAATGGTTTTTCACGAAACCGATGAGATCAAATCCCATATGCCCTGTTCGATCACCCGCGACTAGGTATATTTCCGCATCCTGATAGATAGATCAGGAGCAAGATCGTGTCTCTCGGAAAGCAAGCCAAATCCCTAACGAAAGCACAAGTCGAAGCAGTTCTGGGCCACCTCGCAAAGACCCGCCACCCGATCCGCAACCGGCTGATCTTCCTGCTCTCGATACGAGCAGGACTTCGGGCTCGTGAGATCGCTCTCTTGACATGGAGCATGGTCACCGATGCCGAGGGCAAGATCGGTCACACCATCGCGCTACAAGACGAGGTGAGCAAGGGACGGTCTGGGCGAGTCGTCCCGATTCATTCTCAACTTCGGGCAGCCCTCATCGAGTGGCACGACATACAGCATCCGGTTTCAAATTCCCGCATCATCCGCACCGAACGTTCGAAACAGACCTCTCCTCAGGCAATCGTGAATATGTTTGCACGATGGTACGAGCAGATCGGCTTTGACGGCTGCTCAAGTCACAGCGGACGACGTACGTTCATCACCAATGCAGCGAGAAAGATTTCGCTCGTGGGTGGATCGCTTAGGGACGTGCAGATGCTGGCTGGGCATACGAGCCTGCGCGTCACCCAGCGATACATCGATACCGATCAAGACGCCCAGCGGAAGATCGTTGAAATGATTTGATTCGCCGGCTGGTGGCATCGAAGTGGTCCGCAGCAAACACGCTCTCGACCATTAGAGCTATGGACTCTTTGCCCTCAGAAGTTGTAGGAATGCATATTCATGAGCAAATTGAGGGGGCTCTATGGCTGAGAAATCAAAAATTGTACTTTCACTTGGTGCTGCACTCGCATCGCTTACTGGATTTTCGGTTCATGGGACCGAGGCGAAAGCTCTGGTGACCACCGACGTCACCGGGGCCAGAGCCGAGGATCCCGCGATCAAGCCTCCGGCAAATGCTCACTATCAGGTGGGGGAAGATCTTCTAGGATTCGTAATGACGAAGCAGGCCGATGGTACCATCGTTGCAGGGCATAGTTCCCACGCCTCGCATGCGTCACATGCGTCCCATGCCTCCAGCCGCTAAGCTTCCAGAGGGGTCGCCGGTCGAGGTAGCTGTTGATTTCGATTCAAGCATTCAAAACCTCAATGCTTTGGATGCGGCAGCCTATCGTCTGATCGGAACGGCGACCTGCCAGATAGAGCACGAGGGTGACCGCTATGTTTGTCGGTTGGTTTCTTGTACCACGCAAAAGAGAGCCGTGCTCAGTTCGGACGAGCTGAAGGAGCGTTTTCTAAATCTTGTCACCGACGAAAACTTGCGGTGCCGCGTCGCTGAAAAAACTGAAGGCGTTCGGAACGTCATTCTTGCTCTTGCCTTCGGAGCGCTGGCTGCTAATCAAAATGATGCCGGATAAGGTCAAGCCGGACGAACATGGCACGGTTTTTATCTCCTGAGGCTTTCAGTGCGGCAACAGAAGATCTTTCGTTGCTACCACTCAATTTTGAGCGCACCGGCACCAACCAGTATCTAGTCGCCAACCTGGTCGGCGACTTCACCCGCCTGACTGGCGAAGAACTGGACAGGCTGATCGACCTTCAGGTTCGACCAGGCGACGGCCTCTATGAAAAGGCCTACGCGGCTCATCTGATCACGGGAACAAACCAGAAGGCGCAACGCCAGCTCTTGGCGGCTCGGCTTAGAAGCCGGATGTCGTTCCTGCAGCAGGTGACCCCGCTGCATATTTTTGTCGTAACGCTACGTTGCGAGCATTCTTGCCCGTACTGCCAGGTTTCGCGCCAAAGCACCGATCGCTCGCGCTTCGATATGAGCGAAGAAACGGCGATGCGAGCCTTGGACATTGCTTTCGCCAGCCCCGCAGCACGGATCAAGATCGAGTTTCAGGGTGGTGAGCCGCTTCTCAATTATTCGCTGATCAAAACGATTGTCGCCGCTGCGAAGCAACGGTCCGGCAAGAAGCTCGACTTCGTCATCGCCTCAAATTTGGCCTTGTTGGACGACGCCGTTCTAGATTTTTGCAAAGAGAACAACGTCCTGCTGTCAACCTCCCTCGACGGTCCAGCCGATCTGCACAACAAGAACCGTCCCCGACCCGGTGCAAACAGTCACGAACTAGCTGTTGCTGGAATCCGACGCGCCAAGGAGATTCTAGGTCCCGACAGGGTCGGGGCGCTGATGACTACCACGGAGGCGAGCCTCGACCGCGTCGATGAGATCATCGACGAATATCTCCAACTGGGGCTTGATGGCATCTTCCTGCGGCCGCTTTCTCCGTTCGGATTTGCGATCAAAACGAAGCAGTTCGCCAAGTACGACGGACAGAAGTGGCTTGCGTTCTACGAGCGAGGATTGCGCCGGGTTCTGAAGATCAACCGACAGGGTACCTCGTTCCGGGAGTTTTATGCGGCGTTGCTTCTCACACGGATGCTTTCGGATCGCCCGATTGGTTACGTAGATTTGCGGAGCCCAGCCGGCGCTGGCCTTGGCGCGTTAGTCTACAATTATGACGGCAGTGTTTTCGCTTCGGATGAAGGCAGGATGCTTGCCGAGACCGGTGACGATGCTTTCCGGCTTGGTCACGTCGAATACGACAGTTACAACTCGCTCATCCTGTCGGACAAGCTAATTGGCGCGATTTCATCGTCGCTGACCCAGTGTGCGCCCGAATGTTCGACGTGCGTATTTGAAAGCCACTGCGGGGCGGACCCTGTCTATCATCATGCCACACAGGGAGATGCGCTGGGAATCAAGCCTCTGTCGGCGTTTTGCGCCCGGCAAAAAGGCATCATAAGCCTGCTGTTGGATATTCTGGAGAATTCTCCGGAAGATGCCGCCATATTGCGACGCTGGGCCGTCGCATGACCCTTCCTCTTTATGGCACCGCTTCCCAGAGCGTTGGATTTTCCTTTGACGAAGTGCGATCGGTCCTTAGGCTCCGGGCGGTCGACAGTGCCGCCGAACGTCATGTGGCGGATTTCGCACTCGCCAGAACGCCAGACGAAATCCGGCGCGCGATAGAAGCCGAGTGGCCGTCCATCTTTCTCGTCTCCGTCGGCGCGATCCACGTTCCCGGCACGTTCACGGGACGGTTAATCGCGGTACCGCCGAAATATGATTATCTCGCGGATGGTGACGTCATCGGATTCGATCATGCGTCGCGGAAATTCCGGGCGCTGTATCGCCGGAATTCCGCGCACAACTCGTTTTTGGTCACGGAACGGTGCAACAATTATTGCCTGATGTGCTCGCAGCCACCGAAAGACGTCGATGACCGATGGATCCTCAGCGAGATAAAGGAAAGCCTTCCCCTCATTGACCCGGCAACCCGAGCCCTGACGTTCACTGGAGGAGAGACGTTGTCGGATTGGGAGGACTTCATTGCTCTCCTGAAGGAATTCCGCGATGGGCTCCCTACGACTGCGATCCAAGTGCTGACGAACGGCCGGGCATTCGCGAACTCGCACATCGTGGACGCGTGGAAGGACATCGCTCATCCCAGTTTAATAGCGGCGATCCCACTCTATGCGTCGGTCGATCATATCCATGATCACGTCGTGCAAGCCAAGGGCGCATTCGATGAAACGATCCTAGGCATTCTGAAACTTAAAGACCGACGTCAACGGGTTGAAATCCGGGTAGTACTTCACGCTTTGACGGTTCCGATGATCACGCAGACATGCCGCTGGATTGCTCGCAATCTTCCGTTTGTTGATCATGTAGCTTTGATGGGATTAGAAAACACAGGCTTTGCTATCGCAAATGAAGCCTTACTCTGGGTCGATCCAATGGATTATCGAGATAGCTTAGCGGAAGGCGTGGACCGCCTAAATGCCGCAGGCGTCAAAGTATCGGTTTACAATCTGCCACGCTGCGTGCTCAGGCGCTCAATATGGCCGTTTGCGGTTCAATCAATATCTGATTGGAAGAATGGCTACGTTACGCAATGTAACCTTTGCTCAGAAAAACCTCGCTGCAGCGGATTTTTTACCTCAGGCCGTCCTCGGCAAAGTCGTGGGATTGTGCCGATCTATTGAGTGATGTCCAAATGAGATTATTGTCCCTTTTGGTTCTTTCTCATGTCCTATTTGCTTTCCTAGCCGAGCCAGTGGGTGCAGACGAAACGAGAAGGCTTCAGTGCTCCCGCCGGGACCCGCCGAATTCGGAGGTTTATCGTCTTATCCAATACATCGGGAACGATCAAAAATTTGTGGCTAGCTGGGGAAAAGAATTCGGAAAAGGACAATTTGCATCGTGCGGTTTCACAGATGGCCAAAAATATCTACTGACTGACATGAATTTGTACCTCGATAAGTCGGCCATCATCGATAGGAGTGTCGTGGTCTATCGAGGTGTCGGAAACCATTGCTCAGAAGGAAAATTGCTGATTTTCAATGATCGCACAAATACGGTGATGATTTTGAACATCCATAATTTCACCACGGAGAAATATGAGTGTGTCAACCTCTAATGAGGGTCTCTTTAGCCGCTACTATTCTTTTCTCCGTAACGCAGTCATCTGCACAAGCTTATTTTAGTTGCAGAGACGAAAAGAGCGTCACCGTTTGCCAGCCTGTAGATGATCTGGTCACGAGCAGTCCGAAGGACCGGTTAAGACAGTCACGACTATTATTCGGAGCGAACAACTGTTTGGCTGGAGAGATACTTGCCTCAGGCCAGTCTAATCGGACCGCGTCACCTTATGCTGGCGAAATTCATCTCGTCGTTCAGTATGAGTGCCAAATCGGCGCCGGCCAATCGGACACCGGGAAGAAGCAGCGAACTAAAGAGACAGTTATTTCCAGGTACGAATTTTCGTGCGCACTTAGGGAGTACAAACACTTTGCCAGCGGGTTCGACTACTTCAATGATGGCAGCCGCAGCGTCACCCCTGAAGGCTGCCAAGGACGCAGTGTAGGTTCGCCCTAAGGTGGCTGGAGATACTTGCCGCCCTCGCGATTACCGGATTGGCTCTTTCACTGACCGTTAGGGATTGAGCGGAAGTGAATTTACCGGCTTGGATTCGTTCTTTAAGAACAAAGAAGAGTCATGGCCGGAACAGGGAACCCCTCTGCCGATGAAATCTTTGTCCTGCAAAGGAGAGCGGCTATGGAAATCAGAGAGAAGATGGAAGTCATCGGCGCCGATGGGGTTCACGTCGGTACAGTTGATAAGGTTGAGGGCAACCGTATCAAGCTGACCAAGAAGGACAGCGGACAGGGTTCGCACAAGGGTCATCATCATTTCATTGATAAGGGCCTTGTCGCCGGAGTTGAGGGCAACAAGGTGAGGTTGTCGGCAAATGCCGATGTTGCGGTAACGATGGAAGAAGAACAGAAGCCCTCCTAAGAGGGCGACAGTATCGGCTCGTCTCGACGATCGGGGAGGCTAGCCTCGCCGCTACGGCCCAATAGATGGCGCAACTTAGAAGCGGCTTTCTTGAGGATGGTGGCAAGCTTCCACCACCAGCTTCCTCGCTTAGACATGCCACCGTACTCATCATGAAGACGGGGAGATTATTGCAAAGTCATCTGGGTTTGCGCCGTAGGTGGCTTCGAACGACTTCTTCGCCCACTCGACGAGCGCCTCGTTCGACGGTTTTCCTGTCATCCATGCGAAATCGTATTTGAACGGGCCATCGCGGAGAATCCACTGTAGCGTCAGGTCGTAGAGGATCAACGAACCGAAGAAGCGATCGAGCATGTCCTTTCTGCCCTCGGGGTCTTTTCCGGGCAGATCACGTGGGAATATCTGCTCCGTATCGGCTCGATCAGAAAACAACGAAAGGTGATCTTTGAAAAGCCCTTGGTACTTTGGTCGGGCACGATCGCCAGCGCCATAGTAGCCGGGCCAGCAAAAGAACTCGGGCTGACGCAATTTATCTCGTGAGAAGGCGAGAAATTCGGCAAACACCACCTGCGTCGGAAGGTTAAGCGGCTGATAATTGAATGTTTCCCTGTCCTTGAGTAGTTTGACGCCGCCTGCGTCATTGGTGGCGATCCAATCCAATGCTTCGAGGCCAAGTCTTGGGTCGTCATAACCCGTCTCATCGGCAAGCTCGGACGACACGGTCCAATATTCTTCGGCCGAGCATTCCTGGATTGCCTCCCGAAGATGTGGCCGTTTGGCAACCGCTTCCGATAGCAACGTGAAACGGGCCCCGGGATCGAGGTCGACGATCAGATTTTCGAAGTGCTCAACGTCAAGCGGCAGCCCCCGATATGAGTTCAGGGCCATGTCGCAGACGAGCAAAAACAGATTCACGACGGGATCGGTCACGTCGGCCGGCCTGTCGATTCCCGCTAATTCGGCGAAAGCATTGAATGCGGAGATATAGACGCCTTCGAAAAAGCCTTGATCCTGGTAGCTCGTCCAATCCGTTGGACCATCCGTAGCGACAAGGAATTGAATCTGGGCCATTCGCGCCTGGCCCTCAAGAATATCCAAAAGACCTATTCGTGCACGCCGGATCGGAGAGCCGTGATAAAAGCCCTCGTGTTCGCAGCACGCAATGCCTCGTAGCGCGGTTCCCAAGTCGTTATATCGGGCAAGCTACCTTCCGCGAGCCCACATGTTTCAGAGATGGCGCTTATTGTCGTGCCGTAGGCAACAAAATACGAGTGACCGACACTCTCAAAATACCTGTTCTGCCAGAGCTGGTCCGCTCGGGACGGCCAAACTTGGAACTGTTTGTAAAAATCGATGTCGAACGCATTGTTTACTGCGATATTCGCAGTCTGAAGCGTCACCGGGTCGCTCGCGATTTCTCCCTTCAGCGCCTGCTCGGCCCAATGGAAAAGCGGCTTCTTCGGACCGATGCCTTGCAACACAGTCCGGAGCTGGTCAATGTTGCAGGTGCATTGGGTCGGATAGCAGAGACTAAGAACTATGCCGGTTGTCGTGCCGACGTGCTGCCACCAATGAATCGTTTCGTGCAGATAGGTTGAATATGCGCGAATGAGATCCGCGTGATCGTAGCCGTCAGTCTCCCCCCGCGTCAGCGCATCCACCAATTCATGCACCCGGGGACTGAGTCGCAGAACGAACTGCTCGGTCGCATAAACGCCGTGTGCGTTGAGTGTCGCGCCAAGCTTCAATTTGGTGGGTGAAATATCCCGCAGCGTCTCCAGCGCTGGATCGAAATTCCAGATCTTACTCATATGCTTTGCTTAACCGCTTCCCACTAAGTGGTCGATCCGAGGGACTACAGAATGCCAGAGATGTTGAGAGCGTCTGGCGTTTTACCATCTCGGACAAAATTAGATACGGGTGAAGCCGAAGTTCTCCAGATTTGCCCGAAGAGTTCTTCTTCCTGAGCGCGAACTTCCGGATTCGATCCCCGCTATCCGATACAGATGCGTCAGCAGTCGTGCCAATCCCCCAGTCGTCATCGCGCCTCCTCGTTGAGAGCGAATGACCGGTGTAGCGTTGTCCATGTGACGATTGCGCAGACTAGACTCAAAGTGGTTGGCGAGAGCTGATCGCAATCTAGTCGACGCGATGGGTAGCAGTCGTTCGTCGCGTGACGATGTTGTTCGTAAGCTTTCTGCCACACTGCCGTTTCCATCGTAGATGTCTGCCACACACAGTCTTGAGATCTCGGAGGCGCGAAGGCCTAAGTCGAAGGAAAGCAAGAGTGCGACTTGGAGACGATGTGACGAACGGTCGATCCGCCGAGCGACCTGCAGGACTTTTAAAGCTTGAGCGGAATCCAGAATTGCGGCGGAGCCTCCAGAATCCCTCGGCCGTCCTCTGGGTCGTTTGCTCATGTCCACCGCTATAAACCGAAGGCCTGATGGGTACAGGGCCGCCTTCGATTTATTTTGATCGGAAAAAATCGAGTTTCCATCCAGGAAATTTTGTGGGATGAATTGAGGTATGTATAATCGCCACCAAACAAATTCTTATTAAGAATTAGGCTGTTAGGTCAGTGTACTGGCGGAGAGGGAGGGATTCGAACCCCCGATAGGCTTGCACCTATGCCGCATTTCGAGTGCGGTGCATTCGACCACTCTGCCACCTCTCCAGGGGCCGCCCGGGCGGACGGGGCCGCGTTTAGCGCGTTTTCAGGCGAAGTGGAAACGGGTTCGCGCGAAGAACGCGCGCATTGATACATTGCCGCGGGATCAAATGCAAAATCGAACCGGCGGCGAGGTTCGCCATGGAAGCCGCGGAAAAACTGAGGCCATCGGTGCCTCGTTGTGGCCGAGTGGTGGGACCGCCGGACGCGATAATAACCGGCGGTCCCGTGCCGCGTCATTAAATCGTGGCCGGAAGTGCGGCTTCGCGGACCACCTGCGCGACCATCCGACCGTAGCGGTCTTTGCGCAACCGGCAACGCGATCCGGATTTTAACCTCACCAATCAAGGTTACTTTGTTGTGAAAGGAGATCAGTGTTGTGAAAGGAGATCAGTCCTTGGCTTTCCTGTCTTTCTTATCTTTGTCCTTTCCGTCCTCGAGATTCTTTTCTTTCTTGTTCTCTTTCCTGCGATTGGTGTAGCGCGCGTTGCCAAGGCCGGTACCGATGGTCAATACGCCCCAGCGTTTGACATCCTGCATGTAGGGCGTTTCGCTCAGACCTTGCACCACGCCGTCGTTATGCATGAGCACGGTAGTGTCGTGACCGCCGATCTCCGGAATGGCCTCGATCAGCAAACCCGGCAGGTTGAACCTGCTGCTCTCCCAGTTCCCCGGAAGATTCTGCGCGCCTTTCTCGATCGATCCGTCCTCCTCGATTACGCCCGGACAGGAAATGCCGATGAAAGGCGCGAGCTTTAGCCCCTGTTTTTCCGCCTGCGAAATGAGGTCCTTCAGCATCTTCGCAAGTCTCTTCACCGCGCTCTCGCGGGTCGGCTCGTCGTCGGCATGGCGCCACAGCTCGGACTTCCACACCCCGGCCTTGGACAGGTCGGCAGCCTTCTTCCATTTCGTTTCAACCACTCCGCAGCGGATGTTTGTCCCGCCGATATCAACCGCCAGAATGCTGTCGAACGCCTCGAAGATCCAGGAGGGCGCCAGATGCAGGCAGCCGATCAGCCCGGCTTCGTCGGGATCGAAGCGAATCGGAATCAGGTGGATTTTGTGACCCTCGCTTTTCAGCAACAGGTCGGCGCGAGCGATCGCGATCTCGCCGACACGGCTTTTGCGAAAGCCGCCGCCGACCACGATGCATTCGGTGTCAGTCCAAGCCTTGGTCTTGAGGAAGCGCCCGGTCACATAGGCCAGTTCCTGCGCGAATTCCTCGATCGCGCCGTGCACCAGCGCCGCAGCCTCGATGTCATCGCCGACCAGCGTCTGATCGAGCGATCCTTTGCCGATCTCGGCGGAGGGGGTCTTGCCGAGAGGATCGTCGCCGTTTTTCTTCAGCGGTTTGCGCAGGTCGTCGAGAATTTTCCGGAAAGCCCCCCTACAGGCGCGGTCACCGAGAAAACCCTCCTCGTCCTTTAACTCGATGTTGTAGCTGTCGACGTCCACGGATGGCAGCCGCAGAACACCGTGCTTGCCGATGCCTGCGGTGCTTGCATTGCCTTCGGCCATTGCGCCCCTGCTGTTGTTGGTATTCCCGGAACACAACGGCGTGGGAACCGGATGGTTGCAACGGCCCGGTCAAATCGTCGCAGCGCCGTCCGCTCGGCGCGGCCGATTCCACGGGTACATCGATCGAATCCCACTGGAATCAGCGGGCTATGCACCCCCAACGCAGCGCGCCGCCCGGCCGGACAATCGGAGCATTGACCTTCCAGTTAACACCCGCGATACCGCTGTCTGGCGCCGCGAAAGGTTTGATGCTTACGTTCGGCGCAGACTGCAAGCCATTATTCAGACCCAGTTTTTCACGCCGCGTCGTTTCCGACCTATCAGGGCAATTCATTGTGGGATTTTCTTACCGGAGCTGCTTGCTCGTAGCCGCCTGCACATTCGGATTCGCCGGTTCAGCTCTTGCAGCCGATCTCGCCGGCACCTGGCAAGGCAATTATTCATGCGGCGCAAACCGCAACATTGCCTTCACGCTCGACCTGCAACGGTCGGACACCAAATTCGAAGGCATTTTCCGTTTCGCTGCGCCGGAAGCGCGCGACAAAGGCGGCGCTTACAAAGTCAGCGGCAGCATCGATGCCAAGGGCGGGTTTACTTTCGTGCCGCGCGACTGGATCGAACGCCCTAGCGGCTACACCGCGGTCGGACTGGTCGGACGCCTGCGTGACAATGGCCTGATGATCGAAGGCACTATGCCGGGCTGCGGCGGCATTGGCGACAATTTTACCGCCACGCGCAACACCCCCGCGGCGCCATCGGGTAATGCCGCGGCCGCGAATACGCCCGTCACCAAACCTCAACCGCCCAGCGGCGGCAAGCTTCAGGGACAATGGCGAGGCACCATAACGTGCACCGCGAAGCGGCGCGAACCCGAGACGCACGACGCGCAGGCCGACATCGTTCAGGACGGCGACCAACTGGCTGCGATATTTCGATTTAAAACACTGAACAAGGCACGCCCCGGCGTTGCCGAGACCGCCGAACAGATCGTCGTTACCACCGGTCACGCAGACGGCAGCCAGGTGAAATTTGACGCCGGTTTGGTAGTCGAGGGAAATCCGCGGTTTTCTTTCAAGATTGACGACGCGCTGCTCGATCCATCGGGCAAACAGCTGGCCGGCAACGTGACGGCGTCCGACTGTCAACAGATCAAGCTTGAACGACACGGCGAGAGCAAGCCCATCGCGTTCAACGCCAACGTGGCTGGTGTCTGGACCTACGCCGGCCGCAGCCATACCGACCTGACGATGTCGTTTAGCAACGATGACTTCGCCGAATTGTTCGCCTCCATGCCCGACGATCAACCGCCCGCCGCGCGCGACCGGCTGCGGCGCGTGCTGGTGCCGCTTTACGTCAACGATCATCGGACCATTCTCATGGTGGCCGGAACTCGTGAGGCCACCGGAATATTTAGGCCCGAAGGTAGCGGTCCGCAGTATAATGTGCTGTCGCGGGCGCGCGCTTTCATTATATCGACCGTCGGTGACAACCTGTCTCTCGTGCCGGTGTTGAGCACGCGGGATATCTGGGAAGCGCCTGGGGGCGATGCACGGACCTCGCTGCGCAAGCCGCCCAATGAAATGCTGCTGACGCGTGCCGACCCAACCTTGCAGAAACAACTCGACGCGGGGCGAACGCCACCGGTCAAGCTGGCGGATGGCATCGGTGGGCTGCTTGCCGCCGCGCCCTCGCGCCAAGATCAATGCACGGTGTTGCGAAACTGGATCGCGCCATTTGCCGCCAGCACCGACCTCAATCGCATGAGTCTCGATGCCGGCACACGCGTGATCATGGATGCCTTCGCCAATAAAGCATTCGTGCCGGTGTTCGGCCTGCCGTTTGCGGACATGCAGGAGGCGCAACGGCGTTCGATCTGGGAGTTGATGCAAACCCATTGCATCCGCGCCATGAAAATCCAGGCGCTCAACAATCTGGTGATTACTAACCCGTTCTTGAATGAGCGCCACTTCGTCGACATCGCGTCGCTGTTGTCCAACCGCGCCGAGGCGGACAAGTGGTTCGACGAAATGGTCCAGACCGTCGGCCAGCTGCCGCTGGAGCGTCCGGCGCTGGAACGGATTGCCGCGATCGGCAAGGAGGCGGTGAGCCGCTACAACGACGTCGCACCGGCGAGGAAAGCTGCGTTCGAGGACAGCCTCAAGACCAAAACCAATCAGGTGCTTGAGAGCGTTCTCAATCAGGATCTGAAGTCGCTGATCGCCGCCGACGATAGTCTCGCAACATTGAGCAAGCTGTCGGACTTGCTCGGCACCATCGAGAAGTCGTCGCTGCCGCAAGAACGACGGCAAGTTCTTGTGCAGCAAGCGGCGCCGAAGGCGAATGCGATTGCGCAGCCGCTTTACGTCAGGGCGGTCGCTCAGGCCGAGGCAGCACCGCAATCGCTCGATGGACTCGCCGCCATCCGGCGCATCTGGGCCGAACTTGCGCCGGTGTCGCGCATGATGGCGGCGCATTTCACGCCGGACCGTGACGGCTCGTTGCGCGCCGTGTCGGCGCGCGAGCGCACTCTGTTGGACGACACCGCGATCCAGCAGGCGTTCCGGACAGCGATGCTGGCGGTCAAACCGGCGGGCGATCCGGAGACCAGCGTGCGGAACGAAGCGTTGAAATATGTCGACGCCCGGACCATCGACGACGGACCGGGCGCGATCGGGGCTTATCAGACCGCCGTCAACGACGGCGTCGCGCGCGCGGAAATGCGGCTGATCGATTTCAGCGAGGGCAGCGCCCTGGCCGAGCCTGGCGAGCCGACCGCGGAAGACATCTTCCTGCTGGTCAACCAACGGCTGACCAAGGCCAATCAAGCAATTCGCGATCTTGAGCGGCAATGCCTCTCCGGCGGCTACCGCAACGATCCGGTCCTCGGCATCGAGTGCCTGCAAATCCTGGCGCTGACCGGCGGCAAGGGCGGCATGCGGGTGCGCCTGACTGCCTTCAAGAAAATCAGTTGCGCCAAGGATGCCGGTCAGGGCCGCTATCGCTGCCTGTTCTCGGTCTCTCATACCAGCAACAGTCCGGCGATCACCGGGCGGATGGGGCAGCTTTTCTCGGCGCCCGGCGTACAAGACAGTCTCTTCATCCGCAACACCGACGGCTGGACAATGGTCAGCGGAGGCCGCGGTTCCCGATGAGCGAAACTTGGTGCAGCAATAGCGCCGCGCGTCGGATCGCACCGATCCGGTCGCGCCAGAACGTAACAATGAAGCGGCCGACAATGAAGCAGTCAGTGACGATGCGAACTCACGTCGGCACCATGGCGAGCCTGACCTTGGCAATCTTGCTTGCCGCCCCCTCGCACGGAGTCGCGAAACAGCTCGTGCCGGCGCAATTTCAGGGTGTCTGGCAGAACATGGAAGGCAAGACCGGCGTCTGCAAACAGGCCGATTGGGGCACCGCCGCGCAGACCGATACGCATATCCGCATCAGTCCGGAATCCGTCGATTATCACGAAACGCAGTGCCGTTACACGTCGATCCCGGCCTCGAAGGCTGATAGCGGCAGCGGTGCGATCCGGCTGACTCTCGCCTGTCGCGGCGAAGGCGAGACGTGGTCGGCGACCGAAATCTGGCAACTGCAAAAGATCAACGAGCAGTCCATGTTGCTGGTCGCCTCACCGAACAGCAAGCACCCGTACATTTTCGCTTATCAGCAGTGCGTCGCGGCCGGCAATAGTACGGCGCCGTCCGGCAGCGGCGCGTCGTCGCCCGCGAACGCCCCGCCGGCCAAGTCGATTGCCGTCGCCAGCCTGCCCTTGCAGCGCGGATATTATGTCGCCAGCGGCACCTCCTGCGATCAGGCATCCAATGCCACGCTGCAATTGCTTCGCCGCGGCGCCATCGGCGCGGCCCGTACGCTCTGCGAATTCAAGGCGATCGAGCAGACCGGCCCGACCAGCTACCGCGTGCGGGAATCCTGCAGCGAACTCGGCAGCACGACCGCCGCCACGGAGACTGTCAGCTACGAGATCGCAAACGACCGCAGCTTCACGACCCGACGCGCAGACGGCGCCGACTATAACGCCCGCTATTGCGTCCAATCCAGTCTTCCAAGCCCTTGGCGCGATAACGATATTCGCGGGCTCATCAAATAGGCGGCCGTCAGGCCAGCGCGCCGCCGCTCTAGCAGGCCAGAATGGCCGAAAATCCGCCAAATCCGGCATTTTCGCCGGCATTTGCCGGGCGGTTGCCTTGACTCCCTTCGCTGGGCCACTATAAAGCCGCCAACCGGCGCAGGGTGTTTCCCGCGCCGCTTGTTTTTGCGCGGCCGGCAGGCCTTCGCCCCGAGCGCGCGGAAACGATATTAGCCCATGCGACTGAACAAAAAGCCGGCCCGGACCTGTCCGAGGCCGGGATCGAACACGAAGGAATAAAACGATGTTCGCAGTCATCAAAACCGGCGGCCGGCAGTATCGTGTCGTTCCGGATGATGTACTTGAGATTGGCAAGATCGCCGGCGAGGTCGGGACGATCGTGCAGCTTGGCGAGGTTCTGGTGCTGGGCGGCGACACGCCGGTGCTTGGCGCGCCCACCGTGGCAGGCGCCTCGGTTGCGGCGGAGGTGCTGCAGCACAAGCGCGGTCCCAAGGTGATCGCATTCAAGAAGCGTCGTCGGAAGCATTCGAAGCGCAAGCGTGGTTATCGCGACGAAATCACGATGCTGCGCATCACCGAGATTCTGGCTGACGGCAAGGCTCCGACAATCGGGCCGCGCCCGAAGAAGGAAAAGGTCGTCAAGCCTGCCGAAGGCGAGGGTAGCGACGAGGCGCCGAAGGCCGCGACGAAAAAAGCCGATTCTAAAAAGACATCCGCCAAGAAAGCTGCTGCCGAGGCTCCGGCAAAGGAGGCTCCAGCAAAAAAGGCTCCGGCTAAGAAGCCCGCTGCCAAGAAGGCGAAATCCGACGATTAAGAGCAATTAAAAATCTCCGTGAGAGAAAATGAATGATTCTGTCACGGAAATGATCTAGAGATACGGACGAAGTTGGAGACGGGCGATGGCTCACAAAAAGGCAGGCGGTTCTTCGCGGAATGGACGCGATTCGCACGGCAAACGCCTTGGAATCAAGGCGTTCGGCGGCGAGCGCGTGATTCCCGGTAACATCATCGCCCGCCAGAGGGGGACCACCTGGCATCCCGGCCTTAATGTTGGCATGGGCACTGACCATACCCTGTTCGCCAAGGTCGAAGGTCGCGTCGCGTTTCGCGTAAAAGCCGGCGGCCGCACTTTCGTATCGGTCCTCCCGATGACGGAAGTCGCAGCCGAATAGACGGTGGATGACATCACGTCCGCCGGTACCTGTTGAACCGGTGGGGCATTGATGGCTCCAAGGGGGAGGCGGGAAACCGGCCTCCTTTTTTATTTTGCGCTCGCATGAAGGCTTGCGTTCGCATCACGGAGCCCGACCATGCTGCAGGACATGCCCATCCCGACGCCCTTGCTGCGCGATCGGCGGTCGTTCGCGCTTGAGACCGAGCGGTTGACGCTGCGCAAGCCGGCCCATGCGGACGCCAGGGTCATTGCGGCGCTCGCTAACGACCGTCGCATCGCGGAGATGGCGCGCCGTCTGCCACATCCTTATACGCTGGATGACGCGGTTCGCTTCGTCGAAGCCGTCGCGTGTGATAGCCGCGAGATGGTGTTTCTGGTCGAGCACCATCATGTGCCGGTCGGAGTAGCTGGCGTTGATTGGAGTGAACCAGATGCGCCTGAACTCGGCTATTGGTTCGGCGTGGATTATTGGGGCCGGGGCTTCGCCACCGAGGCCGCGCGCGCGGTGATCGACTACGCCTTTGAGGAGTATAACGTCGATCGCATGGTCTCCGGCGCGCGCGTGGTCAATCCGGCCTCGCGCAACGTGCTAGAGAAGTGCGGCTTCCAGTGGACCGGCGTCGAACTGCACCGAATCAGGGCGCTCGGCTCGTCCACACCGATCGATCGTTTCCGCCTGTCCCGCAGCGTATGGTCGTCGCTGAAGCATTGGAATAGTGCCGCTCGTCGCGAACGGTGACATCTGAAAATCTTGGGGAGCGGCATGCCGACGCGTTTTTCTTCACCCGAGCCGGCATCCATCCCCGGGGCAAGCCCGAGGACATGCTTCGCCCGAAACCGCTTCATCTGACGATTTCAGGCAACGGCCGTGATCCGATCACGATGTACGGCCGTTGCCTCGCCAGTCCACCTATCCTACCTAATCGGTTATGAAATTCCTCGATGAAGCCAAGGTCTATATCCGTTCCGGCGATGGCGGTAACGGCTGCGTGGCTTTCCGCCGCGAGAAGTTCATCGAGTTCGGAGGTCCTTCGGGCGGCAATGGCGGACGCGGCGGCGACGTCATCGTCGAGGTCGCCGACGGTCTCAACACGCTGATCGACTACCGCTACCAGCAGCACTTCAAGGCCCCGAAGGGTGCTAACGGCATGGGCTCCGACCGCCACGGCGCCAACGGCAAAGACATCGTGCTCAAGGTGCCGCTCGGGACCCAGATCATCGACGAGGATCGCGAGACGCTGATTCACGATTTTACCCAGCTCGGCGAGCGTTTCGTGCTAGCGGAAGGCGGCAATGGCGGATTCGGCAATGCGCATTTCAAGTCGTCCACTAATCGCGCCCCGCGCAACGCCAATCCCGGCCAGCTAGGGGAGGAGCGCTGGATCTGGCTGCGGCTGAAACTGATTGCGGATGCCGGCCTCGTCGGGCTGCCCAATGCCGGCAAGTCGACGTTTCTCTCCAAGGTCAGCGCAGCGAAGCCGAAGATCGCGGACTATCCGTTCACGACGCTGCATCCGCAACTCGGCGTGGTGAATGCGGATGGCCGCGAATTCGTGCTGGCGGATATTCCCGGCCTGATCGAAGGCGCGCATGAGGGCGCGGGACTCGGCGATCGTTTCCTCGGACATGTCGAGCGCTGCCGCGTGTTGCTGCATCTGGTGGATGCCAGCGGCGATCATGCGGGTCGAGCCTACAAGATCGTGCGCGGGGAAATGGAGGCCTACGCCGGAACGCTTGCCGAGAAGATCGAGATCGTGGCGCTCAACAAGATCGACGCGGTATCGGCTGAGGATTTGAAGAAGCAGCGCGACCGCCTCAAGCGCGCCGCGAAAAAGACACCGCTGCTGGTATCAGGTGTCACGGGCGATGGCGTGCCGGAAGCATTGCGCGCGCTTGTCGAGGTCATCGAGCAAGCGCCCGTCTCGGACAAGGCCAAAGGCGCGGATGCTTCGGTTGCGCAGGCGATAAAAACACCGGTGGCCCGGGCCAAGCCGTGGTCACTCTAGGCGATACCCGCGTAAGCAGGAACGATCCCATCGGTATTCCGCTTTCCTAGCCGCCGCTTTCATGTGATGAAAGCTGCGCTGTCGTTTCGATTGACCGTCGATTGCCATGACCCGCCCGCATCTCAAGAAATTTCGTCGCATCGTCGTCAAGGTCGGCTCGTCCCTTCTGATCGATTCCGCGGCGGGCAAGGTGCGCGCGACGTGGCTGTCGGCGCTGGCTGCCGATATCGCGGCGCTTCATGGCGACGGCTGCGACGTGTTGATCGTCTCGTCCGGCGCGGTCGCACTCGGCCGCAGCAAGCTGAAGTTGCCGCGCGGCCCATTGAAGCTGGAGGAGAGTCAGGCCGCAGCCGCCGTTGGGCAGATCGCACTGGCCCGGATCTGGTCGAAAGTGT
Source organism: Nitrobacter sp. MLSD-S21 (assembly GCF_058809865.1). Lineage (NCBI taxonomy): Bacteria > Pseudomonadati > Pseudomonadota > Alphaproteobacteria > Hyphomicrobiales > Nitrobacteraceae > Nitrobacter > Nitrobacter sp. MLSD-S21. The sequence goes on along the minus strand of NZ_JBXASZ010000002.1, from coordinate 455,964 downwards.
TGGGCGATCACGGCATCGGTGCGGGGCAGATTCTGGTGACATTGCAGGACACCGAAGAACGCCGTCGCTATCTCAATGCGCGTTCGACCATCGCAAAGCTGCTCGAGTGGCGCGCGGTGCCGGTCATCAATGAGAACGACACGGTGGCTACCAACGAAATCCGCTACGGCGACAATGATCGCCTTGCCGCGCGGGTCGCCACCATGGCGAGCGCCGATTTGCTGATCCTGTTGTCGGATATCGACGGTCTCTATGACGCGCCGCCTCATCTCAATCCGGAGGCAAAACTGATTCCGGTGGTGAAGAGGGTCACCGCAGACATCGAGGCGATGGCAGGCAGCGCTGCGTCCGAATTGTCACGCGGCGGAATGCGGACCAAGATCGAGGCAGCAAAGATCGCAACAACCGCCGGCACGCACATGCTGATCGCTTCCGGCAAGATCGAACATCCATTGCAGGCCATCATGGATGCTGGTCCCTGCACCTGGTTTCTGACGCGGGCGAATCCGGTCACGGCGCGCAAGCGTTGGATCGCCGGTTCGCTGGAGCCCAAGGGTACGCTGACGATCGATGCCGGCGCGGTCACGGCGCTACGCGCCGGCAAGAGTTTGCTTCCGGCGGGCGTGACCCGGATCGATGGGCATTTCGCGCGGGGCGATGCCGTCATCGTGCGTGGCCCAAATACGCATGAAGTCGGTCGCGGTCTCGTTGCCTACGATGCAGTCGATGCCGACAAGATCAAAGGACGCTCGTCTTCCGACGCCGCGCAGCTTCTGGGGGTCAGCGGCCGCTCCGAAATGATCCATCGCGACGATCTCGTGGTTGGCGGGTTGCGCGGCGAGGCTGATTAGAGTGGCTGTTTAGAAAGGACAGGCTTGATTGAATCGTCAAGCCCGGCTTTATGCCGGGCTATGATGAATCCTAGAGCGTTTTCTGGCTGAGTGGAAACGTTAGCTGACTATGCTGGAGCCAATCATACTGCTGAGGATCGCGTAGATGGTTCCCATGGCCGTGATTCCAAAGGCAGCCGCCGCCATCGGGAGCAATATCTCGGTGGCCGCCTGCTTGGAGCTCTGCTGACTGCCCCAAACCGCAAATTTGCCCGTAATCCAATCTCGGAACGGGACCTCGTTCGGATGCTTGTCGTAGTCCGGCTGATGCCTGTACCACACCAGAAACGACCCGCTGAAACACAGGCCGGCCACCAGAAACAGAACGGTGATGAAGGCCAGCGGAAGTGCGACGAAGCTCTGCCTGTCAAAAAAGACCCATGCCATTAGTACAAACCAGGCAACTAGGCCGGCTGCAATCTTTGGGATGGTAGAGTGAAGCTGAGTATAAGTCTCGTTTGCCGGGTGGTTATGAGCGATTGGTTCTCTGATCATGGGACATTACCTTTCTTTGATGCGCAATGCGGGCTTGACGGTTTTGAGGTGGAGTGGCGAGACGCCATAACCGCGGCAAGGGGACTGGCGCGACCGCATTGAGCTAGCCAGCCGTACAGAAAGAAAACAGCGTCGATCACGGCAGGTTTCAGGGTCACGGAGAGTTGTGTGCTGTTGCTAAGCTGATACTCGGTGTGGTTTTGTTCGCCCTGGATTTCCGTTCGTGCTGCCGGAAAGTACATCGGCAACGCCAGCATCGAATCCTGCTCGGCATTAGCTGATGTTTCAATATTTGATATGACGCGTTATGCGCGAGCACAGCCGTTCGAACGCATCGCTTCACTCGACGGTGACCCATGCTCCTTTCAGAGGCTGTACGCTTTTGCCTCGCGCCTCGCCGGACACGGATTTCTATGCTAGGACGTGACCTCAAGAGAGAACAAACAGCGGGGATTATTATTTGATATGACTGCCTCCCTGAAGGCGGTCGGCGCCTTGGCCGATCTTCCGGTCTTGATGAGCGACCTTGCAACACAGGCGCGTGTAGCCGCGCGAGCGCTCGGTCTTGCTTCAACGGCGCAGAAGAATCAGGCGCTTGATGCGATGGAGCGCGCGATCCGGAAACATGCGGCTGCGATTCTCGAGGCCAATGCGGAAGATGTCACTGATGCATGCGACGGCGGTGCGACGGCGGCGTTCATCGATCGTCTCACGCTGACGCAAGCGCGCGTGGAGGCGATGGCTGACGGCGTGAAGGTCGTCCGCGAGATCGACGATCCGGTGGGGCGCGTCATCGAGCGCTGGCAGCGACCCAACGGCATGACCATTGAGCGTGTGCGTGTGCCGCTCGGGGTGGTCGCCGTGATCTTCGAGAGTCGTCCCAACGTTTGCGCCGACGCCGGCGTGCTCTGTCTCAAATCCGGCAACGCTGTAATCCTGCGCGGCGGCTCGGAAAGCTTTCGCTCATGCCGAGCGATTCATGATTGTCTGGTGCAGGGATTACGCGAGGCGCAATTGCCGGAAGCGGCGATCACGCTGGTGCCGACGCGGGACCGTGCTGCGGTTGGGCTGCTCTTGAGCGGGTTGAACGGTGGCATCGACGTGATCGTGCCGCGCGGCGGCAAAAGCCTTGTCGCGCGTGTCGAGGCCGAGGCGCGCGTGCCGGTGTTTGCGCATCTTGAGGGCGTCAATCACGTCTATGTCGATGGCGCTGCCGATCTTGCGATGGCGAAGGCGATCGTGCTCAATGCCAAGATGCGTCGCCCAGGCGTTTGCGGTGCAGCCGAGACGCTGCTGGTCGATCGCGCCGGTGCGCGGGACACCCTGAAGCCGCTGATCGAAATGCTGATCGATGCCGGCTGTGAGGTGCGCGGCGATTCCGTCGTGCAGGGTATTGATCCGCGGGTCAGGCCCGCGACCGATAATGACTGGGACACCGAATATGGCGAAGCGATCATTGCTGCGCGCGTGGTCGATGGTTGCGGTGGTGCCATTGACCATATCCAGCGCCACGGCTCGCACCACACAGACGCAATCGTGACCGAGGATCCCGAAACGGCTGCCCGGTTTCTTAACGAGGTTGATTCAGCGATCGTGCTGCATAATGCTTCGACGCAATTTGCCGACGGCGGCGAATTTGGCTTCGGCGCCGAAATCGGCATCGCCACGGGCAAATTCCATGCGCGCGGGCCGGTTGGCGCCGAGCAACTGACCAGTTTCAAATATCGCATACATGGTAGCGGGCAGGTCCGTCCGTGAGCGCAATTGGATCATCCTGCGGGTTGCGCGGGGATTGATTTTGGGGTCGTGTTCCGTCGCTTCAGACGCCATCCCGCTTCATTCCGATGGCATGCGCATAGGTCTGCTTGGCGGGTCGTTCAACCCGCCTCACGCCGCCCATCGTGCCGTCAGCCTGTATGCCTTGAAGCGGCTGGATCTCGACCGGGTCTGGTGGCTCGTTTCACCCGCCAATCCGCTCAAGGATGCGCGGGCGCTGCGCGCTCTCAGCGAACGTGCTGCTGCGGCGTCGGCAATGGCGAGTGATCCGCGGATCGATATCAGTTGTCTCGAGGCTGTCATCGGAACGCGCTACACCATTGACACCATAACCTATCTGCGAAGCAGGTGCGCGAAGGTGCACTTTGTCTGGATCATGGGCGCCGATAATCTGGAGCAGTTTCATCGCTGGGAAAACTGGCAGCGGATCGCTGCCGCGGTGCCGATCGCAGTGGTCGATCGTCCGCCGCACAGTTTCCGCGCTCTTGCGGCGCCAGCCGCGCAGGCGCTTGCGCGATGGCGTTTGCCCGAAGCCAGGGCCGGCCGGTTGGCCACGCACCGCCTGCCTGCCTGGGTTTTCCTCACGGGAATGAAATCGCGGTTGTCCTCGACCGGGCTGCGGAACCGGGACGGAACATGGATGGACGGAAGCCTTAAAACATGAAGGCGCGGCCTCACTGGAATATTGAAACTTCCGCCCCTACATGCGTATTATAACCCATCGGTGCCGGGAGTCGGCGTCGGTACAGCGAAAGGAAATGGTCCCTGACCGCACCTGTATTGTCCAGGTCTGCTTCATCCTCCTCGCCGGGATCGTCGGCGCTGAAGAGAACGAAAGCCAAGACCGACGGGCCTAGAACACGAAGGACTTCGGCAGACGCCGTCATTGCGGAGGCGCAGCCGGATGTGGAACAGACCCTTGAGCTGATCCTTTCCCGCCTCGAGGATATGAAGGCGGAAGATGCGGTCACCATCGACCTACGCGGCAGGTCGGCTTTTTCGGACTACATGGTCATCGCTACCGGTCGGTCCAACCGTCATGTCGGGGCTGTCGCCGAAAATGTGGCCAAGGGCCTCAAGGATGCCGGAGTCAAGAAAATCCATATCGAGGGCATGCCCAATTGCGACTGGGTACTGATCGATTCCGGCGGTGTGATCGTGCATGTGTTCAGGCCTGAGGTTCGTGAATTCTACAATCTCGAGAGATTGTGGATACAAAACACGGCAACGGCGAAGACGGTCTGAACCGTTCGCCGCTGTAATTCAATTATCGCATGTCAGCGTGCGCAGATGCGACTCGTCGTCGTTGCCGTTGGTCGTCTTAAGCAGGGTCCTGAGCGGGAGCTCGCCAATCGCTATCGCGGACGCTTCGAGGATATCGGGCGCAAGCTTGGCTTTCGCGGCTTGGATATTCATGAAATTGCGGAAAGTCGCGCCCGCGATGTTGAGCAGCGCATTCGCGAAGAGGCGGACGCAGTTCTTGCTTTGGCTCCCGAAGAGATGGTCCTGGTGGCGCTGGACGAAAAAGGTAAAAATATCGACAGCGCCGCGTTTGCGGAACATCTTGGCCGCTGGCGGGATGAGTCGGTGGCGAGCACTGTTTTTGTCATCGGCGGCGCGGACGGACTTTCGCCCGAATTGCGGCGCAGGGCTAGATTGAGCGTTGCGTTCGGTGCTGCCACTTGGCCGCATCAGATGGTACGCGTCATGTTGCTGGAGCAGATCTACCGGGCCGCGACCATCCTGGCCGGCCATCCTTATCACCGCAGTTAGCGCGCTCGGCTGAACGCGCCGGCGCGATCGGATTAACATAGTGCGAGCAAACGAGCGCCGATCACCTGACTTGGGACTGATCCAGGACCTCTGTTCACGGTCCCAGGAGGTGCGATTCGGACAGTCGTCACCTGCTTCCATGCTTGTGATCTCAGCCTGTCTGCTTGCGGGTTTTTCGTCCGCGTTTTCGTCGTCCGTGATGGCGCAGACCGGAACACCCTCGCCGGCAAACCCGTCGTCGGACGACATCAAACAGCGCGAGCGGGATCTGGACGCGGTACGGGCGCAGCAAAAGAGCGCGGTTGAATTACAGGAGCGACTGAAGGCCGACATTGCGGCGATTGGTCAAAATCGCGCCAAGCTCAATCAACAGTTGATCGATGTCGCCGCCAGTGTCCGTGACATCGAGACCAAAATTGCAGAGGCCGAAGCGCGCCTGCTGCCGCTCGATGCCCGCGAGCAGGAAATCCGAGCCTCGCTGGATTCGCGGCGGTCGGAGATCGTGGAAGTGCTCGCCGCCCTCCAGCGCGCCGGCCGCCGCACACCGCCCGCTTTGCTGGTGCGGCCGGAGAATGCTTTGCAGTCTTTGCGCACCGCGATTCTGCTCGGCTCCGTTGTGCCGGAGATGCGCGTGCGCGCGGAAAAGCTCGTGGCTGATCTCGATGAACTTGTCGGCCTTCGGAAATCAATCGCTGCCGAGCGAGATCGAATGGCGGCCAATCGCGACAGCCTCAAGGACGATCAAACCCGTTTGGCGACGCTGGTGGACGAACGACAACGGCAGCAAAGCGGTATCGAAAAAAATATGGCCGTGGAGGCGGCGCGTGCGGTCGAACTGTCGCACCAGGTCGACACGCTGCAAGGCCTGATCGCGAAGATGGAGCAGGATCTCAAGAGCGCGGCCAAGGCGGCGGCGACAGCCAGCCGGCAAGGTGTTCCGGGAGCGCTCAACGGCAAGCCGAATCTGGGTGCCCTCAAGGATCCCGGCCGGCTCAGTCCGGCTATTGCCTTTGCGTCGGCCAAGGGCTTGTTGGCGCTGCCGGTTAACGGCACGAAGATTCGTGATTTCGGCGGCTCCGATGGTGCCGGTGGCGCGGAAAAAGGCATTTCGTTAGCCGCCCGTCCTGGCGCTCAGGTCACGACACCCTGTGACGGCTGGGTGGTGTATGCGGGACCGTTCCGTAGTTATGGACAACTCTTGATCCTCAATGCCGGGGGCGGGTATCATGTGCTGATCGCCGGCATGGAGCGTATTTCGGTTAACATCGGCCAGTTCGTGTTGACCGGGGAGCCGGTAGCGACGATGGGATCGACTTCCCGTGTCGCCTCGATTCTCGCGGCAAACGCTAGTCAGCCCGTCCTCTACATTGAGTTCCGTAAGGACGGCACTCCCATTGATCCAGCCCCGTGGTGGGTCGTAAACAAAGGTCAAAAGGTTCGCGGATGATGCGCAAGGTTTCCCTTATTGTTCTCAGCGCCGCAGCGGGTGCCGCGTTGACGCTGTTCGTGACACAGCCGCGGTCTATGACGATGGGATCAAGCGCGCGAGCCGCAACCTCGGATACCTATCGCCAGCTCAATCTGTTCGGCGATGTGTTCGAACGTGTCCGTACCGACTACGTCGAAAAGCCTGACGACAGCAAGCTGGTCGAATCGGCGATCAGCGGCATGCTCACGGGTCTTGATCCGCATTCGAGCTATATGGATGCGAAGAGCTTCCGCGACATGCAGGTGCAGACACGCGGTGAGTTTGGAGGTCTCGGCATCGAGGTCACGATGGAGGATGGCCTGGTCAAGGTGGTCTCGCCGATCGACGACACGCCGGCATCCAAGGCGGGTATCCTGGCAAACGACATCATCACCAATCTCGACGACGAGGCGGTGCAGGGACTGACCCTCAACCAGGCCGTCGACAAGATGCGCGGTCCGATCGGCACCAAGATCAGGCTAAAGATCATCCGCAAGGGACAGGACAATCCGATCGACGTGACGCTGGTGCGCGACAACATTCGCGTCCGTTCGGTCCGTTCGCGGATCGAATCCGACGACGTCGCCTATATCCGCATCACGACGTTCAACGAGCAGACCACCGAGGGGCTCAAGAAGTCGATTTCCGACCTGCAAAGCCAGCTTGGCGACAAGCTCAAGGGTTACATCATCGACCTGCGCAACAACCCGGGCGGGCTGCTCGAGGAAGCGGTGACCGTTTCGGATGCCTTCCTCGATCGCGGCGAGATCGTGTCGACGCGCGGCCGCAATGCCGAGGAAACCCAGCGGCGCAGCGCACATCCCGGCGACCTCACCAAGGGCAAGCCCGTGATCGTTCTGACCAACGGCGGGTCGGCATCGGCTTCCGAAATTGTCGCCGGCGCATTGCAGGACCACAAGCGGGCAACATTGATCGGGACCCGTTCGTTCGGCAAGGGCTCGGTGCAGACCATCATTCCGCTCGGGTCGGGCAATGGCGCGCTCCGGCTGACGACCGCGCGCTATTACACGCCATCGGGCCGTTCGATTCAGGCCAAGGGCATCGTTCCGGATATCGAGGTGCTTCAGGATGTGCCTGATGAACTGAAGTCGAGGACCGATACCAAGGGCGAGGCCTCGCTGCGGGGGCACCTCCGAAACGGCACCGACGAGAAGACAGGCTCGCAATCCTACGTCCCGCCGGACACGAAAAACGACAAGGCCCTCAAGATGGCCGATGACCTTCTGCACGGGGTCAAGATCAACGCCTCGTCACCGTCCCCCAGCAACAAGGCGGCGATTGAAAAGCCTGCAAACAAGGCAGCGAACTGATCCTTTGAAGTAATCAGGTTTTCCGGATTCGGGCGGCCTCTGGGTCGCCCGAATTCGTTTGCGGGTGGGGTCACTTCAGGCGTCGCTGCCGGATCTCGCGTTGCCGCCTTTGCGAGCGCCCATGGTATTCTCGATTCGGATGATTCGAGGGGGCCATGGCCGATACCACCGACGATCTCAGCACGCCGCTTGGACAGAACTCCGCGCCCAAGCGCCGCTTACGGCTTCCTGTCACGCTGCCACAGGCGGCGGGATTTTTGCTGGGATCGATCCTTGTCGTCTTCCTGGGCTTCGTTTTCTTCAATCACGATCCTCTCGGCGGCGAACCTGTGGCGCGGGTTGCGATCCAGCAGACCTCAGTCAGCGATGACAAGCCTGCAGCCGTCCGATCCGCGCCGAAGCAGCCGGACAGCGCCGCCGCCGTTGCCGCTCAATCCGCAACCGGACAGAAGACCATCACCATCATCGACGGGTCCAGCGGATCTCGTCAGGACGTCGTCGTCTCCGGTCCTGAGTCCAATACGGCGGACGCCGGCTCACCGGCGGCGGCAACGGGAGTTGGTCAGCATCTGTTGGAGAAGTCGCGTTATGGAATGATTCCGGTTGTCGCTGCCGACGGGCTGAAGCCTTTCAAGGCTTATGCCATGGGCACCGAGGCGGATCGCGCGAAGGCTGCAAAGACACCGGTGGTTGCCATCGTGGTCAGCGGTCTCGGCGTCGGTGCGACGAAAACCACCGATGCAATCATGAAACTGCCGTCAGCCGTAACGCTGGCGTTCACACCCTATGGCTCTGATCCGGGTAAGATGGTGGAACAGGCGCACGCGCAACGTCACGAGGTGCTGCTGCAAGTCCCTATGGAGCCCTATGATTATCCCGACAACGACCCCGGACCGCAAACACTGCTCACGACACTTGGCGCCGAGCAGAATATCGATCGCCTTCATTGGCAGCTAAGCCGCTTTCAAGGCTATGTCGGCCTGACCAATTTCATGGGAGCGCGTTTTGTCACTGCCGCTACTGTCATGCAGCCATTCATTCGCGAGGCAGCAGGGCGGGGTCTCGGCTACCTGGACGACGGAACTGCGCCGACGAGCGTTGCGGGTCAACTTGCGGAAAGGCAGGCTATGCCTTTCGCCAAGGCCGACCTGACCATTGATGCCGTTCCGACCTCGGTAGAGATCGACAAGGCGCTCGCAAGACTTGAGGAACTGGCAATGAAGCGGGGGACCGCCGTGGGCATGACTTCGGCGCTTCCGGTTTCCATCGACCGAATTGGCGCTTGGATCAAGGGCCTCGAAAGCCGTGGCGTGATGCTTGTGCCATTGACAACCGCGATGCTGAAATCAAAATCGAACTAGCCCTCCGCATTTGATAGAATCAGAAGCGTGGCTCTATGATTTTGGCTGACGCGTTTTCTTCACGCGAACCGGTATCCACTTCGCTCGAAAACGCTTTAATCCGAGTCCTTTCCGTTCTCAGGGCGGAGGAGGCGTGCAGGGCATTGATGGAATGGCGCGTTACGACGATCTACCCTACCGCACGTGCGTCGGCATAATGCTGTTCAACGAGAGGGGACTCGTTTTCATTGGTCGCCGCGCAGGCATTGAGCAGGTCGATGACCAGCATGTCTGGCAGATGCCGCAAGGCGGCGTCGATCCCGGTGAGGACACATGGCTCGCGGCGAAACGCGAGCTCTATGAGGAGACCAGCATTCGCTCGGTCGAGAAGCTCGCCGAGGTATCTGACTGGCTGATCTATGACATTCCACGCACCGTGGCCGGACGGGCCTGGAAGGGCCGCTATCGCGGACAGCGCCAGAAGTGGTACGCGATGCGCTTCACCGGCAAGGACAACGAGATCGACGTCGCTAATCCGGGCGATGGCCACAAGCCAGAATTTATTGCCTGGCGCTGGGAGCCGATGCAGAACCTGACCCGGTTAATCGTGCCTTTCAAGCGCCCGGTCTATGAGCGCGTGGTCAAGGAATTCACGAGCCTCTCCGGTGGTTAGGGCATATGCGCGGCGCATCCGGAACCCGATCGCCGGTTACGCGGCTCAGTGCATTGCCGTCGTATTGAGCTGACTCTGAATGCTCTTGAAATGGTCCAGCCGCTCGATGGCCCTGTCGAGTTCGGAGCCCTCCTTTTCCGCCAACTGGGCTTCCATGCTCGCGACCGTGTCAGCGAACTGCGTACGATCAAGCTCCTCGATGGAGGTTGCTACGTCGGCAAGGACGGTCAGGCCCTTCTCCGAGACTTCGGCGAGGCCGCCGAGCACGATGATCTTCTGTCGTGTGCCGCCAGCGGTGACGGTCAGGATTCCGGGACGGATCGCCGCAACGACGGGCGCGTGGCCGGCAAGGACGCCGAAGTCACCCTCGACGCCGGGGATGTCGACCTGATCGACTTCGCCGGAGAAAGCGAGCTTTTCAGGGGAGACGAGATCGAAATGGAAAGTCGCCATGGTACTCAGTCTCTCTGTTGTCACCCGCGGGCTTGACCCACGGGTCCATCAGTCAAGATAGTCTGTCTATCGATGGATTGCCGGGTCATAGGCGTTTTTTAGAACGCCGTTCTTCGAACGGCTATCCCCGGCAATGACGCAGTTGTTTAAGCCGCTTCGGCCGCGAGCTTCTTGCCCTTCTCGACGGCTTCCTCGATGGTGCCGACCATATAGAACGCCGATTCCGGCAGATGGTCGTATTTGCCTTGGCAAAGGTCGCGGAAGCCCTTGATGGTGTCGGCGAGATCGACGAACTTGCCCGGCGAGCCGGTGAACACCTCGGCTACGAAGAACGGCTGCGACAGGAAACGTTCGACCTTGCGGGCGCGGGCCACCGTGAGTTTGTCCTCTTCCGACAGTTCGTCCATGCCGAGAATGGCGATGATGTCCTGCAGCGACTTGTAACGTTGTAGAACCTGCTGCACGAGGCGCGCCGTCTGGTAGTGTTCCTCGCCGACGATCAGCGGCGACAGCATGCGCGAGGTCGAGTCGAGCGGGTCCACCGCCGGGTAGATGCCTTTTTCCGAAATGGCGCGGTTGAGCACCGTGGTCGCGTCGAGATGCGCGAACGAGGCGGCCGGCGCCGGGTCGGTCAGGTCGTCGGCAGGAACGTAAATCGCCTGCACCGAGGTGATCGAGCCCTTGTTGGTAGTGGTGATGCGCTCCTGCAGCGCGCCCATGTCGGTGGCGAGCGTCGGCTGATATCCAACGGCGCTGGGGATGCGGCCGAGCAGCGCCGACACTTCAGAGCCCGCCTGCGTGAAGCGGAAGATGTTGTCGACGAAGAACAGCACGTCCTGGCCCTGGTCGCGGAAGTATTCGGCGACCGTGAGGCCGGACAGCGCAACGCGCGCACGCGCCCCGGGCGGCTCGTTCATCTGGCCGTAGACCAGCGCGCACTTTGAGCCTTCGCCGCCGCCCTTCTTGTTGACACCGGATTCGATGAATTCGTGATAGAGATCGTTGCCTTCGCGGGTCCGCTCGCCGACGCCGGCGAACACCGAATAACCGCCGTGCGCCTTGGCGACGTTGTTGATCAGTTCCTGAATCAGCACCGTCTTGCCCACGCCGGCGCCGCCGAACAACCCGATCTTGCCGCCCTTGGCATAAGGCGCCAGCAGGTCCACGACCTTGATGCCGGTGACGAGAATTTCCGCCTCGGTTGACTGGTCGGTATAGGACGGCGCCTCTTGGTGAATCGGACGCAGGTCGTCGGCCTTGACCGGACCCTGCTCGTCCACGGGCTCGCCGATCACGTTCATAATGCGACCCAGCGTGCCTGCGCCGACCGGCACCCGGATCGGCGCGCCGGTGTCGGTAACGTCCTGGCCGCGCACCAGACCCTCGGTGGTATCCATCGCGATGGTGCGCACCGTGGATTCGCCAAGATGTTGCGCTACTTCCAGAACCAGGCGGTTGTCGCCGTTCTTGGTTTCGATGGCGTTGAGAATAGCCGGCAGGTGGCCTTCGAACTGTACGTCGACGACGGCGCCGATGACCTGCGTGATGCGTCCGGTCTGATTGGCGGGGGATGCCATTAGAAATATCTCCTTAGAACTCGTTATTAGTTTGCGCGTGATCCATTCTGAAAACCGGTTTCCACTTTTCAGGATCAAGCGCTTTAGACGGCGGTCAATTTGACGGGCACATTACCCTTGGTCGCCTTGGAATAAGGACAGATGGTGTGAGCGTCTTCGATCAGCGCTTGCAGCTTCGCCTTGTCGGCACCGGGCAGAGCGACCTTCAATTCGGCAGCGAGCGAGAATGCGCCGTCATCGATATTAAGCGTGACTTCGCAGGTCACCCTGGCGGCCTGCCCGTCGAGACCATGCTTCTTCGCCAGAACGAGAATGGCCTGTCCAAAGCAGGAGGACCAGCCAAGCGCGAACAGCTGTTCCGGATTGTGGCCATCGCCGGCACCGCCGAGATCCTTCGGAAGCGCCATCGCCAATGCCAGCGCACCGCCGTCGAGGACGGCGCGGCCATTGCGGCCGCCGCTCGTTGTCGCCTTCGTGACGTAAGCCATGAACGCTCCTGCTGCTAGATAGCCTCGGCGCCGGAGATGATTTCGATCAGCTCCTTGGTGATCATCGCCTGGCGGGTCCGGTTGTAAACCAGCGTTTGCTTGCGAATCATGTCGCCTGCGTTACGCGTCGCGTTGTCCATCGCCGTCATCTGTGCGCCGTAGAACGAGGCGTTGTTCTCCAGAAGCGCGCGGAAAATCTGCACCGCGAGATTGCGCGGAAGCAGCCGGTCGAGAATCTCATCCTCTTCCGGCTCGTATTCGTAGGATGGCGCCGCATCGCCATTTCCGGCCGCGGCCTCGACCGCAAGCGGAATGACCTGTTGGGCGGTCGGAATCTGTGCAATGACGGACTGGAAGCGCGAATAGAACAGGGTGCAGACGTCGAACTCGCCGGCGTCGAAACGAGCCAGCACTTTCTCTGCAATCGCTTCGGCATTGACGAAGCCGAGCTGGCGCACCGAGCGCAGTTCGACGGTCTCGACGATCTGCTTGTCGAAGTTGCGGCGAAGCTGCTCGTAACCCTTTCGCCCGACGCAGAAGAACTTGACCTCCTTGCCCTGGTTCATCAAGGCGAAGGCCCTTTCACGGGCCAGGCGGACGATGGCCGAGTTGAACGCGCCGGACAGGCCGCGCTCTCCGGTGCAGACCAGAAGCAAGTGAACTTGATCCTTACCGGTGCCGACCAGAAGCGGCGACGCGTTGGGCGAACCGGCCGCGGCGCTGGCGATGTTTGAAATCACCGTGTCCATTTTTTCGGCGTAGGGCCGCGCTGCTTCCGCGGCGTTCTGCGCGCGGCGGAGTTTGGAGGCCGCCACCATCTGCATGGCTTTGGTAATCTTTTGTGTCGCCTTGGTAGAGGCGATGCGGACCCGCATGTCTTTAAGGCTGGCCATCGATAACCCTGTCTATCTCCTGCTCGGCCTTTCGCCTCTCTCGCTTGCGGGGAGGGCGAGGGAGGGGTCCGACGCGATGTGTATCACTTGTTCCATTCCACCGGCTGCGCCGGTTGATCTCCCAAAAGCGGGAGATGTGAAAGGATCAAGCAAAGGTCTTAGCGTAACCCTCGACGGCAGCCTTGAGCTTGGCGGCGGTATCGTCACTCAGGTCACGGCTTTCACGGATGGCATTGAGAATGTCGGCGTTCTTGCCGCGCAGCAACGACAAGAGCCCATCCTCAAACGCGCGCACCTTGTTGAGCGGCAGCGGATCAAGATAGCCGTTGGTGCCGGCCCAGATCACAACGACCTGCTCCTCCATCTTCAGCGGCGAGAACTGCGGCTGCTTCAGGAGTTCGGTCAGGCGCGAGCCGCGGTTGAGCAGTCGCTGGGTCGAGGCGTCGAGGTCGGAACCGAACTGCGCGAAGGCCGCCATTTCGCGGTACTGCGCGAGTTCGCCCTTGATCTTGCCGGCGACCTTCTTCATCGCCTTGGTCTGCGCCGACGAGCCGACACGCGACACCGAAAGACCGACGTTCACCGCCGGGCGGATGCCCTGGAAGAACAGGTCGGTTTCGAGGAAGATCTGGCCGTCGGTGATTGAAATCACGTTGGTTGGAATGTAGGCCGACACGTCGTTGGCCTGAGTCTCGATCACCGGTAGCGCGGTCAGCGAGCCGTTGCCCTGGCTGTCGTTCAGCTTGGCGGCGCGTTCCAGAAGGCGGGAATGCAGGTAGAACACGTCGCCCGGATAGGCTTCGCGGCCCGGCGGGCGGCGCAGCAAAAGCGACATTTGACGATAGGCGACGGCCTGCTTGGAGAGGTCGTCATAAATAATGACGGCGTGCATGGCGTTGTCGCGGAAGTATTCGCCCATGGTGCAGCCGGTGAACGGCGCGAGGTACTGCATCGGGGCCGGATCGGACGCGGTCGCGGCGACGACGATCGAATATTCCAGCGCACCCTGCTCTTCGAGCACCTTGACGAACTGCGCCACGGTGGAACGCTTCTGGCCGACCGCGACGTAGACGCAGTAGAGCTTCTGGCTCTCCGGGGCGCCAGCGACGTTCAGCGGCTTCTGATTGAGAATGGTGTCCAGCGCAATCGCGGTTTTGCCAGTCTGGCGGTCGCCGATGATCAACTCGCGCTGTCCGCGGCCGATCGGGATCAAGGCGTCGATGGCCTTGAGGCCGGTCGCCATCGGCTCGTGCACCGACTTGCGCGGAATGATGCCGGGAGCCTTGACGTCAACGCGCTTGCGCTCGGTGCCCTGGATCGGACCCTTGCCGTCGATCGGATTGCCCAGCGCATCGACCACGCGGCCGAGCAGGCCTTTGCCGACCGGCGTGTCGACGATGGCGCGGGTGCGCTTGACGGTCTGACCCTCTTTGATCTCGCGGTCGGCGCCAAAAATTACGATACCGACATTGTCGGTTTCGAGGTTCAGCGCCATGCCGCGCGTGCCGTTTTCGAACTCGACCATCTCGCCGGCCTGGATGTTGTCGAGGCCGTAGACGCGGGCAATACCGTCGCCGACGGACAGCACCTGTCCGACCTCCGAAACTTCGGCTTCTTTGCCGAAATTCTTGATCTGATCCTTCAGGATCGCGGAAATTTCCGCGGCGCGGATGTCCATCAGCCTGCCTCTTTCATCGCGTGCTTAATCGAATTGAGTTTGGTCCGGAGCGAAGTATCCACCATGCGGCTGCCGAGCTTGACGACAAGTCCGCCGATGATGGACGGATCGACTTTCACGTTGAGCGTGATGTCCTTGCCCGTCACTGATTTCAGCGCGGTTTTCAGCGCGTCCAGATTCTTGTCGTTGAGCTTCTCGGCGACGGTAACCTCCGCCGTGGCCTCGCCCTTGAACTTCGCGACCAGCGCGCGAAACGCCCGGATCACGTCGGCAACCGCGAACAGCCGGCGGTTGGCGGCCAGGACTTTCAGGAAGTTTGCGGTCGTACCGCCGATCCCGGCCTTGC
Organism: Nitrobacter sp. MLSD-S21; assembly: GCF_058809865.1. Lineage (NCBI taxonomy): Bacteria > Pseudomonadati > Pseudomonadota > Alphaproteobacteria > Hyphomicrobiales > Nitrobacteraceae > Nitrobacter > Nitrobacter sp. MLSD-S21. Next base: position 440,783 of record NZ_JBXASZ010000002.1, on the reverse strand, counting down.
TCAGCACGGCGGCGAGTGCCTTGCTTTGCGTATCGGCGCTGAAAACCGGACTGCGCACGAGGCGCACAAGTTCAGCGCTGTCCGCCAACATGGCATCGAACTTGTCGAGGTCGGCCTTGACGGCGTCGATCGATTTGTCTTCGCGCGCCAGTTCGAACAAGGCCGTCGCATAACGGCCGGACACACCAGAAACCGAGGGATCTACAGCAGCCACCAGAGCGCTCTTCAAGCTGTCAAACTCGCAGGGGAAAAGCCGTCGCCGAACAAGCGGCGCCAAAGCGGCCCAAGCCCTTGGAATTCAAGAGGGACTTCGATTTCCGGCCGACACGAGCGTACCGGCAGCGTTAAAATCGCGGCTTTGCTAACATAGCGCGCGCGCAGGTGCAATATGACGGCGGCGTGCGGCGATGCCTTGTCGCATGGCGTCGGATTCAACCGGTGTTGGAAGTTCGGTCGGTCAATCGCGCGAAGCACAAGGCGCATTCCTGCGTACAGTCATTCGGTTGGCAAATGCTGCGTCAGGACAAAAGCAATCAGACCCTTGCCATGGCGGTTTCTCTACACGGCTGAGCCAAGCTTAGTGCCTAGGCGCGCTCCGCAGTACTTAATGAATGGTCACTGATCCAACGCTATAACTTTCTTTTACAGTATATTGATGTATATTATCATGTATATTTTATTAATATATGTATTGTCACGATTAGTGGACGAATCCATCCCGATCAAAAGATATTTCATCCGAGTCACGAAGCAATTCCTTGCCCATTTTACGCCTTAGTTTGAGGATCAACCCTGCCGCGACGAAAAAGTCAGGGGTTTCACTTGCCGCAGGGGCGGCAATACTTTCAAGGGTCCTTCAATGTTGTACTCGCAAAAGACGACCTTAGGGTTTCTCATCCGGCCGCGTACGTTGGCCGCCGTGATCGCCGCAAGCGTTTTGATTGCAGGCAGCGTCACCGGGGCATCGGCCCGGTCGAGCAACCATCATCGGCATCACCACCACCACCATCAGGGGCATTATGCGAAGAGCCACGGCATCAGCGGATCGTCCTGGTTGAACGCCAATGCTTCTTTTGGAAGCTCGGCCCATTCGAGCCGATCGTTCTCTGGCATGGCCTCCTATTACGGCAATGAAGCCGGTAGCCGCACCGCATCCGGCCAGCGTTTCAATCAGAACGCCATGACCGCCGCCCATCGCCATCTGCCGTTCGGAACCAGGCTGCGGGTCACCCATGGCAGCCGCAGCGTGGTCGTCACCGTCAATGATCGCGGTCCGTTCATCCGCGGTCGTGTGCTGGATCTTTCCAAAGGTGCCGCCCGCGTGATCGGTTTGACCGGCAGCGGCGTTGGCCGGGTGGTCGCCGAGGTCATGTAAGTCCCGCGCCAAAGGCATTTTCCGGGCAAGCGGCGTCCGGAAATTTCTTTGATAAGGCCGAATAGGAAAGCTGTGGTCACCTGTTCGGCCCTTCGCGCAGGCTCATGGCTTGCCGGGGTCGGAGTTGGCCTCGGTCCGATTCCACATGAGCGCCTCGCGATGTCCCGATCGTCTGACAGATCGGCTGAGTCGTTCGCGGGGACGGGGCGCGTCGGTGAACCGGAGTGCTCGAAAGGGCTGCTAGAGAAAGCTCTGGGGATCAATATCCACTTCGAGCTTGAGATTGCCCCTTGTCTTCGGCGCAGACGCGAGCCAGCCGCGCAAATAGCCGGAGAGGTCCACGCTGCGCGCCGACTTCACCAGCAGGCGAAATCGATAGCGTCCCTTGATCAGGGCAAGCGGCGCTTCCGCCGGTCCGAGTACCTGAATGTCCTTGTCGATCGGCGCGATTGCGACGAGCCGGCGGGCGAAGCTCTCTGCGCTCGGGCGGTCGCCTGCGGATATGATCAGGCTGGCCAGCCGGCCAAACGGCGGGTAGCCGGTCCGCTCCCGCGCCGCGATTTCGCTGGAATAGAACGCCTCGCGGTCGCTCGCGACCAGCGCCTTCATCACGGGATGTTCGGGCTGGTGGGTTTGCAGATAGCCGATGCCGTGACCCTGCTCGCGGCCGGTGCGACCGATCACCTGATTGAGCAGTTGAAAGGTTCGCTCCGCGGCGCGGGGATCGCCGTTGCCGAGACCGAGATCGGCGTCAACCACTCCGACGAGGTTCAGGCGCGGAAAATGGTGTCCCTTCGCCACAAGTTGGGTGCCGATGATGATGTCGACGCGGCCCTCCGCGATGTCATTCAACTCCGAGCGCATGGTCTCGATCGAGGTGATCAGGTCGCTCGACAGCACCATGGTGCGCGCGTCGGGGAATAGTGCGGCGGCCTCTTCCTGCAAGCGTTCGACTCCGGGGCCGACCGCGATCAGCGATTCCTCCGCCGCGCAATGCGGGCATTGATTCGGGCGCGGCATTGAGAAGCCGCAGTGATGACATACGAGCCGCCGACGGAAGCGGTGATCCACGAGCCAGGCATCGCAGATGGTGCAGGCGAAGCGGTGGCCGCAGGCGCGGCACAAGGTCAGCGGCGCATAGCCGCGGCGATTGAGAAACAGCAGCGCCTGCTCGCGCCGCTCGATGGCGGTCCGAATCTCTTCGGCCAGACGCGGAGAAATGAAGCGGCCGCGCGACGGTCCCTCGTGCCGAAGATCGATCAGTTCGATCTGTGGCAAATGCTGACCGCCGAACCGGGATGTCAGCGCGATGCGCTGGTAGCGTCCCTTGCGCGCATTGACCTCGCTTTCGACGGACGGCGTCGCCGAGGCCAGTATGATCGGAATCTTCGCGACATGTGCGCGAACCACGGCCATGTCGCGGGCGTGATAGCGCACCCCTTCGTCCTGCTTGTAGGCTTGATCGTGTTCCTCGTCGACGATGATCAATCCGAGGTTAGCGTAGGGAAGAAACAGCGCGGAGCGGGCGCCGACCACAACCTGCGCCTCGCCCGCCGCAATGGCTGCCCAGTTGCGCGCGCGGGTGCGCGGCGTCAATTCGGAATGCCATTCCAGCGGCCGCTCGCCGAAGCGGGTGGCGAAACGGTCGCGGAATTGTCCGGTCAACGCAATCTCGGGCATCAAGATCAAAGCCTGCTTGCCGCGGCGGACGGTTTCGGCGACCGCTTCGAAATAGACTTCGGTCTTTCCGGAGCCGGTCACGCCATCCAGCAGCGCAACGTGGAACGTGCCGTTTGACGCCAGCGTGCGCATGGCGTCCACGGCCGCTCGCTGCGAGCGGGAAAAGTCGGGGACGGCGAAGTCGGGATCGGGCGGCGGGGGCGGCGGCGCACGCGGCATTGGCTGGATTGTCAGCGTGCCTTCGTCGACAAGACCATCGACGACGCCGGTGCTGACGCCCGCTTCCTTGGCCGCATCGGATTTTGCACGCAGCAACCCATCCGACAGGACTTCCAGCAGCCGCCGTCGTGCCGGGGTCATGCGTCGGGGCGGCTCGCCGCTCAGCCGCACGCCTGGTCGCGCCCGCTCCGGCCCGAGCTGTTCGCCCATCCGCAGGCTCATGCGCATGACCATGCCGCGCGGCGACAATGTGTAGTTGGCGACCCAGTCGATCAGCGCGCGGAGTTCGTCCCTGAGCGGAGGTACATCGAGCTTGTCGGAGATGTCCTTCAAGCGGTTGTGCAGGCGCGGATCGGGTGCGGGATTCTCGGCCCAGACCACGGCGACCACCTCGCGGGGGCCGAGCGGCACCGTCACCACGTCGCCGGGCCGCACCTCCATGCCGCTCGGCACGCGATAGGAATAGGCATGATCGATCGCAACGGGAACCTGCACATCGACGATGCGCGTCGTCGATGACGATGCCGGGAATGTGCCATTGCGCGAAGAACGGTCCATCCGGAGAATCGGCCTCTGTCGGGAGTGGCGGACAGCTTAGAGCCTTTCCGCTCCTGACGGAATCAGAAGCGGAGCGCTATCATTTTGATCTAACGCGTTTTCTTCACGCGAACCGGTATCCATCCTCGAGTCAAGCCCGAGGACATGCTTCGCTCGAAAACGCTATGGGAGGCACGGCGCCATGGCCAGCCGGCGGGAAAGTTAGCGAAGGATAAACGAAAGCGGCGCGATATGATCTCCGGACTTATAGGCAAGGTGCGAAGATGGCGAAAGTCGCAGATCCGCTACCAGATCTCGCCTGCACGGCGTCGGATGTCGGGCAGCAAATCGTGCGATGGCTGGCGCATCTGCGTGCCGAGCGTCGGCTGTCGCCAAAGACGCTTGAAGCCTATGCGCGCGATGTTCGGCAATGCCTGATGTTTCTCGGCCAGCACTGGGGCGAGTTGGTGACGTTGAAGCGTTTCGCCGCGCTCGAGCCAGGCGATATCAGAGCCTTCATGGCCGCGCGACGCGCGGAGGACATTGGTGGCCGCTCGTTGATGCGTTCGCTGGCGGGGCTGCGTTCGTTCGCGCGATTTCTGGAACGGGAAGGGCTCGGCAAGATCGGTGCGCTCGGCGCGATCCGCGCGCCGAAGGTTGGCAAGAGTCTCCCGAAGCCGATCCATATGAGTGCGGCGAAGCGTTTCGCCGACGCCTCCGAGCGGGCCGGCGAAGATCGCGAGCCATGGATCTGGGCACGCGATGCAGCCGTCATGGCGCTATTGTACGGCTCGGGCCTGCGGATTTCCGAGGCGCTCGGGTTGAAGCGCCACGATGTGCCGCAGCCTGGCGCGGGCGACGTTCTGGTGGTTACCGGGAAGGGCAACAAGACGCGGATGGTGCCGGTGCTGCAGAACGTGCTGGCGCTGGTTCATGAGTATGTGGCGATGTGCCCGCATTCGCTGCCGCCGGAAGGACCGATCTTCGTCGGCGCGCGGGGCGGCCCGCTCAAGGCCCGCATCATCCAGCTTGTGATGGCGCGGATGCGCGGCGCGCTCGGTCTGCCCGACAGCGCAACGCCCCATGCGCTGCGCCATTCATTCGCGACGCATCTCTTAAGCCGCGGCGGCGATTTGCGCGCGATTCAGGAACTGCTTGGCCACGCGTCGCTCTCGACCACGCAGATCTACACCGGCATCGACAGCGAGCGGCTGCTGGAAGTCTACAGGACGGCGCATCCCCGCGCCTGACCGACGATCGCGGTGCAGGCAGCTCGCCATCCTCACATATGAATGGCTCGTTTGCCGACTGCGAGGGCGGCTTCCTTGATCGCTTCCGATCGCGTCGGGTGCGCGTGGCAGGTGCGCGCGAGGTCTTCCGCCGATCCGCCGAACTCCATCAGCACGCAAGCCTCGTGGATCAGTTCGCCAGCCTCTCGGCCGATGATGTGAACGCCGAGCACGCGATCGGTTTTCGCGTCCGCGAGGATCTTCACAAAGCCGTCGGTGGTCTGGTTGACCTTGGAGCGGCCATTTGCCGTGAACGGAAACTTGCCAACGGCATAGGCTATGCCGGCCTGCTTCAGCTCCTCCTCGGTCTTGCCGACCGATGAAACCTCGGGCGTTGTGTAGATCACGCTGGGGATCACGTCGTAGTTCACATGGCCGGCCTGGCCTGCGAGGATTTCCGCGCACGCCACGCCTTCGTCCTCGGCCTTGTGCGCCAGCATCGGTCCCTTGACGACGTCGCCGATGGCGCAGATGCCTTTCACGCTGGTCGCAAAATGCGCGTCGATCTCCACGCGGCCGCGCTCGTCGAGCGCGACGCCTGCCTCCTTCAGGCCGAGGCCGTCGGTGTAGGGCGTGCGGCCGATCGCGACCAGAACCACGTCGGCTTCGATTGTCTCTGCCGCACCGCCTGCGGCGGGTTCGACCTGCGCCATCAGCGTCTTGCCAGATGTATCGACGCCCGTGACCTTGGTGCCGAGCTTGAATGCAAAGCCTTGCTTTTCGAGAAGGCGCTGAAACTGCTTTGCGATTTCGCCGTCCATACCGGGCAGGATGCGATCGAGAAATTCCACCACCGTGACCTGAGCGCCGAGGCGGCGCCACGCCGAGCCGAGTTCGAGGCCGATCACGCCGGCGCCGACGATCAGAAGCTTGCCCGGCACCTTGTCGAGCGATAGAGCGCCGGTGGACGACACGATGCGCTTTTCGTCGATCTCAAGGCCCTTGAGCTTCGCGACATCGGAGCCGGTGGCGATCACGATGTTTTTCGTCTCAACAGTTTGGGTCTTGCCGTCGGCGACCGTCACTTCGACCCTGCCGGCACCGAGAATTCTGCCGGTGCCGCTGATGACGTCGATTTTGTTCTTCTTCATCAGGTACTCGACGCCCTTGACGTTGCCGTCGATGCCCTGCTGTTTGAAATTCATCATCGCGGGCAAATCGAGTTTGGGAGCAGATACGCCGATGCCCATTTTTGCGAACGAATGTCCGGCTTCCTCGAACATTTCAGAGGCGTGCAACAAGGCTTTCGACGGCATGCAGCCGACATTGAGGCAGGTGCCGCCAAGCGTCGGGTTCTTCTCGACCACGGCGACCTTCATGCCGAGCTGCGCCGCGCGAATGGCGCAGACATAGCCGCCGGGACCGGTGCCGATAACGATGAGGTCGTAAGTCGCCATGGTCTCAGATCCTGTCGTTTCAATCCTTGTGCCAGACGATGGCGCTGGCGATTTCGTCCGCCAATACGAAGTTCGAAACTACCTGGCTTCAAGAGTGCGTCTCAGCCGTTGTCCGGCCCGGGGAGCAATTTTGCACGCTGGTCGAAGAGCATTCCCCCGATGAGCCGGTTGACCTCGTCAGGATCCGCTCCGTCCTTGATCAGCTTTCGTCTCAAGGCGTGGGCTTTGTCGAGGTTGCCAAGCTTTTTCTCAATTACCGATTGTTGCTTGTCTTCAGCTTTTGTTTTTTCCTGATCGGCCATCGCTCGTCGTCTCTGGTTGTCATGGTAGAACAACGCTCGCGACAAGACCCAGTCTGCGGATTTTTTCGAGATGTTTTCGAAAGATCCGAGGACATCGAAGAGATTTTCATGGGCGATGCTTTTAACTTCCCCGCTGTATTCGGAGACGTACATATGTGCGGCGGATGGCCCGTGCTCAAAACTCAAACAAGCCAGATAAAACAACTCTAGAATGACTGCATTCAACTCCAGATCGATTGAGGTCAAATGACCAAACTCGGTGGTTTTGGTATTGGACTTCAGCAAGACTTGCGTCATGTGGTTCCCTTAGCTTGAACTACAGATCCAGCACCAATCGCGCCGGGTCTTCCAGCGATTCCTTGACGCGCACGAGGAAGGTCACGGCCTCCTTGCCGTCGATGACGCGGTGGTCGTAGGAGAGCGCCAGATACATCATCGGGCGGATGTCCACCTTGCCGTCGATCGCCACCGGCCGCTCCTGAATTTTGTGCATGCCAAGGATGCCGGCCTGCGGCGCGTTCAGGATCGGCGTCGACATCAGCGAGCCGTAGATGCCGCCGTTGGTGATGGTGAAGGTGCCGCCCTGCATCTCCTCGATTTTGAGCTGGCCGTCGCGGGCGCGGCGACCGTAGTCAGCGATGCTTTTCTCGATGTCGGCGATCGATTTGTGATCGCAGTCGCGCACGACAGGCACCACCAGGCCCTTGTCGGTGCCGACGGCGACTCCAATGTGATAGTAGCTCTTGTAGATCAGGTCGCTACCGTCGATTTCGGCGTTGACGGCCGGAATGTCCTTCAACGCCTGGACGATGGCTTTGGTAAAGAAGCCCATGAAGCCGAGCTTCGCGCCGTGCTTTTTCTCGAACGCGTCCTTGTAGTGCGTACGCAGCGCCATGACGCCGGTCATGTCGACCTCGTTGAAGGTCGTCAGTATCGCGGCGGTGTTCTGCACCTCCTTGAGGCGGCGCGCGATGGTCTGGCGTAGCCGCGTCATCTTCACGCGTTCCTCGCGCGAGGCGTCATTCGGAGGAGAGGGCGCGCGCGCCTGCATGGTGGCAGCCGGCTGGTGGACCGAGGTCGGGGCGGAGGCCGCCTTTTCGATCGCCGCCAGCATATCGCTTTTGGTGATGCGGCCGTCCTTGCCGGAGCCCGGAACGGTCGAGGCGTCGATGCCGCTCTCGGCGGAGAGTTTACGCACCGAGGGGGCGAGCGGGGCATCAGCCGGCGCTGCGGTGCCCGGCCTGGGTTGCGGCTCCTCCGGGCCTGCGTTGATCGGTTTCGTGGTGTCGGACTTAAGGTCCGGCCGCCCGGTTGTTCTTTCGGCGGCGATGCCTTGCGCCTTGGCCGCCGCTGGTTTTGCCGACGCGCTGCCATCGGTTATCTGTCCAAGCAGCGCGCCGACGGCAACCGTCTCGCCCTCCTTGGCGACGAGCTCGGCGAGCGTGCCGGCGGAGGGCGCGGGCACTTCGATAGTCACCTTGTCGGTCTCGAGCTCGACGAGCGGCTCGTCGACGGATACGGCGTCGCCGGGCTTCTTGAACCATTTTCCGATGGTTGCCTCGGTCACCGATTCGCCGAGCGTCGGAACGCGTATCTCGGTCATGGTTCTCTTCCTTTCGTCATAGCCGACGTGTCCCGAAAAGACAGCAGTATGGATGCCAGAAAACATCCGCAACAAGTGGGCTTCGCGTTTCAGTCCGACATGACTGTTCGTGTCAGTTCAGCGCCTCGTCGATGAACGCCTTGAGTTGCGCAAGGTGCTTCGACATCAATCCGGTCGCGGTGGCTGCAGCTGCGGCGCGGCCGGCATAACGCAGGCGTTTGTTGGATGCGCCGATCTGGTTGAGAACCCATTCGAGGTAAGGCTGGATGAAGTGCCATGCGCCCATATTGCGCGGTTCTTCCTGGCACCAGACGATCTCTGCGTTCTTGAAACTGCCGAGGACGTGCACCAGCGCCTTCAGCGGAACGGGATACAATTGTTCGATCCGCATCAGGTACACATCGTTGATGTTGCGCTTCTCGCGTTCCTCGTAGAGATCGTAGTAGACCTTGCCGGAGCACAGCACCACGCGACGAATTTTGTCGTCGTTCACCAGCCTGATCCTTTGCTCCGGCGGCATTGCCGCGTCGTCGTAAAGGATACGATGGAATCCGGTGTCGCCGCCGAGTTCGTCGAGACGCGATACCGCCCGCTTGTGACGCAGCAGCGACTTCGGCGTCATCATGATCAGAGGCTTGCGGATCTGGCGTTTCAATTGGCGGCGCAGCGCATGAAAATGGTTGGCCGGCGTAGTGATATTGACGACCTGCATGTTGTCTTCCGCGCACATCTGCAGGAACCGCTCCAGCCGCGCCGACGAATGCTCCGGTCCCTGGCCCTCATAGCCGTGGGGCAGCATGCAAACGAGACCTGACATGCGCAGCCACTTGCGTTCACCAGAGGAGATGAACTGGTCGAACACCACCTGCGCTCCGTTGGCGAAGTCGCCGAACTGTGCTTCCCACATCGTAAGCGTGTTCGGCTCCGCGAGCGAATAGCCATACTCGAAACCGAGCACAGCTTCTTCCGACAGCAGCGAGTTGATGACCTCGTAGCTGCCCTGGTTCTTGCCGAGATGATTGAACGGCGTGTAGCGACTCTCGTCTTCCTGATCGAACAGCACCGAATGCCGCTGCGAGAAGGTGCCACGCTCGCTGTCCTGGCCGGACAGGCGGACGTTGTGGCCCTCCAGCATCAGCGTGCATAAGGCCAGCGCCTCGGCCGTCGCCCAGTCGAGGTCGACGCCGCTCTCGATCGCCTTGGCGCGATTATCGAGAAAGCGCTGCACCGTGCGATGCACCCGGAAACCGTCCGGCACCTGCGTGATGTCGCGGCCGATCTCCTTCAGCGTCTCGATGGCCGCGCCGGTGACGCCACGGCGCGGCTCCTCGTTCTGATCGGCGAGCTTGAAGCCGGCCCACTTGCCGTCGAGCCAGTCGGCCTTGTTCGGCTTGTAGCCGGTGCCGGCCTCGAATTCAGCGTCCAGCCGTGCGCGCCAGTCGGCTTTCAGCTTTTCGATCTCGCCATCGGTTATGACGCCTTCAGTGGTCAGCCGCTTGGCGTAAAGTTCGAGCGTCGAGGAGTGCGCTGCGATCTTCTTGTACATCGTCGGATTGGTAAACGAGGGCTCGTCGCCTTCGTTGTGACCGTGGCGGCGATAGCAGAACATGTCGATTACGACCGGCTTGTGGAATTTCTGCCGGAATTCGACCGCGACCTTCGCAGCGAACACCACGGCTTCCGGATCGTCGCCATTGACGTGGAAGATCGGCGCGTCGATCATCTTCGCGACGTCGGACGGATAAGGGGATGAGCGCGAGTAGCGCGGATAGGTGGTGAAGCCGATCTGGTTGTTGACAATGAAGTGGATCGAGCCCCCGGTGCGGTAGCCCTTGAGGTCCGACAGGGCGAAGCATTCCGCCACCACGCCCTGTCCCGCGAATGCGGCGTCGCCGTGCATCAATAGCGGCAGCACGGAGTTGCGCTGTTCGGGAGGATCGCCGTGCTGGTCCTGCTTGGCGCGCACCTTGCCGAGCACCACCGGGTCCACGATTTCCAGGTGCGAGGGATTGGCGGTCAGCGACAGGTGTATCCGGTTGCTGTCGAACTCGCGGTCGCTCGAGGCGCCGAGGTGATACTTGACGTCGCCGGAGCCTTCGACCGCCTCCGGATTCACCGAGCCGCCTTTAAACTCATGGAACAGGGCGCGATGAGGTTTGCCCATCACCTGCGTCAGCACGTTCAGCCGTCCGCGGTGCGGCATGCCGATCACGATTTCCTTCACGCCGAGATTGCCGCCGCGCTTGATGATCTGCTCAAGCGCCGGGATCAGCGATTCGCCGCCGTCGAGACCGAAGCGCTTGGTTCCCGTGAACTTGACATCGCAGAACTTCTCAAAACCCTCGGCCTCGATGAGCTTGGTCAGGATGGCGCGCCGGCCTTCCGGCGTGAAGCTGATCTCCTTGTCCGGCCCCTCGATGCGCTCTTGAATCCAGCCTTTCTGCTCGGCGTTCGAAATGTGCATGAACTCGACGCCCAGCGTCTGGCAGTAAGTGCGCCGGCAGATCGCCACGATCTCGCGCAGGGTGCCGTATTCGAGCCCAAGAACGTGGTCGAGGAAGATCTTGCGATCCATGTCGGCTTCGGTGAAGCCGTAGGCACGTGGATCGAGTTCTTCGTGATCGCGCGCAGGTTCGAGACCTAGCGGGTCGAGCCTGGCATGAAAGTGCCCTCGCATGCGGTAAGCGCGGATCAGCATCAGCGCGCGCACCGAATCGCGCGTAGCCTGAGTGACGTCGGCGCCGGCGAGCGCCGAAGGTTTCGCTGTCGTCCTCTCCTGCACCCTGGCGTCCACGGTCTTTTCGAGCCGAGCCCAGTTGCCGTCGAGCGCTGAGGTGAGGTCGTCCTGGGGAGCTGGCGGCCAGTTGGCCCTCGCCCAGGATGGGCCTTCCGCGTTCTTTTCGACGTCCTGCGGAGGATCCTTCAGACTTTTGAAGAATTCCTGCCACTCGGGATCGACCGAACCGGGGTCTTTTTCATAGCGGGCGTAGAGTCCGTCGATGTAGCTGGCATTCGCGCCCTGCAAGAACGAGGAAAGGGCAAATGCGGCATTCGCATCCTGGCGAGACATATCGCGTCCTGACGATTTCGGTCATGGGCGTAACAGACGGCGCACGCGTTTTTGCCAGTGAGAACAGCCTTTCTCCGGCAAGATCAGCGCGAATTTGAACGTTATCCTATTTATGAGGGAACTTCCCGCCGAAAAGACCAAGACCTGAATCAAGACTTCAACTTTTCGACAAGAGTTTTTCCCAGTCGCGCCGGAGACGGGGAGACGAAGATGCCGGCCGCCTCCATGGCTGCGGTCTTGGATGCGGCGTCGCCCTTGCCGCCGGAAATGATCGCGCCGGCATGGCCCATGCGGCGGCCGGGAGGCGCGGTGACGCCGGCGATAAAGCCGACCACAGGCTTCTTGCGGCCGCGTTTGGCCTCATCGATCAGGAACTGGGCTGCGTCTTCCTCGGCCGAACCGCCGATCTCGCCGATCATCACGATCGAAGTGGTCTTGGGATCGGCCAGGAACATTTCCAGCACGTCGATGAACTCGGTGCCCTTGACCGGGTCGCCGCCGATACCAACCGCGGTGGTTTGGCCGAGGCCTTCCTGGCTGGTCTGGAATACCGCTTCGTAGGTCAGCGTGCCGGAGCGGGAGACGATGCCGACATGGCCCGGCTTGAAAATGTTCGCGGGCATGATGCCGATCTTGCATTCGCCCGCCGTCACAACGCCCGGGCAATTCGGCCCTATGAGCCGGGACTTCGATCCCGATAGCGAACGCCTGACCCGCACCATATCCAGCACCGGAATGCCCTCGGTGATGCAGACGATCAGCGGGATTTCGCTGTCGATCGCCTCGCAGATCGCGTCTGCTGCGCCGGCCGGCGGCACGTAGATCACGCTGGCGTCGGCGCCGGTCGCCTCGCGCGCTTCGCGGACGGTGTCGAACACCGGCAGGCCGAGATGGGTCTGTCCGCCTTTGCCCGGCGAGGTGCCGCCGACCATTTTCGTGCCGTAGGCGATCGCGGCCTCGGAGTGAAACGTGCCGTTCTTGCCGGTGAAGCCCTGCGTAATGACGCGGGTGTTCTTGTCGATCAGAACGGACATTTACGCGACCCCTTTCACGGCCTTGACGATCTTCTGCGCGGCGTCGTCGAGATCGTCGGCGGGCAGAACGTTGAGGCCGGACTCGCGGATGATGGTCTTGCCGGCGTCGACGTTGGTGCCTTCGAGGCGAACCACCAGCGGGACATTGAGGCCGACCTGCTTTACCGCGGCGACAACGCCATCGGCGATGACGTCGCATTTCATGATGCCGCCGAAGATATTGACCAGGATGCCTTTCACATTCGGATCTGCGGTGATGATCTTGAACGCGGCTGCGACCTTGTCCTTGGAGGCGCCGCCGCCAACGTCGAGAAAGTTTGCGGGCGACATGCCGTAGAGTTTGATGATGTCCATGGTCGCCATCGCAAGGCCCGCGCCATTGACCATGCAGCCGATCTGGCCGTCGAGCGCGACGTAGCTCAGATCAAACCTCGACGCCTCGATCTCCTTGGCGTCTTCCTCGCTCTCGTCGCGCAGCGCCACCACATCGGAATGGCGGTATAGCGCGTTGCTGTCGAACGATACCTTGGCATCGAGCACGCGCAGTTCGCCTTGCCTCGTGACGACGAGCGGATTGATCTCCAGCATCGCCATGTCTTTGGCGATGAAGGCATTATAAAGCTGCGCCACCAGCTTCTCCGCCTGCTTGCCGAGATCGCCGCGCAGTCCCAGCGCCTTGGCGACGGTACGGCCGTGATGGCCCATCACCCCTGTGACGGGATCGACCGAGAGGGTCACGATTTTTTCCGGGGTTTTGTGTGCGACGTCCTCGATGTTCACCCCGCCTTCGGTGGAGACCACGAACGAAACTCTGGACGTTTCGCGGTCGACCAGTGCCGAGAGATAGAACTCCTTGTCGATGTCGAAGCCTTCCTCGATGTAAAGACGGTTGACCTGCTTGCCGACAGGACCGGTCTGCACAGTCACCAGCGTCGCGCCGAGCATCTGGCCGGCAAACTGCTTCACCTCGTCGATCGATCTGGCGAGACGGACGCCACCTTTGTCGCCGGCGGAGGCTTCCTTGAACCTGCCCTTGCCGCGGCCACCCGCGTGAATCTGGCTTTTGACCACCCAAACCGGACCATCGAGCGTTTTAGCCGCCGCCTCCGCTTCCGATGCCTTCAGCACCGCAACCCCTCGCGAGACCGGCACGCCAAACTCCCGCAGCAACGCCTTGGCCTGATATTCGTGGATGTTCATCTGGATGGTCTCCGACCCGCGGGAAGGACAATTTTGGCAGGAACAATTTCGACCATTTCCGCCGGCCAAGATATGCCCGCCGGAGGGTCGAGGTGGGCAGTCACCTCGAGATGTCCTTGCCAGCAGTGGGTTGCCGCATCTGAATTTCGCAATACTGGCCGCACGCGTATCCGTTCCGAACGATACCGAATGGCAGTGCCCGATCAGCCGTCAAGCAGATCGGGCGCGATCTTTTTGCAGGCATCGACGAGTCCCCGAACCGCAGCGACCGATTTGTCGAAGGCTTCCCGGTCCTTGCCCGCCAGTTCAATCTCGACAATGCGCTCGACACCCTTGGCGCCGATCACCACGGGTACTCCGACATACATGTCATCCACGCCGAATTCGCCGTTGAGATAGGCGGCGCAAGGCAGCACACGTTTCTTGTCCCGCAGGAAACTTTCCGCCATCGCGATTGCGGAGGCGGCTGGGGCATAGAACGCCGAGCCGGTCTTGAGCAGATTGACGATCTCGGCGCCGCCGTTGCGGGTGCGATCCACGATCTCATCGATGCGGGCCTGTGAGGTCCAACCCATTTTGACGAGGTCCGGCAGCGGAATGCCCGCCACTGTCGAGTACTTCACCAACGGCACCATGCTGTCGCCGTGACCGCCAAGCACGAAGGCTGTGACGTCTTCGACCGAGACGTCGAATTCGTCTGCGAGAAAATAGCGGAAGCGTGAGGAGTCCAGCACGCCGGCCATGCCGACTACCTTCTTCGCGGGCAGGTTAGATGCCTTCTGAAGTGCCCACACCATGGCGTCGAGCGGATTGGTGATGCAGATGACGAAGGCGTCGGGCGCGTATTTCTTGATGCCGGCGCCGACCTGCTCCATCACTTTAAGATTGATACCGAGCAGATCGTCGCGGCTCATGCCCGGCTTGCGCGGGACACCGGCGGTGACGATGCAGACGCTGGCGCCTTCGAGCGCTTCATAGGAATTGGTGCCGGTCAGCCTGGCGTCGAAGCCATCCACCGGAGAGGACTGGGCGATATCGAGCGATTTGCCCTGCGGAACGCCCTCCGCGATATCGAACATCACGACGTCGCCAAGTTCTTTCAGTCCGATGAGATGAGCGAGCGTCCCTCCGATCTGACCAGAGCCGATCAAGCCAATCTTGTCGCGCGCCATGGAAATTTTGTCCTTTGATGACAAAGAGCAGGGAAGGGAGAATATCGACAGGATCGTGGTTAGACCTTTCGTGGGACCTGTTCAAGCGTCGCAACGTGCAACGTCAAGTCTCCACCAGGCCGGTGGCTGTTCCGCTGGCGAGGGAATCGCTGCGACCATGGGCCCTCGCCAGATAGGAGTCCGAGTTCATCTCGATCAGACGCGAGGAGGTGCGTTTGAATTCATTCGCCTCGAAGCCGTCGTTGGCGCGATAGAGCGAAAGCTGATCGCTATCGCTCGACGCCATCAGTTTCACGCCGTTGTCATACAGCGTGTCGATCAGGGCGATGAACCGCTTGGCGGCGTCGCGGTCGTCATAGTCCATCACCGGGATGTGGTCGATCATAAGAGTGTGATAGTCGCGCGCGAGCCGTAGATAGTCGGGCGCCGCAAGTGGCTGCTCGCAGAGATCGGCAAACGAAAACCGGGCCACGCCGTGGGCCGAGCATGGCACGTGCAGAAGGCGGCCCTTGATCGCGATGTCACGCGGCTCGCAGGGCGCGCCGCCGGTCATGAGCGTCCAGGCTCTGTCGAGCGCCGCCTCAGCCTCGGCGTTGGCGGGTGTCAGCCACATCTTGACGCTGGCGAGTTTCTCCATGCGGAAATCAGTGCGGGCGTCGAGACGCAGAACGTCCATACGCTCCTCGATCTGCGCAATGAACGGCAGGAACAGCACGCGATTGAGACCCCCTTCGTAGAGGTTCTCAGGAGGGACGTTTGATGTCGCCACCACGACGGTACCGAGTTCGAACAGCCGCGCGAACAGACGGCCCAGGATCATGGCGTCGGCGATATCGGTGACATGAAATTCGTCGAAGCACAAAAGCCATGCCTGCTCGAAGATAGATGTCGCGGTGAGCTGAACGGCGTCGGCGTCGGCCATCTCACCTCGCGCGATGCTTTGGCGAAAAGCAAAGATGCGCTCATGCACGTCTGTCATGAACTCATGAAAATGGACCCGGCGTTTGTGGGCGACCCGGCTCTCCTGGAAAAACAGGTCCATCAGCATGGTTTTGCCGCGTCCGACGTCACCATGGATATAAAGTCCCTTCGGCGGAGGTTCGTCGTCGGAATGGAACAATTTGTCGAGGAAGCCCGATTTGCCCGCGGGCTTGTAGGTCATGAGCCGCTCGTCCAGCGCGGCAAGTGCTTCCACCGCCCGCGCCTGCGCGGAGTCCGCCTCGATCGCGCCTGACGTGACGAGGGCCTGATAGTGATTCCGGAACGATGTGGGTGACACCGAAAGCATCGGTCGGTTTTCGACTCCTGAGGGACGGAAATACAAGTCGTGGTGAAGATCTTGTGAATCGGCGGTCACGCGCTGAGCGCGTAGGAGTCCTCGACAACGTAAGGGCCGCCGCCGACCGAGGCACGCGAGGAGAACAGCACGAAGCGCTCGGCGGTGAATACCTTGGACGGGAAATAGCCGCGCACCGACAGATAGTTCGCGACGTCGTGGTTGGATGCGTCGCGCAAGCGGGCCAGCGTGACGTGGGGCGTGAACTTGCGGCCCTCGGGATCCAGCCCGCAGCGCCGCATCAGCCGTTCAAGTTCGGCTTGCAATTCGACCAGCGGCGCGCTCGGCTCCACCGAGGCGACGACGGCACGTGGCTTCTTGCCGCCGAAACTCGACAATCCCCGCAGCGTCACGTCGAACGGTTTGCGGTTGATCCGGGGCAGCACCGACGCGATCTCGTTGGCGGAGGCGCCGTCGATATCGCCGATGAAGCGGAGCGTGAGATGGTAGTTTTCGGGGTCGATCCAGCGGGCGCCCGGCAGACCGCCGCGCAAATCGGACAGCGTGCGGCTGATATCGGACGGTATTTCCAGCCCGGTGAACAAACGCGGCATCGCAAAACCCTCGATGCAAGTCTCGAAATCAATCTGGCGACGAATCACCAGTAGCTATTTTTACCGTAGTTCTGTGACCGTGCGAAGCGCGCGGCCGCATGGCGGGTAATTCCTTGCGAGAGCGGGCGCTCACTTGGTTGTCAGCCTTTCTGCTCACGGATAGCGCGGACAAAGGCCTCAACCGTGGGCAGGATATGTTCGACGATAATTGCCACGCCCGCGGCGGTCGGGTGCATGCCGTCGGCCTGATTGAGCCTTGTGTTCGCCGCGACTTTGTCGAGGAAGAACGGATAAAGCGGCACGTCGTATTTCTTGGCGAGATCGGGAAATATTGCATTGAATTGCGCGGCGTACTCGGCGCCGTAATTCGGCGGCGCGACCATGCCGCATAGCAGGACCGCGACATGGCGCGCCTTGAGGCGCTTCAGGATGTCCTCCAGTGCGGCGCGCGTCACTTTGGGATCAATGCCGCGCAGGGCATCGTTTGCGCCGAGTTCAAGGATCACGCCCTGCGTGCCGGTAGGCACTGACCAGTCGAGCCTGTCGAGACCGCCGGACGCGGTATCGCCGGAGACGCCGGCATTGCCGATCGTGACGTTCAGGCCCTTGTCTTTCAACGATTTTTCCAATTGTGCTGGAAATGCGGCGGCAGCCGGGAGTCCGAGGCCGGAGCTTAAGGAGTCGCCGAGCACCACGATCTTGGCGGGGCCATTGGCCGTTTCATCGGCCGCCTGGGCAGGCACTGCCATGGCGATGCCAGCGCCAAGTAGAATCCACGCAAAGGTGCGCATCACCCTCTCGACCGCCGTAAAAGAAATGCCATATGAGCCAGCATGGTGGTTCAGACGGTCTCTCCCATTTTGCTGCGAGTCCTCTAGAGACCTTCTGAACCAAACCACTTTGGAATAATAAGTTTCTAGTGTCCTTCTGAATCCGAAGTTCGCTCGGAACGGTCCGGCGGGGCAGGCGAACTTGGGATTCAGGACACTAGGCATGGACAGTCTCATTGAACCCTCGTTACCGGCCAGTCATTCCCAAAATCTCAAGCCGGACGCCATCGCCATTTCCAATGTCAATCTCACACTCGGCAGCGGCGCCGCGCGTGTCCATATTCTGAAAGACATCAGTCTCCGCATTGGCCGTGCCGAAGCGATCGGTTTGATTGGGCCGTCCGGGTCGGGGAAATCCACCCTGCTCATGGTCATGGCGGGGCTGGAACGTCCCGACCGCGGAGAAGTGGTTGTCGATGGCACTCATTTCAATGCTCTCGACGAAGACGGTCTGGCGCGATTTCGCGGACGTCACGTCGGCATCGTGTTTCAGTCCTTTCATCTGATCCCGACCATGACGGCGCTGGAGAATGTCGCCGTGCCGCTCGAACTCGCTGGCGCGCCGAACGCATCGGCGCGCGCAGCGAGCGAGCTGGATGCGGTCGGTCTCGGCGCGCGGCTGCATCATTATCCGACGCAGCTCTCGGGTGGCGAGCAGCAACGCGTGGCGCTGGCACGGGCGTTCGCGCCTGATCCGGCAATTCTCGTCGCCGACGAGCCGACCGGCAATCTGGATGAGGTGACCGGCCAGCAGATCGTCGATCTCCTGTTCGCCAAGCATGCCGAGCGCGGTATGACGCTGGTGCTGGTGACTCATGATAGCGCACTCGCGCAACGCTGCGACCGCGTGGTGAAGCTACGCTCGGGACGTATCGACGAGGCAGGTCGATGACTCATCAGCCATCATTGGGGATCTGCGGTAGGTTAAAAACACGTCATCGGTGCGCCCGGTCCGTGTTCATGGACTCCAGAACCGCGCGCTTCTTTCGCACTCGTGAATGCACAATGGCGCTTCGCGCATGACGACAAACAGGACCCGCGGGCTGCTTCTTCCACTGCGTTTGGCGTTGCGCGAACTGCGCAGCGGGCTGCGTGGCTTCTATGTCTTCATCGCCTGCATCGCGCTCGGCGTCATGACGATTGCCGGCGTCGGTTCCGTGGCATCCAGTCTGTCGGATGGGTTGGCGCGCGAGGGCCGCACGCTGCTTGGCGGCGATGTTTCGTTTTCGTTGATCCAGCGCGAGGCGAAGCCGGACGAGATCGCCTTCCTGCGTGCGCGAGGAACGGTCTCGGTGGCGGCGACGCTGCGCGCGATGGCGCGCGCGACGGACGGCAGGCTGGCGCTGATCGAACTGAAGGCGGTCGATCGGGCCTATCCCATGCTCGGCGCGCTGGCGCTGGAGCCGGACATCCCGATGTCCGATCTGTTCGCCGAACGTGAGGGGGTATTCGGCGCGGCCGTCGACCAGGCTCTCCTGGCGCGACTGGATCTTAAGATTGGCGATCGTCTCACGGTCGGCAGCGCCACCTTCGAGATCCGCAGCGCGGTTGACGCCGAGCCCGACAAACTAGCTGGCGGTCTTGGGCTCGGACCGCGCTTCCTGGTCAGCATTGATGGTTTGCGCGCCGCGGCATTGCTTCAGCCCGGCAGTTTGGTGCGCTGGATTTACCGGGTCCGGCTTGCGGGCAATAGTGCGGATGACAGGGCGGCGACGGCACTGGCCGATGCCGCGCGGGCGGCGCTGCCGGAGGCAGGCTGGGACATCCGCAGCCGCAACAACGCCTCGCCGCAACTTGAGCGGAGCATCTTGCGGTTTACGCAGTATCTGACCCTGGTCGGGCTTGCCGCCTTGCTGGTGGGAGGCGTCGGCGTCGGCAATGCCGTCAAGAGCCACATCGACCGGCGGCGCGACATCATTGCGACGTTCAAGGCAGTGGGTGCGACCGGACGCGACGTGTTTGCGATCTATCTAACTCAAATCATGGTGCTGGCCGCTCTCGGCTCACTTGCCGGTCTTGTAATCGGTGCGACGCTGCCTTTTATCATTGTCGGCGCGTTCGGCGATCTGCTCCCGCTGCCGGTCGTTCCGGCGTTGCACCCCGATGAATTGGCGTTGTCGGCGGTATATGGCCTGTTGACGGCGTTGGCGTTCGGCATGTGGCCGCTAGCACGGGTTCATGACATTCCGGTTGCGGCCTTGTTTCGCGATACCATTGCTCACGAAGTCCTTCGGCCGAAGACCCGCTACCTTGTCTTGATGATGCTTCTGATCGCAACGTTGGCCGGGATCGCTATTGGTCTAGCCTACGACAAGCGGGTGGCTCTGGTGTTCGTGGCGGCGTCGGCGATCGTGTTTGTGTTGTTGCGCGGCATCGCCTCCGGGTTGATGGCGCTGGCGCGGCGGCTGCCGCGATCCCGGATCACCATGCTGCGGCTTGCGGTTTCAAACATCCATCGTCCGGGAACGTTGACGCCGTCCGTGGTGCTTTCGCTCGGCCTTGGTCTCGCCGTTCTGGTCACGATCACCCAGATCGACGGCAATCTGCGGCGGCAGTTCTTGGCGTCGTTGCCAGAGCGTGCCCCTTCATTGTACTTCATCGATATCCCGTCGTCGGTATCGGATCGGTTCGACGATTTTCTCAAGCGGCTGACTCCGCAGGCGATCGTGGAGGACGTGCCGATGCTGCGCGGGCGCATCGTCGCGGCGCGCGGCGTCAAAGCGGAAGACCTGAAACCCTCCCGCGATGCTCAATGGGTGCTGCATAGTGATCGCGGCCTGACCTACACTGGCGACGTGCCAAAGGGATCGAAGGTCGTAGAGGGCGAGTGGTGGGGGCCGGACTATGATGGGCCGCCGCTGGTGTCGTTTGAGAAGAAGCTCGCCGACGGGCTCGGGCTCAAGATCGGCGACACCGTCGTCGTGAATGTGCTCGGTCGCGACATCACGGCCACCATCAGCAACATGCGCAGCGTTGACTGGCAGAGCCTTGGCATCAATTTCGTGTTGGTGTTCTCGCCCAATGCCTTTCGCGGCGCGCCGCATACCCATATCGCGACCCTGACCGAGATGCATCACGGCGCCGCGGAAGATGCCGCGATCATCAAGGCTGTGGCCGACGCGTTCCCGATGGTGACGAGCGTGCGGGTTCGCGAGGCCCTCGAAACCATCGGGGCGGTCGTTACCAACCTGGTCATGGCGATCCGTGGCGCCAGCGCCGTCACCCTGGTCTCGGCGATCCTCGTCCTTGGCGGTGCGCTGGCGGCCGGCCATCGCCACCGCGTCTATGACGCCGTGATTCTGAAAACCCTCGGCGCCACGAGGTCGCGGCTGCTTGGCGCCTACACGCTCGAATACCTCATGATCGGTGCCGCCACCGCGGTGTTCGGCATGGCGGCTGGTTCGCTTGCCGCGTGGCTGATCGTGACGCGGTTGATGACGCTCGGTTTCGAATGGCAGGCCGGCAGTGCGGCTATCGTGGTAGGTGCCGCACTGATTGTCACAGTCGCGTTAGGACTGGCCGGCACGCTGATGGCACTCAATCAGAAGCCGGCCTCGGTATTGAGGAATTTGTAACAAGATGTAGCGATTTTCATGGCGATCTCCTACCGGGAGCAGGTGGTTGGGGTCCTTGCGAGTTTTTTGCGTATCGCTCCCCTGGGTGAGGCCCCGAGCCTCTATTATCGGAGGGCGACATTCAGCCGCGCATGGAAGCTTGCGGCGAATGTGTTAGTTTCCCACATATGGGTTCGGTAGGACGCTGGTCCTGATGACCAAAAACCAATATCAGCAGGCCATGTATCCGAGACAGATTTGTACTGGTATCTTGCGATGCCAGCTAACCACGGGAATTCGACCATGTCGGACTTAGACCGCAACCATGCCACTCCGTTTGGCCGGACCGCCGGGCGCGTTGATACCGCGGCCGTCGATGCCGGTCTGCGGTCCTATATGCTCAAGATCTACAACTACATGTCGATCGGCCTCGCCATCACTGGCCTGGCCGCGCTTGGCGTCTACATGGCGGCCGTCACCAACGATCCATCGGGCGCAGCTGCTCAGATCGGAAACGCTTACCTGACGCCGTTCGGCTACGCGATGTTTGTGAGCCCGTTGAAGTGGGTTTTCATCCTCGCGCCGCTGGCGATGGTTTTCGTCATCTCCTTTGGCATCAACCGGCTTAAGCCTGCGACCGCGCAGCTGTTGTTCTGGGCGTTCTCGGCGTTGATGGGCCTGTCGCTGTCCTCGATTTTTCTGGTGTATACTCACACCTCGATCGTGCGGGTGTTCTTCATCACTGCGGCCTCGTTCGGCGCGCTGAGCTTGTTCGGCTATACCACCAAGCGTGACATGAGCGGCATGGGCTCATTCCTGCTCATGGGCCTGTTCGGCATCATCATCGCCAGTCTGGTGAATCTCTTCATCGCAAGCTCGGCGTTGCAGTTTGTGGTGTCTGTCGTCGGCGTGCTGGTGTTCGCGGGTCTGACCGCTTACGATACCCAGCGGCTGAAGAATGACTACATCTACGGCTATGCGTCGCAGGGCGGAGAAATCGCGGAACGCGCGGCGATAACCGGCGCGCTGTCGCTCTATCTGAACTTCATCAACCTGTTCACGCTGCTCTTGCAGTTGCTCGGACAGCGCGAGTAGGCATGATTCCGAAAAGCGGTCGTTCGATTTTGGATCAGATCATGCCTCACGGTCATGATCCCGAAAAGTGGTCTTCCGGTTTTCGGATCAGATCATGCCAAAATTGAACGGCCCCGATAATCTGATACGCGAAGCCCCGGCCAAGGCCGGGGCTTTTTCTTTGTGCTTTAAGATATCTTCAGGCGTTGGACTCGAACGATATCCGCGTCCGCTTATATGCCCCTCATGCGCCCGCAGGACATCCTGATGCTTGATGCCGCCGGATTGTATTGCAAACCTGGCGGCTTCCATATCGATCCGGTACGGCCGGTGGATCGCGCGGTCATCACTCACGGTCATTCCGATCATGCCCGTCCGGGCCACAGGGCGGTGCTGGCGACGCAGGAAACGCTCGACATCATGCGGCTGCGTTACGGCGATGATTTCGCGGGCTCTACGCAGGCGATTTCCTATGGGCAAGAGATCAGGCTGGGCGATGTCTCGATCACGTTTCATCCCGCGGGGCACGTGCTGGGCTCGGCGCAGATCGCGGTCACGCATGGTGGCGTCCGGATCGTCGCCTCCGGCGACTACAAGGATGTGCATGACCCGACCTGCACGCCGTTCGAGGTAGTTCAGTGTGATGTCTTTATCACCGAGGCCACGTTCGGGCTGCCGGTGTTTCGTCATGGCGATCCTGCTTCGGAAGTAGGCAAGCTGCTGGCTTCGGTCGCGCTGTTTCCGGAGCGTGCGCATCTGGTTGGCGCCTATTCACTTGGCAAGGCGCAGCGCGTGATCGCGCTGGTCCGCGATGCTGGTTACGGCGCACCGATCTATCTGCACGGCGCGATGAACAAAGTTACGCACTACTATCAAAGTCGCGGCATCGGGCTTGGTGATCTGAGGCCGGTCAAGGGGATGAAGAAAGCCGATCTTGCCGGCACTATCACGCTGGCGCCGCCCTCGGCTACGGCCGATCTCTGGACCCGGCGATTTCCAGATCCGGTGACGGCGTTTGCGTCAGGCTGGATGCGAGTTCGTGCGCGGGCGCGGCAACGTGGTGCCGAATTGCCGCTGGTCATTTCGGATCATGCCGACTGGACGGGATTGACCCGCACCATCGCCGCGACAGGTGCGGGTGAGATCTGGGTGACGCATGGCCAGGAAGATGCGCTCGTGCATTGGTGCACGACGCAGGGACTCGTTGCGCGTCCGCTCGCGCTGGTCGGCTATGGTGACGAGGACCTCGAGGAGGAGGTGGTGGTGAGCTTCTCCGGCGGAGAATACGGCTTATGAATCGCTTCGCCGAACTTCTCGACCGCCTCGCCTACGAGCCCGGCCGCAACAACAAGCTGCGGCTGATCACCGCGTATTTTCGCGAAACGTCGGACCCTGATCGCGGCTACGCGCTGGCCGCACTCACCGGCGCATTGTCGTTCAAGCACGCCAAGGCGGGTCTGGTCCGCGACCTGATTGCCGCGCGCGCCGATCCGGTGCTGTTCGCGCTGTCCTATGATTACGTCGGTGATCTTTCCGAGACCGTGGCGCTCATGTGGCCACAACAACAAGCTCTCGATGCTCAGTCCGCTCTCTCTTCTGCTGGCGGGAGATGGAACGAGCCGGCGAGTGGCGAAGGTCACATTCGTAAATCACCTTCCCCGACACTCACCGAGGTCGTCACCACGCTGCGCACGCTCGGCAAGGCCGAACTGCCAGCGCAACTTGCACGCTGGCTCGACGAACTGGACGAAACCGGGCGCTGGGCGCTCTTGAAACTTGTCACCGGCGCCATGCGTATCGGTATCTCCGCCAGGCTCGCCAAGACCGCAGCGGCTGCGCTTGGCAGCAAAGACGTTCACGATGTCGAATTGATCTGGCCCGGTCTCGCGCCGCCTTACCTCGATCTATTCGCATGGCTCGAGGGTTGCGGCGACAAACCGGTCAATCGCGACCCCGCGCCGTTTCGACCGGTAATGCTGGCGCACGCGATCGAGGATGCCGATTTTGTGCGTCTGGATGCGGCCGATTTCATTGCCGAGTGGAAATGGGACGGCATCCGGGTGCAGGCGGTGAGCGGTTGCGACGAGCATGGCAATGTCGCGGCGCGGCTCTATTCGCGCACGGGCGAGGACATCACCCACAGTTTTCCCGATTTGCTGCCGTCGCTGCGGCTGGTGGATTCTTCTGGAGTGACGCTTGACGATTCCCGAGAACCGCTTCGCACTTTTCGGCATCAAGCGTTCGCCATCGACGGCGAGTTACTGGTGGTGCGCGATGGACGGGTGCAATCGTTCAACGTTCTGCAACAGAGGCTGAACCGCAAAGCGGTGACGCCCAGGCTGATGAAGGAATTTCCGGTCCATCTGCGAGCTTACGACCTGCTCGACGACGGCGACAACGATCTGCGTGAGTTGCCGTTCGAAGATCGGCGGCGGCGGCTTGTTGATTTCATCGCTGCCCTCGGCGACCCGCGCATCGACCTGTCGCCGCGGGTCCCCTTTACGATCTGGGGCGAATTGGCGGCAGCCCGCGCCGACCCCGCCGGCGCCGGCGCGGATGCCGACGCCATCGAAGGTATCATGCTGAAACGTCGTGACGCGCCATATCTGCCGGGGCGTCCCAAGGGCCTTTGGTGGAAGTGGAAGCGCGATCCGCATATCATCGATGCCGTCCTGATGTATGCGCAGCGCGGCCACGGCAAGCGATCGTCCTATTACTCCGATTACACCTTTGGGGTCTGGACCGAGGGGGAGGAGGGCGAGCAGCTGGTACCCGTCGGCAAGGCCTATTTCGGCTTCACCGATGAGGAATTGCTTCAGATCGACCGTTTCGTCCGCCGCAACACCACCGAGAGTTTCGGCCCGGTGCGCCATGTCTTGCATGAGCCCGATCAGGGACTGGTGCTGGAAATCGCCTTTGAGGGCTTGCAGCGTTCGGCCCGGCACAAATCAGGAGTGGCGATGCGCTTTCCGCGGATTAACCGACTGCGCTGGGACAAGCCGCCGCGCGAGGCGGATCGGTTGGAGACGCTGGAGCGGATGCTGGTTTCCGAGGCCGCCGCATCAACCGGCGCTAGAGCATGATCCCGAAAAGTGGAAAACCGGTTTTCGGATAAGATCATGCTCGATCAAAAAGTTAAGGTTAGAGTCTGATTCAACGCCGTTGAACCAGACTCTAACGGCCATTGACGGCAAAGCGGTGGTTCCCCATCTGCCTCACACTGATTATGTTGCGCGGGTCCTTGTCCCCGCGGGAGAGCCTCAATGCCGAACGACGACACCCGGAACTTGCGGGCCAGCCCCGACAGCCTGTCGCGTTTCCTGGGCGGCTCGCCGCTGGCGGTTGCGTTTCGTCTGATTTTGCTATCGACGCTGGTCGGCGTCATGCTCGCGGCGATCGGCTTCGATCCCTGGAATATCGTGCAAAGCATTCGCCTGCTGGTTGAACGCGTCTGGGACCTCGGCTTTGATGCGATCAATGGATTGTGGCGCTACTTCCTGCTGGGTGCTGTCATCGTGATTCCGGTCTGGCTGCTGTCGCGCGTGTTCGGCACGCCGCGCGGGCGTTAGAGCATGATCCCAAAAGTTTCCGGCTCAGATCGTCTCGATCAAACGGCCGGTTAGTCTAGGTCGGCCAGTCTTCCGCCGTAATGTCCGCGGCGTCAGTGCCGATGACGTCCGATAGCGAGTCGCGCCCGGTCCGCAGCAACGTCGAGGTCAGATCGTTCTTGATATCGTCGATCAGTCCGAGACCCTTGTAGACCAGGGATGAATAAAGCTGGATCAAGGTGGCGCCGGCGCGAATCTTGGTCAGTGCGGCGCCGCCTGAGTCAATGCCGCCGACGCCGACAAGCGGAAATGCGCCTTCCGCCCGCACATAGGTTTCCGCCACCATTCGGGTCGACAGCCGGAACAGCGGCCGCCCCGACAACCCGCCCTGTTCTTTCGCGCGCGATTGATCGCGCAGGGTCGAGGGCCGCGCCAAGGTGGTGTTGCCGACGATCATACCGTCGGCACGGCGTGAGCGTGCGATGTGAACGACGTCGTCGAGCTCCGCCAGCGTCAGGTCGGGCGCGATCTTGAGCAGCACCGGCGTGTCGCCGGCATTTTGTCGGACACGCTCGCGGGCGTCGATCACCTTCGCCAGCAACTCGTCGAGCGCCGCCGCCTGTTGCAAGTTGCGCAGGCCGGGGGTGTTGGGCGACGACACGTTCACGGTGAAGTAGCTTGCCACCGGGGCAAAGATTTCGATCAGCCTGACATAGTCGGCGATGCGGTTGGCCGAGTCCTTGTTGGCGCCGATGTTGACTCCAACGATGCCGCCGGAATGCGCGCGGGCCGCGAGCCGGCGAAGCACGATGTGGGCGCCGTCGTTGTTGAATCCCATGCGGTTGATGACGCCCTCGTCGCGTTCAAGCCGGAAGACGCGGGGGCGCGGATTACCGGGCTGTGCTCTCGGCGTCACCGAACCGATCTCCACGAAGCCGAATCCGAGTTTCAGCAGTGCGTCCGGAACCTCGGCGCTCTTGTCAAAGCCGGCGGCCAGGCCGATCGGGTTAGGAAAATTCAGGCCGAAGGCGCGAACCGCGAGCTTCGGGTCGTCGGCGCGCTGGCGGATCGGCGGCAGGAGCCGCAATCCCTGTATCGCCATGCGATGCGCGTCTTCGGGATCGAACCAGCGCAACAGCGGCAGCGAGAAGTTGTCGAAGGCGCGTATCACGGCGCGAGCTCCGGAATATCGTGATATCCGTCCGGTCGCGCGGGCATGTCCAACACTGTTGTGACATGGCGCAGATCGAGCTCGCCATAGAGATGCGGAAACGGTTCGCCGCCGCGCGAGATTTCCCAGCGCAGCGCAGCGCCCAGCGCATCGGCATCGATCGCGATCAGGAGCAGATCGGTTTGGCCAATGAAGTGCTTGCGGGCCGTGCCTTCGAGCTGGGACGCGGTGGAAAAATGGATGAACCCGTCACGGGAATCGTCGGCGCTGCCGCGAAAAACGCCGTGCCGCTCGGCCTCCCGCCAGGCCGAAGCAGGACAGATTTTGTAGATCGTGCGCACGCGTGTTCCGAGCCCGTCGTTGCGCTCTCATGATACCGAAAAGCGCATAACCCCGTTACCGCTCGCTTAAATTGTAGCGGATCCTGCGTGACCGTATCGGTGGCTCGCTCGCACTTCAAGAGCCGCATTTTATCCTCGGCGCAATTGCAGGCTCGCGCCGGTTGAGGTAATAATTCCTAATCTTTGACAGAATTCACCGCCGCGGAAATCAGGACGCGCCACATGGTCATGCTGACACACGCCCAGATATGGACCGCGCTGGATCGTCTTGCTGAGCGCGCCGGCCTATCGCCGTCTGGCCTTGCGAGAAAGGCAGGGCTCGACCCGACCACCTTCAACAAATCGAAACGCATCACCGGCGACGGGCGCGAGCGGTGGCCTTCGACCGAGTCGGTGGCCAAAGCGCTTGCCGCGACCGACACCGCCATCGACACCTTCGTGCAGTTCATTGAAGATTCGGCACGCGCCGCGCAGGCCGTGCCGTTGCTCGGTTTCGCCGAGGCCGGCGCCGGCGGCTATTTCGACGACGGCGGCTTTCCTGTCGGCAAGGGTTGGGACGAGGTGGGTCTGCCTTCCGTCCAAGACGAACACGCCTATGCGCTGGAGATTTCCGGCGACTCAATGAAGCCCGCTTATCGCGACGGCGATGTCATCGTGGTCTCGCCGGGGACGCCGATCCGGCGTGGCGATCGCGTGGTGGTGAAGACGAGGGACGGCGAGGTGATGGTGAAAGAACTCAAACGCCGGACCGCGAAGATGATTGAATTGCAATCGCTCAATCCAAGCCACGCCAACCGCACGCTGCCCGCTTCCGATGTGGAATGGATCGCGCGAATCGTGTGGGCGAGCCAATGACCACTTCGTCCTCCCCGCAACCACGGGGAGGGGGCATGTTGCGGTTGCGGCAGTTTAATCGACCTACGCTGCCGCGCCGTCCTTTTTGTTCTGACGATTCTTGACGAGATCGTCGACCACGGCAGGATCGGCGAGCGTCGTGGTGTCGCCGAGGCTGGACGGCTCATCCTCGGCAATCTTGCGCAGAATGCGGCGCATGATCTTGCCGGAACGGGTTTTCGGCAGGCCCGGCGCAAACTGGATCAGGTCGGGCGAAGCGATCGGGCCGATGTCCTTGCGCACCCACGCGACCAGTTCCTTGCGCAGCGTCTCACTCGGCTCGACGCCCTTCATCAGAGTGACGTAAGCGTAGATGCCCTGGCCCTTGATGTTGTGGGGATAGCCGACCACGGCGGCCTCCGACACACTCTCATGCGCGACCAGCGAGCTTTCGACTTCCGCTGTGCCCATGCGATGGCCGGAGACGTTAATGACGTCATCGACGCGGCCGGTGATCCAGTAATAGCCGTCGGCGTCGCGGCGGCAGCCATCGCCGGAGAAGTACTTGCCCTTGTAGGAGGAGAAGTAGGTCTGCTCGAAGCGGGCGTGATCGCCATAGACCGTGCGCACCTGGGCCGGCCAGGATCTCGCGATGCACAGGTTGCCGCTGCACTCGCCTTCCAGAACTTTGCCGTCGGCATCGACGATCTCGGGGACGATTCCGAAGAACGGCTTGGTCGCGGAGCCGGGTTTCTGCGCGATTGCGCCCGGCAGGGCCGAGATCATGATGCCGCCGGTTTCGGTTTGCCACCAGGTATCAACCACCGGGCAGCGATTGTCGCCGACCACGCGGTGGTACCATTCCCAGGCTTCAGGATTGATCGGCTCTCCGACCGAGCCGAGCAGGCGCAGGCTTGCGCGCGAGGTTTTCTTCACCGGTTCGTCGCCCGCCTGCATCAAGGCGCGGATCGCGGTCGGGGCGGTGTAGAAGATGTTGACCTTGTGCTTGTCGATCACATTCCAGAACCGGGACGTGTCCGGATAGTTCGGCACGCCCTCGAACATCATCGTGGTCGCGCCGTTCGCCAGCGGCCCGTAGAGAATGTAGCTATGGCCGGTGACCCAGCCGACGTCGGCTGTGCACCAGTAGATGTCGCCGTCGTGATAATCGAACACGTACTGGTGCGTCATCGCCACGAAGATCAGATAGCCGGCGGTGGTGTGCAGTACGCCCTTGGGCTGTCCGGTCGAGCCCGAGGTGTAGAGAATGAACAGCGGGTCTTCCGCGTTCATCGGCTCGCACGGGCATTCACTTTCGACCACGGCGGCAGCTTCATGATACCAGACGTCGCGCGTTGGGTTCATGTTGACCTGGCCACCGGTACGCTTGACGACGATCACCCAGTCGACTTCGCCGTTGACCTTCTCGATCGCGGTATCGACGTTGGCCTTCATCGCGATGGTGCGGCCGCCGCGCAGGCCCTCGTCGGACGTGATGATGACGCGAGATTTGCAATCGCGCAGGCGGCCTGCGATTGAATCGGGCGAGAAGCCGCCGAACACCACCGAATGGATCGCGCCTATTCGCGCGCAGGCAAGAATCGCGTAGGCTGCTTCCGGAATCATCGGCAGGTAGATGGTGACGCGGTCGCCCTTCTCGACGTTGCGCAGCCGCAGGATATTGGCCATCTTGCAGACTTCGTCGTGCAGTTCGCGATAGGTAATGTGTCGGGACTGCGAGGGATCGTCGCCTTCCCAGATGATCGCGGTCTGGTCGCCGCGTTTTTCCAGATGCCGGTCGATGCAGTTGTAGGCGGCGTTGAGCACGCCGTCCTCGAACCATTTGATCGAGACCTTGCCGAGTTCGAACGAGGTATTCTCGACCTTGGTGAACGGCTTGATCCAGTCCACGCGCTTAGCCGCCTCGGACCAGAATCCGTTCGGATCCTTGATCGAGCGTGCGTACATCTCCCGATATTTGGCGTCGTCGATCCAGGCCCGCTTGGCCCAATCCGCGCTTACGTCATAAATCTTGTCGGACATGTTTTTGCTCCACCGCAGGACCCTGGCCCGGAACCAGGCAGGTCCATCTTCACCGTTGCGACGATTATGCGTCGCGGCTTGGTACGGCGACAAGCCGTCAGGTTGAATTCTCATTCAACTGTGTTGAGTCCAGAATCCAGCCTGGAGCACCTGGCGTCACCCGCCTTTATAGCCCGCCCAACTTGCAGACCAGTTTCCATTCCGCCGGCGTGACCGGCTGCACCGAAAGGCGGGAGTATTTGACCAGCGCCATGTCGGCCAGGCGCTTGTCGGCCTTGACGGCGGCGATCGTCACCGGCGTGTTCAGCGGCTTGTCCGCCTTGATGTCGACGCAGACGAACTTGCCGGTCTTGTCGGTGGGGTCAGGATAGGCCTCGCGGATGATTTCGGCGATGCCGACAATCTCCTTACCTTCATTGGAATGATAGAAGAACGCCATGTCACCTTTTTTCATGGCGACAAGGTTCTGCCGCGCCGTGAAGTTGCGCACCCCGGTCCAGGCTTCGCCCTTGGCGCCCTTCGCCACCTGCTGCTCCCACGACCAAGCCGAAGGCTCTGATTTCACCAGCCAGTACGCCATCGCTATCCCTCCGCCCGGAACGGTCGCGTCAGCAGATTGTCGATGGCGCCATCGATCGTCAATCGGCCGGCGAGAATAGCCGCGACCGCCTGTGCGACCGGCATCTCCACGTCGTGGGCGGTCGCCAGCTCGAGCAGCGCCGGCGCGGTGAGCGCGCCTTCGCTGAGTTTGTCGCACGGCGCTTGCTCGCCGCGCCCCAGCGCGATACCGAGCGAGAAATTGCGCGACTGGGGGCTCGAACAGGTGAGGATGAGATCGCCGAGGCCGGACAGGCCGGCAAGCGTTTCGCTGCGTCCGCCGCACGCGCAACCGAGGCGGACCAGCTCGCTGAACCCGCGCGTGGTCAGCGCCGCTAGCGCCGACGCTCCGAGTTGTTTACCGACGACGATTCCGGCCGCGATCGCCAGGACGTTTTTGGCAGCGCCGCCGATCTCGACGCCGCGTACGTCCGTCGTATGATAGGGACGGAAGGCGGCCGAGCCGAGCGCGTGAACCAGCGCGACCGCCAACGCATCGTCTTTCGCCGCCAGCGTCACGGCTGTCGGCAGCCCCCTTGCCACGTCGTCGGCAAAACTCGGTCCGGACAGGATCGCGGGGACGGCATGGGGCGCGGCCTCTTCGATCACCTCGGTCATGAAGCGCCGCGTGCCATGCTCGATGCCTTTGGCGCTGGCGATTACGGGCGTCCCGGAGGGGAGATGCGGGGCCAGTGCGGCGATCGCCGCGCGCGAGTTTTGCGCTGGCACCGCGATCACGACGATGTCGGCGCGGCCGGCGGCGGCGATGTCATGCGACACGATGATGCTGCGGTCGAGCGGAATGCCAGGCAGGCGCGGATTGTCCCGTGTTGCCGAGATCTTGGCTGCGATCGCCGCATCGCGTGCATGCAGCGTCACTTGCCGTCCAGCGCGCGCGGCGGCGCCGGCCAGCGCCGTGCCCCAGGCGCCGGCGCCGATGACCGAAACACGGTTGAGAGATCTCATCGCGACAACGCCTTCAAAATCCGGCGCGGGTATTGGCGAAGCCTGCCGGCGCCTGCGCGCTGGCATCGAGCAGCCAGCGGGCGCGCGGAGGAGTTTCAAGCGTGTCGGTCAAACCCGCTGCCAGGCGTTCGGCACCGGCCCATGCGATCATCGCGCCATTATCGGTGCAAAGCGCGGGCGGGGGGATGATGAGCACGGTTTGTGCCTTGGCGGCGACGCTCTCGAGCGCAGCGCGGATCGCCTGATTGGCGGCGACGCCACCGGCGGCGACCAGTGCGCGCGGCATACCGAACCGCTGTTGAAACAGCTTGAGGCCGACGCCAAGCCTGTCCGCTGTCGCTTCCAGTACGGCGGCCTGAAATCCGGCGCAGAGATCGCTGATGTCTTGTGGCTCCAAGGGATTGATTCGACCGATCTCGTTACGCACGGCCGTCTTCAGCCCGGAGAGTGAGAAATTGGCGTCGGGACGCCCGAGCATCGGCCGCGGAAAATTGAACCGCGTCGCATCACCGCTCGCCGCGGCGTGTTCGACCTGCGGGCCGCCGGGGTAGGGCAGGCCAAGCATCTTCGCAACCTTGTCGAAGGCTTCGCCCATAGCATCATCGACCGTGGTGCCGAGCCGCACATAGTTGCCGACGCCGAGCACCGCGACAATCTGGGTATGCCCGCCGGAGGCGAGGAACAGGCAATAGGGAAATTCCAGCGCGTCGGTCAGCCGCGGCGTTAGCGCGTGGGCTTCGAGATGGTTGACCGCGATCAGCGGCGTGCGATGAACGAGGGCGATCGCCTTGGCCGTGGTCAGCCCCACGATGACGCCGCCGATCAGGCCCGGACCGGCTGCGGCCGCGACCCCCGACAGCCGCGGGAATCCGACGCCTGATTCCTTCATCGCGCTGGCGACGATGCCGTCGAGCAGTTCGACATGGGCGCGGGCCGCGATTTCGGGAACCACGCCGCCATAGGGGGCATGTTCTCCGGTCTGGGACCGTACGATATTGGAAAGAATCCGCGCGCTGCCGTCCGCCTGGCGTTCGACCACGGCGGCTGCGGTTTCATCGCAGGTGGTCTCGATTCCCAGCACCAGCATCGGCGTGTTGTACCTAGACTAGATATGGCCCTTGCGCTATCGGGCAAACCAGCGTTTCCCTTTCCTTGGCGTAGCATTATGAGGTCTTGGCGTGCAATCCTCGGATGAGACAGACATTCTGGCAACGATCGGCACCCGGGGCAGCCCACTGGCGCAGGCGCAGGCCCATGAGGTGCGCGACCGGCTGGCGCGGGCGCATCAGGTGGCGCCCGAGCGGATCGCCATCAAGACCATCCGCACCTCGGGCGACGCCATTCAGGATCGGCCGCTGTTCGATGTCGGCGGCAAGGGACTTTTTACCAAGGAAATTGAGGAAGCCCTGCTCGCCGGCAGCATCGACTTTGCGGTGCATTCGTCCAAGGATGTGCCGACATTTTTGCCCGATGAGACCTGGTTGCCTGCATTTCTGCCGCGCGAGGACGTGCGCGACGTCTTCATCAGTCCACGCGCAGCGTCTTTGGACGATCTTCCGGCGGGTTCGACCGTCGGGACCGCGTCGCTCCGGCGGCAGGCCATGGTGCTGCGGTTACGCCCCGACCTGAAGGTCAATACACTGCGCGGCAATGTCGAGACCCGATTGCGCAAGCTTGACGCCGGGGAGGCCGACGCCACATTGTTGGCGCTGGCCGGTTTGAATCGGCTCGGATTACAGGACAAGGCGACGCGCATTCTCGAGACAGAGGAATTCCTGCCGGCGGTCGGGCAGGGCGCTATCGCGATCGAATCGCGCCGTGACGACGATCGCATCAACGCGTTTGTGAAGGCCATCGGCGACTCTGAAACGGAAGTGGCGCTGAGCGCCGAGCGCAGTTTTCTGGCTTTGCTCGATGGCTCCTGCCGTACGCCGATCGGCGGTCATTGTCGGGTGAACGGCGACCGCATTCACTTCCGCGGTCTCATCATTTCTCCTGATGGCACGGAATCCTATGAAACCGTGCGTGAGGGGATACGTGCGGATGCGGTCGCGCTTGGGGCGGACGCCGCGCATGAACTGCGCGAGCGCGCTGGCGAAAAGTTCTTCACCCTGTTCGCCGGAGCGTGAGGCGTGGCGGTTCTCGTCACACGGCCTGAACCGGACAATGAAACCACGGCGGCGGCGCTCCGTGCGATGGGGCGCGAAGTTTTGTTGTCGCCGGTGTTGCGCCTCGAGCCGATTGCTTTTGAAATCGAGCAGGATGCAAATTATGGCGCGGTCGTCGTGACCAGCGCTAACGCACTGCGCGCGCTCGCCGTTCATCCGGGAAGGGAATCGCTGCTGAAACTGGCCGTTTTCGCGGTCGGCGATCATACCGCCAACGCCGCGCGCCAGGCGGGTTTTCAGGATGTGGTGGCGGCAGGCGGAGATGCCGCGGCGTTGTGCGAACTCATTGTGGAGCGTGTCCGCGCGAAACGTCTGACAAAGGGCACCAGGATTCTTTATCTCGCTGCGGCTGATCGCTCATGCGATCTCGCCGGGAAGCTCGAAGGGCACGGTTTAACTGTCGTGACGACAACATGTTACCGGATGGTGCCGGTGGCGAGCCTGTCTCGCGAGGTTTGTGACGCGTTTGCTTCGCATCGGATATCGGCGGTGCTGCATTATTCTCGCCGCAGCGCCCGCGCGTTCCTGGATGGCGTCCGCATCGGCGGCGTCGAAATATCGGCTTTGGCGGTCCCACAATGTTGCATTTCTGGCGCCGTTGCCGCGATTCTGCGGGATGCCGGCGCCTCCCATGTAGCGGAGGCGAGCGCCCCGGCCGAAGAAGCTGTACTGGAGGCGCTGGATTGTGCGTTGCGGTCGCTATCGCAGTAAGACGTGCGTTACGCAGATAATCGGGGTAAATAGGGGGAGGGGTTTGGAATCTGATACTCGATGTGTCGCTGCAATGGGGAACCGTGACGATGGCAGATGACAAGCATAACGACGCCTCCCAGGAGGGAAATTCACGCCCGCTTTCCGCAGGCGATGAAACCACTGAAATCGCCGAGACGGCAGAGCATGCCGCCCCAACGGACGCGGGTGAAGCAGGCGATCAACAGGCCGGGCGCTGGCCGTCCATCTCGGTCGCAAATGACACGCAAGATGACACTCATCAGGATCGAGGCTGGCAGGATCAGTCGTCGACCGAAGACCTTGAGGCCAACCGTATTTCCGGGACCTCGGACGATGCCGGTTCCGCTTCGGGTGAAGCGGCTGATCATCAGCCTCTCGGCGAGCAGCCGGTTTCTCCGCGTTCTCCGTCCCGGGCGTCGTCGGCACTGATCGCCGCCTTTACAGGCGCTGTCGCCGCCGGGCTTGTGGTAGGCGGTGCGTGGCTGGCGGACTGGCCACCGTCATCCTCCGCCTCATCCTCTGCGTCGCAAGTGAGTTCGGCGGAATTCGGCGCTCTCGCGAATCGGGTGGCTCGGGTCGAATCGACGGCGAGCAAGCCGGCCGCTTCGTCGCTCGATCAGGCCGCGGCGACGCGCATCGACAACTTGGACAAATCGGTCGCATCCTTGCGCGAGGAATTGACAACGTTGCGCGGGGAGCTGGCAACGGTTCGCGGCCAATCCGACAAACTGGCGGCCGCGCTGAAGGACGGATCGCCCGTGCCGCAGCACGATGCCGATGGGTCATCTGATCTTGCTCCATCTGATCTTGCGGCTATCAGTGCGCGACTCGCGCAGACCGAGCAACAGGTCGAGCAGACGACGCAAGCCCTTACCGCGGAGATCGCCAAGCGCGGCGCGGAGACGACCAAGCATGACACGGCTCCGATCAGTGACGGACCGCTTCGTCAGGCCGTTGCCGCGACGCTCCTGAATGTCGCGGTGCGCCAAGGCCAGCCTTATGGCGATTTGCTTGCGGCATCCAAGACGCTGATCTCCGATCCGGATACGTTCAAACCGCTGGAGACGTTCGCAGATTCCGGAGTGCCGAGCGCGAATGTGCTGTGTCGCGAACTTCTTGCGATCGTTCCGAAACTCGAGCCGTCGCCGGTCAAAATCTCCGCCAACGATATCGTGAACCGGTTGCAAGAAAGCGCCGTGCGTCTGGTGCACATTGAGCGTGTGGATGCGCCGCCGGCCGGAGAATCCGCCAGCGCCGTCGTCGCACGAATCAAGGCGGCCGCCCGACAAAACGATGTCGCCTCTGCGAGAAAAGAATTGAATACACTTCCGCCGACCGATCGTACCGCCGCCGAGCCCTGGATCGCCAAGGTCGACGCCCGCGATGCTGCTCTTGCCACCGCGCGTCAATTCGCTTCCGATGCGATGGCGGCATTGGCCAAACCGGCGCCATAGGTTCCAGATGTTTCGTATCATCCTGTTTCTCGTTCTTATTGCCCTCTCTGCATTGGGCGCCACCTGGATTGCTGATCAGACCGGCACGATCGTGATGTCGTGGGACGTCTGGCGGATCGAAACGACGCTACCGGTGTTCGCACTCGGGCTGGGCCTGCTGGTCGTTGCCTCGCTCTTGGTCTGGAGCGCGGTGCGAGGATTGTGGTACGCGCCAACACGTCTCCGCCGCGTGCGCCGGGAGCGCCGGACTGCGCGCGGCAGGGACGCCATTACGCGTGGATTGCTCGCGATCGGTTATGGCGATGCCGCCGCCGCACGCAATCATGCCAAGGTTGCCCGGCGTCTAGTGTCGCAGGACCCCTTGGCGTTGCTCTTGCATGCCCAGGCCGCGCAACTTGACGGCAACGCGGATCGCGCGCAGCGCGCCTTTCGCACCATGGCCGAGCGCGCGGATACGCGGCTATTGGGCTTGCGAGGGCTTTTCATCGAAGCTCAGCGTGCCGGCGATCCGGCGGCGGCAGTGGCGATCGCGGAAGAAGCGCTTAAAACTTCGCCATCTTCGATATGGGCTTCACAAGCCGCGCTCGGCTTTCGTTGCGCCAGGGGCGACTGGGCTGGTGCGCTCGCCATCCTCGACAGAAACGTCGCGTCAGGTCGTATCGACAAGGCGCTGTATCGCCGTCAGCGTGGTGTGCTGCTCACGGCGAGGGCGTTGGAGTTCGAAAAGTCCGATCGCGATTTGTCGCGCCAGAATGTGATGGAGGCGGTGAAGTTCGCGCCGACGCTGGTGCCGGCCGTGGTGCTCGCAAGCAAGTATCTGAGCGAAGCGAACCAGATGCGGCGCGCGATGCGGATCATCGAAATCGCGTGGCTGGCACAGCCGCATCCCGATCTCGCCGATGCCTATGCCCATGTGATGCCGGGAGATTCCGCGCTGCTGCGGTTGGCGCGGGTGGAGAAACTATCGGAAAAAGCGCCTGGTCATCCGGAAAGCGCGCTGGCGATCGCGCGTGCGGCGCTCGATGCCAGCGAGTTCGCTCGGGCTCGCGATGCTCTGGAGCCGCTGATCGCAGCGCCGACGCAACGCGTTGCGATGTTGATGGCCGAAATTGAGCATAGAGAGCATGGCGATAGCGGGCGCGCCCGCGCCTGGACGTTGCGAGCCGTACGCGCCCTGCACGATCCGGTCTGGACCGCAGACGGGTACGTGTCTGACCACTGGCGTCCGGTTTCGCCGGTAACCGGGCGGGTTGACGCGTTTCAGTGGCAGACTCCTTTGGCGGCGCTGCCTTCGAGCAGGCCTCCCTTGGTCGAGGCGGAAGTTTCGGACCAGATCGTGGCAGATACGCCCCGCGTCGAAGCCTTGCCCGCCGCCGAGGACTCCAAAGCTCAGGACGTCGCAATACCACCGGTTGATGTCGAAGCTGCATCGTCTGGAATTATTGCTATGCCGGACGAGACTGCGACATCACTGACCCATCACACGCAATCCGAGGAAGACAAGGCCGGCGCTGTTCCCGACGTGATCCCGATCGTTCGCGCTCCGGACGATCCGGGGGTCGATGACAGTTCCCAAAACGATGGGTTTGTTGAAGACGATCCCGCAGCTGCGCGACAGGCCGGAGGGCTGCGGGGGCTCCTGTCACGCCGGGGTAGCTGAATGCGGCCGGGCGGCGATTTTTACCGGCGGCGCAGCGGCCGGGTTCTTGCCAAGGGGGATGGTGCCCGATATCAGAGGTCCCGCGCCTCGGGCTGTGGCCTGGGGGCCGCATGCACGGCATGTATGAAGGATAGCCGCTTTAGCTCAGTTGGTAGAGCACATCATTCGTAATGATGGGGTCGCGTGTTCGAGTCACGCAAGCGGCACCAGCCATATAATTGAAAATGCTAGCTAAATTTGTGAGGCGCGGTTGCCGGCCGCGCTGCTGCTTTCGCCAAGGAACCCCCGAGGAACCACGCGAAATGAAACAAGCGGGCATTTCAGCCTTCCGCATACGAAAGCTCAGTCAAATCATGCCGAAAGCACTTATTGCCGCCTTTGCACTATTGGCTACATGCAGCCTTGCGATTGCTTGGGACGGCACTAACACCAACACTGGCTCAAGCGTCGAAATCGATCGCGGCCAACTGGTACGCTCCGGCGAAACAATTGAGGTTTACGACAGTAGCGAAGGCTCAAAAACCTACGATGTGGATAGCATTAGCCGCAGCGGCGG
Organism: Nitrobacter sp. MLSD-S21; assembly: GCF_058809865.1. NCBI lineage: Bacteria > Pseudomonadati > Pseudomonadota > Alphaproteobacteria > Hyphomicrobiales > Nitrobacteraceae > Nitrobacter > Nitrobacter sp. MLSD-S21. The sequence goes on along the minus strand of NZ_JBXASZ010000002.1, from coordinate 402,487 downwards.
TACTGTTGAGATCGAGGCAACTGACACTGCTACGGGTGAAAGCACGACGCTTAAATGGATGACAACTAGGAGCTTCGCCCGGGAGGGTGCTTCAGGATCTCAAAAAATAAAACCTGGACCCTGAGCGACCTAAAGTCCCTGTGCTATATTCTCGCATTATCTCCACATCCATTTTAGGGAACGAGATGACGTGATCAACAGCAAGACGGCTATCGAGCTACAGGGGATCGCGGCCCTCGGTGGAAGCTTGGAAGTCGACGGCAGTCGATATACGGCTCTGGAATTACAAGGTATCGCCGCTTTGCTGTGGCCAAATGCGTATTTGAAAGTTCACAATTCAGCATCGAAAACGGCGATGGAGATGCAAGATATTGCCTCGATAAAACCAGGACAGGTTGTTTTCGCTTAGGCGCCAACGGTCCAATTCGCGCCCGTCGCATTCTGAATGACTTTAATTGCGCTCGTGCGCGCGAATGTGGCCACAAACGCGTGATGCACACTCAATATGTCCTCCTGGAGAGATTGATCATCCTCAATCGCCGTAACGTTGAGGCCTATCTCTCGGCACTTGTCGAGTAGGAAATGGTGCGAGTGTTCAGTGGTGCCCTCGTAGTCCATCAAACATTCAGTGACGCTTTTGGCCTTCTCTGCCGATTCTGCCTCTGATGCAAACATGTTTGTCTCAAGCCATTCCGCAACCATGCGGCGGGTCCCTTCCACCGACCGCTCGCAATCCGCAATGAATGCCGGCGGATATTTGCTAAATACCTGCTGCCAGACGATCTGTTTAAGAGGCTCGGCTTTCATTTCTTTGATCGCGCGATCGACTTCGGCCAACACACCCATGGCGGGATGGCCTCGCACCTGAGGATCGGTGGGCCCAAGGCAAGAATGCTTCCCGAGTAAGATTTCACGGCTGGCGCAAGCGATCATTGTGCCTGCGGACATCGCCATGTGCGGCACGATCACTCGGATGTTCTTTCCGAACATCTTGTACAAGTATTCGACTAGGGCCCTTGCCGCTTCGATACCTCCACCAGGAGTATGAAGAACAAGATCTAGTCCACGGTTTCGATCGACACCATGCACTACGGCCATCAAGCCGTTCATGTCTAAGTCGGTGATCGCTGTTTCAGGATGAGGCAGGCCGTTCGGTGCCTTCGATTGAAGGAAGCCTGAATAGTAAGCGATGACCGCGCGATGGACGCGGTCTTCTAAAGCCCGAAGGTATTTCTGCCTGACTTGATCCGCAGCGTTCGGCTGGCCGATGCCATCAATCTCGACGTTGATCTCGTTCCAGGTGGGCATCGTCCTGCACAGTATATGAGCGAACGGTTATCGGGGTAAATTCACCGTATCCGGAAAACCCACCCGAAAACCCTGCAATTTCAACGGACAAAGATGAATCAAGAGCTGACGACACACCAATGGCTACACCCGCTTCTCGCAGTGCTCCCTCGCGGCCATTCATGGCTTGCTCCAATGTAAGCAGAATTGTTGTTCGCGTAACACGCACTGATTCGGCGGTCAAATTACCGATTCGCAGAGGGACAAGCCTCCTGTGGATCTACTAGTTCCAACTTGACCCGAATCCGTTAGCAGCCTGTTAACCATAATGCCCCCGCGAGTTCTTTTGCCTCCTCGCTCCGCGACCGCGCACCCGCAAGTGTCATTGGCCGACCTCATTTTTTCCCTCTCTTCCTCATCCTCACACCCGCCCCACCACCATTTTCCGCGATGAACTCGACGCCGGCCTTTTCGAGGGCGGCGCGCACCCTCTCCTTGGCGTCCTCTGACACAGCGAGCCCGCCGGCCTCCCGTTCCATTCGTTTGATGGTCGGAAGTGATAGCCCAGCCTTGCCTGCTAGATCTGTCTGTGACCATCCCAACAGACCGCGGGCGGCTCGTATCTGCTCAATCAAAATCACCGATAATTCCTCTTGATCCTTTTTGGATCATGTGTATGATCCATTTTGTATCATAGAGAAATCGGCGAGACAATCCCATGACCACGAAAGGCACCATCACGGTGAACGGCGGAGCTATGCCCAAATTCAATCGCAAGGCCATCATGGCACGTGCGTGGGCCCTCTTTCGAGAGACCTACAAGTATCCGGCAATCAAGTTTTCCATCATCGGCTGGAAGTGTTTCGGATGGGCGCTCCGGACAGCGTGGGCTGAGGCTCGCGAAGCCGCGCGTGTTGCCGCCATCCCGGCCGACGTAAAGGCGGCCCGTATCGCCGTTCTGACCCGCACCATTGAACTGGCTTCGTATAGCGAAAGTTGGCCGGAAGTTTCCCGGACAGTCAGCGCCGCTCGCGCAGAGATCATCCTTCTTTCCAACCAGCACTAGCATCGGAGGCTATCACCCATGTCTCAGACTGAGATCATTCCCAACGTAACAAGACGAGGCGTTCTGTCAGGCGCGATTGCTACTGCTGTTCTGCCTGCGATGGCGGTTGCGCAATCGGACGACACGATTCAGACATTGTCTGAAGCGTTCGAAGCGGCGTGGGCTGCCTCGGATGAATTTTATCGCAACGTCCCGACCGGCTCTACGAACGAGGACTACGAGAGGATGTTCAGGCCGGTCTCCGATCTGGCAAGGCGCATCGCCGATATGAAGATGACAACGCTTGAGGGATTGAAGCTCAAAGCTCGCGCGCTGCAATGGTGCAACGAAGAGTTTGACTTCATGGATGGCAAGACGACGGACGAGCGGCTTGCTTACGGCTTGGTCCAAGACCTGCTGAACCTAGGGGGCTAAATCATGCCACAGGCTGCAAAGGTATTACCATTTCCCAGTAAGAAGCTCACGTTCAAAGCTGAACGGATCAACTGTAAGGCGGTCATCAATCGGTACAATGAGAACCGAGTCTATATTGCGATGGCCTTGCAGCTTCTTAGAAAATCACCTTCTCAATTAAAGAATGGCATTAATAACGTCGCCATTGATGGTTCTGGTGCCGGATTGCCGGCTGATACCGTGGAACGACTGACGTCTGATTTCGATAGAATCGCGGAAGACTGCGAAAACATTGCGGAACTCCTTCGCTCTGTTTCTGCGCGGATGACCGCTGTCAGACTTGGATTTGCATAACTCCTGAAATCCCCTTGGCCAAAGGAAGAGCGACAACCAGAGCCCTCATTGGGCCTCGGTTTAGCGAATGCGAGCTTGCTAGGCGGCTGGGCGCGTAAGCGCCCAAACGCATTCTGTGGAGGTATATCGAGGATTGAGAGAGTTCCGATCGCATCGGTCTATCGGGAAGCCATGCCGTATCACTTGATGCATTCTCCGCATCGGAGAAACAGCATGACCAAGAACAGACTCTCTGACCTCAATGACCATCTTTTCGCGCAGATTGAGCGCCTTGCAGATGAGGACAATACTCCCGAGAAAATCGATCAAGAGCATAAGCGCGCCGAAGCGATGGTTGGCGTGGCGGATCAAATCCTACGCACCGCAGCGGTGCAGTTACAGGCGGCGAAACTCGTGTCGGATCACGACGGCGCCGATCCTCGCCCGTATCTGTCAATGATGGAGAAGCCGGCGGCCGACACGGCGCTTAAGTTAGTGGCGGAAAAATGAAGCGGCCGTACGAAAAGAAGTTTACAGCGAAGAAGAGATGAAATTCTTGGAGCGGCATAGCAATATGTCACGCCGAAAGCTTCATTCCCTTTTTGTCACCAAATTCAATCGAAGTGACATGTCGGTATTCAACATAAAGGATTTGTGTCGCCGTAAAAAGTGGGGTTGTGCCCCACGTTGCCCTGTTGGGACGCAGAGAATCTACAGCGGATACATACACGAGCGAATAGACCGGTCTAAGTATCCGAGCTATCGCGGCTCCAACTTCGCACGGAAGCATGTATGGCTATGGGAATTAAAGAACGGACCAGTCCCAAAGGGTCACATGTTGAAATGTCTCGACGGGAACAAGCTCAACACCGATCCCGATAATTGGGTTCTTGTGCAGATAGGCATCATTTCAAGACTGTCTCGTCGCAACTATGACGATGCCCCCGCCGAGCTCAAGCAGACGATTATGGCTGTCGCCGAACTCGAACACCAACTTCATCGCACGCGAGGAGGGTCATGAGACTACTGTCTTTCGCATTGACCACCCCGCAATTCCTCGACGGCTCCAAGGACGTGACCCGGCGCATGGGCTGGCGTCGAAACAAACGGTTTGATGCTTCCCGCTTCGAACAGATGCCGACAGGATAGGATGTTATTAAGAAACTATCCGGCGTGATTCTAAAGGCCTGATTTGTTCTTCAGGAACGGAACAAGTCGAAAGCGGGAACGAATACCCATCTTTCACAACGCGGTAGAAATCATGCTTCAAATGAAGGCGATGAGTGTCGGTGCGTTGAAGCGCTCATCGCAAAAAAAACCCGCCACCAGGATCAACCGGCAGCGGGTCTTGTACGCACGAATACTGGCCCTCTCGGGTTAAGTTTAGATTCTCAGAATCGGGTGAATGTTAAGTTAAGGCGGGTCTCACGCCTATTACCCACTGCAAGCCGGATTTCCTGTTGCGCATCTGTATATTCAGGCGCCTTTGGCCTGACGTTAGATCAGATATCTGCCCTTAGCCCCGCAGCAAGCGCTGCCGCTCGTTGTTCGCTGCTACTGGGAATAATGGTCGGACGGTAGATCGAAAGCATACGCATTGCCTCCTGGTCACCATGGAATACCGCGCGGTCAGTAAGGCACTTACGTTGCTCCGACGACAGACCCGATCTCCCCCGGAAAGTCCTTTTCGATTCAAGCTTCTGTAGGCGCCTGCCTAGATCGCTCATTGCGCGGTCATCCTTTCCAAGCGCTCTAGGCGCTCGACAATCTCGGAGGCCTCGAAAGCCTTCACGTAACTATCCATGATCTTTGATATCTCGCCGGCATCGGCAGGAGTCAGTTCACCAGCAGCAACGGCTTCTAAAACTGCTGAGAGGGTTGTGGCTGCATCCTGGGCGCTCCTGATCTGAGGGAAATCGAATGTTACCGGTCGATCCTTCCGTGGTGGAAGAATGCGGTCCATACACAGGCGCAGCGCCGCCATATCACCCGCCAACGCCAACTCCACCGCCTTGTTCGTCAACGCCTCGGCTTGACCGTCCAGCAGGATTTCGAGCGTCACCGTCGTTGCGTTGCGCGATCCCTTCGGCCTCCCAGCGGGATTGCCGGAGTGCCCCTTTCCGAAAGGCCTTCCCCGCTGTTTTCCCGCTGTATCATCAGCGCCGGGCATCAATTCACTCCTCCCAGCGACGCATTCTCTTTCATGTCACTTCTTGTCCATCACGTAGAGAATTTGGGGTTTGGCAGTGGAGCGTTTCTCGCTGGCCTCGGCTTCACATAAGGTGCGCAGAAGGACTATCGTGTTGGCTGGATTGTCTGGCTCGATGCTGTTTGCCTTCAATAGGTCGGTCACCTCGGCGTCAGTGGCTCCGCCTCGCACAACGATGTATTTCCCCGCGAGGTATGGAGCATTGATCCGCTGCTCCAACTTGGAGAGTCTGTGTCGGGATGTTACCATTCCTCACCTCTGCCACATGATTGCGGACAATCCGCGCATGAACGGATACTCAAGGCTTATGCAAATCCTCGATAAGAACTGGCCCTGGCAATTCCTGGCCGCGTTTTTGTTCATTGGTGTGATGGCGGGTCTCAAGTTCATGATGACCGGATTCAACCAGGACTTCGGCTGGGGCTTTGGAATCGGAGCCTTGACGGGATTGTTCATCGCGCTAGCAGGCGTTGGTTGGCGACGGGGGGAGATGACGCGAGAAGAAGTCTTGCCACCTCCCGAGCGGCGTTATTGATCGGGTCGAGTGACTGACGGCGGCGCGCGGTATCCATCAACGATTGAACAATCTGATCACGCGCCGATCCCTGAGCTACTGCGAGCCGTCCTAAGTCCTTGGCAAACCGCGCTGCCCTCTCCTCCGCATTTGATCCAAGCGCCTTCTGCCCCGCCTTCTGAGCACCCCGAAGAATAAGCCCCGCAATGGTCGTGTCTGTCGGGATTTGGCTTGGCGTAGACGCATGGTCTAAAAAGTCACCGAACCTGCTAGCCATTGCCGTATCAGACCCTGACGTAACCCGGTTGTTTGTCCGGTAGAATGCTGTCTCACGGTCAACTGCATTCAAAACGTCGTCGGCTTGTGGCCCAAACAGTGTTCGGAGTCTGTCTCTATTCCAGTCGCCCTCCGATTTAACGAGGCGCTGCAAGGCAGCCGGATCGTTTGCATTGGTCCCGACAACGCGATCAAGCTCAGCCCGCGCTCCCTGACGCATCCGTAATGGTGCAGCCGATGGCCCCACCATCCGTCCTTGCGGCAACGCCCCCTGCTGTACCTCTTGCGCCAATTCTTGAGGCCGTGGAGCGGTTCTCCCGCTATCTAGTACCTGCTGTCCTCTCCCTAGCGCATCGCGCTGGCGGGCCAACTCAGCGAATTGAGCGTCCACATCCTTAATACCGGGGACGGCTTGTCCCAGCATGTCGTCGACTCGCTGCCGGTATCCTGAAAGCGTCCTGATGACTTGCGGGTTGGTCTCGCCGGCTAGCATCCCGTCAATAGCTTGCCGGGTCTGGAATAGCGTTCCTGGATTAGGATCGAGATTTCCAGGTGCACCGTGAATATCGAGCATCCCGCGCACCTGTTGCGCCGCTCGCTGAGCAGGACCACGCATGTTGATAGCGTCGGCTTCGATTGCATGAGCCAGCGGCTCGGTATCGACTGCTCTCGCGCCCCGAAATACCTCACCGTATTGCGGGCCAAGGTCACGCTGTCCCGCAACAATGCCAGCTTCGACCTGAGAAGGGACAGGTGGCGCGCCTATCGCAATGTCCATGTCCGCGCGTAACCGCGTGTTCTTCGCCGCATCGCGCGTCAATAATGGAACTGCGATTTCGTCCCGCATCCCCGGCTGAGAAGCCGCGCCTCGTGCAACACCCATCCATTCGGGCGATACGTCAGCTAGCATGGCTTGCGGGCCGAGGCGGTCAAGATCAGCGCGTAATGCCGCCTGTCGCGCCGGGTCACCTACAGTCTCCAAAGCATAGTTGGCGGCTGGCCGGGGGAGAGCTGAAAGAGCGCCAGTCGGTTTGCTGAGACCGCCAACACGGTCGGCTATTGTCGCTGAGACTTTGCCGGCCCCGGAAGCAATAGCCGGAGAAAACCCGCCGACCAAAGCGCCAGTTAGGCCACCAATCCCTGTTGAGTTTAGATCACCCCCACTCCGTACTGCCGCGTCTGCCCCACCGACGGTGCCGCCCGATAGCATCGAAGCCATCGATCGGGCAGCCATAGAGCCACCACCACCACCGAATGCCGCTGGCGCAGCCATCATTGCAGGGGCGACGCCCGCGACTCCCCCCGCTATTTGTGCAGCGGTATCAACAACCGGATGCTTCGCAGAAAAATCCCGGTCCATGCCTTGCTGCTGGCGCAAGGACTCAGCGCGCCTTTCGGAAAAGGTAGCACCCTTAAGTTGGTTCTCCTCCGAGAACAGCGGGTTCAGAAGAGGAGCCAATGCCGCGTTGGTCGCAGCATTCATCTGGTTCAGCGCGCCGCCAATGATAGGCACACCGGTTGCGGCGGATCGAACGACATTATTGACTGAGAGCTCACCCTGACCGCCACTCGCCGTCGGCGTGACCGTAGGCTCGACGTATTTTGACCAAGGACCCGCTTTGTCTGGTTCCGATTGATACCTCTCCCATGGGCCGGCCATTACTGCACCTTCTCCCATGACGCTTGATTGGCCGGATCACCGCCCTTGAAGCGATGCCCGTCAACAATGTCGCCAACAAGCGGGACATCGCCCTTTCCACCAAGGCCAGTCAGCATCTGACGCATCGCCGGCGTCATGATACTGTGGCGATTCAACTCGCTTAGACGCTTCTCGGCATCGTTACGGCTGATCTGGTTCTGGCTGTACTGACTGATGATGTCGGCGCGCTCGATATTTATCGCAGACTTCGCCTTCATCATTTCAGAAATGGCGACATTCGCTTCCGGCTTATTGCGAAGCGCCGGCAATGACCGCAACATGCCATCATATTCAATGTCCGACGTGGATCCAGAACCTGGCGCGCGCATAGTCGGAGCAACCCGCTTGACGATAGCGTTGAAAGCATCGCCGGCGGATGAGACGCCAGGGAACATCTCAGCGAGGCGACCGGTCAACGGGCCTTGCGGGGCCACCTTGATCAACTCGTCAAGCATCTGCAAATCTTGCACCTGCCCAGCCGAGACGTGACCCGCTTCCTGCCACGCGGTCCAGTTTTTCGCCGTCCCCTCATCCAGCTTCTTACGCAACTCGCCGTCCGGGGCTTGTGCCCCAACCTGTATCGGGACGGAGGTCGCGCCAGCTTTCTTGCGTGATATATCCCACTGGCCAAACGGCATGGGCTGCCGGCCCGCTCTGCTTTCCTGATCAGCATAGAAGTTATATGCGGCGACTTCGCTTGGCGCATTCGCTGACGGCTTAAGAACAGTTACCTTCCCAAGCGCGTCGCGCTGTACCAAATTTCCCTGCTCATCCAGAGTCGGGGCAGATAGCGGCGTCAACTTGTTTCGCTCGTCCTGAATTTTCATCTGGTACAGCGGGTCATTCGTTTTTGTCTGCGCTTCAAGCTGGTTCTGAAACAGCAATGCGCCGATCCTGCGATCCTCAGGAGAGACGTACGGACTCGATACCAATTCGAGGATAGCGGGATGGATCGCGGGACGCGTCGCTGCCGCGTCCTGCCCAGGTATGGCGTAGCCCTGTGTCGGCTGAGCATTTGCAGGAAGGGCCGCAGGATCAGACGAACCGGCATATTGCGCAACCCGCCTGTTCAGGTTTTCAGGCGACGGGCGAAGAAAGTTTCTTGCGATGGCAACTGCCGCTTCTTGCGGTGTCTTAGCTGACATAAACGACGCGGCAGACCCAGCCTCCGATCCATTCAATTCCTTGAGCAAGAAATCCAATTGAGTATCTACGTCTCCAACCGGACGGCCCGTTGCCTGTGCGAAATGCTCTAGCTCTACTCTGCGAGGCCCCGTCCACTGAGCCAGCCCAAACCCGCCACGTGATCCCGGCGCAAGGGGTTTTGCCTCGTTAAGACCAGGGTTAAAGCCGCTTTCATCGCGGAAGTTCATTATGAACCCGTCCGCAACAGGAACCGGGACGCCGCGCTTGATTAGGCCCTCACGAATGGCATCAGCACCAGGCATATTAGCCGGAGATGATCCAGCAGGCACAGCACTGACGGCAGGAGTGACAACTGGCGTTGTGGTCTGCCCCCCAATATTACCGAGTGCGCGGGCCACAAGGTCGTGAGAGTACGTAGCGTTAGATCGCGAAGCTGTATCAGCCTGACCACTTTCCATCCCGCCTAACAAAGCCTGAGCAACCCTCGACGCGCCCTGCCATGGCGAAGCGATCGGGGAATAGTCCATCCCGCTTGCCATCAAGGATGCAGCCACCTTGCGCTGCTGAGCGATTTCCTCGGGCGTCATACGTGCGCCGCCGGGACCCCAAATAAAATCGGCCATCACCGCCGCCCCTTCAACAATGGCAGTCCGTATTGTGCCGCACCGCCAAGTAGAGCGCCGCCTAACGAAAACATCCCACCCATTCCAGCCTGATAGTTCCGGGACTCGTTCTGGAAGTTCTGGTTCACCAACCCGCTGTAATCGACGCCTGCCACCTGAGACTGTGGGGTGCTGGTAAAAGATTGGTTCGGCTGCGTGATCTGCGATCCGGATAGTAGCGCGGTCGTCTCATTGATCGGATTTGCCCGAGTAAACGCCGCCTCTTGGAATGCCTGCCCTCTCCCGTTGAGCGCAAGCTGGTTCATCTGGTCATTGTTGGCCTGATCCATCCGCTTCATTTCAGCCGCATAAGCCGCCGTACCGGGACGAAGGCCACGGTTGATCAACTGACGATCCAGAGCGGCGCGGGCCTGCTCTTGCTGCGGAAGGATGCGAGACGACGCTAGGTCATAGGCCCAATCAGCCGCATCCTGATTATCGAACTTGAACGGCGTTGCGAGCATGGAGCTGAGCCGAGCAGACTGATCCTGAGCTAACCCAGCGAGATTACCTTGAGCCGCCTGCGTCTTGTCGAAAATGGCTTGCTGAGAAGGCGAGAGTGTTTGCGTCGCGGTAAATTGCGGGGCCGTGATCTGCTTACCGCTCGGATCAGTCATGGTCGTAGAACCAGTCTGATTATACGCCAAAGAACCATACGGTGTGTTCTGCCCGACCATGTTCATGGCCTGCTGCTGCTGAGCCGTGAAGCTGTTCCACGATCCTTGAGCGGCTGCGGTCTGTGCCGGGTCCGGAGCGCTTGGAGCCTGCTTTCCCATTGGATACTACTCCTTAATTCAAGCTGCCGGCATGCGCGGCTGCCGCCAGCCGTCGAAGAAATCCAGCTTCTAAAAATTCACACCGCCCGCCTGTAACTATCGAGTAGAGACAGAGCGACAGGAGTTCGAAACTTTGATGCCGCTTGGCATAAGAAAGGGCCTGATTGGCAAGCGCCTCTCCCGTGACGAAATCAACCCGATCGTCACCACTCCGCTGCACCGCAAAGAAGTTTGCGTTTTCCAAATCCACAAATGCCGGGAGATCATTCGGTGGTTCGAGCATTGGCTCTTGATGAGTGTTCATGTCGCTCTCCACTCACACGACCGCCAAGAGCGACGGCTCAATGCCGTCTGCCCTTAGCCGATCAATCACGGAGCGGCGGACGTATTCAGATTTACTTTGAAATTCGCGCTTCGCAGCGGCGTCGATCGCTTCCGAGAGCGATTCCGGTGCCCGAAACTGCAGAAGCTTAGTGTGACGTTCCATGACGTATCCGGTGCTGATGTCATGCGGATCACAGTACGAGGCGCGTGAGGAACAGCTACCTACGTTCTGAGAAGATGGAATAAGCCTGATGAATTTTGAAGATATGGCGCCGGGGGCTGCCGCTGTCACGTCACGGGCACTCGATAGTCTGCGGCGAGCTAATGCATCCCCGGGAGCGTTCAAGCGCTTTTGAGCCGGCTGCGTGCACTAGTGAACAGAATTTCATCGTTCGGATATGCGATGATGCTTTATTACCGCGCGGGAGCAACGCCATGCCGAGACGCCGGTTTAAGGAAATCCTGCCTTCTTACGCTGCGCCTCCTAAAGAAGGCGTGCCTTCTCCCGGCCCCGCCGAAAGCCAAGCGGACTTGGACGCCCTGATCGTCAAGTGGGTGTCGTCGCCGGGCCTCCAGCCGCCGAAATAGCGCTGGCGCGAAACTCTCAGCGCGACGATTCTCGCGGAGACAACCGCCGGTCTTCAAATCGCGCATTACGAGGAACTGTGAATAACGGCGACCGTTAGCCTCATCATCGCCCGACCCCGGCAGTTATCGGTGACTGAGAGCAGCGCGCGCTCCCGCCTCAAGTGGAGCCAGCAATGTGCGGGAAGTGCGACACTCTGCGCCGGGAGATAGCTCTCGCACGAGGCCTCTTAGCTGATCTCACGGACCCGAGCAGCATCGCACTCGTTAAGGCAGACATCGAGCTTCTCGAAGAGAGTCTTTTCGCGGTGATAGCGAAGCACCATTCCGGCGCGACGTAGGCTCGCTCCCCCGGAGGGCCCTAGCACGGTCTCGCAGCTTTTTGCCCCCAAAGCCCCCGCGGGACCGTGCACCCCAAGGCCGGGCTCAGGAAGAATCAAATTAAGTCACAACGATGAATGAGAGCTTTCCGGTCCGCAGCTCAAGATTCCATGCCGTCTGCCGCGCATAGCTGGTAAGGTCATCCATCATCGCCCCTTTCGAGGCATCCGCCGATGACTGGGAGCAGCGCGAGCTTCCGCCTCTCACGGAGCGCGCCATGTGCAGCGAATGCGACGAACTGCGCCGAAAGATTGCCGTCAACCGCGGGCTTTCGATCGGACTCAATGACCCGGATAGCATCAGCGTCAATAAAGCCGAACTTGCAGCGCTCGAAAACCAGATGGATGTGCTGTTCGGAGAGCACCTCGAAGCGGCTCGGCCCTCAAGCCAGAAAGCCCTCGATAAAAAGCCGATGGTGCAGTAGTTTTTGGCGAATTGAGCGCTAGCCCCAAGTTTACCTCTAAGGCCTAAAGGTCGTCAAAACAGCACTTCCGTGCTCGTCGGCCTACTGCCCTTTAGGCTTGCGGCGATGGCGGTTCGCGCCAGCTGGGCTATTCACACCCGGCGGAAACTCAGTTCGGGCTCATCAGGAAGTCCCTGTACTGGCGGTCCCTGCCCTTCATATGCCTTAGCAAGGCCTGGCGTCGCTGCTCGGGCATGCCGGGGCCGTGCTCTATGAAGGCCTGCACCGTCTTCTTAAATTCCTGGGCCCGCGGCTCCGATTCCTTCGTCAGGTCGCCATACTGCGCGATGATTTCCTGCACGCGCATCTCTATGTCGTCCATCTTCATAATCCTCTCGGCTGTCATGCTCATATGGCGACCCCGCGCCCGCATAACCAGCCTGCACGCGCCGAAAGGCTCCTAGCAATACGAACTTAGTTCCGGTCGTTGAGGAAGTCTTTGTACTCTTCATGCAGCTCGACCATATTGCGCATGAGGATTTGCATCCGTTCTTCCCGCGTGCCGGGGCCGTTCTCAAGGAAATGCCTCAGCATTTTCTTGAACTCCTGTACTGAAGTCTCCGTGCTCTGAGGCGCGTCGGCGTACTGCTCAATAAGCTCCCGTGCCTTCAACTCGTCATCGTAGCTCATTTCATAACCCTCTCGGGGTAGTCAGGTTATATGGTGGCTGACTCGCTACGAGGCTAGACCACATTGAAAGCAGGCGTACCTTCACACGTTAAATTGCGCAGACAAAAGCCGCGCCGTTATGGAGCGGCTTCTTGCTTCGTCTTTCCCGGATCGGACGAGCCGCGAATTTTATTTGCGCTCTAACCCTTCTCTTTTGAAGTAAGCAACGACGCAATCGCTGGATCGATCGCCGCTTTTGTACCGGCGGAGCGCCTCATAGTCGCCATCCAGGAACATCGCCAGCGCAACCTTGCTGACAATCCACTGGCCACCGCCAACCCTGCGACCAATACCGTGTTCGATGCACCAGTTACGGACAGTGCCAGGTGATTTGCCAGCGCGTTCGGCGGCTACGTTGAGCGGAATGCCTTCACGTTTGTCGTAGGGGATGAGTGTCATGCAGCCTTCAGACATGGGCGACCTCCGACAGAAGGACGCCGCCCGGCGAGGGGCGGGAGAATCTCAAGACGGCTCCGCTCGCTCGTCTGATCAATGCACCTTCCGCGGTGAGCGCAATGACCTCACCGCCTTGGACTAGAAGCAGCAGGCCCATGACATCGACCCGGCGAGCAGGCTGAGTTGGGTGGACGCCAAACAGATCGAGCGCGGTCCAGCCCATCGCATGCGCCGTCGATGACCATCGGCCGAGGAATTGATCGGCGTCGTGCAGCAGCACTTCCCACCGATCTGGCATCATCCAATCAGGGGACGCGCGCTCTTCAGCCCTGCGAGAATTGCAAGCCATTCAGGAGGAAAGTCGTTGTCAGCATTCGCAGCTTCCCCTTCTTCAAAATAACGGGTTACGGGGGTTACAGGGGTTACACCATTGACAACTAGCTGATCTGACTCACTTTTGTTGTTACCCCTCAGGTGCGATGGCTGTAACCCCTCGATCTCAAGGGGTAACATAGGCGCGCGACAAGGGGTTACGGCTACAAGATTGTTTCGACTCGTGTTTTCTAACTTGTAACCCCTGTAACCCATGTAACCCCTGTTTTTCAGCAGGGTTGAGATGTCATCTGCGAGGTCATCGAAGCTATGCATCGCAGTCGGCCTCCAGGAAGCGCGCTGGCAGGTGATAGAGCCGCAAGCAGCCATGTCCCGGAACACGAACGACCTTCGCCCGATGGCGCGGATTGTCGGTCACCAGCATTCCCTTCTGATCGAGGATCGCCGCCACCCGGCGTGCATCGAGAGCGCGACAGACTTCTTCCTTCCATGCGGTGGTGGTGATGAAGTAGTCCCAGCCGTCGCCGACCTTCTGGCGATAGCCGGCCACGTCGCGCGGCTGAATGCGCTTGTCCTGGTCATCTTCCCAAGCTGGAATGAAGCGGGCCATGCCGTTGGCGAGAAGGAACGAGCGAACCTGATCGATGCCCTCGCGAGCTTCTGCCGGTTCGATCCCGCCGCGAACGGCAAGCCAGTCTTCGAAGCAGCGGCCAGCGGCCAAGGTCGCTTCGCCGCGCTGCCACGGGACGACGCCGCAGCGGACGGCAATCTCGCCACCGGCAGCGACCAACCCGAACCGCTGGGCTACCCGTTCGACCTGCCCATCAGCGCCGGCTGGCACGAACTGCTCGCAGAAGGCACGGACCAGATCCGTGACCTGTTTGCGAAGAACGTCGATGTTGGAGACCACCGCAGCCAGATACTCGCGAGCAGCGACGCCATAGTTCTGCATCGTGGCACCGCGTAGATGACGGGACAGCGCTTCAGCGGAGTCAAAGCCGTGCAGGTTCTCGAACAGCCCCATACCAGCGCCGGCATCGGCCGGAATGTCGACGATGCGCACCTGCTGACCGGCGGCGAGACGACGACCACGGCCATCCTCGGCAACCTTGTCGGCCAAGCTGATTTCACCAGACGAGAGGAACATGACGCGCCACTTGGCGGCACGTCGCGCCGACCCGTCACGGGAGGATCGGCTTTTGCCGGAGCCGTTGCCAAGCATGTAGGCGGCTTCACCTGCATCCTTGGCCGCAAGCTGCGAAAGCTCATCCAGACAGAGCAGCGTATCGGAATGACCCAGCGCCACGCCTTCGAGGCCGTTCGCGGTAGCGCGCCAGGAACGGACGAACCCGGTGACCTCGCCACCACCCCAGACGCTACCGGCCACCAGAAGCGCCGTGCTCTTGCCGGTGGATGAGGCGCCACGGAAATGCAGGCCCCCACCCTCCGCCGAACACGGCCCGATCAACGGGCCTGCAAATGCTGCCGAGAGCGCAACAACCAGTCGGCTGTTGCCGATCGCGTAGCGTGCAACTTGGTCCTGCCAGTCCTGCAACGTGCCCTTCTGGCGGAATGAATGCTCGTGAGCCGTCGCACTTTGCAGGAGCAGCATGTCGCGCTGATCGGCGCCGAAGCAGTCGTCCGGGAGAACGAACGAGTTACCGTGCCAACCAACGCGCTGGGTGGCACGCGCCCGGTTCGGAGAACGTACCTGGAGCAGGAAGGAATTGAACTGCGTGCGCGCCCCCGCACTTGGAGCAATGAACATGCCGCCATCGAGCAAGGCCCGACGAGCCTCCGACCCGTCACCGGCCAGCATGGCGCGCGGCAACGCATAGCGGTGTTCACGGCCATCGTGGTCCTTCCAATGGAGCAACAAGCCCCAGCTGCCGCCTTCACCGTCCCGGGTCTCTGCGAGAATGTCGAAGTGGCCGGCAATCTGTATCGGCGGCTTTTCATCACTATCCGGGTTGAGCCACATCAACCCGCGTTCGGTGAATTTGTAGCCATAGGGCAGAACGGTGGCGCCGGCATCCTCCTCCTTCGTATCCGATCCTGTCTCGTCAGCCGGCGGCGTCCATAGCAGTGTAGCATCGACACGGGCCCGCAAGTCATCCGCCGTGTGTCCGGCCTCGATCCAGTCGGAGACATCGCCTTTCTTCGGAACGTCGTCGAAGTGAACGAGGCGGACGCTGGCTACCACGGAAAATGCAAGAGCCGCCTTCTTGTCGGCATGGTTGCGACCCTCGTCGTCATTGTCAGCGAGGATCACAACATTGCGGCCGGTCAGATACTTCTCACAACCGGCAGGCAAACCGTCACCACAGCCTCCGAAGGTGAAGGCGGGTAAGCCGATCCGCGCGAGCGTCTCTGTATCCTTCTCGCCCTCTAACCAGTGGATGAATTGGTCCTGCTCACCCTCGAACGGATTGCGGCCGGTAAAGTATGGGACAGCGGCATAGCCCTCCGGCTTGCGGTACTGCCAGCCCGTCGCGCCGTCGGTGTCCATCACGCGATAGACGTTCATCGCGTTGCCGTCCTTGCGCATGATCTTAATCCGAACCGGCACGCCACCGACGCGATAGACATGACGCCGCTTCTCGTCGTCCCGGATGCGCGGACCCTCGTCGCCCGCCACCACGAAACGCGGCTTGCCGTCCTGATCCGACGGAGTCCGGGGCGGGAATGTCGGAGCCGCGTTTAGATCGATCGGAGGCGGTGTGGGGTTTGGCTGCTTCGCGGGGTGTGATGTTGACGCCGTACCACCCGTCACGCCGAGCCGGTGTGCAATCGCTCGTGCGGCATCCAGCTTTGATATCCCTTTGAGATAAGCCAGCAGATCGATGGCGTCGCCACCAGCTTCCCCGGTCGCAAAATCCGACCACACTCCGGTGGACAGATTGATCTTGAAGGAGCCGGGACGGGTATCGCAGCGCGTCGGGTTGCGATCGACCCATTCGGAGCCTTCGCGTTTTCCATCCGGTAGCCAGTCATGCACAAGGCTGGCCAAGGCGCTCTGGGCGGCATGGCTAACAGCCGCAAAATCGATCCGGCCGCTATGTTCAAAAGCCTGATTGACCGCGCCCATTATTGCACGCCTCCCTGCGGTTCGACGGTGCAGAGCAGCAGCGCAATGCCCGGATGATGAGATTCAACGAAGGTCTTCCAGGCCGGCTCGAACTTAAGCCGGGTTTCGACAATCAGGATGTCTTGACGAAACACGGCTGCATTGGTCGCGGCTGCGGCATAGGCGGCCGGCAATGGCGCGCATGACACGATGACTGCTCCACTCGCCCGCCTGATGAAGCGAACAAGCGATTTACGATGAAAAGCATTCGGTCCTTTGGCCTCGTGCATGTCATCACCGACGATGACGATGTTCGGACGCTTGCGCGGCGGATTGAACCTCTCTGCACCTTGAGGGACGACGCAAACACCTACGCCGTGATCCCGAGCCGCGCCCATAATGGGCCGAAGATGCTCCGGCCCATGTTCGATGGCGTGTGTGAATCGCTCACGCGGAACTGACACATTGAGGATGCTATTCATGCTGCATCCTCCGAAACGATGGTCACCGGAGTTTCGAGCCGATAGCGGCCGTGGCTGCCTGGGTATGGGCCACTATGGGATTCCCGCTCGGTCGAGATGATGAGACCGGCCCTGCGCAGCTTGAACACATAGTGCGACCAGCGCGGCGCGGGCTGCTCCAGCGTTGTGATGCCAGCAGGCCCGGCATTGACGAGGTGACGCAACGTCCAGGCCTCGCGCCCTTCGAACGTCTGGCGTCGCCCATCAGGCAGACGGATGGTGATTTTGTTGCTCATTGCCGCGCCTCCGTCTCAATGCCGAGACCGGCAAGGCGAGCGATGACGAGAGCGTGAGGGACGGTGATGCCGTAGCGCTGGGCCAGCTTTCGGACAACGGTTGGGGCGGGATTCAGGGTCAACGACGGATGCCAGTCGAATAGCGGCAACCCTGAAAGCGGATGACAAATGTGGGGGTGGAGAGTATGTTTGTGCACGTTAAAGACTCCTGCGAGCCCGGTGCGCACGATTTGATCCGCCAAGATGTGGATCGTGCTGCCGGGTTTTCGTTTGGGGAGGGTCAAGCTGCGTGACGCGCGTGCTCGGAGGTCGAGCGGACCAAAGGTCCGATCTTGCTGCGAGCCCAGGCGTCCAAGCCGTCTTGCGGATAAAGGGGAATGCGGCCGGCCATTCGAAAGGGCGGGCCGTCAGAACTGACGCAAGCCAGTTTTGCTAGTGTGTTCGGCGAACACGGAAAGCCGTAAGTCGCCGTTACATATTGAGCGGCTTCTTTCCGCCGCAGCAAGCGGTCCACGCTGCCGTTTTCTTCGGGATCAATTTCCATCTCGTCCTCGCAATGCGGAGCAATTCCGCGATGCGAGGAACATGGATGATGAAAAATTAGCGGCCTAAATGCGCAAACGCGCGGCTTATTTATTCTTGCGCGTTTGCAGTTTTGGCTGAAATCCGCAGACTATTTCTTGCGCGGGCGCCCAACCTTGGCTGGCTTGCCCTGTTTCTCGCGAGCCAGTTTCCATGCAGCCCGCACAGAATCGCGGTTAGCGCCGAGTTTGACTGCCAATGCATCGGCCTGTCCCTGGGGCGCTGTCGGGTTCTTATTGATCAGTTCGGCGACCGCTGCGATGACGTTTTGTCCTGACGTCCGTCTTTTTGCCGACGCGGGCACGAAAACCTCTGGCCAGACGCTCACGACATCACGTCGGAGTAAAGTTAAGTCGCGGTATTTTTCCTTGGTAGGAGTATGGCGATCTGACAGACAGTCGGTCGCTTGATCCTCACGATGAATAGTCGGTTCCAGCTTGCTCCACTCAAACGGAGCAACCTGAAGAACCTTTCCCGTAGTCGCTTCGACTGCTGTGGCCTTCATTTCATCGTGTGTTAGCGCTTCCCATAGCGATTGTCGGCCAGCGGTGAGCGACATTATCGGCGGGGATTCGGTAGCTTCGTAATACGACATACGATCAAGAGACATGAAGCCCCAAGGCTTCAGAACCCAGCCACTGTAATTGTAGTACGTCCAAGTGAGATGCTCCCCTCGGAAAGCATTCCAACACCGCTGAACCGCAGCTGGCGTCCGCCAGCATATCCACGCAATTGCCATTGCCAGCGACCAGTCCGTGACGGTCATTGGATCGTACATAGCCGGATCGGGGTATGATTCTTGTGGATCGCTCGGCTTTGGTTCAATGATCGGGAGCGTCAAGCCTTTCCGGAGCGCAACACGCTCTATCGTTGCGAGGCTCCATCCACGCTCGATGTACTTGTTCAAAACTCGCCGTTTCAACTCGGCCTTGTCGTCAATCATTCGCCCCTCCGCTCGGAGCATCCGCATAGTGACGACGCGGCAGGCCAGTGCGGTACTGGCTTTTCGGGAGCTACCCTAGCCGCGCCGGTTCTTTGTTCTCTTCGCTTCCGACAGATCGGCAATATTCGCGGGCGACGCTGGCGCTTCGCCCATCGCGGCCGCAATTTCATTCGCAATATAATTTGACGCTTTGCGCAAGGGATCGTTGTCGAGGTGGGCATAGCGCGCGGTGGTAGCTGCCTGAGTATGGCCGAGCAGTTTACCGATGATCGGCAATCCCAGGCCGGCGCCTGCGCCGATTGATGCATGCGTATGGCGTAGATCGTGGATGCGCACGTATTCAAGGCCAGCGCGGCGAGACACGGCTCGCCACGGCTTTTTCAAATCAGAGCGCGGACGCTCGTCCTCATGACCGGCCGACATGCCGGCAATGACGTACGTGCCGACGCGCGGCAGGCCGGAAAGGACCGAAAGGGCAGGGGCGTTCAGGATGATAGTTTTCTTGCCCGTCTTGCTCCTAGGCAGAAGCAGCAGGCCACGCTGGAAATCGATCTGGTCCCACTTGAGATGGAGTATTTCGCGGAGCCGAGCGCCAGTGAGTATCAGGAGCCTGATTGCCGCCGCCGCATGCGGGCCCAGCACGGTGCGGCGGCTTTCTTCTTTCCGCGCATGCTTCGCCGTCGGCTTGGTGTCGTCCACCGCATACGGCAACCCGACGGTTTCTGCTTCCCGGAGAGCTTCACCGAGCCGCGCTAGTTCTTCCCCACTGAGATAGCGTTCTCTGCCCTCCTCATGGAATTTCTCAATTCCCCGACAAGGATTAAATCCGGCCGGCACCAAATGGGCTTTGCCCGCATAGGTGAACAAGCTGCTCATGATCCGCAGTGCGCGGTTGGCCTGGTATGGATGGTCGCCAAGCTTGGAGTGGAGGCGATGAATTTCGGCGCTGGTGACCTTCTCGGCTTTGCGCTTTCCCAGTTCAGGCAGCACTAGCCGTTCCAATAGGTCCCGATATGAGGCTTCCGTGTTTTCGGCCCGCTTGGCCGCTACATGCTTAGTCAGGAATTGCTCGGCGACCTCGGCGAGGGTTGATGCTCGCTTTTCCGCCGCCCGCTGAGCTGCCGGATCGGCTCCATTGGCGACCGCCCCGAGCATTTTCCGAGCCTGAGCACGAGCCTCGTCAGGGGTGAGGGTCCCGACCTTGGCCAAGGTCAGCCGGCGGGTGGGGGCGGTACGGCCTGCTCCAGCCCGATATTTCACGACATAAGACATCGCTCCGGTGTTTTTCTGCACCCGGACGCCGAACCCAGACAGGCTGCCCTTGCCGCCATCCCAGACGAAGTATTCCTGCTCGCGGGCTTTCAACCCATCGACCAATTGCTTCGTGATTTTTGAGTGTGTTTCCAAACCTGCACTCCGCTCTAGGAACCACGGACGGCCAAGGAACCACCGCGTAACCACCGATTGGAAAACTCAGGAAATCTCTGGAAATGATGATAAGCTATAAAACAATGATTTTAAAGAGACTTATCTATCTGAAGAAAAACCTTGCAATCCCCGGAAATGTCAGGCCATCTCATTCGTAATGATGGGGTCAGGTGTTCGAGTCACCTAAGCGGCACCACTTCTTTCATCGTTCGATCCCGCAGATATTGGTGCCGACGGTCGCCGTCGATACAGGCAGATGTCACCTTGACTTGATGGAGCGCCAATGATCCGTTTCGCCGTCATTTTATCGCTTCTTCCCCTGCTCGCTGGCACCGCCGCGGCGTCGGCGCAGACCGCGGCGGAGAAACGCAATTCCGGGTGCGCGCGCGACGTTGCCAAATATTGCCGAGCCAAAATGAATGATGGCGACATGGTCGTTCTCACATGCTTGAAGGAACACCGTGCGAAGGTGAGCAAAAAGTGCGCCGAGACCTTGGCGGAGCACGGCCAGTAACCCAACTGCGGGCTGAGTCTTGTCAACGTGTGTAATCCAGCTACGAGAAACTCTGGCGGATGGCGCATGTTTTGCTTTCCGCGCGCTTATGAACGCACTCGTACGGCATTCCAAACATTGCGGTAGGCGGACCAATGCTTGATAGATTGCGCCATTTCATCATCGACGTCATATCGCCCGAAGCACCGGACCATCGATCATTCGATGAAACCGGTTGCAAGCTTGCGGCGACCGCGCTGTTCATCCATGTCATCTCGCTCGACGGCGAGCCGTCCGACGTGGAAATCCGCAAACTGCACGAGCTGATTGAAACCCGTTTCGGATTAGATCCCGGCACCGCCAACAAGTTGATCACGTCTGCGACGCTGGCGGAAGGCGAGGCGGTCGATCTTTATCAATTCACCAGTGTGCTGATGCGCTCGCTGACTGATGAAGATCGCTTGCGTATCGTCGAAATGATGTGGGAGTTGGTGTATGCGGACGGCCGCGTCAGCGAATTCGAGGAGAATGTCGTGTGGCGCGCCGCTGATCTTCTGGCCATTTCATCGCGCGATCGTATCGAACTCAAGCATCGCGTCGGCAGCAAAAGTTCAGCGCCAGATCCTGCGACCTGATCGGCAAATGTGCGAAGCAGAACTGAGGGTAGCGCGATAGGCTGGCAGGCCCCGTCGTCGCGCCGAACGTTGATCGTGTCATCTTCTAACCATTCAAGAGTGCAGATCGTGACCCATCCGGTGACATTGATAACAGGCGCTTCCTCCGGGATCGGCGCCGAACTGGCACGGGTGTTCTCCGCGCACGGGCACCGGGTGGCCCTGGTCGCCCGGCGTGCCGACCGCCTCCACGCACTTGCGGCTGAAATCGTCGCATCGGGCCGCATCTCTCCGATCGTGATCCCCTGCGATCTCGGGGAGGCCGATGCGGCAGACCGGATCGCTGCGGCGCTCACCGCCGAGAGCGTCGAGGTCATGTATCTCGTGAACAATGCCGGTTATGGATTGTTCGGCCGCGCCGCCGAACTGGATCGCGCCGCTCAGCTTGCGATGATCGACCTCAATATCCGGGCGCTGACGGATCTGACGTTGCGTTTCGCCGCAAGCGTGATCCGGCTGCGCGGCGGTATTCTCAACGTCGGTTCGATTGTAGGATTTCTGCCGGGTCCCGGCATGGCAGTCTATTATGCGTCGAAGGCCTATGTCCTGTCGTTCAGCGAAGCGCTGCGCGGCGAACTAGGTCCCCGCGGCGTCCGTGTCACTGTGATCTGTCCCGGCCCCGTACCATCGGAATTTCAGGCGCGGGCAGGCGTGACGCCCGGTTTCGACTCTGCGATCCTGAATGTTTCCGCCAAGGATGTTGCTCAGGACGGCTACCGCGGCCTCATGGCCAATAAAAGGGCCGTGCTGCCCGGCCTCGGGACCAAGGTGATCCCGTTTCTGCTTCGGTTATTCCCGCGCGACTTCGTCCTGTGGGGGGTGGCCGGCTTCCAAATGCGGAGGCGGCGATCATGACGTCCACCGCCAGCGTCGCCTAAGACCTTCACGCTCTCGAAAAATTCGCGCGGGACGACGACTTTAGCGCCGATCTGTTCGCGGCAACGCTTCTCTTGAAGAACGGTTTTCTTGAAGGAATCGATGGTGGAGCCAGGCGGGATCGAACCGCCGACCTCGTCATTGCGAACGACGCGCTCTCCCAGCTGAGCTATGGCCCCGTCTGCGATCAGCGGCGAATAAACGGGCGCTGCGACCGAAACGCTGTCATTTACAATCCTCGCCAACGGCAAGTCAAGAACGGCCGAAAACAGCGCGAATCGGCTCTTTGAGCGTCATTTGCCCTGCGTTCCCTTGTTTAGCGGGAACCGAAACGATATTTAGCAGGCTCGCGTTCCGAATTCGAAGCGCGTTGCCTTGGTTGTGTAACAAGGCGAATCTTCGAATTCTAGGGGACACGGAAGACCAATACTCCTAGTGTGGCTGCAATTCGGAGGTTCTCTTGACGGACTTTTGGCAAGGTGAAGGAACATCCGCATTGCAGCCACATCAGATACCGGTGGTCAGATCCTGACATTCGCATCCGGTTTCACCGAGCGTTCCTGCGAATGCCAGAATCCAACACCACTGGCAAATAAGTCGCGAACGTCAAATTCACTCCACTGGTCGTATTCACGATCAAACCCGCGAGCCAATCCGCCATGCGAGCCATACTGGATATCGTCCTTATCATCCTCGACCTCTATGTTTGGCTGCTGATTGCCTCGGCGATCCTGTCATGGCTGATTGCATTCAATGTCGTGAATACCCGCAATCAGTTCGTCGGCGCGGTGGCTGAGTTTCTGGAGCGGATCACCGAACCCCTGCTGGCGCCGATCCGTCGGTTGTTGCCGAATCTCGGCGGGCTCGACATTTCTCCGATCATTCTGATTCTGATCATCCTGTTCATGCAGCGAGTCATCACCTATTACATCTATCCTGCGGTGTTCTGACCGGCGGCCTGATGGAGCCGTGGCGGTATTCTTCGCAGGGCCTCAGCATCGCCCTGCGGGTGACGCCGCGCGGCGGCCGCGACGGGATCGACGGCATTGAAATGTTGGCCGACGGCCGGCCGGTGGTGAAGGTTCGCGTCCGCGCCGTTGCCGAAGGCGGCGAGGCCAACCGCGCTGTCATGGCGGTGTTGGCGAAGGCGCTGGGTGTGCGGAAAATCGACGTCCGGATACTTGCGGGAGCGACGTCGCGGCTGAAGCAGGTCGCTGTCGACGGCGACCCCGGTCAACTCGGCAACGCCCTGCGTGAATTGACGGCGGCTCAATCGAAATAGCCCGAACTGAGGATCAGCATGGCGGCCAGTATCATCGATGGAAAAGTCATCGCCGCCGATTTGCGTGCGCAGGTGGCCGGTGAGGTGACGCGGATGAAGCGTGACCACGGGCTGACGCCGGGTCTCGCCGTGGTGCTGGTCGGCAACGATCCGGCGAGCGAAGTCTATGTCCGCAGCAAGCACAAACAGACCCAGGCCGCCGGCATGGCGTCGTTCGAGCACATGCTGCCTGCGGACGTCGTGCAGGCCGATGTGTTGGCGCTGATCGCTGAATTGAACGCGGATGCCGCCGTTCACGGCATTCTGGTGCAATTGCCGCTCCCCAAGGGCCTTGATACCGAGGCGATCATCGCCGCCATCGATCCGGCGAAGGACGTCGATGGGTTGCATCCCTACAATGCCGGGCGCCTCGCAGGCGGTCTGTCAGCCCTGTCGCCATGCACGCCGCTTGGCTGCATCATCCTGACCAAAAGCGTGCATTCCTCGCTCGAAGGTCTGGACGCCATCGTGATCGGCCGTTCCAATCTCGTAGGACGACCGCTGGTGCAGTTGTTACTCAATGAAAACGCCACGGTGACCATCGCGCATTCGCGCTCCCGCAACCTGCCCGAACTCTGTCGCCGCGCCGATCTGGTTTATGCGGCGGTCGGCAAGGCTGAAATGGTGCGCGGCGACTGGCTTAAACCGGGCGCGACCGTGATTGATGTCGGCATCACGCGTGTGCCGACAACCGACGGCAAAACGCGGCTGATAGGCGACGTTGCATTCGACGAGGCGATGCAGGTCGCGGGCGCGGTGACGCCGGTTCCCGGCGGCGTCGGGCAGATGACCGTGGCCTGCCTGCTGGTCAATACGCTGCGCGCGGCCTGCGCGATCAGTGGGCTGCCTGCGCCGACGGTATGAGCGCCAAAAGACCGTCGTTGCCCGACTAGTTCGTTTCTGGGTTAACGGATGCGCGTGCGACGCGAGCGGCGCCGTTTTTCGAAGACTGTGCCGGCTGATGACGCTTGATTACGCCCCTCCGGCCCGCGCGATGCCCTCCAGGATCAGTCTGCGGGCGTCGTCCGCGCTGCCCCAGCGCAGCACCTTGACCCATTTGCCGGGTTCGAGATCCTTGTAGTGCTCGAAGAAGTGCTGGATCTGCTGCAACGTAATATCCGGCAGGTCGCTGTAGTTTTTTATCCTGTCATAACGCTGGGTCAGTTTCGACGTCGGGACGGCGATGATTTTCTCGTCGCCCCCGGCCTCGTCCTCCATCAAGAGCACGCCGACGGGCCGCACGCACATTACGGCGCCCGGCACGATGGCGCGTGTGTTGGCGACGAGGACGTCGCAGGGGTCGCCGTCTTGCGAAAGCGTGTGCGGGATGAAGCCGTAGTTACCGGGATAGCGCATCGCGGTATAGAGAAACCGGTCGACCACCAGCGTGCCGGCATCCTTGTCCATCTCGTACTTGATCGGCTCACCGCCGACGGGCACCTCAATGATGACATTTACCTCATGCGGCGCATTGGGTCCGATCGAGATCGCGTCGATACGCATTGGGGCTCCATGATTGAAGAGCGTCGGTCAACATATGGTCGTCATACGCTGGCTTGACGCGCGTATCTATCTATCTTCGAGAAAAGTCTTCCGAAAAACGATGGATGGCCCGGCACAGGGGATGCCGAACGGCAATGTCCGGCGCTGACCGAGAGCTGAAGAATGGCGATCAGAGATCTGGCTTCTAACTCGTCCAGGCGAACGCCATCTTGTCGAGCGACTTCGGCCCGAACCTCTCGGAGGAGCGGGCGACCATGCGGCCACCGAGCGCGCGATAGAATTCCATCGCCGGCTCGTTGTCGGACAACGCCCAGGTCACCATGCTTTTCAGCCCGCTCTGTATCAAATCGCGCCGCGCCGCGGTGAACAGCCGCCGGCCGAAGCCTAAGCCCTGGAATTCGGGGCGCAGGTAAAGCTCGTAAATTTCGCCTTCGTACTGCAGGCTGCGGGCGCGGTTGCGGCCGTAGTTGGCATAGCCTGCAACCTGCTCGCCGAAAACCAGAACGCTGATACGACTGCCCTTGCGGATCGCGCTGTCCCACCAGTGCGGGCCGCGCCGGTTGATCAGCTTTTCCAGCTCCGCGCCGGGGATGATGCCCTGATAGGCCGAACGCCAGGATTCGTCATGGGTTGCTGCGACCGCGGATGCATCCGCGACCTTGGCCGGCCGGAGTTCGATCAGGATCGTGCTCATGTCCCGATCAAAGCAAGTCGGCGCGCCGTCTTCAAGGTCCATCGTTAATTAAGGGTTAAAATGTGCATTTCGCACATCACGAGTGCGACGTTTTGTATCGAAAAGGGACAGTCATGACGCGGGCGCCGCGATCCTTCGACAGAAATCGGTTGGAGGTATCGTGACGTCTGCAAGGGCAGACCTGTTCAGCTCGACCGGTCCAACAAACGCACGACGGTATCGGAGGAAATAACCGGCACGAGAAAGTTGTTGGTCCGCTCCAACGCACCCGCAAGCTGTCCCGATTTCTTCGTGCCGTTCGTATTGCCGATGACGATAGGGGATCAGCGCTTTGGCAATTCTGCCGCCTTCATCACCTCCCGCGCCGCCCGCTCGCCGCTGTCGCGTGCGCCGTGCGCCGTGGAGAAAAAGTTCGGTGAAGTGGCTTCGCCGGCAAAAAACAGCCGGCCGTCAACGGGCGCGGCCAGCGCGGCGCGGTCGCCGGCATGCCCGGGCAGGGCATGGGAATAGGCACCTTGCGCGAAAGGATCGCTGGCCCAATGCGATTCCGCAAGCGGTTTCAGCTTGCTGCGAAAACCGGAACCGAGCAGCGCCGCGATCTCGTCGATCGCCTGCGCGGCGAATGCGCCATCGCCAGCGTCTTCCAGTTCGC
This sequence comes from Nitrobacter sp. MLSD-S21, assembly GCF_058809865.1. Classification (NCBI taxonomy): domain Bacteria; kingdom Pseudomonadati; phylum Pseudomonadota; class Alphaproteobacteria; order Hyphomicrobiales; family Nitrobacteraceae; genus Nitrobacter; species Nitrobacter sp. MLSD-S21. Next base: position 375,985 of record NZ_JBXASZ010000002.1, on the reverse strand, counting down.
GCGCGAAGCTGCCGCCGAAAAATCCCTCGATGCAGGGCTGGCCGAACGGGCGCAAGTGATACGTTCCCATCTTGGTCCGCATGGTGGCGCCGCTCAGGTTGCCGTCCTTTGGCACCATGCCTTCCGGATCGTCGAGGGTCAGTATGACCTTGTCGTCGACGCCAAGCGGCAGGCCGGCCGCAGCGTCCACTTTTGCGGGCAGCTCGGGATGGAAGCGGATCGATTCGTTCGCGAGCAGGTTGGTCGGTACGGTGATGATTACCTGCGTCGCGGACAGCTCGCCTTTCGATGTTTCGATACGGATACGCCGGCCGGAATGATCAATGCGCCAAACCTGCGTGTTCAGCACCAGCGGGCACGGCTTGGCGTAGGCGGCGATCAGCGCGCCGTAGCCGCGGCGCACCCGCCAGTTTACCCGTGTATCTTCGTAGGTGCTCGTGTCGCGAACCGAGACGCTGTCGAGTTCGCAGCCGTTCACATAGGTCGAGATGGCGTCGATCATCGAATTCCAGCGGTTGCCTTGTTCGAGATAGCGACTGGCGGAGTCATCGGCATCGTTCTTCGCTGCTTGCTGGAGGCGTTCATCGAACGCATCCAGCGCCGCGAGGAAGTCCTCGTGCTCGGCCATCGGAAATCCGGCATCAAGGCCGCGCTTGCGCCATGGGGGTGGTGTCTTGTCGATTTCGAAGCCGAGCTTGCCTGCGACCGGAACGAAGGAGTTCCTGTCGGCCGAATGCAGCCAGCCGCAGCCGAGATCGAAGACAACGCCGGGGGCGGGGACAATGGTGTGGGCGCGTCCACCGACCCTATCGCGGGCTTCGAGCATGACGACGGAGAGGCCGGAGTCTTTCAATGCATCGGCCGCGCCCAGCCCGGCGGCGCCGGCTCCGATAATGGCGACATCGATATTGGAGGGGAGATTTCGCGACATCGCAACACTGATTACTGTTTCGGCAGTTTCGCCTTGAGCGCATAGAGCGCTTCCAGCGCCTCGCGCGGGGACATCTCGTCTGGATGCAGGGATTTCAACGCTTCGATCAATTGAACGGTTTCGCTCGGCGGTGCGGATTCGTCGGCGGCGCGCGCCGGAACCGCAAACAACGGCAGATCGTCCACCAGCGTTCGCACGGTCGATCCGCGATCCTGCGCCTCCAGTTTCGCCAGCACCGATTTGGCGCGCGCGATGACCGACGGCGGTAGCCCGGCGAGCTTGGCCACCTGGATGCCGTAAGACCGGTCGGCGGCGCCGGGCAGTACCTCATGCAGAAACACCACCTCGCCGTGCCATTCCTTGACCCGCACGGTGGCGTTGAACAGCCGCGGCAGCTTTGCCGAGAGCGCGGTGAGTTCGTGATAGTGCGTCGCAAACAGCCCGCGGCACTTGTTGGCCTCATGCAGGTGTTCGATCGTCGCCCATGCGATCGACAGGCCGTCGAATGTCGCGGTGCCGCGACCGATTTCGTCCAGGATAACCAGCGCGCGTTCCGACGCCTGATTGAGGATGATGGCGGTTTCCACCATTTCGACCATGAAAGTCGAACGCCCGCGCGCCAGATCGTCGGCGGCGCCCACGCGCGAGAACAGCCGGTCGATGATGCCGATGCGCGCGCGGCGCGCCGGCACGAAACTGCCGGTCTGCGCCATCAACGCGATCAGCGCGTTCTGGCGCAAGAAGGTGGATTTCCCGGCCATGTTCGGGCCGGTGAGCAGCCAGATCTGCCCCGAAGTCTGGCTTGGGATTGGCGACAGATCACAGGCGTTGGCGATGAACGGATGGCCGGCGCGCTTCAGCGCCTGCTCGACCACCGGATGCCGCCCGCCTTCGACGGCGAAGCTGAGTGAGTTATCAACATCCGGCCGGGTGTAGTTCTCGTCGATCGCGAGCTTTGCGAGCGATGCCGCGACGTCCAACTGCGCAAAGGCGTGCGCAGCGTTGCGTAGCTCCTCGCCATTCTGGATTGCCATCTCGGCAAGCCGGTCGAAAATCTCGAGTTCAAGACCAAGCGCACGGTCGCCGGCATTGGCGATCCTGGCTTCGATTTCACCGAGCTCCGATGTTGTGAAACGCACCTGACCGGCCAGCGTCTGGCGATGGATGAAGGTGGCGTTGAGCGGCGCGCTCATCAATCGGTCGCCGTGCTGCGCGGTCACCTCGACGAAATAGCCGAGTACGTTGTTATGACGGATCTTGAGCGTCTTGACGCCGGTCTCCTCGGCGTAGCGCGCCTGCATCGCAGCGACGACGAGACGTGAATCGTCGCGCAGCTTGCGCGCTTCGTCGAGCGCGCGCTCGTAGCCTTCGCGGACAAACCCACCCTCGCGCTTCATCAGCGGCAGGCTTTCGGACAGCGCATCACCGAGTTCGCGCGCGAGATCGCAGGACGGCCGCCGCAGCGACTGCATCGCCGCGGCGATGTCCGCCGGTGGATCGGAAAACTCCTCAAGCCGCGCGAGCGCCTGGCCCGCCGCCAGCATACCGTCGCGCAGGCCGGCGAGGTCGCGCGGCCCGCCGCGCCCAACCGAGAGTCGCGCCAGCGCCCGCGACATGTCAGGAGCAGTCCGCAGGATGGTGCGGATGTCGTCTCGTGCCGGGCTGTCGGATGTAAATGCGGCGACGGCATCGAGCCGCCGTGTAATCGCGGTCGTGTCGGTTAGCGGGGCCGCCAGCCGTTGTGCCAGGAGGCGCGATCCCGCCGCCGTCATTGTGAGATCAATGGCGTCGAGCAGCGAACCGCGCCGTTCGCCGGCGAGCGTGCGCGTCAGTTCGAGGTTGGCGCGGGTGGCGGGATCGACGGCCATGGTGCTGCCGGACGCCTCGCGTGATGGCGGCGAGAGCGGTGGCCGTTGGCTAATCTGAGTGCGATCGATGTAGGTGACGGCGGCGGCGGCCGCGGTCGCTTCCAGCCGTGACATGGCGCTGAGGCCATCCATGGTGGCGACCGCGAAATAATCGCACAGTCGACGTTCGGCGGTCGCGCTGTCGAACACGTCGCGGGTCAACGGCGTCACCGACGGCAATTCGCGCAGCAGGGCGCGCAAGTCCGGATCGCCATGAAGTGCGTCGGATACGATCACCTCGTTGGGATTGATGCGCGCGAGCGTCGCCCCGAGTTCACCCGCCCCGCATTCGGTGACCATGAACTCGGCGGTCGAGATGTCGATCCAGGCCAGTGCGAAGCGATCGCCCCCGGAGGACGCTTGCGCCCTCGCCAATGCCAGCAGGTAATTGTTGGCCTTGGCGTCGAGCAGCGTGTCTTCGGTCAGCGTTCCCGGCGTGACGAGCCGGACCACGTCGCGGCGAACCACGCTCTTGTTGCCGCGCTTGCGCGCTGCAGACGGATCCTCCGTCTGCTCGCACACTGCGACGCGGTGGCCGGCTGCGATCAGCCGGTGCAGGTAATCGTCGGAGCGTTCGACCGGAACGCCGCACATCGGAATATCCGCGCCCTGATGCTTGCCGCGTTTGGTCAGGGTGATGCCGAGCGCGCGCGAGGCGATTTCGGCATCCTCGAAGAACAGCTCGTAGAAATCGCCCATTCGGTAGAACAGCAAGAGGCCGGGATTGGCCGCTTTTATTTCAAGGTACTGTTCCATCATCGGCGTAACCCGCGTCGCCTCAACAGGGGCGGCCGGGTTCGGTGATGGCGGCATGGTGCGCTGGATCGTCATGGCGGCGAAGCTACAAAGTTTCGCCGCCGGCTCCTACGGCATTGCGGCGGTCGTGCGCCTTTTCCACGCATCGCTTCGCGTTTAATAGCTCTTGGATCAGGGCACGATTGCCCATGCCCCCACAAGCCGCGGGTAGAAAACGCAATATTCGTCGGAAGCGGCCTCCTGCAAAAGCCGCTGGCGTAGCGTATCGATTTCCACGGTTTTCTCGGTCGCTATTCCCAGCTTCACGATCGCCGGCAGCAGGCTGCGCACAGAGTCGACCAGGAAGTCTATCCCCGCCTCGTCGTCAGCGGTCGTTATCCGGGTGAGCCCAGCCATCTGCGGTGTCAAACCTGCGGCACGGAACGTACTGAACAGCGCTACCCCCATATCGAGCTGGCGCCCGCTCCGGCGATAAACCTCACCCACCCAGCCGATACACTGTTGGAAAAATGTCAACGGCGGGTGGACCGCTGCCGTACTCAGATCAAATTCAATAAACGACAAGATCGCGCCCGTCCGCAACCGGTTCCGCAGTCCGCTCAGCGCCTCCGCTGGGTTCGCAAGATGGATAAGGATGAATCGGCCTATGACCGCATCGAACTGAGAACAGTCTTCAAGGCTTTCGAGCGTCCCCGGCGAAAAGCTTGCCCAAGGCTTGCCGTCGGCATCGAGTCGCATCCGCGCAATCGCGAGTGCCTCAGTGGCCGGATCGATTCCCTTTACGGTTCCCTCTTGGGAAACAAGGTCTGCAGCAATCAGGGAAACATCGCCAACGCCGCAACCAATATCAAGAACGTGCATCGCCTTTTTCAAGCCGGCGCGCACGAGAAGATCACGCGTGAGATCGGAGAATAACGCTCCCTGGCGGCGAAGCCTCTCAAGTTCTCGGTCGGAATGGCCCAACACATAATCCGTGCGGATCTTGCCATCCTGATCTTCGACCGCTGCAGTGCTGGCTTCGGAAGGAGGTGCCGAACAACTCACAAATGTCTCCTAAATCTTTAACACCTCTTGCGTCTTATCGTGCCTAAGCTGGGAACAGAGGTAGGGCGATGTTGTCGCGCACGATCAGTACATCGCAAGGGCAAATGGCGTTCCTGGAAAATTCAGGGAGCGGCACGCCTGTTGTTTTTATACATGGAAATTCGACCTGTCGTGACGTATTTCGGCATCAATTCGAAACAACGTGGGCGACGACACAGCACATCATCGCGATCGATCTTCTCGGGCACGGGCAATCGGATGACGCGCTGGAGCCGCAACAAGCTTACACCATTCCCGGTCATGCTGCCACGTTGATCGAGGCTTTACGATCATTGAATATCACGCGCGCGGCGCTTGTTGGCTGGTCGCTGGGTGGGCACATCAGCCTCGAAATGGTCGGGCAGGGATTCGAAGCTTCCGGTGTTATGCTGGTCGGAGCGCCGCCCATCAGGCGCGGTATTCTGGGAATGGTCCGCGGCTTTCGAATCCAGCGCGATCTGCTGCTCGCAACAAAAAGCGTTCTGAATGCGCACGAGATCAGCCGATTCGCGCGTGTCTGCGTCGGGGAGAAGCACGCGGCGCGGTTCCACGACACAATCGCTCGCACGGACGGTCGCGCACGTCAGATCCTGGGCCGTGGGTTGATAGCTGGGCTAGGCGTCGATCAACGCTGGATCGTCGAAAAGCTGTCAACACCGATTGCCGTCGTCAACGGTTCTGAGGAGCCGTTTGCACGCCTCGACTACGTGGCAAGCATCTCCTACAGGTCACTTTGGGACCATTCCTGCCATATCATCGACGGTGTCGGCCACGCGCCCTTTCTCGAAGCGCCCGAGCGGTTCAATCCGCTGCTATTCCGCTTTCTGAGCGACATCAATTTCAGCCGCATCGACAATACAACACAGCAACAAAGCTGTAGCGTTGCTTGAGCGCGGCACGTCAAGCATTCCGAGCGTCTGAACCCGGCAAGTTCCTCAGGCCATTCTTCGTGCATTCGAGAGGTCGGTGAACAGGCCTTTATTAAAAGGCTGGCGCAGGACGATGTGCTTTCAGATGCGTCGCATCGATCGCGCCAGCGCAGACCGTTTTTGATGACGAAGACGATGCCGCTGATCGCCCCGTCGATCGTCACTCCTCGCAGTTCCGCACGGCAGCGGCTCGGCCTGGTCCATTATGCTGCATTGCAATATGAACCAAAATTTGTCGGGTGATGGTGCTGAAGGGGGAGCAGAACCGGCTTAAACGGGTTAGATGAGTGAATCGAATGACCGCGACGAGACCGACATTCCCCGTTCCGGGGCACGACCATGACCGCTGCGCCGCGGAGGCGATCAGCCACGCGGAGCAAATCTGCGCGCGGCGTGCCCAGAAATTCACGCCTATCCGTCGCCAGGTGCTGCAGGCGCTGCTGTCGAGCCATCGGCCGCTCGGCGCCTATGAGGTGATAGAGGAACTGGCAAAGTCGATGCCGCGTCCCGCGCCGATCACGGTCTACCGCGCGCTGGATTTTTTGATAGGAAACGGCCTGGTTCACCGTATCGAAAGCCGTAATGCGTTCCTGGCCTGCGGGCATGACCACGATGAGAGCGCGATGGTGGCGTTTTTGATCTGCGAGCAGTGCGGCTCGGTCGGCGAAATTCCCGCAAGCCGCGTGGCGCAGAGTCTGAGCGATGCAGCCCGCACCACGGGGTTCACGCCGAAGCTGTCCGTGGTTGAAATTACCGGCACCTGCGCCCATTGCCAGAACGCGCCGTAGTTCTTGCGATTGGGCTCTTGCCGGGGCTACGAGGCACGAGGGTTCTTGACGGTGGATACTTCATGACCTTGACAGGAGACACTCGTCGTCAACTCGCGGCAATGAATGAAGTGACCATCCGTACATTTTTCGTAAATTTTTCAGTGGTTTAAATGCTTGCCAGCGAATTGTCGGCTTTTGGGTTCATAAGTTCTTTGTTTTGGTGTGGGACTGGCTATCTCATGCCGGGGATGCGGCTTTCGGGCATCGCATTGTTGTTGGCATGTCGGCCCTGGCTCGAAACAGTCTCTACACTCTCCATTGATCCGTTGCTGGATGTTACGAAAACCTGATATTTGAGCCCCATGAACAAGTTCGAAAGTCCGTCGGATATCGACGTCGCAGGCCCAAGCCCGCGGCACACAACCACGCAAGTGATGGTCGGCAATGTCGCCGTCGGCGGTGGCGCGCCGATCGTGGTGCAATCGATGACCAACACCGACACCGCCGATGTCGAGGGCACGATCGCTCAGGTCGCAGCCTTGTCGCGCGCCGGCTCGGAAATGGTCCGCATCACGGTGGATCGCGACGAGGCCGCCGCCGCCGTGCCGTATATCCGCGACGGCTTGCGCAAGCGCGGCATCACCACGCCGCTGATCGGAGATTTCCACTATATCGGCCACAAGCTGCTGGCCGAACATCCGGCCTGCGCGGAAGCGCTCGACAAGTATCGCATCAATCCGGGCAACGTCGGCTTCAAGAACAAGCGCGACAGCCAGTTCACCGACATCGTCGAAATGGCGATCAAGTACGGCAAGGCGGTGCGGATCGGCGCCAACTGGGGCTCGCTCGATCAGGAGCTGCTTACCAAGCTGATGGAAGAGAACGCCAATTCGGCGGCGCCGCGCGATGCCCGGGCGGTGACGCGCGAGGCGATGGTGCAGTCGGCGCTGTTGTCGGCGAAGCGCGCCGAGGAGATCGGCCTACCGAAGAACAAAATGGTTCTGTCGGCGAAGGTCTCGGCGGTGCAGGATCTGATCGCCGTCTACCAGACGCTGGCGTCGCGTTCGGACTACGCGATCCATCTCGGCCTCACCGAAGCCGGCATGGGCTCGAAAGGCATCGTCGCCTCAAGCGCCGCGCTTGGCATTCTGCTCCAGCAAGGCATCGGCGATACCATCCGCATCTCGCTGACGCCCGAGCCCGGCGGCGACCGCACGCTGGAAGTTCAGGTCGCGCAGGAACTGTTGCAGACCATGGGCTTCCGGACCTTCGTGCCGCTGGTCGCGGCATGTCCCGGCTGCGGGCGCACCACCTCGACCACGTTCCAGGAACTGGCGCGATCGATCCAGGACTTCATCCGCGACGAGATGCCGAACTGGAAGGCGCAGTATCCCGGCGTGGAGCAGCTCAACGTCGCGGTCATGGGCTGCATCGTCAATGGCCCCGGCGAATCGAAGCACGCCGATATCGGCATCTCGTTGCCCGGCACCGGCGAGGCGCCGGCGGCGCCCGTCTTCGTCGACGGCAAGAAGTTCAAGACCTTGCGCGGGCCGGCGATCGCGCAGGACTTCAAGGCGCTGGTGATCGATTACATCGAGCAGCGATATGGTAACGGCGCCAAGGCGCGGGCCGAAGCGGTGAGCGCGGCGGAGTGAGGCCGTCTCCTGAATCGCGTGAGATCAATATGCCGGCTTCTCAGCCGTCATATTGACGGAGCGCTCGTCGTATTCCTCACAGCGGCGTATTCTTTTCCCGGTTGTTGACAACCGCTTCTTCGAGGTCGAGATCGCGTTCGATCCGGCGGCGGGTTTCGTCGGTGATCTTGCCTTCACGTAGCAGCCTGTGCAGATGCGCGCGCTCGATACCGATGATTTCCCGCACCATGGATGCTCCCTTCGTCGCCGGCGAATGTTCGTCGCCCTCGCGCGGCGGATCGGGTAACGCCCGTATCCGGGTTTCGTGCCGTGCCTCGAGAAACCTGGCGAGGCCTTCGGGCAGCTTGCGTTCGGCGATGATGGTGTCGAGGGCGCCCCGCGTGGCCTCGATAATGCTGCGCCGCGCCGTGATCTCGGCTTCGCGTTCATTCAGTGCTTCACGGTGGCCGTGCTGCGAAATGCCGAGCAGGTTGACGACAGGCGGTAGCGTCAGACCGATGCCGAACAGCGTCGCGAAGATGACGCCGAAGCTCGTCAGCTGAATGAGGTCGCGGTAGGGAAACGGCTCGCCGTCCGGAAGCGTCAGCGGCAAAGCGAGAGCGACCGCGAGCGACACCGCGCCGCGAATGCCGGTGAAGCCGATGACGGCGACATAGCGCCACGGCGGCGTCGGATCGCGCCGCCTGACCCGCGCGCTTAGGATGCGGGTCAGGTAGGTGGCCGGAAACACCCAGATGAATCGCGCAGCGATCACGATGGCCGAGGTCAATGCGATCGCGACTAGCACCTGGCTGACCGGAACCGCCTTGGCCTTCTCCATCAGCACCCGGACTTCGAAACCCATCAGCAGGAACAGCACGCCCTCGATCAGCCAGATGGCAAGATCCCAGAAGAAGATGCCCTGAAGCCGCGTTGCCGCCGAGATCAGCAGCGGTCCGTTCCAGCTCACGTAAAGTCCCGCGGCGACGGTGGCGATGACGCCGGAGCCGCCGAGATGTTCGGGAACCCAATAGGCGAGATAAGGCGTCAGCAACGACAGCAGGATTTCCACCCGCGCGTCATGGGCCCACTGGCGTAGCCGCAGGCTGAGCCAGCCGACAATGATGCCGAACGCGATTTCGCCGAGCAGGATGAAGATGAACGATCCGGCGGCGGATGGCAGCGAAAACGCGCCGGTCGAGACGGCCAGCACCGCGAAACGATAAAGAATCAGCGCGGTGGCGTCGTTGGCGAGGCCTTCGCCTTCGAGGATAACGAGAATCCTGTGCGGCAGGTGCAGCCGTTTGGCGATGGCGAGCGGCGCCACGACGTCGGGCGGCGAGACGATGGCGCCGAGCACGAAGCCGACGCCCCAGGGCAGCCCGAGCAGCCAGTGCGTTACGGCGGCGACCGTACAGGTTGTGAAAATGACGCAGCCGATGGCGAGCAGGGCGATCGGCCGCAGGTTGGATTTGAACTCGCGCCAGCTCATGGAAACGCCGGCCGAATAGATCAGCGGCGGCAACACCATCAGTAGCACGCTCTCCGGCTGCATTTCGATGGGCGGAAAGCCCGGCACGAAGGCCAGCATGATGCCGACCATTAGAAATACGATGGCCGGCGCCGTCACCAGCCGCCGTGCCAGCGCGGCCGATGCGGCCATCACGGTAAGAACGAGCAGGGATGTCAGGAAGGTTTCGGTCATGCCAGCGGAGGGCTCCTGGGCCGAGAGCGTAATGGACAGAGCTTGACCGCAACCGCAAGGATATTCTGATCGTCCAGCCGCCGGGCGGGATCGCCGGAAACCGCCCGGAAGGAACGATTAGACGCGCCCCCATGATCTTGCTTGGTGGCGCGGCGATGTCCAGATCTGCAAGTGTTTACCCGCGTGATGCCGGTCAGATTGCGCTCGCCGCGATATTGACCATCAGCGCCAGCAGCGCGGTGTTGTAGAAGAACGAGATCACGCCATGCGCCGTCGCCGTGCGGCGGATGATCTTGTCGGTAATGCCGACATCGGACACCTGCGCGGTCATCCCGATGACGAATGAGAAATAGACGAAATCCCAGTAGTCTGCGTCCTCGCACTGATCGCCGCTCGGAAATTGCAGACCTCCGGGTTTATTCCCGCGATAGTATTCGTGCGCGTAATGCAGAGCGAAGGTGGTGTGCACGGCCGCCCAGGACAGCGCGATAGTCAGCATCGCGAGCGTCAGGTCGAGGGCGCTATGGTTATGCGCGCCAAGCTCGAACACGATCGCTGCAATGCTGGCGAACGCACCGATTGCGGTCATCAGCAAAATCACGAAGCGGCCGTCGTCCTGAATCCGGGCATTTCGGCGGATGTGGGTGGCACCGCTGCCGAATACCACGGTGAAGACCAGAAGGAGATAGAACGCGGCGAAGACGTCCCAGCCGATCAGGAGCCGGGGGACGAGCCGCACATTGTCGGGGATTAGGAAGCTGGCGATAACGCCGATCGCGACGGCGATGAAGGTTCGGCGCCGGGCGTAGATCACGCGCGCCGGCGCGGGCATTTTCCTGAAGCGAAGCAAGAACGGATCGTCATCGTCCTTGCCTGCCATGGCGGCTTCAGCTCTTGCGATCGGCGACAAAATGCGCGGCGGCGCGCAGCACGTCACCGCGTGGACCAAACACCGACAAAGCCTCATCCGCCTTCGCCAGAAGGTCCCGAACGCGTTTCTTGGCGCCGTCGATGCCGAGTTGGGTGACGAATGTGGTCTTGCCGAGTGCCGCGTCGGCGCCGGCCGGCTTGCCGAGCGCCGCCGCATCGCTTTCGACGTCGAGAAGGTCGTCGGCGATCTGGAAGGCTTCGCCCAGCGCGCGACCGTAAGCGTCGAGCGCCTGATAATCTTTTTGCGAGGCCTGGCCGAGCAGCGCGCCGGCAATGCAGCCGAAGCGGAGCAGTGCGCCCGTTTTCATCTGCTGCACGCGCGCCACGTCGACCGGCTCGCGGTCGCCGAAGCGGCCTTCACCGGCGAGATCGAGCAGCTGCCCGCCGACCATGCCGCCAATGCCGGCAGCGCGCGCCAGCGCGCGCGTCAGCAACAGGCGGACGGCGGGATCGTCATGGACCTCGTCGCGGGTGATGATGTCGAAGGCAAGCGTCAGCAGACCGTCTCCGGCGAGGATTGCCGTGGCATCGTCGGTGGTCTTATGCAGAGTTGGCCGCCCCCGGCGCAGGTCGCTGTTGTCCATCGCCGGCAGGTCGTCATGAATCAGCGAATAACAATGGATGCATTCGAGCGCTGCGCCGGCCAGCAGCGCGGCGTCGCGCGGAACGCCGAATACAGCCGAACTTTCGACCACGAGAAACGGCCGCAACCGCTTACCGCCGCCGAGCGAGGAATAACGCATGGCGTCCATCAGCCGCTTCGGGCGCGCGATCTCGTCGGGCAGAGGGCTGTCGGATAGCAATTTTCCCAACAGGACCTCGGTCTCGTCCGCCGTCGTGTCAAGGCGCTTTGTAAAATCGGCGGATGAAAGTCCTGACGTCATCAAAATGGCTCCAAGAACAGAAAAGGGCACCGAGACTGCAAAGGTTTGGCGAGGTCGATTTTTGCGGGACAATCCTTCATGGTGTCGGCTTCGTCAATTCCGGCCGACCGACAATCTGCTGGTCGCGGTGATCCGACAGAAGGAGTTTTCAATGCCTTCTTACGCCGGCTTCGGTGTAATTAACGGTGATTTTGTGAATCCCCTCCGTCACGGACGAGGTGAACCCGTTCGCCGATCGATTGAAGGCGTCGCGGCCTGATGCGGCGGGCGATCCGTATCGGGGTGCTCTTCGTCACTGGCCTGCTGCTGTTGCCTTATTTGCTGACGCCGCTGTATCGGATCGGCCATCCGGTCTCGACGCTGATGATATGGCGCACGCTCTCGGGCGCCCCGATGTCGCGGCAATGGATCGATTTTTCCGCGCTTCCTTCGGCGCTGCCGCGCTCCGTGGTCGCGTCGGAGGATGCAAAGTTCTGCAGCCATCACGGCATTGATTGGGATTCGCTACGGGATGTGCTCGACGATGCCGAGGACGGCGAGTTCAGGCGTGGCGGCTCCACCATCACTCAGCAAGTGGCAAAAAATCTGTTCCTCTGGCCCGGACGCAGCATGGTCCGCAAGGCGCTGGAATTTCCGCTGGCGATGTGGATCGATGCGGTACTTCCCAAGCAGCGAATTCTCGAAATCTATCTGAATATCGCGGAATGGGGGCCGGGCGGCCAGTTCGGTGTCGAAGCAGGGTCCCGCTATGCCTTCGGGCGATCCGCAGCCAGCCTAACGGCGCGGGAAGCGGCGCTCTTGGCTGCAATCCTGCCTAATCCAGTCCGGCGCAGCGCCCGAAGGCCCGGCCCGGGGGTTCGCCGGCTGGCCGGGACCTATATGGTCCGGGCCAGAGCATCCGAACTGCGCAGTTGCTGGCACGGCGATCGTGGCCTATAAGGCCGGCTTATCAGCATTCAACTCGCGCGTTCGGGACTCGCCGCGCCTGCCCATTGGCGTTTCGAGACGGACTCGACAACATCCTGTAAGGACACGGATATGGCCGTTCCAAGAAGAAAGACATCGCCGTCACGGCGTGGCATGCGCCGTTCGGCAGATGCGCTCAGCAAGCCGACCTACGCCGAGGACAAGGATTCCGGCGAGCTGCGCCGTCCCCACCATCTCGACCTGAAAACTGGCATGTACAAGGGCCGGCAGGTTCTGAAGGCCAAGAGCGACTCCTGAGCCCAGGCCTGATCAGCCTTGCGGTCCGGAACAGGCGCGGGGCTGGAATGAAGGGAGCGCCAGGGACGGAGGGATTCGGCACGCGGTTCTCGAACCTCCCGCTTGAATGAAGGAGGCCTTGGTGATGTCCGTGATCGGTTTCCCTCTGCTCCTGATTCCTCTAGCGATCTGCAACATCATTGTCTTCCTGATGCCGGGCGTCCTCTTGACGGAGCCCGTTCTCACCTTGACCTTGATGTCGGGTGTGCCTTGGCCGGTGACGCTCGGGGACACGCTGCTCGCGCTCGGCATCGTCCTGTTGCTGTTCGAAATTATCAAAAGCGTGCGCCCCGGTGGCAAGTATCTCACCGACCATCTGCTGTCGCTGGCGGTGTTCGGGGGGTGCCGCGGCGGAATTCGTGATGCTGCCGCAATTCGGTTCGTCGACCTACTTCATGTTGACGCTGCTGGCGCTGGTCGATTTCCTCTCCGGTTTCGTCTTGCGGGCGCGGCGGCCTGCCCGTGCGGTCACCGGACCGTCGCAAGGCGTGGCAGAGGCCGAAGCGTGTGAACCGCGCTTCGATCCGGCACCTGCATCCATGGCGTCATCGGTTTCGTCGCCGGAGCCCGCCGACGCACTAACGGTCGTTGCCGAGCAGGTTCCGGAGAGTGTCCCGCCGATCGTTCATGGCGAGACTGCCGGAGCCGAACGGCATCCGGATGTTCCGGGTCCTCGCATCCAGCCGGGCAGCGAAACGCCGATGCCTTCTGATCAGTCCCGCCGCTAGCGCCCAGCTTCTGAGTTCGTCAGAACGGAAAGGCTGGAGGCTCAGATGACGCGCAGTAGCCGCGGACCAGACCGCGCGCCCGCTTGATTCCGCTCGCCCGTTGAATGATAGGCTGCCTGGGCGACCTGTGGCGTCGCGCGGCGGAACATCCGCGTCTGTGGACTATGCTCCGCGACGGCGATCAGTTGCGTGACAAAGAACGCGTCATGGCGCGCCGTGGAACGCCGAACCAGCCGACGCTCCACGGGCGCGACGGCTGACATCGGCCCTGGGCTCGGAGACTTTGTCGCGCCGCTGCGGTCCCGCCTGGGATTGGCAGCGATTCCAGATATCCGGCCCGTTCCTGCGATCGTCATCGTTGATGCAGCCTGTGTGAATGTGTTGTTCCGGGACATTGTGCCCGTGCTCGCAACGACCATCGCAAAAGCTGTGCCGGGACCGCTTCCTTGGGAAGGAAACGCATTTGGGTTGGAAATGGCGATCTTTAGGGTTGTTTTATGAACTTTACCTAGCGTGTCCGGGACGGGACGCTCTATTCTTTAAGATGGGAATCACTTGGCAGCGTCCTAAAATGAGGCGACCGTGACATCCGCCATTTCACCGGCAGTCAATCCCTCGTCCGGCGCTGATGCGTCACAAGCCGCCAGCGCGCCTACGGCCCTGCCCCGAGCGACTCAAGAACCCCGGGTGCCGGCGATTCTTGCGGCGCTGGGTCGGGCCGCGTTTACTTGGGATATTCCAAGCGATTCCCTGACCTGGACCGAGGGAGCGGCATCGATCTTTCAGGACATCGACCCGCCCTCGCTTGCTACCGGAAACGGGTATGGAGCTCTGATCGAACCGTCAGGATCGATCCGTGTCGATATTTTGTCAGCCACGCCAACCGCCCGGCAGCGCTGTGGGGAGGGAGTGCCCTATCGCATCGAATATGGACTGCGCGCCAGTGCCTCCGCGCCGATGCTGTGGATTGAGGAGTCCGGATGCTGGTTCGCCGACGCCGATGGCAAGGCGGTGCGCGTCGAGGGTATCGTGCGGCTTGAGAATGAGCGGCGGGCGCGGGACGAGCGGCTTATCAGTCTGTCCCGGAACGATGCCCTGACCGGCGAGCTTAATCGCACGTATCTGACGGCGGCTCTCGCCGAAGCGATCGAGGAAGCCGTGCGCTACCGCTCGTCGTTTGCGTTCATGATGGTCGGGATCGATCACCTCGCGCGCATCAACAATGCTTTCGGCTTCGATGTCGCCGACGAGGTGATCGGCGATGTCGCCAGGCGCATCCGGGCGCGATTGCGCGGCGGCGACGTTCTTGGCCGCTTCTCCGGCAACAAGTTCGGAGTGATCCTGAAGAACTGCGGTTTGGACGACGTGAGTGTCGCGGCCGAACGCCTTCTGGCGGGCATCCGCGAAGAGATCGTGATGACCAAATCCGGCCCCGTTTCGGTCACCGCCTCGATCGGCGCCGTTTTGGCTCCGCGTTATGCTCGGACCGCTGATGAAGCGATCAATCGCGCCCAGGAAGTCCTCGAGGCTGCGAAAAGTCGCCGTAGCGGTTCGCTCGCAGTGTGGCGACCCGATATTGAGCGCGACGCGCAGCGTCGAATCAACATCAGGGTTACCGACGAGATCGTGACCGCATTGAACGAGCGCCGTATTCTCACCGCTTTCGAGCGGGTGGTCGACGCGCGCACGCGTGAAACGGCGTTTTATGAGTGCCTGGTCCGGATGCAGCAGCAGAACGGTCAGGTTCTGCTCGCGCCTGATGTCGTGCCGGTAGCGGAGAAGCTCGGTCTGATCCGTCTGGTCGATCATCGCGTGCTGGAGCTTGTCATCGCCGAGCTCGCGGAAGCGCCCCACGTCCGGCTCAGCCTCAATATCTCGCCGGAGACCACCATGGACGTTGATTGGTGGACAGCGATCGAAGCACTGATGGGTGCGCATCCCGGCGTGGCCGAACGCCTGACCGTGGAGATTACCGAAACTGCGGCGATACAGGATATCGACGACGTCCAACGATTCGTCACGCGGTTGAAGAACTTGGGCAGTCGCATTGCGATCGACGATTTCGGAGCCGGCTACACCTCGTTCCGGAACTTGCGCAAGCTCGGCGTGGATATCGTCAAAATCGACGGCGCGTTCGTGCACAACCTCGCGCGCTCCTCCGACGACCGGGCGTTCGTGCAGACGCTGATCGATCTCGCGCGGCGGCTCGATATCAGGACGGTTGCCGAGTGGGTTCAGGACGAGCAATCCGCCGCCATGCTGCGCGACTGGGGCTGCGACTACATCCAGGGTAGGCTGATCGGCCTCGCTTCGCCGACGCGGCCATGGAACGTTCCGGCGGCTGTTCCGGCGGCGAACTGAAATCCTTTATTCGCAATGAAGCAGATGCTGCCTCTTCGCTTCTGTCGGGAAGATCGGAATGCACCGCGATGATGTGTGACGAGATGTGTTCATCCCAATAGGCACGCTTGAGCACAACGTCTTCAAGCCTCAGGTGACGTCAACGCGACGGAATCCATTCCACAGGGCGGTGGCAGCGCCCGACGTCAGCACCGGAAGGACGCGGGCAGTCTGATAGTTTCCGTTGAGGGAAATTCGCGGTAGCGCGGTCGGATGCTCCGCATTCTCAGGAAAGATCATGCCCGGTCGCGTCGTGATCGCAGTATTGAAACCGGCCGCCTTGGTCATAGCGAACTCGCGCACTCCCGCGGCGTCACGGTCGCCGTAGGGATAGGCGAGATGGACGACCGCACGCTGCAAGACAGCTTCGATCTGTGTCCGGCTGAAGGTGATCTCCTGAAGGGCCTGCTCCTCGCTTCGCTTTGCGAGGTTGCAGTGACTGACGGTATGAGCGCCGATCGTGACCAGCGGATCGGTGGCGAACGCTTTCAATTCGTCCCAGGATAGACACAGCTCCGCGCTGATGATGGATTCATCGACGCTATAGCGTGCACACAACCCATCCAGTTCGCGCGCGACATCGCGGTCGTCCGGCAGCCCACGCAGCAGATCGTGAATGAGAGAGAACGCTCCCTGCTTTTGTTCGACTGTGCGGGTATCGAGACGTATGGCGGTGTCACCGATCGTGCTGTCGATCCGCTCGGTGGAGGCAATGACCCGTTCGAGCGCTACCCACCAGAGGTGACCGGTTCCGTTTGCGAAATCATTCGCGACATAGACGGTGAACGGCGCGTCATATTCGCGCATTGCGGGCAGTGCGAAGTCGCGGTTATCGCGGTAGCCATCGTCGAAGGTGAAGCACGCAAACCGTCGCGAGAAGTCGCGTTGGCTCAACCGGCGATGCATCTCGTCCGCGGTCACGATGTCGATTCCGCGCGACCGGACATGGGCCAGGATCATGCGCAGAAATTCCGGAGTCACTTCCAGGTGATGATTGGGTTGGAATGGAGCATTTCGGCGCGGCCGCACATGGTGCAGCATGAAGATCGTTCCGACGCCTGCGAAGATCGGCCGCAGCAGATGATGAGCGCCGCTGAAATACAGGGCATCCAATCCGGCCCGAATGACGGTGTTGCGGAGCTGCTTCATTTGAAGTGATCGGCCAGTCCCTGCTGTTGACCAAATCTTAGTCGGAAACGGTTGAAGAAACGGTTATCCCTTCGGTCCGTCGCTGATGAGGCCTCCGTTTCATTTCGGTTTGACAGCCCGGCAAGGGTTTGTTTTCTCTTCATTTCGTCACGCGCGGCCGACCGAATCGCGTCCGGCTTTACCCGGTGCGCGTTTCAAAAGCTGGAGCGGATTGCATGATCCGGTCCGTCGGCAGCCGGCAGATTTTGCGCGACAGGATATTGAATGCGCGGATTTTTCAGATGGAGCAGCAAGTGGTGGCCGGGTGTCATCCCGCTCACCGTTCTTTGGGGGCTAGCCGCTTGGACGACAACGGGTCCGCTGGAAGCCGATCTGAGCGAGCAGGCCGCCGCCGTACTCAAGGACAGCGTTCTCGATAAAACCACGATCAGCGCCGCCGGGCGCGACATTATGTTCTCCGCCGAGGCGTTTTCGGAGCAGGAACGCAGCAACGCGGTGGCCTCGGTAGAGACGGTCCCGGGTGTGCGACGGGTCAACGATCGCACCGCGCTCGTCGCCGAAGCCAAACCGTTTGTTTGGACCATCGAACGGAAGGTCGGAAGGGTAACGCTCGGCGGAAACGCGCCGTTGCCGGTGGTCAAGAACAAACTGCTGGACGCTGCGCGTGCAACGTTTGCCGGCATCGACATCGCTGATCACATGGATTTAAAGCGCGGGGCGCCGCCGAGATTTGAAGCCGCAGCGACACTACTGATCGGTGAGACAGGCAAGCTCAAGACCGGCAAGGCAACGATTTCGGATTTAACGGTGAACCTGTCAGGCATGGCGCGTGAACTTGGCGGACGCGAGGCAATCGCCTCGGCGCTGAAGAATTTGCCTGACGGATATTCGGTCGCCAACGATATTCACGCCCCGCCATATGTCTTCGAGGCCAACAAGGATCCGGTCGCCGGGACGCTGATATTGACGGGGTATGTGCCCGACAATGCGATTCATGCCACGATCGTTGCATCCGCGGGCCGCAAATTCGGCGAGAAAATCATCGATAAGCTCAAGGCAAGTCTGGGTGCGCCGGCAGGCTTCGATGCCGTCGTCACGCGGGCGCTGCGATCTTTGTCGCGTCTGTCGACAGGGAGACTCGTCGTCTCTGATCGGAGCGTCGATCTCTCCGGCGACGCGCTATATGACCCGGCCGAAAGGCAAATCCGCGCTAATTTGCCCAAGGATCTACCTCGTGGCTGGGAGGCAAAAATGGAAATTTCGGTCAAGCCGCCGGCAGCCCCGGTCGATCCGACGGTGTGTCAGCAACTGTTCGGTGAACTTCTGGAGAAGCGCACCATTCAGTTTGAAACCGGTCAGGCGACGTTGGAGCTCGATTCGATCGGCCTGCTCGATCAATTGACGGAAACCGCGCTGCGTTGCCCGACGGCCACAATCGAGATCGTGGGGCACACCGACAGTGACGGTGATGCGTCATTTAACCAGACACTGTCTGAACGACGCGCGCAGGCGGTTGTGGACTTTCTGGTGAAAGCCGGATTGCCTGCCAGTCGATTCAGGCCGATCGGATTCGGCAGCGCTCAGCCAATTGCCACCAATGACACCGACGAGGGCAAAGCGAAGAATCGACGCATTGATTTCATTGTGAGGCAGTAAAGATATGGTCTACCTGGCAGGATTTCACTGGGTTTGGCTCATTGTATCGTTGCTGCTTGGCCTTGCTATGGGTTGGATTGCGGTGGTGCATCGCGGGCGGGGAGTCCCAAAACCAACTGCGCGGTGGCTATCGGCTTTGGTCTTAGCGCTGATTGTGGCAGCTTTCATGCACGTTGTTCCCGGCCGGTTCGGTTATTGGCTTGACCTTGGACTGGTGATGCTCGGAGTCTATCTTGTAGGTTGCGCGGTCGGATCGTGGTTGCGCGAGGGGGTAGTCTCGCGTCAGGCGGCGTCCGGGGGATCGACGGAACACTCTGGCGAGACACTCTGATGTGTTGAAATTAAGGGATTTGTTGACGCCGGCTGAATTCCACTAGGAACCAAAACACGCTACGACCATGTCCCGTGAATGAATGCGGAAAGGCACGACGTTGCCGTGGACCGCATTTCGAGGTTCTCGATGCTTGGATTAATACGCAGAGCGATTTCGATTCTGCGCCGGAAACGAATCCTGCACAAGCTCGGTGTGGCGATCAGCGTCACTGTTATCGCGGCCGCTTTCTACGTGCTCTTCCATATTCTCCGGGACATCGATGTCGAGGAGGTGATGGAGGCCATCAAGCGGACCGAGTGGAGCTCGATCGCGTTGGCGGGCCTGTTCGTTGCCGCGGGCTATTTCACGCTGACATTCTATGACTTGTTTGCAGTGCGGACCATCGGGGTCACTCATGTCCCCTACCGCGTCACGGCGTTCGCGGCTTTTACCAGCTATTCGGTCGGCCACAACGTCGGCGCCAGCGTGTTTACTGGCGGGGCGGTGCGCTATCGCATCTATTCCGCCTGGGGGTTGAATGCGGTCGATGTCGCAAAAGTCTGCTTTCTGGCGGGTCTCACCTTCTGGCTCGGCAATGCCGCCGTGCTCGGACTTGGTATCGCCTACCACCCCGAGGCGGCGACGAGCATTGATCAGCTTCCGCCAGTGTTCAATAGGCTGATCGCAATCGCGATCATTCTTGCACTGATCGGGTATGTGATCTGGGTTGGGATCCGGCCGCGTCGCGTTGGTAGCGGGGCATGGACGGTGGTTCTGCCGGGCAGTCGGCTGACGCTGCTGCAAATTTTTATCGGAATCGTCGATCTGGGATTTTGCGCACTCGCGATGTACGTGCTGCTTCCCCACCAGCCCAATGTCGGCTTTGTCGTTGTCGCGGTGATTTTTGTGTCCGCGACGTTGCTGGGTTTTGCAAGTCATTCGCCCGGGGGGCTCGGCGTGTTCGACGCTGCCATGCTGATCGGCCTGTGGCAGATGGAGAAGAAGGATCTTCTGGCCGGGATGCTGTTGTTCCGGCTGTTCTATTATGTTTTGCCCTTCACCATTTCCATAATCTTGCTCACGTTTCGGGAAGTTTTTGTCAGCGCGCGAATGAGACGCGTGGGTAAGGCGCCGACCGGATCGAAAGCTGGACCCGACAGTAAACTGCCCTATCTGGGGGAGCATGGCGATTCTGGCGCCTGACAGCACTCAAGCGGCTGCGGAAGCAAACGCCTCCCGGGTCTCAGGGCCCGGTGCGAGGTCCACATCCTGGCCGGACCGGTTGCGCCGCTCCGCGCTCATCCTGCTCGTTGCCGGGCTTGTTTTGACCGCACTGGTTGTGTTCGGCGGCTTGCAGCCTTTGGGCGCCATCGTTGCCTTTGTCTGCATCACCGGTGCGGCGCTGGTGCCCTGGCAGGTTCAGGATCCGGATGCCTCGCGCGAAACCGAACTCTGGGCCAATCCGGTCGAGACGGAGGTGGCACATGCCATCGTTGCCGGTATGCCGGATCCCAACGTGCTGCTCGATAGGGTCGGCCGCGTCATCCATCTCAATGCCGCGGCGGCGCAGCTCGTACCGGCGTTGCGCCGGAGCGAGCTCGCGCAGTTCGCACTGCGAGCGCCTGAGATCGTCACAGCGTTGCGTGAGGCGATTGCGACCCGGGAATCGCGGCGGACGACCTATCTCAATCCTGTTCCGGTCGATCGGTGGATGGAATTGATCATCACGCCGATTCCGGTGCCGACTGCATTCGGTGGCGTCGACTATTGCATGCTTTTGACGTTTCACGATCAGACGCCGTTGCGCCGGGTCGAGGAAATGCGCGCCGATTTCGTCGCCAATGCGAGCCACGAGTTGCGCACGCCTCTCGCTGCGCTCTCGGGGTTCATCGACACGCTGCAAGGTCCTGCGCGCGAGGATGCCCGGGCACGAGAGCGGTTTCTTGGCATCATGCACGCGCAGGCGGCGCGGATGGCACGGCTGATCGACGATCTCTTGTCGCTGTCGCGGGTCGAGCTGTCGGCGCATGTGCGTCCAGAGACGATTGTCGATGTTGTTCCGATCGTACGAGAGGTCGTCGACGGACTTGAGCCGCTGGCGGCGGAGCGTCATGTCGAGATCGAGGTCGCATTGCCCGAGGCCTCGGTGCGGATCTGCGGCGATCGTGAGGAGCTGCTGCGGCTATTCGAGAACCTGATCGAGAACGCGCTGAAATATGGCGCGTCCGGCGGCAGGGTCATGGTGTCGTCGATGCTCGGCGTCTCGCCGGAGGGCGCGCCGGAATTCCGGGTGGTGGTGCGGGATTTCGGTCCTGGCATCGCGCCTGAGCATTTGCCGCGCCTTACCGAACGCTTCTATCGGGTCGACGTCGGCGACAGCCGGGCTCAAGGCGGCACAGGCCTCGGCCTGTCCTTGGTGAAACATATTCTCAACCGTCATCGCGGTCGGCTCCTGATCGAGAGCGTGCCCGGTCATGGCGCGAGCTTTACCGCTTGTTTTCCACAGGCGCAGAACGCGACGGAAGCTGAAAATTAAATCATTTCAGATGCTTGGATGTGTCATGCCACTGTCGTCAAACTGTCGTAAAAGCAGCATCGGCCGTACCTAGAAGGGGCGATGAGCGCAACCGCGCTCTCTGCTCAATGCGAGGGAGATCGCGCATGAATTTCTTCCGGGTCATCGCCGCCGCTGGCCTCGTCGTCGCCTCTGCGGCTGTCTTTTCGGTTCCGGCGAAGGCAGCCGATGTCACTGGCGCGGGCGCGACCTTCCCGTTTCCAGTCTATTCCAAATGGGCTGATGCCTACAAGAAAGAGACCGGCAACGGTCTGAACTATCAGTCGATCGGGTCGGGCGCCGGCATCAAGCAAATTCTTGCCAAGACGGTGACCTTCGGCGCGACCGACGCGCCGCTGAAGGCCGACAAGCTCGAGAAGGATGGTCTTGTGCAGTGGCCGATGGTGATGGGAGCGATCGTACCCGTCGTGAATGTCGAGGGCGTGAAGCCTGGTGAACTGGTTCTTTCGGGCGAATTGCTCGGTGATATCTATCTCGGCAAGGTCACGAAGTGGGACGATCCTGTGATCGCGAAACTCAATCCGGGCGTCAAGCTGCCTTCGGCTCCGATCGCGGTGGTGCATCGTTCGGACGGGTCAGGCACCTCGTTCAATTTCACCAACTATCTGTCCAAGGTGAACGCGGAGTGGAAGTCCAAGGTCGGCGAGGGCACCGCGGTCGAATGGCCGGCGGGTGTCGGTGCCAAAGGCAATGAAGGGGTTTCCGGCAATGTCGGCCAGACCAAGAACTCGATCGGCTATGTCGAATACGCCTATGCCAAGCAGAACAAGCTGACTTATGTCGCGCTCGTCAACAAGGCCGGCAAGGCGGTGCAGCCGACCATCGCTTCCTTCCAGGCCGCGGCCGCCAGCGCCGATTGGGCTCACTCGCCGGGATACTACGTCATCCTGACGGATCAGCCGGGCGAGACTTCCTGGCCAATCACAGCCGCGACGTTCATCCTGATGCACAATGAGCCGGCCGACAAGGCGGCCTCCGCTGAAGCCATCAAGTTCTTCAAATGGGCGTTTGAGAAGGGCGGCAGGATGGCTGAGGAACTCGACTACATTCCGATGCCGGACTCGGTCGTCGAGCAAATCAAGAAAACCTGGACCTCCGAGATCAAAAGCTGATCTTGGGTAGTAGAGGAGCGCCAGAGCGCTCCTCCACTAGTTTTTGACTGGTGCAAAAAAGCTGTCTCCGTATCCCGGGCATGATGCTTTGCGAGACATACAGGACATAGGAATAGGCGTGACGGAAATAGCCCTTCATGGCAGCGCGGTGGAGTCGGCGGACCGCTATGATCGAACCCGCGCTCTGAACGCATTCAGGTTCGGGGATCGCGCGTTCTACTGGACCACGCGCATCAGCGCGATGCTCGTTCTGATGTTGCTTGGCGGAATCATCATTTCGCTGGTCGTGGGATCCTGGCCTGCGATTGTGGAGTATGGAAGCGGGTTCCTGACGACGCAGCGCTGGGCGCCGTCCGCCGAGCCGCCGGTGCTGGGCGCGCTGAGTCCGGTGTACGGCACCGTCCTGACCTCGGTCATCGCCATGATGATCGCTGTCCCGGTCGGAATCGGAATTGCTGTTTTCCTTACCGAGCTGTGCCCGCTGTGGGCGCGCCGGCCGATCGGCATGGCGATTGAGCTGCTCGCGGGCATTCCTTCGATCATCTACGGCATGTGGGGCTTCTTCATCCTCGGTCCGATCCTCGCCAACACGGTGCAGCCCTTCTTCATAGACCTATTTGAAGGTGTGCCGGTCCTTGGTGCGATCTTCGGCGGTCCGCCGTCGTATCTGAGCCTGTTCAACGCGTCGCTGATCCTCGGGATCATGGTGCTGCCTTTCATCACCGCGATTTCGCGTGACGTATTCGCAACCGTGCCGCCCGTCCTGAAAGAGGCGGCCTATGGCGTCGGCTGCACCACCTGGGAAGTCGTCTGGCACGTTGTGCTGCCCTATACGCGCGTTGGCGTGATCGGCGGCGCCATGCTGGCGCTCGGCCGTGCGCTCGGCGAAACGATGGCGGTGACATTTATTATCGGCAACTCGTTCCGCATCTCGCCATCGATCTTCGCGCCCGGCACGACGATTTCCGCAGCGATCGCCAGCGAGTTCGCGGAGAGCGACGGCTTGCATCAGTCGAGCCTGATGCTGCTCGGTCTGCTGTTGTTCGTTCTGACGTTCTTTGTGCTCGCTGCAGCGCGGCTGTTGCTGTTGCGGTTGGAGAAGAAGGCAGGGAAATAGGCATGGCACGGAAGAACGGAACCCGGTTTTTCCCGACAAACGAATTCGTTTGTCCAGCGATTATGCCTGTTCAGGTCAAGCCATGAATCCGATCTATGCGTCCCGCCGCCGTCGAGACGTTATCGTCCGCGCCCTCTGCTTTGTTGCCGCCGCATTCGGTGTCTCCTGGCTCGGGCTCATTCTGTTCACGCTGTTCTATAACGGTCTCGCCGGGATGAGCTGGCAGCTTTTCACCCAGAACACGCCGCCGCCCGGCGCGTCCGAAGGCGGTCTGCTGAACGCTCTTGTCGGCTCCATCATCATGACGGTGATAGGTGTGGGGGTAGGTGCGCCGATCGGGATGTTTGCGGGCACCTACCTCGCGGAATACGGCAAGCACGATCGCCTCGCGCCGGTCATTCGCTTCATCAACGACATCCTTCTCAGTGCGCCTTCAATCATCATCGGTTTGTTCGTATACGGCGCGGTGGTGGTCCCGATGGGAGGATTCTCGGCGCTCGCGGGGTCACTAGCGCTCGCCGTGATCGTCATTCCGATCGTGGTGCGCACCACCGAGGACATGCTGAGCCTGGTGCCGAACTCGCTGCGCGAGGCGGCCTCCGCGCTCGGCTTACCGCGCTCGCTCGTCATCAAGCGCATCGCCTATCGCGCCGCGCGAACCGGCCTGATCACCGGCGTGCTGCTTGCCACCGCGCGCGTTGCCGGCGAGACCGCGCCGCTGCTGTTCACCGCCTTGAGCAACCAATTCTTCAGCATGGACCTGACCAACCCGGTCGCTAACCTTCCTGTCACCATCAACAACTTCGTGCAGAGCCCTTACGTCTACTGGAAAGAACTGGCGTGGAGCGCCGCGCTGTTGATCACCTTGGCGGTACTGGCGCTGAACATCATTGCGAGGTTGATGGGCTCTGAGAGGATCGCAAAATGACCCACGGTTCCGTCGCCGCCTCAGGCTCGGCTGCTCCACCGCCGGTGATTGATCCGGTCATTCCGGTGAAGATCGACGCTCTTAACCTCAATTTCTATTACGGCCAGCATCATGCGCTAAAGAACGTCAACCTGTCGATCGCCGGCAACCGCGTGACGGCTTTCATCGGCCCCTCGGGTTGCGGAAAATCGACCCTGCTTCGCATCTTCAACCGCATGTACGACCTGTACCCCGGCCAGCGCGTCGAAGGACGCGTGTTATTGGACGACGCCAACATCCTGGACCCCAAGCTCGATCTTAATCTTTTGCGCGCCAGGGTCGGCATGGTGTTCCAGAAGCCGACGCCGTTTCCGATGACGATCTATGACAACATTGCGTTTGGCATCCGCTTGTACGAGAGGCTGCCGAAATCGGAAATGGACGATCGGGTGGAAAAGGCACTGCGGGACGGCGCCTTGTGGAACGAGGTCAAGGACAAGCTCAATGCGAGCGGACTCAGCCTTTCCGGTGGTCAGCAGCAGCGCCTGTGCATCGCGCGGACCGTTGCGGTGCGGCCCGAGGTGATCCTGTTCGATGAGCCGTGCTCGGCTCTCGACCCGATCTCAACGGCCAAAATCGAAGAGCTGATCGATGAGCTGAAAAGGCACTACACCATTGCGATCGTTACCCATAATATGCAGCAGGCGGCGCGCGTATCGGACTACACCGCGTTCATGTATCTCGGCGAGATGATCGAATTCGGTCCGACCAACAAGCTGTTCACATCGCCCTTAGATCGCCGCACCCAGGATTACATCACCGGCCGTTTCGGCTGAGGCTGCCTGCGGAGACGCGAGGAGAATTTTGATATGGCTTTCGAACACACCGCCAAGGCGTTCGACGACGACCTCCAGGAGCTGACGCGGCTGGTGTCCGAAATGGGCGGACTAGCTGAACGGCAGATCGTGGAATCCCTGGACGCGTTGATCCGCCGCGACGTTGCATTGGGTGCTCGCGTCGTGGCCGCCGATGCCGAAATCGACAAGCTGCAGCGTATGATCGAGGAACGCGCCATGCTGACTATCGCTCGGCGACAACCGATGGCCGTGGATCTGCGCGAGATCGTCGGCGCCATGCGAGTTGCTATCGATCTGGAGCGCATCGGCGATCTCGCCAAGAACATGGGCAAGCGCGTGGTTGCGATCGACAGCGATTTCCGCCCGCTGAAACTGATCCGCGGTCTCGAACATATGACCGATCTCGTGCGGTCCCAGGTCAAGTCGGTGCTCGACGCTTATGCGGCGCACGATCTGCCTTCGGCGATGGCAGTCTGGAAGGGGGACGAGGAGGTGGATGCTATCTGCACCTCTTTGTTCCGCGAACTCCTGACTTACATGATGGAGGATCCGCGGAACATCGGGTTCTGCATTCATCTCATGTTCTGCGCCAAGAACATCGAGAGAATCGGCGACCACGCCACCAACATTGCCGAGACGGTGTTCTACATGATCGAGGGTCAGCAGATTCTCGACAAGCGTCCCAAGGGGGATATGACTGGTTTCGCATCGGCGACTCCACAGAACTGAAACGGGATCAGGCGAGACACGATGGGTGCACGCATTCTGGTAGTGGAAGACGAGGAAGCGTTGACGACGCTGCTGCGTTACAATCTTGAAGCCGAAGGTTATGAGGTCGAAACGGTAACGCGGGGCGACGAGGCGGATACGCGGCTGAAAGAGCGCATCCCCGATCTTGTGGTGCTGGACTGGATGTTGCCGGGCCTGTCCGGCATCGAGCTATGCCGCCGGCTGCGGGCGCGTCCCGAAACCAAGCAGCTTCCGATCATCATGCTCACCGCTCGCGGTGAGGAGAGCGAGCGGGTGCGGGGGCTTGCGACCGGCGCCGACGACTACGTGGTCAAGCCGTTCTCGGTGCCGGAGCTCCTGGCGAGGGTAAAAAGCCTGCTGCGGCGCGCGAGTCCGGCGCGGCTGGCATCGATCCTGATTTTTGGCGACCTAGAGCTCGACCGCGATAGGCACCGCGTTGCGCGTTCCGGTCGTTCGATCGATCTTGGCCCGACCGAGTATCGGCTGTTGGAGTTTTTTCTCGAGCATCCCGGCCGGGTGTTCAGCCGCGAGCAATTGCTCAACAGCGTCTGGGGCCGTGACGTCTATATCGACGAGCGTACCGTCGACGTTCACATCGGACGACTGCGCAAACTGCTCAGTCCGGGTGGTGAGGCGGATCCGATCCGCACGGTGCGTGGTGCAGGCTACGCGTTGGACGAGCAGTTCGCGAGCGCGACTGAGTAAGCGGGGATAGCTGAACAGCGTCGATAATTGTCGTGATGCTGCGCTAGAGCATTTTGTTTTTGATTGAATCAGAAACGAAGGTCTAGATGCTGTTTTGACGCGTTTCCTTCACGCGAACCGGCATCGACTTCACTCGAAAACGCTATAAAGCGTCAACCGCGGCTTCCCGCAGATCTACGATCTGCTTGGACGCAAAACGAAATGGCCGGCTCAAGCCCGGCTATGACGAGATTTGAAGTTACGCTGTGATTACCGCGCCTTCGGCGCTTGGCGGCGACGGTCAGCGGCGGGCTGATAGGCGATGCGCGAGTGGTGCGCGCAATAAGGCAGGCCGGTGAGAGCCTTGCCACCGCAGAAGAAGAATTCCGGACTCGAGGGGTCGCCAACCGGCCAATGGCAAGTGGCTTCGCTGAGTTCGAGTAGCGATAGCCGCTGGCTCATAGGCACGACATTGTCGTAGGCGATCGGGTCTGGCTCGAGTTCAATCTCGAAGGCTTGCGCGAGCGCGGTATTTCCCCGGGAGACAGGGCGGGACACCCGCATCATGTGCTGGGCCGGACGGGCCTTGCGCGGCCGCGGCACCGTTGACGAAGGGCTCTTGGCGCGGCCCGATAGACCCAACCGGTGCACCTTGCCGATCACCGCGTTACGCGTCACGTTGCCGAGTTCGGCGGCGATCTGACTTGCGGAAAGTCCCGCTTCCCAAAGTTTCTTCAGTTGTTCGACACGGTCGTCGGTCCAGGTTATCACCGTCATCGCACATTGTTCCCTTGTTTAAGGCGTGCCCCCCGCAAGGCCGCGCACCTGAAGCGCCCCCTGAGAAACTCGTGTCGGCAGAATCCCTTAACCCTCGCCGGGCGGGAAAACGCCCGGGCGCTTACGCTGAGAACAGGGACCGATCGAGGATCAAAACGCCGCACGAGATGTCGTATTCGACAAGCCTAAGGCTACAATATGCCGTGACTCACGCGCAAGAGTCGGGCCTTACGGCGTCCACATGTTCTGCAAGAAAATGAGAGAATCGGCTCATTCTGCGACTTTCCCGCATCACCGAAGCACAAGTGGAATATTGACAGTAATCGCCGCGCACCTAGAATAACCGTCGCGTGCCGCCTTGAAAGGCGGCACATTTCGTTTCCGGGGCTGACAGTTCGTTGGTCGCGCCACAGCGCAGCCGAGCCGTTCCGCTTCCCATCAACCGGCAAATCGTCATGACTACAGCAGCGGCGTCTCATCTATTGCCCGTTTTCGCAAGGGCCGATCTTTCATTCGAGAGCGGCGAGGGAGCCTGGTTGCTTGGCTCCGACGGCGGACGCTATCTCGATTTCACCAGCGGCGTTGCCGTGAATGCGCTTGGCCATTGTCACCCGCATCTCGTCGCCGCGCTTCAGGCGCAGGCGGCAAAGCTCTGGCACGTCTCGAACCTTTTCAAATCGCCCGACGGCGAGCGTCTGGCGGCACGGCTCTGCGACCAGAGCTTTGCCGATTTCGTCTTCTTCGCCAATTCCGGCGCAGAGGCGGTGGAGTGCGCCATCAAGGTCGCGCGCCGTTATCATGCCCACAGGGGCAATCCGGAACGCTATCGGATGGTCACCTTTGAAGGCGCCTTCCATGGCCGCACGCTGGCGATGCTGGCTGCCACCGGCTCGAAAAAATATCTCGAAGGATACGGGCCGCCGGCGGACGGCTTTGACCAAGTGCCGCTCGGCGATATCGAAGCCGTAAAGAAGGCGATCGGTCCTGAGACCGCCGGAATCCTGATCGAGCCGTTGCAAGGCGAAGGTGGCGTGCGCGAGCCGCCCCACGCGTTCTTCCGAGCGCTGCGTCAGCTTTGCGACGAGCGTGGCCTGCTGCTGGTTTTTGACGAGGTGCAGACCGGTATGGGGCGCACCGGCGATCTCTTTGCCTACAAGCGCATTGGCGTTGCGCCGGATGTGATGTCATTGGCGAAGGCGCTCGGCGGCGGTTTTCCGATCGGCGCCTGTCTTGCGACCGCGGAAGCCGCTTCCGGCATGACGCCTGGCTCGCACGGTTCGACCTTTGGCGGTAATCCGCTAGCGGTTGCGGCGGCCAATGCCGTGCTCGACGTGATGCTTGAGCCTGGCTTCTTCGAGCGGACCCGAAAGATGTCGCTGCTTTTGAAACAGAAGCTGGCTTCGGTCGTCGATCGATACCCTGATGTGCTTAGCGATGTGCGAGGCGAGGGGCTTCTGATTGGCCTCAAGGCCGTGGTCCCATCGGGCGATCTGGTCAGCGCGCTACGTGAGGAAAAGCTCTTGACCGTTGGCGCCGGCGAAAACGTTGTACGCTTGCTGCCGCCGCTGATCATCGGCGACGCCGAGATCGACGAGTCGGTGCGGCGGCTGGAGCGGGCCTGCGTCAGGCTGTCCGGCGCATCCGCCAAGAAGGAAGCCGCGCAATGAGCAAGGCGCCACGGCATTTTCTCGATCTGTTCGACGTGCCGAGGACGGAACTGCGCGCGATTCTCGACGCCAGCGTCGCGATGAAGAAGCGACGCAAGGAGGGCCGGATCGCCGACAGGTCGCTCGAAGGCAAGACGCTGGCGATGATCTTCGACAAGCCCTCGACACGCACCCGCGTGTCGTTCGACGTCGGCATGCGCCAGCTCGGTGGCGAGGCGATCATGCTGACCGGGGCCGAAATGCAGCTCGGACGCGGCGAGACCATCGCTGATACCGCGAAGGTGCTGTCACGCTTCGTCGATATCATCATGATCCGCATCCTCAGCCACGACGCGCTGACGGAACTGGCGACCCACGCAACCGTGCCCGTCATCAACGGACTGACGCGGCGATCGCACCCCTGCCAGGTGATGGCCGACGTGATGACTTTCGAGGAACACCGCGGGCCGATCAAGGGCCGTACCGTGGCGTGGACCGGCGACGACAACAACGTGCTGGCGTCGTGGGCGCACGCGGCGGAGCGCTTCAGCTTTAATCTCAACATCGCGACTCCGCCGGAGCTTGCACCGAACAAGCTGCTGAAGGACTGGATCAGATCGAGCGGCGCGCCGATCAGGCTCGTCACGGATCCGGAAGCGGCGGTGCGCGGCGCAGACTGCATCGTCACCGACACCTGGGTGTCGATGGGCGACAAAGACGGCGAGCACCGTCACAATCTGCTCAAGCCTTACCAGGTCAATTCAAAGCTGATGCGGCTCGCAAAGCCGGACGCGCTGTTCATGCACTGCCTGCCGGCGCATCGCGGCGACGAGGTCACCGACGAGGTAATTGACGGACCGCAGTCGGTGGTGTTCGACGAGGCCGAAAACCGGCTGCACGCGCAGAAGGGCATTCTGGCCTGGTGTCTCCACGCGGCGGGATAGCGGAGCGGTTTCGGCCGGTGTTTTAAGGAGGCGGCCAATTTAAGGAGGCGGCCAAGCCTGATGTAACGCGAGCTAGCCCGGCCGGCGTCCCGCGCGGGGGGCATGAGATTCCAGAGCACGGATGCGGTCGGCCAGCGTGCTAACCGGAATCGCTCCGTTACCCGCCGAGCCATTGACCGTTTTCGTGGCTTTGGCGGGACCCGTAGCTGTTGCCGTCAGGATGGCTTCGATCGGGGAATCCGGCCCTTCGATGGTCATGGCCAGCCTCGCGACTTCGGCGGCGATGTCATTAATGTGCTCCCGCAACAGCGCGTTTTCCATCTGCTCGACCGTACCGGACTCCGCCTGACGCTGGAGCACGTTGATGTCGCGCTGCAATTTGGTTCGCTCGTCGTGGGCAGCGCGCAGCGCCCGTTCGGTCGCCAGTATTTCGTTGCGCAGCCCATCGATGAGCGGAGACTTACCGCCGTTTAGCGACGCAATCTCGTCGCGTAACTCACTGTTGGCGCGTTCCGCGGCAGCTTTGACTCGCCGCAACTCACTGTTCTTCGTATTTCGCTCGGCAAGCGCCGTGGTCTGCGCAGCGAAGTCGGCTTCGAGTTCTCTGACCCGACCGCCGAGCCTTTCCGCGTCCTTGGTTTTGTCGATGAGCTGGCCGTCAATCTTGACGATGCGCTGGCTTAGATTCTCGACGTGTTTGCGTGCCTCGTCGCGCTCCCTGGCCGCGACTGTTGTTTGGCCGCGCTGTTGCTCGAGTAGTGTATTCGTAGCGGCGAGTTCGTTTTCGATATCGTTGAGGCGGCTCTGCAATCGCTCGATCTGCGCGCGTACGACGAACAGTTCGGCTTGCCGGCCTTCGGCAGTCAACGAGCGGTCCGACAAGTCCTGGCGAAGCCGCCCGAGTTCCTTTTGCCGCTCGGCGAGGGTCTGCTCGACGCTCCGCAACATTTCCGCCTTGGTGGCAAGCTCCTGTTCGGCTGACTGCAATCGCTCCCCTGCCGTTTTCCCGCGTCCCTCTAGACTGAATATCCTCGCGTTCTTCTCGCCGAGCTCCACCTTCAGGCGGTTGATTGCGTCGGCCTTTTTGCCGAGCTCAGCGGACTGGCTGGCGACCTTCCTCTTGAGTTGGTCGACACTCATTTCCAGCCGCCGCGCCGACATCGCAAATTCGGCACGCAACTGATCTTTGTCGGCCTGGATTTCAGCCATCGACATCGGGGTAGCGGCTTCCATGCGTTTGATGGTGAGGCGGACTGCGCGGTCGTGCACGAGCGGCATGACCATCAGTCCGCACAGCATCGAAATTAGAAAACCGATCGCCAGATACATGATCGGCTCGACCATGGGCAACGCTCCACAACCCGGATAGGCGCTAGGGATCTGGTTACCATGCCACGGGCGGCCGGTAAAACGCCAGCGCTACGCCTCAATCGGTTTCCCAACCAAGCGGAATAGCCGCAAGAAAATGCTTTCAGTTAGTAACGTGCGCGTACTTTGATGCAAGACCGCATCCTTCTGCGGATATTCGCTGGACGTCAGAACGGGTTCCAGGTCGCTTGGGGCGTATACTTCAAATAGCCGATATTGGCGCCGAGCCGTAGTCCGAGACCCGAGCGGATCGGCACCAGCACGATGTTGTTTGCGGTCAGCGCCGTCATTCCGAAGCCGCCGACGATATAGGCGGAACCGTCGATGCCTGCGAAACGCTGATAGATCGCGCTTGTGGCGGGCAGGTTGTAGACCAGCGTCATGGTGCGGGCGCCGTCGCCGCCCCAGTCGAATCCGACGGATGGCCCCTGCCAATAGACTTTCAGGTCGCCGGCATTCTTGGTGTAGAGGGTGCCCTCGCCGTAGCGCAGCCCCGCCACAAAGGCCCCCGAGCCTTCCTCGCCGAGGATGTAGCCGTTCGGCAGGCCCCATTGGCTCACCGCACGTTCGATGACCGAGGCGAGCCCGCGTGAGACGTTGCCGAAGAACCGGGTTCCGGATGTGAGGAGTTCATCCGACGAATAGGTCCCAGGACCGCTGCTCCGTTGTGCCGGCTGTGCCCGGTAAGGCGCCGATTGCTGGGCAGAGGCCGGCACAGTCCCGAACATCACCGCAGCGAGCGTGACCGCTGCAAGGCGCGAAATAAGAGTCATGAAAAGCACCCCAAGTAGCAACTTGTCACTGCGTCCTTAACCCGATGCTGAGATGCAGGTTCGTAGGATGCGGCGATCGTCCCCCGACTCGCGAGTTATCGGCACCAACTATGACGGCACGGCGGCAGGAAAGATATGGCTTGCGCCTCGGAATAGCCGTGATCGCCTCGCTGGGGTGCGCCTTCGCTATCTCGGACATCAATTTGGCGGCTCGGGCCGCCACCTCCGAACGGGTCGTGGTCGACAGGTATACGGGGCTGGCGATCGGCGGGTTCGATCCCGTGGCTTTTTTTACCGACGCACGGCCGGTGCAGGGCGACGCCGACTACGAGGTCTCGCAGGGCGGCGCTATCTGGCGCTTCAGCAATCCCGACAACCGCGCCTTTTTCATCGCCAACCCCGATGTTTATAGTCCACGTTTCGGGGGCTACGATCCGGTGGATATTGCGCGGGGTGTGACTTGCGCTGGAACGGCGCGACTCTGGCTGATTTTCGGTCAGCGGCTTTATCTATTCGGTCATGAGGACAGTCGCGCGGCTTTCGCGGCTAATCCGACGCACTATCTGCGCGAGGCGACGCGCCGCTGGGCCGTGCTGAAAGAAACCCTCGCGCAGTAGTGCTGCGCCGGCTTCGCCTAACCTCGGGGCGCGGCAGAAGGGTCGCCCCAGGCAATAAACTCCGGGACCAGAAACCCCTCGCGGGCTAGGCCGAAATGCAGCGGCGCACCCAACTCATCCGTGACCTTGCCGCCGGCGGCGGTGACCAGAGCGTGACCTGCCGCAACGTCCCATTCGCCGGTCGGGGCGAGTCGTGGGTAGATATCGGCGCCGCCCTCCGCGATCCGGCAGAACTTGACGGCGGAGCCGAGCGGTTTGCGCACCGCGCCGGGCCGGCGCTCGATGAATGCGTCCGAGCGGTGGTCGGCGTGGGAGCGGCTGACGGCGGCGACCCATTGGGAGCCGGGGGGAGGAAGCGGTCGGGTCGCAATCGGCTTTGCGGCGCCGGACTCACCGCCGTCCGGCGTGACCGCGACGCGCTGGGCGCCGCGTCCGACAAGACCTCGCCAGATCGACCCGAGCGCCGGCGCGCCGATGATGCCGAGTAGCGGCACCCCGTCCGTCACGATTGCAAGGTTCACCGTGTATTCGTCGCGACCCGCGATGAATTCCTTGGTGCCATCCAGCGGATCGATCACGAACAAACTTCCGGAGTAAGGCGGTGTCGCGAGATGCACGCGCTCCTCGGACAGCACCGGAATATCGGGGCGGAGTTGCGCGAGTCCTTCGGCGATCACACGGTCAGAGGCGAGATCCGCGTCCGTGACGGGAGACCCGTCGATTTTGCCGCCGATCATCATGCGGCCGCGATTGACCGAGAGCACGGCGGCGCCGGCTTTCGCGACCAGTTCCGTGAGTGAGTCCATCAGCGCGGCAGCGGAGTGAGCGTCGATCACCGGCACGTTCGAGGTGTCCTTGCGTAGCACCGGGGGACGGCGGCGACTGCCTCAAGGTGGCAGCACAGGCTCAGGCCGTGTATCAAACTCTGAAGATCGTTTGATTCGCCATGTCCGCGTGCTGCGGAGTTGCCGAAACTGATCCCAGGAATACATTTTATGTCTGGCACACCGTCTCCCGATTCCGCTCCCGACGCGCTTGAACTCGCGGCACTGCTCTGTTCACGCGTCTGTCACGACCTCATTAGTCCCGTAGGCGCAATCGTCAACGGACTTGAGGTATTGGACGACGATCCCAAGCCGGACGATCGTGAGTTTGCCCTCGATTTGATTCGCAAGAGCGCCAAAATTGCCTCGGCGCGGTTGCAGTTTTGCCGTCTCGCATTCGGGGCAGCGGGCTCGGCCGGAGCGCAGATCGACCTCGGCGATGCCCAGAACATGGCGAAGGGCCATTTCGAGGACGGCAAGATCACGCTCGCCTGGAATTTACCGCGCCTTCTGCTGCCGAAGAACAGGGTGAAACTCTTGCTCAACTTGCTGATGATCGCGCAGCAGACGATTCCCCGCGGGGGAGTGCTAACGGTCGACTCGCTCGGGGAGGGCGAGGCCATGGGCTTCCGGATCACCGCCGCCGGGTTGAATGCCCGCGTGTCGCAGCCCGTCGCCGATCTTCTAGCGTCTGGTTCGTCCAACACCGTCGATGCCCACGCGGTTCAACCCTATTACACCCGTCTGCTGGCAGACGCCTGCGGCATCAGCATTTCGCTTGTCGCCGACGGCGACCAGGTGGTTGCGACTGCCAACTAAAGCCTCCGCCTCACCGACCAGGTTAACAAATGGTTTCCAGGTTGGACGCAATGGTTTCGAAGCTCGTTGCGAATGATGGTCTCGGTCGTTTTGTTTACCAGTTTGGCGGGCTCTTTTTGACTTGCTCAACCAATGTTAACGCTTTGCGGTGAAATTGGCCCGGCCGTGAAAGGCGCGACGACGTCGCCTCGG
This sequence comes from Nitrobacter sp. MLSD-S21, assembly GCF_058809865.1. NCBI lineage: Bacteria > Pseudomonadati > Pseudomonadota > Alphaproteobacteria > Hyphomicrobiales > Nitrobacteraceae > Nitrobacter > Nitrobacter sp. MLSD-S21. The sequence continues at coordinate 340,985 of NZ_JBXASZ010000002.1, read as the reverse complement.
CGTTTCGAAGGCCAGAAGGCATGGATGATCTTCTTTGCGAATTCCTGACCGAGACCAACGAGAGTTTGGACACGGTTGACAACCAGCTCGTCCGATTCGAGCAGGATCCAAACAATGCGAAGATATTGGATAATATCTTCCGGCTAGTCCATACCATTAAGGGAACGTGCGGCTTTCTGGGCCTTCCAAGGCTAGAAGCGCTCGCTCATGCGGCGGAGACGCTGATGGGCAAGTTTCGTGACGGCATGCCGGTGACCGGCGAGGCCGTGACGCTTATTCTCTCCACCATCGATCGTATCAAGGACATCTTGGGCCAGCTCGAGGCGACCGGAACGGAGCCGGAGGGGGCCGACGCCGATCTGATCGATGCATTGCATCACATGGCCGAGGATGGTCCGTCCAACGCCGCTCCCGAGCCGTCCGAGCCCATGTCGGCAGATGAAACGGCGGGGACGCTCACCTACCAGATTCTCGAACGACCTCTGCGCCCCGGCGAGGTGTCGCTTGATGATCTCGAGCGCGCGTTCCGTGAGACGAATGTCGAGCCGACTGCGCCTGCTTCGCAGCCCGCGCCCGAAGTGTCCGCGGCGCCCGTTGCTTCGAAGCCAGTCGCAAAGGCTGCTCCGAAGAAAGTGGAGGATGCTCCGGAAGGCGATCGGGTCGCCAACCAGTCCATTCGCGTCAATGTGGATACGCTTGAGCACCTGATGACGATGGTGTCCGAGCTCGTGTTAACGCGCAACCAGCTGCTCGAGATCAGCCGTCGCCAAGAAGACAACGAATTCAAGGTGCCGCTGCAACGGTTGTCCAACGTCACCGCGGAGCTGCAGGAGGGCGTCATGAAGACGCGGATGCAGCCTATCGGCAACGCCTGGCAGAAGCTGCCCCGCATCGTGCGAGACCTCTCGAGCGAACTCGGCAAGCAGATCGAACTCGAGATGCATGGTGCCGACACCGAACTCGACCGTCAGGTTCTCGATCTCATCAAGGATCCGCTGACGCACATGGTACGAAATTCCGCCGATCATGGCCTGGAAACACCGGCCGAGCGCGTCAAGGCGGGCAAGCCGGAGCAGGGCTCGATCCGTCTTTCGGCGTATCACGAGGGCGGCCACATCATTATCTGCATCGCTGACAACGGCCGCGGTCTCAATACCGAGCGCATTAAGGCCAAGGCCATTCAAAACGGTTTGGCGACCGAGGCCGAAATCGAGAAGATGACTGAGGCGCAGATCCATAAGTTCATCTTCGCACCGGGGTTCTCCACCGCTGCAGCTGTAACCAGCGTCTCCGGTCGCGGCGTCGGTATGGATGTGGTGCGGACCAATATCGATCAGATCGGCGGTACAATCGACGTCAAGTCGGTGGCCGGCGAGGGTTCGAGTGTCACCATCAAAATTCCGCTGACGCTGGCGATCGTGTCTGCGCTGATCGTGGAGGCCACGGGTGATCGCTTTGCGATACCGCAGCTTTCGGTGGTCGAGCTGGTGCGCGCGCGCGCCAATTCGGAGCACCGTATCGAGCGGATCAGGGACACTCCGGTCTTGCGGCTGCGAAATAAGCTCTTGCCATTGATGCACTTGAAGACCCTTCTGAAGATCGATGATGGCTCGGCCAGCGATCCCGAGAACGGCTTCATCGTGGTCACGCAGGTCGGCAACCAGACCTTCGGTATCGTCGTGGACGGCGTGTTCCATACGGAGGAAATCGTGGTCAAGCCGATGTCGACCATGCTGCGGCATATCGGCATGTTCTCGGGCAACACCATCCTGGGCGACGGTGCTGTGATCATGATCATCGACCCGAACGGGATCGCCCACGCGCTGGGCGCATCGGTCTTGTCTCAGCAAGAGATCTCCGATGAGAGCGCTGCGCGAGCCAGCGCCGCCGAGCAGACATCACTTCTGGTCTTCCGTGCCGGATCGGATCAACCCAAGGCCGTGCCGCTCGCACTGGTCACGCGACTGGAAGAGATCGCGGTCGACAAGATCGAGATCTCCGACGGCCGCTATATGGTGCAGTACCGCGATCAGCTCATGCCACTGATTCAGATGGATGGCGTTTCGGTTGGAAAAGACGGGTCGCAACCGGTCCTGGTGTTCGCTGATGACGACCGGGCAGCGGGGCTGGTGGTCGACGAGATCATCGACATCGTCGAGGAGCGTCTGAACATCGAGGTGGCGAGCAGCCAGCAGGGCATCCTCGGCTCCGCCGTCATCAAGGGCCGGGCGACGGACGTAATCGATATCGGTCATTTCCTGCCGATGGCCTTCGCCGACTGGTTCAAGCGCAAGGAGATGCGTGCGGCTGCCACTGCGCGGTCGGTGCTGCTGGTGGATGACAGCGCCTTCTTCCGCAACATGCTCGCGCCGGTTCTCAAGGCTGCAGGCTATCAGGTTCGGCTCGCGACCAACGCGCGGGAAGGTCTCGTCGCGCTGCGGTCGGGTCAGGAATTCGACGCGATCCTCACAGACATCGAAATGCCGGACATGAACGGCTTCGAGTTCGCGGAGACGGTGCGCTCCGATAACCGCTTGAACGGCACTCCGATTATTGCGCTGTCGTCGATGATTTCTCCGGCCGCGATCGAACGGGGCCGTCAGGCCGGTTTCCACGACTACGTAGCCAAATTCGACCGGCCTGGCCTGATTGCTGCACTGAAGGAGCAGACCGCCGAAATTTGCCGGGCGGCATGAAGGACCAGATGATGACCACGGTAAATCACGCAAACGAAAGCGCACTCACCGAATACGTCACCGCGACGATCGGCGACCAGTTGTTTGGGCTGCCGATCTCACGCGTGCAGGACGTGTTCAAGCCGGAACGTCTAACCCGCGTGCCGCTGGCCTCGAACGATATCGCGGGCGTCCTGAATCTGCGGGGCCGTATCGTCACCGCGATCGATATGCGCGCCCGGCTCAAACTTCCCAAGGGAGAAGCCGGTCGCCCGCCCATGGCTATCGGCGTCGAACTGCGCGGTGAGTCCTACGGACTTTTGATCGACTCGATCGGCGAGGTCATGAAACTCCCGGATGAGGGCCGCGAGGTCAATCCGGCTAATCTCGACCTGCGGATGGCGGAGCTGTCGGCAGGTGTGTATCGGCTGGATGGGCAGTTAATGGTTGTTCTCGATGTCGATCGTGTTCTGGAGATTGGACCTGACAAGCTTGCAGCTTGACCCGGCAAATGCCGGCCGAGGGAAAGCGCTGAAAAGACACGGAGACCAAAATGAAAACGTGCCTGATCGTTGACGACTCGAGTGTCATTCGCAAGGTCGCACGACGTATCCTGGAGGGCTTTAATTTCCACATCGTCGAGGCGGAGGATGGCGAGAAGGCGCTGGATGTTTGCAGGCGTGAACTGCCTGACGCCGTGCTTCTGGACTGGAATATGCCGGTCATGGATGGCTACGAATTCCTTCGCAACCTTCGCCGGATGCCTGGCGGCGATCAGCCGAAGGTTGTGTTCTGCACCACGGAGAATGATGTGGCGCACATCGCCCGCGCGCTCCACGCCGGCGCCAACGAATACATCATGAAGCCGTTCGACAAGGACATCGTGTCAGCCAAATTTCAGGAAATCGGCCTGATCTAAATCTCGTCGCGATCCGGACGGCTGGACATTTTTATTCGTTGCGTGGGGTGGGGCATGAGTACTGCTGTGGCAAGTCCGGTGGCTCAAGATTCGAGAAAGCAGGAGCCGCTGCGCGTCATGGTGGTCGACGACTCCGTCGTAATACGCGGACTGATTTCCCGATGGATCGAGGCTGAACCCGACATGATAGTTGCGGCCTCGCTGCGCACCGGGCTCGACGCCGTCAAGCAGGTTGAGCGCGCCAATCCCGATGTCGTGGTCCTCGATATCGAAATGCCCGAACTCGACGGCATTTCCGCGCTGCCGCAACTGCTGGCCAAAAAGCGCAACCTCATTGTCATCATGGCCTCGACGTTGACACGCCGCAATGCGGAGATCAGCTTCAAGGCGCTGTCGCTCGGCGCCGCCGATTACATTCCGAAGCCCGAGAGCACGCGCGAGATCGCGGCGGCTGATATCTTCAAGCATGACCTGATCCAGAAGATCCGGCACCTCGCTGCAAAACGTCGTCGTCCGGCGACGGCCGCCGCACCGCCGCTGGTCCCGCGCGAACAGGAACCGCTGGCCAAAGCTACTCCTGCGACGAGCCGCCCCCCGCCAACGCTGCGTGCCTTCAGCGCAAACGTCCCGCGTGTGCTGCTGATCGGCTCGTCCACGGGCGGGCCGCAGGCGCTGATGGCGCTGGTGGCCGGAATAGGGCCGGTGATCGACCGTTGTCCGGTGCTGATCACCCAGCACATGCCGCCGACGTTCACCACCATTCTCGCCGAGCATCTGGCGCGGGCCGCAGGGCGCCCCGCGCATGAGGGAGTGGATCAGGAGACCGTGAAGCAGGGTCATATCTATCTTGCACCCGGCGGTCGTCACATGCGGGTGGTCCGAAAAGGAGTAGACGCGGTCATCGTTCTGGATGACGGCCCGGCGGTGAATTTCTGCAAACCAGCCGTCGATCCTCTGTTCACGTCGGCGATAGACGTCTGGCAGGGCAGCGCTCTGGCCGTGATCCTGACCGGAATGGGATCCGATGGAATGCGCGGCGGCAGGCAGATTGTCGCCGCCGGGGGGAATGTCATCGCGCAGGACGAAGCGAGCAGCGTGGTGTGGGGAATGCCAGGCGCCGCTGTCCAGGACGGAATTTGCGCGGCCGTTCTGCCGCTTCAACAAATCGCTCCGAAGCTGGTTCGGTTATTTGCGGGAGACCGTCTGTGACACCGCTTGATTTTGAGTACTTGCGCAAGTTGCTGAAAGAGCGGTCCGGCCTCGATCTTGCCGCCGACAAGCAATATCTGGTCGAGAGCCGTTTGACTCCGCTCGCACGCAAGGCCGGCTTCTCCGGTATCGGCGACCTCGTGCAGAAAATGAAGAACGGTGCTGCGGCCCTGACGGTTGACGTCGTCGAGGCGATGACCACCAACGAAACCTTCTTCTTTCGCGACAAGACACCGTTCGATCATCTGCGCGAGACCGTGATCCCGGCGCTGGTCGAGGCCCGCGCGGCTCGTCGGAACCTGCGGATCTGGTGCGCCGCAGGTTCGACCGGGCAGGAGCCGTATTCGATCGCGATGTGCCTGAAGGAGTGCGGTCCGGCGCTCACGGGCTGGCGCACCGAGATCATCGCCACCGATCTGTCGAACGAGGTGCTCGAAAAATCGCGCGCCGGCCTCTACAGCCAGTTCGAAGTGCAGCGTGGACTGCCCATTCAGTTGCTCATCAAGTATTTCAAGCAGGTTGGCGAACTGTGGCAGATCAACCCCGACATTCGCGCGATGGTTCAGCACCGCCAGCTCAACCTGTTGCAGGATTTTTCCCATCTTGGGACCTTCGACGTGATTTTCTGCCGCAACGTACTGATCTATTTCAATCAGGAAACCAAAATCGGCGTCTTCACGCGGCTTGCGAAGCAGATGGAAGCTGATGGTTTCCTTGCGCTCGGCGCTGCTGAAACCGTAGTCGGGCTGACCGATGCGTTCAAACCGCATCCCGATAAGCGCGGTCTTTATCTGCCCAATCGCGTTTGCTCGCCCGCGCTGGTGCCGGGCATGCCGTCACCCAAGGCGGCGGCCCGCGCGTAGCTGCGCTTCGGGGGCATTCTGGAGCGCGGCTTTGGCGACGACGAATGTGTTGCGCTCGCCGCTTACGCGGCATCCGGAGTGATGCCGCGTTTCACAAGATCGCATGCGGCACAAAGCGAGACGTGTTGCCCGTGATCGGGTTCTCGTCCTCACGGATCGACAGTCCGCAAGCCTGATCGCCAACGATCCAGCTTCCGATCACCGGATACTGACCATCAAAGGTCGGCAACGGCGCGAAGGCCTGACGCACGAACCCTTCGCCGCCGTAGGGTCCACCCTGCTGATCCAGCGCCGTTCCGCCGCTGATCAGTTCGATGTTGGCGCCTTCGCGTGAGTATATCGGCTTGCGCACATACGAGTTGCCGAGCTTGCTCGCCGCGGCATCGTCCTCGAAATAGGCGGGCAGCAGGTTCGGGTGGTTGGGGAACATCTCCCACAGCAGCGGCAGAATTCCCTTGTTGGAGAGCACGACCTTCCAGGGCGGCTCAACCCATCGCGTCGACGCAGCCTGAACCTTGGAGCCAAAGCTGTCGCGCAGCATCCATTCCCAAGGGTAGAGCTTGAACGCGAGCTCAATGCGACGATTGTCAAGATCGACGAACTGGCCGGTGCCGTCGACGCCGATGCGCTCGATCTCCAGCGATGTCGTTTGAAGGCCGGCCTGCCGGGCGGTGTCCTCGAGATAGTTCAGTGTGACCGCATCCTCGGGGTTGTCGTACAGCCCGGTCAGATGCAGATGGCCATTCGTCGCGATCTCGCGCCAGCGCGCGATCAGTTTGTCGTGGATGGAATTAAACTGATCGACATTCTTGGGAATGATCTGGCGCTCCATCGCCTGTTCGAGCCAGGTCCATTGAAACACCGCGGCCTCGAACAGCGAGGTGGGGGTATCGGCATTGTATTCGAGCAGTTTCGCTGGCCCGTGACCGCTGAAGCTGAAGTCGAAGCGGCCGTAAAGCGTGGGATCGCCGCGCCCCCAGCTCTCGGTGAGGATCCGCCAGCAGGCTTGCGGAATCCTGAGGCGGCGTAGCACGCTCTCGTCATTCATTGCACGCTCGACCAGTTCGAGGCACATGGCGTGGATTTCGCCGGTCGGTCCTTCGATCTGCTGCTCGATCTCGTCAAGCGTGAACGCATAATAGGCCCGCTCGTCCCAGTACCGCGCGCCGTCAAGGGTATGAAATGCGAAGCCGGCATTCTCCGCGGTCGATTGCCAGTCGTCGCGTTCGGGGCAGGCGATGCGTTGCATAGGAGGAACTCGCGAGCCGCAGGCGTGTCAGCCGCCGGAGAAGTGAGCCGAAATCGCATGGGCGAAACCGCCGAAGCCGCCGCGTGTCACGGAACCGCTGCCGGATTCGGATGAGGAGTGGCTCGAGGAATCGCTGCCGCCGTAATAACTCGATCGCGATGACCAGCCGCTGCTCGATGAACCCGAATTGCAGGCCGTTCCGGTCTGGCCGGGTGTTGCGGACGCCGCGACGCCGGGGCGGTTGGGCTCGCAGTTGTTGTGAGGCATCAGCAAGTAGGCGCCACCGCCGACCGCGAGCGTGCCCATCACCAGCAGCGCGACACGTCCGGAACGTTTCACCGGGGGCGACGATTCGAGCGGCGGCAGCCGTCGTTTCCCGAATTGTTCGGCGGGAGGCTGGGCCATGGTTAGTACACCATCGACGCAGCGTTGATCGCGCCGGCCGCGACCGATGACAGGCCGAGCCAGATCGCCGGCGCGAGTTCGCCGGCGGCGATCCGAGCCGACAGGTTCGGTACGGGAATTTTGACGATGTAATAGACCGCGATCTGCACGTTCAGCGCGATCACGCTCCAGATCAGACAGTCGATCACATTGACGGTGTGCATAATGGCACTGACCACCGGAATGACGAAGCCAACCAGGCTGAGCCCGAGCGCGATCGCCGCGGCGGGATGGTTGTCGCAGATCAGCTGGAATTCATCGTGCCGCGTGACGCGCGTATAGACGAACAGATACAGCACGACCGCGATCAGGCCTGTGCAGAAATACAGCAGGAAGGCCGGCAGCCCGGCCAGCGATTGCAGGATCATGTCAGCCCCCGTGGTGACGCCTCAGCCCCGGATAATCAGCCATGTTGTGTCAGTCGAGGCAACCCGGCGACGGGTTCAGGGCAGGATCGGGCCTTCGGGTCGAGTAAAATGCAGACTTCTAGGTCTCGCAAACAAAGACCCCGCCATTTGCGGCGGGGTCAGTCTGGGAGGAAAGGTGAAGTCCGGTATCACGCCGGAATGCGGACTTCGTCATCGTGCGGTTCACGGAGCACGTAGCCGCGGCCCCAGACGGTTTCGATGAAGTTGCGGCCATCGGAGGCATTGGCGAGTTTCTTGCGCAGCTTGCAAATGAATACGTCGATGATCTTCAACTCGGGCTCATCCATGCCGCCATAGAGGTGGTTGAGGAACATTTCTTTGGTCAACGTAGTACCCTTGCGCAAGCTGAGCAGCTCGAGCATCTGATATTCTTTGCCCGTAAGGTGGACACGCTGCCCGCCGACTTCCACAGTCTTGGTGTCGAGATTGACTACGAGATCGCCGGTCTGGATCACCGACTGGGCATGACCCTTGGAGCGGCGCACGATCGCATGGATGCGGGCCACCAGCTCGTCCTTGTGGAAGGGCTTTGTCATGTAGTCGTCGGCGCCGACGCCGAGACCCTTGACCTTGTCCTCGATACCGGCAAGGCCGGAAAGGATCAGAATGGGTGTTTTGATCTTGGAGACGCGCAGCTGCTTGAGCACGTCGTAACCCGACATGTCGGGCAGGTTGAGGTCGAGAAGGATAATGTCGTAATCGTATAGTTTGCCGAGATCGACGCCTTCTTCGCCGAGATCCGTCGTATAGACGTTGAAACTCTCGGACTTGAGCATCAGCTCGATCGACTGCGCGACGGCGCTGTCATCCTCAATCAGCAAAACGCGCATGCCAGTCCCCTAATCGTCGCCGCGCCGGGCGTCAGGCCGGCCGCAATACTTGCGGCACTGGAAACGCCTTTAAGCAACTGATTCGGATCCTGACAGCTTATGGTTAACAAAAACTGTTTCTGTTCTGCAAGTCTCTTCGGTGCAATTTTCATCGAATCGCCCTAAGCTGTTGCATTGAAGCAGCTTTCCTTATCCGACCGGCACTCAGGCTCCACATTAAAAGTCAGGCCTAACCGACTCTCGCGACTCGCCTTCGTCCTGAAGACACGCGCGCTCAGTCACCAAAGACAGTGACGCAATGATTAACGATGCGGGTAAACACGAGGTTAAGGAGCTCGGCTAATGCGCGGAAACCTAAGGATTTCACGATGAAGAGCTTGGCCGAGCGGATTGGCGAGATCGAGCGCGTCAATATTTATGGCCGCGTGGTCGGTGTACGTGGGCTGATGGTTGAGATAGCCGGCCCTATCCATGCGATGTCGGTGGGAGCCCGTATCGTGATCGAGACCGGCGTCGGTCGGGCCATCCCGGCGGAGGTGGTCGGCTTCAACGGCGACAATGCCGTTGTCATGCCGTTTGCCGGCCTTGACGGGGTACGACGCGGCTGCCGCGCCTTGATCGCCAATGCCTCCGGCCAGGTGCGGCCGGCAGCCTCATGGCTCGGACGTGTTATCAACGCCATGGGCGAGCCGATTGACGGCAAAGGGCCGCTACCACAGGGGCCGGCGCCGGTGCCGTACCGTAATTCGCCGCCGTCGGCGCATTCGCGCAAACGGGTCGGCAAACCGCTCGATCTCGGCGTCCGCGCGCTGAACACATTCCTGACCTGCTGCCGTGGCCAGCGGCTCGGCATTTTCGCCGGCTCCGGCGTCGGCAAATCGGTGCTGCTGTCGATGTTGGCGCGCAACGCGGATGCCGACATTTCGGTCATCGGACTGGTCGGCGAACGCGGTCGTGAGGTGCAGGAGTTCCTGCAGGACGACCTTGGCGAAGAGGGGCTCGCACGATCGGTCGTCGTGGTTGCGACTTCTGATGAGCCAGCCTTGATGCGGCGTCAGGCCGCCTATCTGACTCTGGCGGTCGCGGAATATTTCCGCGACGAGGGCAGGGACGTCATGTGCATGATGGACTCGGTGACACGCTTTGCAATGGCGCAGCGCGAAATCGGCCTGTCGACCGGCGAGCCGCCCACCACGAAGGGTTACACACCGACAGTGTTCACCGAATTGCCGAGGCTTCTGGAGCGCGCCGGTCCCGGCGCCGACGAGGGAACCATCACCGGCATCTTCACCGTGCTGGTGGACGGTGACGATCATAACGAGCCGGTGGCCGACGCAGTGCGCGGCATTCTCGACGGCCACATCGTGATGGAGCGTGCCATTGCCGAGCGAGGTCGCTACCCCGCGATCAACATTTTGAAGTCGGTGTCCCGCACCATGCCGAAATCGGCTGATCCAGCCTTCCTGCCGATCATTACCCGCGCGCGACAGATGATGGCCACTTATTCCGATATGGAGGAACTCGTCCGGCTCGGCGCCTATAGGACCGGCTCCAACGCAGAGGTCGACGAGGCAATCAAGTTGAATCCGATTTTAGAGGATTTTCTGCGCCAGGCGAAGGATGAGGTGACGAGCATCGAGGAGGGTTATCGAAGGTTGCAGCAAATCGTTAAGACCTTGGAAACGGAAAGCTAACTTTGTCGGGTCATCATCGGATTCTCATATGAGGAGTATGGCGGGATCCGAAGGAGGTGCCGCCGTTGTCCCGCGTAGATTGGGACTTCTGGGGAGTACGAGTCGATGAAGTCGCGTGAAACGCTGATCCGCCTGAAGAAATTCCAGGTCGAGGAGAAGCGTCGGAGGGTGGCTCAGATCGAGGGCATGATTGCTGATTTCCAGCGTATGTCGGTCGATCTGGAGCGTGAAATCGAAATCGAGCAGGAACGTGCTGGGATCGACGATCCCGCACATTTCGCGTATCCGACCTATGCCAAGGCAGCGATCCAGCGCCGGGAAAACCTGACCCGCTCCGCCGACGAACTCCGCGTCCAGCTCGAAGATGCCAAGATGGGCTTGGCGGAAGCCTTTGAGGAGCTCAAGAAAGTCGAATTGCTGGATGAGCGCGATCAGGCTCGCGAACGCGCAGAAGAGAACGCTCGCGAGCAGGCCGATCTTGATAGTATCGGTTTAATGCGCTCGCGCATGGGCGCCGCCACCATCGCGTGACGCGGGCGGTCCGCCGAAGAGAAAAATTCCGCATCGGCGCCGACGGCTTCTATCTGGGTGCGCTTATTATTATGGGGTGTTTATAACGAAAGAAAACGCCCGTGGGGGGCGGGCGTTTTCCATCGTAGTCCACTTGGGGTTAGTGGGTCCTCTACGTACTCACGTGGCGACTTCGGGGGGCAAATGTAAAGAAGCCTCGTGAATTCCTTCAAACTCCTTCAGCGGACGACCATCGCGCCCGAACTCGTAACAGCCATCGGCTTCCCGGCTTTGATGACGCGTGCAGTCTGGGTATAGCCATCGTCAGCGTTCATGCGCGCTGAAATTGCGAAACCCGCCACTGCAATACCTGCAACAAGAGCCACAACCACGATCTTCAGGTGGGTCGTCCGATCCGCGCTGTAAATCGAATGGTTCATTGGAAGCCCTCCTGGCGTAACTTCCTTCTTGGAGATTGGTCTCCGCTGCCTGCGCAGAGGTTCATAATCTCGCGCCCTTAGAACGTAGGAATCGACACCAATGTTCCGAAGGGTTGATCACAAAGTGGTGAAAAGGTGTGAAGATGCGCGATCATTGACCCGGCCTAATATGGGGAAATGGATAAATTGTGCAAATACATCAGCATTTTAACGTTAAACTGCGCTCGCGGCGCGTCCCGACGGGGCCGGCACAGGCTGGAGATAAACCAGTTGTCTGGTGCCAAAATGCCGCATTAAGAGCGGCGTGATTCGAGCAGCGTGATCAGATGCTGCCGACCGTCTTGAGCCGGGCCCGGGGATGGATTTCGGCCTGCGATAGAACAGAGGTCTGGGCGCGGAAACGCTCGACCAGCGAGCGGACGAACGGCCGGATTGCGGCCGAGGTTACCAGCACCGGCGCTTCGCCTTCCCGGGCGGCCTGTTCGAAGCGGTCGCGCACCGCGGCCATAAATTCTGATAACTTTGACGGCTGCATCGCAAGGCTGCGTTCCTCGCCCTGGCCGATGATGGAGTCGGCAAAGGCCTGTTCCCATTTGGCCGACAGTGCGACCAGTGGCAGGTAACCGTTGACGGAAGTGTTTTGGGCGCAGATTTGACGCGCAAGGCGGGCACGCACGTGCTCGACCAGCGTCGCCGGGTTGCGCGAGAAGGCCAGCGCTTCGGCGATGCCTTCGAGGATAGTGGATAAATCGCGGACGGAAATGCGCTCGGCGAGCAGGAGCTGCAGCACGCGCTGGATGCCGGATATCGTGATCTGGCCTGGAACAATGTCCTTGATTAGCTCGCCCTGTTCCTTCGGTAGATCCTTCAGAAGTTTTTGCACTTCGCCGTAAGAGAGCAGATCCGACATGTTGGTCTTGAGCAGTTCAGTGAGGTGGGTCGAAACGACGGTCGCGGCATCGACCACGGTATAGCCTTTCAGTGAGGCCTCCTCCTTGAGCGAGGCATCCACCCATGTTGCCGGCAGTCCGAAGGTCGGTTCGGTGGTGTGAATGCCGGGAACCCCGACCTGATCGCCGGCAGGATCCATCACCATGTACTGGTTCGGCCAGATACGACCCGAGCCGGCGTCGACCTCTTTGATCTTGATGATGTAGGTGTTGGCCTCTAGCTGCACGTTGTCGAGAATCCGCACCGCCGGCATCACGAATCCCATCTCGATCGCGAGCGAGCGGCGCAGCGCTTTGATCTGCTCGGTGAGGCGATCCTGGCCATCCGGGCCGTTGACCAGCGGCAACAGCGCATAACCCAGTTCGATCTTCAGATCGTCGATCTTCAGCGCCGCCGAGATCGGCTCTTCCGCACTCGGGGGGGCGACCGCGGCGTCGGACGCCGCCGCCGCCATGGCTGCCGCCGCCGCGACGCTTTGGCGTTTTCGCGAACTCCAGGCAAGCGCCGCCGCTCCGCCGCCGAGCGCGACAAACGGCAGCATCGGAATGCCGGGTAGCAGACCCAGCACCAACATTACCCCGGCTGACATACCAAGCGCTTGCGGATAGCCGGAGAGCTGCTTCATCAGCGCCTTGTCGGCGGCGCCGGTGACGGCAGCTTTGGAGACCAGAAGGCCCGCGGCGGTGGAGACGATGAGTGCGGGAATCTGTGTCACCAGTCCGTCGCCGACGGTGAGCAGCGTGTAGCTGCGCGCGGCGTCGGCGAAGCTCAGGCCCTCCTGCGCAATGCCGATGACCATGCCGCCGATGATGTTGATGAAGACGACGAGCAGGCCGGCGACCGCATCCCCCCGCACGAACTTCGAGGCGCCGTCCATGGCGCCGAAGAAGCCGCTTTCATCTTCCAGCGCCTTGCGGCGTTCCTTGGCGGTCTTTTCGTCGATGAGGCCGGCGGAGAGGTCGGCATCGATCGCCATCTGCTTGCCGGGCATGGAGTCGAGCTGAAAGCGCGCCGCCACCTCGGCGATGCGGCCCGAACCCTTGGTGATGACCACGAAGTTCACGATCACCAGGATCGCGAACACGATGATGCCGATCACGAAGTTGCCGCCCATCACGAAGTTGCCGAAGGCCTCGATGACGTGGCCGGCGGCGGCCGAGCCTTCATGCCCGTGCGACAGGATCAGCCGTGTTGAGGCGAGGTTGAGCGACAGCCGCAGCATGGTCGCAATCAGCAGCACGGTCGGGAAAGAGGAGAATTCCAGCGGCGCCTGGATGAACAGGGACGTCATCAGGATCAGGATTGACAGCGTGATCGAGATCGCCAGAAAGAGGTCGAGGATGATCGACGGCAGCGGAAGAATCAGGACGACAAGGATCGTCAGGATGCCGAAGGCGAGCGCGAGATCGCCGCGCTTCAGCATGGTCCCGATCTCGCCAAAACTCGGAAAACCCGAGCCTGGCGAATTTGCGCCCTGATTCGCCGTGATGCCCCTCATCCTCCCCGTCTCCACCCACGCCCAAGGCCGCTCCCGCGCGCCGATCGTCTGCGCGGCGGCTGAGGCGGCTCCATTTTGAAGTAAGGCGCCGCCCTGGCGTTCATTGGGGGCGATGCCGTTCTGAGCGGCTGACGACGCGCGGTCCCCTAGGCAAAATTTGCCCTGTGTATGGTTAGCAAAGAGTTAAGACGCCCTCGTTGCGTCTGGTTCTGTCACTTCCGATGCCGCTAGGTCTCGTGGTCGCTGGTGACCGCTGGAACGATGTCTTTTGGCCGGTGCCCAGACAGAACGTGTTCTTTCGGCGCCGCCGTCCCGGTCCGCATCGGGCCTGTACGCTCGCAACCAGCTAATAAGGTCATCGAAATAAAGGTCATCGAGATGTCCGGTTCGCGAAGCAGCGTCAAAAATCCGCTTGATAAGACCTACGAACCCGCCTGATGCCTGCCTCAGTCCCACATCTTCGGTGGAACGCGTGCCACTTCTAGCGCGGTGGTCACGGAGAGGAGGAAATGCGCGCTCCGATCTGGCGCGCGTGCTCCGTATCGCGCTCGAAGCCACCCAAAGCCCTGACCGCCGATTGCCGCGCGGCACATGACATTGTAAGGGGATGCCTGCGCCGGCGGCGGTTGCACACGCGACGTCCGGCCGGGGCCTGTAGCTCAATGGTTAGAGCCGGCCGCTCATAACGGTCTGGTTGGGGGTTCGAGTCCCTCCGGGCCCACCAGCAAATCAGGCATCTACACGAGCCTGCGAGACCTTCCGGCTCATGTGGCGCCAACGTGTATCAATTTTGCGCGAGTGCGACGAAGGCGGCGAGACGATCGGGCCGCGAATTCTCCTGCCGTTGCGCGGCCATCTGGCCTGATGCCCACAACATCTTTAGGTGCGAGATGCGGCGGGGCGACTGACATAGCTGGACAATGTCCCCGCACAATGCACGGCACAAAGATGCCGACCTGTTCGTCAGCCCCAGAAGCTGGTTACAAATCGAATCTGTGAGGTTTGATAGGTAGTTCCGCTGTGACGACTGCAGCCGCCTTACAGAATGAACGCGGAACGCAAGATAGGAAAGATAGGATCGACCACAGACCATGGCGCCCGTGCTCTGAAGAAGTGATACGCCCGATCGCGGTCCTCGTGGGTATCTCGCCATATGATAGCAATCGGAGATCGAAACAGATGGTTTTGGTTTTACGTTGCACTGCAGCTAACACGAAAGGCTAACGCGCGCGGAGCTTGATCCTGTGGCGCTCGGCTGTCATATATTTATTTGTCCATTTTATCGTTGTGAAGTTGTTCGCAAAATGAGATTTACATTTGGTTTTATTCCCTGTCATCGAAGCCGCATCCAGGTAGGAAGATGAAGAAGCATTCGCGGGAGGAAATTCTTTCGAAGCTTGCCCGGGCAGACGAGCTTGCCCGCACGGGCAATTCCCAGGTCGATGTGTGCAAGGCGCTTGGTGTGAGTGTCATGACCCTTCATCGGTGGAGGAAACTGCCTCTGCCAAGGCAAGAAGCAAATGTTTTTCAGGACAATGCAGGAGAAGGTGTGGCGTCTGCCAGACCTCCGGCGATGGATCAGATGCGTCATGTTCTGGAGGAGCTTAAACTCGAGAACCAGCGGCTTCGAAAGATCGTCACGGATCTCTTGCTAGAGAAAATGAGGCTTGAGGAAGCCGCGGTTACGGCATCGTCTCGTCCGTCGGAGACGCAAGGTGTGCAGGCCCTGCTTGGTCCAGCCAATTCCAGATAGCTGTCCTTGGAAGGGAAAGAAGTGTCTCTCTGCGAGTGCGAAGTTACCTATTCCTCTTGGTCGGTCCGTTCGATTGCGTCCGCTAGTTCTTGGATTTCCCGATCAGCGTTATCTCCGGGCACGAAGCTTGTTACCGATTGACCGCTAGTGAAGCAACGAACGAAGGCGGCGCGGCTAGCGATCGGCGGCCCGACCGCTTCACCGAATGTATTTAACTCGTCGAGCAGTTGCCTTCCCTCGAGCGTGCGGCGATCGAGCCTGTTCGGCACCAGGATCACCTTGATTCGATCCCGGCGGCGTTCCCGTGCTGCGTTAATGATCGCAAGAGTCTGAAGCGTTGCATCGAGGTCAAGGCCGGACGGGGTGCAGGGTACCAAAATCAGATTGGCCACAGCGATGGAGGCCCCCATTTCTCGAGCGTTGGGAGCGGTG
This sequence comes from Nitrobacter sp. MLSD-S21, assembly GCF_058809865.1. Taxonomy (NCBI): domain Bacteria; kingdom Pseudomonadati; phylum Pseudomonadota; class Alphaproteobacteria; order Hyphomicrobiales; family Nitrobacteraceae; genus Nitrobacter; species Nitrobacter sp. MLSD-S21. Next base: position 325,090 of record NZ_JBXASZ010000002.1, on the reverse strand, counting down.
TCGATGACGATCACCCCAGCTTCAATGCTGCGCACTTCCTGCGCCCAGGCGGAGACTGACATTTGCTCCAAGGCCATTTCATAGACCGGGAATTCGAGATTGCCGGGCTCCGCCCACTGTGAGGCGGAACGTTGAGGGTCGCTGTCGACAAGCGCAACGTCATGTCCCCGGCGCGCGAGCGCAGCGGCGACACAGACCGCGATGGTGGTTTTGCCGACACCGCCTTTGCGCTGAGTAACGGTTATAATTCTCCGTCTCAGTCCGTGAGAGCTCATGCGGGCGCCACGATAACAAATTCTCACATTTTCCGGTAAAAGCATCTGCCGACGTTACCATTTCTTGACCGAAAATCACAATTGGCTGGCCGGTCAGGGTTTATAGTGGTCCGTCCTTCTGATTTTATGCATGCCTAGTGGGCGAATCCGACCCAGATTAGGGAAATCGGCTCGGTAAAGCACGCAGGTATCCGGCTGATGGGCCGACGATCTCAGTCGAATCTAAGTTAAGGGGACGTAATTTGATCCTTGACTTGCGCGATCTGGTGCCTCTAACATAGACATAACAATCGAGAGGTGACATAACATTTATATGTTATGCGAGCCCCGGGTCGGCTCAGGACTAGCACATTCGAACTGCAGTATATTGGTGTCGATTGGCGTCGACTGAATATCTGCTTTCGTCATGAAAAAATCCAGCCAGAGGACGCCATGGCCGTTTCCTATTTGACGAAGACCGAGTTAGGTGAGTTTCTCCATAATAACGGGAACATCGAGGCGGGCGTACGATCGGCGTTGATCGATTCGCTCGAGCAAAGCGGTGTGTTTAACGAGGGCGACAACAGTGCGAGGGGATGGTTGGAGTCAGGGCCGTTCGCCGGCGGGGCGGTGCCGCCGGTGGTCCAGATTCTGGACGTATCCAACTCGACAAGCGTCCAGACGAATCCGAATCTGAAAGCGATTGTCCTGGACGACCACAGCGCCAGACTGAACGTGACCGGCGGGGATAACGACATCTTTGTCGCCGCAGGCAGAGGTAATGATACGATCAACCTTCGCGATAGCGGTGACGATACGGTCTACGGTGGAGGCGGCAACGACGTCATCCGCGGAGGCCATGGCGACAGCTCGCTATTCGGCGGTGCCGGCAATGACAGCATTTACGGCGGCACCGGCAATGACACGCTGGACGGCGGCGCCGGCAACGACCTCCTGGTATCTGGTGCGCTGGCCGGCGGCGGCGGGGGTGGCGGCGGCGGTAACGCGCGCGTTGCCAGCGCCGACGACAGCACCTTCGGGGATAATGATCGCGGCCGCGGCCGTGACGGCGGTCGTGGAGATGATCGCGGCGGCGGTCGCGGAGATGACCGTGACGGCGGTCGTGGAGATGACCGTGGCGGTGGTCGCGGAGATGGCCATGGCGGCGGTCGCGGAGACGACCATGGTGGCGGTCGCGGAGATGACCATGGCGGGGGTCATGGTCATGGCGGCGGTGGCAATAATGGTGGCAATAATAATGATGTGGAAGGACACAGCACGCTTATAGGCGGCGCTGGGAATGACACACTGGTTGGCGTGCAGGGCGACGTCATGCAAGGCGGTGCGGGCAACGACCACTTCAGGCTGTCCGGTGGTGGAGATGGCAATTCCACGCTGGAAGGCGGAGGTGGCAATGACACCTTCCGGATCGAATCGCATAGCGGCAGCGATACCATCTTCGGCGGCAACGGTAACGACTCCGCCGAGTTCGTTGGTCGTTCGTTCTTCGATGTTGCCAAGATCGACGTCGATGAGAGCACGTCGACCTACACCCTGCACTTCAACGATGAGCAGACTGTTGCGGTCAACGGAGTTGAGGAGTTGCACTTCAGCGATCAGGTCGTCACGCTGCCGAAACTCTCATAGTTCGGACGGAAGCACAGGATTGTTAAGGCCCCGCTTCGGTGGGGCCTTAATTTTTGTGATGCAAAGACATCCCACGGGGCCGCTCGTGCCTTTGTGAAGCCACATCGATAGTGTCATGGTCATAGATCGCTGGAGCGGTATTGTTCTAACTTTTTTCCGATAGCTCCGATCGGAACGCCAGGAGCCGATGTTGCCCCGAGGTATCAAGCGCTTGCTCAACGCGGGCTCCGGCCCCGGGTCTGCCCGACGAATCGCTCGAATGATTCACGAGCGAGGACTGGAAGAATTACGTTTCGATATCGATCCGAGTGTGCAACCCCACGTCGTCGGCTCTATCCTCGAACTTGAAACGTCGTTCGAGCCACAATCGTTTGATGTGATATGGTCGTCACACGTCCTTGAGCATCTCTATGCTCACGAGATCTTTCCCACGCTGCGCCAGTTCCATCGCGTCCTGCAACCGGACGGCTTTGCCCTGATCATGAGCCCTGATGTCGAAGCGGTGGCTCATTTTATAGTCGAGCAAGGTATTGCGGCGGTCGCCTACAATTCTCCTGCAGGTCCGATCAGGCCGCTCGATATGCTTTACGGCCATTCCCGGGCCATCGAGGAAGGACACCTGCATATGGCCCATCGCACCGGCTTTACCGCAGAGCGACTCGGCAATCTGCTATTGACGGCCGGCTTCCCGACCGTGTCGGTCTCAATGCAGAACTTCGAGGTTTGCGCGCTGGCGTTGATGCCCGAGGCCGATGATGCAGCCATCAAGACAGCTTTATTAGGAAGCGGGTTTAATTTTCAGGAGCTGGCGGCTTAGTCCGGCGCGGAGCGGCCATGCACGGATGCTTTTGCATGGTGGTTCAGAAGAACCCGTTGCATTTTCGGCAGTCCAATTTTGAACCCGACCAATCGAAGCATACGATAGCGAATTCCCGGGAAAGGGATGCTGGCCCAGCGCCCTAATACAAAGCGGGACACCCTGGAGCGGGACGTCGGCCCTTTAATGCCGGACTCTGCCGGCCGATGAATGCGGGCAATTGCCGCCTCAACGCCGCCGCATCTCTTGAAATGTTCGTGTTTTCGTCACTTTCATTATATGTAATGTTATTAATGAGAGGTCATTATCACTCGCTTGATGGCAGGGATGGCCTATCATGAATTGCAACAGACAGAGCGAGACTTCATGATCGCGCTAGCCGTCGCCGAGGATGCCGATATCGATCCGATGCTGCCGTCTGGGCTCGAATGCCTGGTCATTGTCGCTCGGCAGCACGGGCTGGATCTCACCCCGACGCAGCTCATCAAGGATAATCTTCTTACCGAAGGGGAAGTGTCTTCCAGCCAGTTGGTCCGCTGCGCCGAACAGGCCGGCATGCGATCGAAGCACGTCAAACTCGATTGGGACGGGCTTTCCCATCTGAAAAAGGCGCTTCCGGCCATTGTCGGCCTCCGCAATGGAAGCTTCATGGTGTTGCTGGGCGTAACTGGAGACGCCAACAATACGCGCATCGCGCTGAGGGATCCAAACGCCGCGGAAGACGCGCTGCTCGTGATCGACAGGCTTCGCTTCGAAGACATCTGGTCCGGGGACGTCATTCTCGCCAAGCGAAACTACGAAATCTCGGATGAATCGCAGCCGTTCAGTTTCGGTCTCGTGGTCGCATTGATGTTTCGCGAGCGTCGCATTGTTCGGGACGTCGCAATCGCTGCGCTGGTCCTCGGCCTTCTGGGCCTCGCGCCTATCATGTTTTGGCGCCTGCTGTCGGACAAGGTGATCTTCTATCACGCGTACAATACCTTCTACGTGCTCTGCGTCGCGATGCTGGTCATCATCGCCTTCGAGGCGACGTTCGCGTTCCTCAGGCAAGTCCTTGTTCATCGCCTGACGACCAGGCTTGACGTCAAGTTGTCCACCTATGTTTTCGAAAAGGTCCTCAATCTTCCCATCGACTATTTCGAGCAGACCGCCGTCGGGCTCGTCGCGCGCGACATCCGCGAGGTGTTCCGCATTCGCTCGTTCCTGATGGGTCAGTTATTCGGAACGGTACTGGATTCAACGACGCTGATCTTCTTCCTGCCGATCATGTTTTTCTTCAGCCCGACAATGACTTTGATAGTCTTGGCGTTCTCGGCGATGATCGTCGGGTGGCTTATTCTGATGCTGCCGACTTACCGCAAGGCGTCGAACGCCGTCCTGGTCGCGGAAGGCGATCAGGGTGCGTTTCTGGTTCAAACGCTCAACGGCATTCGGACGGTGAAATCGCTGGCGCTCGATTCGCGGCAGCGTCATTTCTGGGACGTGCTGGTGGCACGTGTCGCCAAGGCGCGGCTCGCGGAAGGAATGACCGGAAACGCGATCCAGGCGGTGGTGCGCCCACTGGAGCGGCTGTCGGTGAGCGGTTCTTATGCGATCGGCGTTTATCTCGCGCTTATCAACGATGATCCGGTTTTCATCGGGGCATTGTTTGCCTTCCTGATGCTGTCGCAGCGGGTATCCGCCCCGTTGATGCAGATGGCGCAGTTGATCAATCAATATGACGAAGCGCGTAGCGCGGTCGCAACGGTCCGCAACCTCGTGAACCAGCCCCCCGAGGAGGGACGTTCCGGGCATGGCGTTCGCTCCGCGATCGAGGGGAAAGTGGAGTTTTCCAACGTCACCTTCAGGTATAAAGGCGCTGTCTCGCCAACGCTGAACGGCGTTTCCTTTGAAGTAACCAGGGGAACTACGCTTGGCGTGATGGGTAAGAGCGGCTCCGGCAAGACCACGATCACGCGACTCTTGCAACGATTGCATTCCGATTATGACGGGCTGATCAAGATCGACGGAATCGACGTTCGCGAATACGACGTCGATCACCTGCGCAGGAACGTCGGCATCGTGCTGCAGGAAAACTTTCTCTTTAGCGGGACGATTCGCGAGAATATCTGCGCAGCCGTGCCGGATGCCACCTTTGACGACGTCGTCAAGGCGGCGCGATTGGCGGGCGCGGAGGAATTCATCGACAAGTTGCCGCGGGGTTATGAAACCCGTGTCTATGAGGGATCGCCCAACCTCTCCGGAGGGCAACGCCAGCGGCTTGCGATTGCGCGAGCGCTGATCGTCGATCCGCCGGTTCTCATCCTTGATGAGGCGACGAGCGCGCTCGACGCCGACAGCGAGGCCATCGTGAACGGCAACATCGCGCGGATAGCGAATGGCCGGACGCTGATCATCATCTCCCACCGGCTGTCGTCGCTAACAAAAGCGGATGCCATCCTTGTGCTCAACCGCGGGGTTGTTGACGATCTCGGGCGGCACGCGGAGTTGCTGGAGCGGAACGACATCTACAGTTCGCTTTGGTACCAGCAGAACACGCATCTCGCGCCGACGGTCCGCAGTGACAGGCCTAAACTTCGGAGCCCGACCCTTGTCCCATAGCCAGGTTTCGCTGGCGACCGTTCGCCAATTTCAGTCGGAGACCGATGCAATCCGGGAGGCCGCCGAACCCCTGGTCGCGCGCGCCACCTTGTTCGTGCTTTCCGCGTTCCTGGTTTCGATTATCGTGATCCTGTGCCTGACGCGGGTCGACCGTGTCATCACCAGCCTTAGCGGCAATATCGTGCCGCTCGGTCATGTCAATGTCTTGCAGGCGCTGGATCCCTCGATCATCAAGACGATCGACGTGCGCGAGGGCGAGCAGGTGGAACGGGGGCAGCTGCTCGCCACGCTCGACTCGACCTTCACGTCCGCGGACCTGATGCAGGCGAAGTTGCAGATCGCGAGCCTTGAGACCCAAGTGGCGCGCGATGAGGCCGAGCTGAAGCAGCAGCCGCTCGTATTTGCCGACAAGTCGGATCCCGACTACCAGAAATACGCGGGCCTGCAGAAGGCGCTCTACGGTCAGCGCGTGGCTCAATATAACGCCCAGCTCAACAGCTTCGAATCAAAGATCAGGGAGACCAAGGCGACGATTGAAAAGCTGCGCGACGACGATGCTCGCTATCGGCAGCGCGACGAGATCCTGGCGAAAATCGAAACTATGCGCACCACGCTCGCCGAACGCGGCACCGGATCGCAGCTCAACATGTACATCTCCCAGGACGCCCGGCTGGAATTATTACGGACGCTGGAAAATGCACACAATGGCCTGATCGTGGCGCAGAATTCACTGGGATCGATAACCGCCGATCGCGACGCATTCAAAGAGCAGTGGTTTGCGCAACTGAGTCAGGATCTGGTGACGACGCGCAACAAGCTCGATGAAGCAAGGGCGACCTATGAGAAAGCGCTCAAGCACCAGAATCTCGTGCGCTGGACGGCTGCCGAACCCTCGGTGGTGCTGACGATGGCAAGGCTCTCGGTCGGTTCGGTCCTCAAGCCGGGAGATCCCTTCATCACGCTCATGCCGATCGACATCAAGCTTGAAGCGGAAATCAGGATCGCTTCTCGCGATATTGGGTTCGTTCAGGCTGGCGATCCCTGCACCATGAAGGTCGATGCCTTCAATGCGGCGGAGCATGGTACGGCGAGCGGAAAGGTGCGTTGGATTAGCGAGGGCGCGTTCACCACGGACGATGACGGCAAGCCACTCAACTATACTTATTACAAGGCGCGGTGCTCGGTTGACACCTCCGATTTCAAGGACGTGCCGAGTAATTTTCGTCTGATTCCCGGCATGACCCTTCAGGGGGACGTCAATGTCGGAACCCGCTCGGTCGCGATGTATCTGCTCGGCGGAATGTTGAAGAGCTTCCACGAGGCGATGCGTGAACCATGATGCTTTCATCTAGATCGCTTTTACAGTGGTTGCGCCCCGCTTCTGCATCTTCTCGAGCTGGTGCTTTTGAGTGTGGAATGGCTGCGTATGAGCGTGGCCAGTATCTTGAATCGATCAAGCACTGGAAGCTGGCGTCGGAGACAGGCGAGGCCGAGGCCGCCTACCGGATAGGAATGCTTTATGTAAAAGGCGAAGGGGTCGTCAGGAGCGTACCCGATGCCGCCATCTGGTATGAGCGTGCAGCGCGGCTCGGCAACGTCGAAGCGCAGTTTCAGCTCGGCCTGATCTTTCTACAGGGGGAAAAGCCGCTGCTGGGTCCGCATCGCCACGAAACATGGCGCCAATCCTCGGCCGTACGTCTCGGCGACAAGGCGTCGAATATTCACCAGCTTGTGTTTCCGCATGGAACGAGTGTTGAGCGGAATATTGACGCTGCTTTCCATTGGATATCGGTCGCGGCGGAAAGAGGCAAAGCCGAGGCGCAGACGGTCCTTGGCAACATGTATAGCGAGGGGCTCGGCTGCGAGAAGAATCTCCAGATAGCGTTCGCATGGTATGGAGTTGCGGCCGAGCAGAACTGCGCCGCGGCAGAATTCGCTCTTGGCGATATCTATTTCCAAGGCAAAGGGGTTCCCGTCGATTTCGAACAGGCGGCAGCCTGGTATCGCAACGCGGCCGGGCAGGATCATGTAAGAGCGCAGGTTGCGCTCGCGTTCATGAACCTGAAGGGCACGGGGATGCCGGAGAACCCTGCGGAAGCGGCCCGCCTGTTCCAGGGCGCGGCCATGCACGACGATGTCATCGCGCTCTATAACATCGGCCTGTTGCGCTTGAAGGGCCATGGTGTTGCGAAGGATATCGACAGGGCCGAAACCGCGCTGCGCAAGGCGGCGCGCAAGGACTACTATCCGGCGGTTCAGGCGTTGGCGGAATTCTATTCGCACGGCGCAGCAGGTTTCGCGCCCGATCTGCGGGAGGCCGCGGTCTGGTATGAGAAGGCCGCCGAACGGGACGATGTGCAGGCGCAGTTCTTCATGGGTCGTTTCTATGCGACCGGAACCGGTGTCGGCCCGAATATCCGTCAGGCCGCAAGATGGTTTGAGCGCGCAGCCCGCAATGGTCACGCGACTGCCGCTTTCAACATCGCCATCTTCTACCTCAACGGCTCCGGCGTCGAACGTAACGTGGAAAGCGCGATTGAATGGTTTGAGCGCGCGTCCGAAGGCGGCATCAACGCCGCGCAATTGCAACTCGGAAGACTTTATTCGGCAGGCAATGGGGTTCCGCGCGATCAGAAACGGGCGAAAGAGTGGCTCAGCAAGGCCGCTGTGGGTGGGGACCCGGACGCCAAGACAGCCTATGCGCTTTTCCTGCTCCATCAGGACGGTTCGACCGAGCAGCTTGAGCAGGCTTGCGCGCTATTGATCGAGGCGGCTGAGGCAGATCACGCGCCGGCGGCATTCCAACTCGGCGTATTGCATATGGGAAAGTTTGGAGGGGACGCAGACGTCGAAGCTGCTGTCACATGGTTCGCGCGTGCCGCCGGCGCGGGGCATGTCGATGCGCAATATGCCCTTGGGCTTCTTCATCTCGATCCAAACGGTATGAGCGATGCGAAGGCTGCGGCGTCCTGGATGACGAAGGCCGCGCATGCAGGCCACGCCGGCGCGCAGTTTCAACTCGCCGTGTTGTATTGCACCGGCGCTGGCTTAGCCCAGGATATTGCGCAAGGGGCGCAGTGGTACGAAGCCGCCGCGCGACAGGGACACAAGGTTGCGCAGTTCAACCTCGCGGTGATGCTTGGAAAAGGGCAAGGCTGCGAGGCCGATCCCGGGAAGGCAGTTGAATGGTTCGAAAGAGCAGCTCAGCAGGATATGGCGGAAGCGCAGTTTGCGCTCGGCGACGCGTTGATGGCGGGAAGCGGCGTTACGAAAGATCAGGACGCGGCGGTGCAATGGTATCGCCGGGCAGCGAATCAAAACCATGAAGGTGCCCGGCGTCGTCTGGATGCGGTCGGCGTGACAACGGTCGATGGCTGAGCATCGCTCGCGATCAGGTTCGATCTTGAGGATTGAAAGCGGGACCATCCTTCTTCACGCAAGATCTCGCCGGCGGAATATGAGTGGCTTGTCTTCAGGCCTCGCCCGCGCGTGATGCGAGATCATGAGTCTAACAGGTCAGGGCTGTCAGGAGACCCGGGTACGATGAACAAGATTGCGGAGCGCGATGTTAGGAATGCGAAGAATACGCGACCCGTCGCCAGTCCTATTCCACATGAGGAAATTCTTCAAAGCTCGTTTCTGGATCCCGATCTCAGCGATCTGGAGTCAGGCGCGCGCCTGCGCGGGGCAATACTGGAGCATTCGGGCCGGGAAATTTCTGGCTGGATCGTCGATACGCGCTCGCCCACGGTATCTGTTTCTCTTTCTCTCTTTGTCGGTCCCCACGCGATCGAGGAGACGAGAACGGACCGCGCGGCTCCCGCCGGAATCGGCTCGGGAATGGCAATCGGCCGTCCCGGATTTCGTATCGATCTGGCGAACCCTGTCGCGCGTCGACGTCTGGCGCGCGCGCTCAGAAACACATTGGCGGACCCGGACCAGACACAGATCTATCTTCGCGTTCGTCTAGATGATGGAGAGTTTTTCGAGATCCCGCTCTTTGACGCCATCGCGCCCGATGACCTGGTCGTCGCGCTCGGATTTTCGCCCTCCGATTATACCGACCTGCTGATTCCCAATAACAACAGGCCTATCACACCTGATCCGGATCCCGCCGGCAAGCAGGTGCGTCATGTTTGTTTCTATCTCCCGCAGTTCCACTCGTTCGAGGAGAATGACAGATGGTGGGGACCCGGATTCACCGAATGGACCAATATCGCACGTATGCGCCCTCAGTTTCCTGCACATCAGTCTCCCTGGCTGCCGGCAGATCTGGGCTTTTATGACGTGAGATTGACGGAGACCCGCCGGCAACAGGCCGAGCTGGCTCGCCGCTACGGCATCCATGGCTTCTGTTACTACGTTTACTGGTTCCAGGGTCGCAGGCTGCTCGAACGGCCATTGCAGCTTCTTCTGGAGGATGGAGAGCCAGACCTGCCGTTCTGCATTTGCTGGGCGAATGAGAACTGGTCGCGCCGCTGGGACGGTTCGGATGCCGAGCTCCTGCTCGGACAGAATCACGCGTTGGAAGATGACGTTCGCTTTATCGACGATATGGCGGAGCTCCTGCTCGATGAACGCTATATCACGGTAGATGGTCGCAAGATCATCCTGATCTATCGGCCCTCGCTGTTGCCGGACAGGCAGAGGCTGTTTGAAACATGGCGCGCAAGAGCGAAGGAACTAGGTATCGGGGAAATTCTGATCTGTAACGCCATGACGTTCGGAGAGTTTGATCCACGCGACGTGAACTGCGATGCGGCAGTTGAGTTTCCTCCGCACACCGTCTCGACGACGGAGCAGCCGCTGTCCGAGCTGGGCGCGCCGGCGAACTTCACCGGAAAAGTTTACGACTATGTTGATGCCGTGCGCTCGTCTCTGGGTAAGACCTACGATTTTCCCTGCTTTCCGGCCGTCATGCCGCGCTGGGATAACACGCCCCGCAAAGGTTCACGCGGACACATCTTCAACAGATCGAGTCCGGAGGCGTTCGAGGTATGGCTGCGGGATGCTGCAGGGAGAGCAAGAAAGGGCCCGTTTGCGGAGCCGATTGTTTTCATCAACTCCTGGAATGAATGGGCCGAGGGAGCTCACCTGGAACCGGACTCGCGGTACGGTCGGGCGTTTCTGGAGGCAGTGAGAAGGGTGGCATCGTCCGAACCAATCTCGGCTCAGGTCCGTTCGAATCCGGATTTGCTGGACTGCCTGAGTCGGCAAGAGCTCGAGCAAGCGATGAAGGAGGCGAGTACCCACGTTCAATTGCTCGCTAACATTCATCGATCGGAGATGATCTATTCCGGCCTGCAACATATGCGAAGCGGGATTCCGGTTGAGGCCGAGGGCGCATCGGAAAATCCGGCGGAATCGTTGTTGGTCGTCGAAAACATTAATTCTCAAACGAACGAACGGGTGGTGGTGGACCCGCGATCGGTCGTGCTCGTGCGAGGATGGGTTTGTGCGGGCGGTTCCTTTGAGGCAAGCAAACACAGGATTGCCTTCCTCATCCTTCTCTCCACGGCCTCCGAAATGCCGGACCGAGACGGTTATTGTCTGGTCGTGGACTGGCATGAGCGGTTTGACGTCAAGGAATATATGAGAACGAAGAGCAGTGATTGCTATTTTGGTTTCCAGCTCTCCTTTCTCGTCCACGATCTTCCTGAAGGAGAGTACCAGATCGCGGTTCTGGAGGTAGGTGAGGGGAGTCGTGCGCTCATCAGATCGAATCATTCGATCATTGTTCGACGCTGAGCTGGGGAATCCGCATGTTGGCCAGCGTCGTCATCGCTTGCTACAAGCATGAAGCGTATATCGAAGAATGCCTGGAGACTGTCTATCGACAGAACTTCCCCGACGTTGAGCTCATTATCGTCGACGATCACTCGCCTGATAAGAGCTTCGAAATCGCGCAACGCGTTCTCAAAAAAAGATCCTTTGCCAAGCGCTTCGCATCTTGCTCGCTCCTGAAGAATCCTCTCAACCTCGGAGCGCCCGGCACCTGGAACAGGGCGTTGTCTCTCGCGAAGGGAGACATGATCTTCCTCCTGAATTCGGATGATGCATTTTCGAAAGATCGTATCCGGATATTTGCGAGCCAATATGAGAGAGAAAAGCTGTTTTTCGGCTTTTCGGCCGTTGAGCCAATCGATGAACGCGGCAGGCCGATAACAACCTATCAATTTCCGACGAGCCTTCGATACGCCATTGATCGCGGCCGAATAACGGGTTCTCCGTTATCCTGGATATTTTTGGATTCACAGGTCGCTGCCTCAAGCGGCAACTTCGTATTGAGCCGGGAATTGCTAAGGAAAATCGGGTTGCTGTCCGATCTGAAATACTGCCATGACTGGGAGTTCGCGCTACGTGCCGTAACGGTAGTCGAGCCCAAATATGTCGAATCGGATCGCTATATGTATCGGCTCCATTCGACGAATAGTTTTCGAAGCTTGAGCAAGGTGGCCGAACGCGAAACAAGGGCTTGCATGTCGTCGTACTGCACAAACGCGATAGCTCAACGACCGATCAACAGAGCTTGTCTGAGCCCCATAAACTTCGGAGATGCCTTCTACAGTTTTATCAAGCTACATCCGAACTTCAGCTATTGGTTAAAGCAGCTGTATGCTCCTTACCATCCTGACCATCGGACCGTGGACTGGAACGAATGGACGATGCCGCTCAAGTGGCGATGATGATCTCGGGCTGAATGAATCCAAAGCAACATGTTAGAGCGCTTTTCGAGCGAAGTAGATAACGGTTCGCGTGAAGAAAACGCGTCAGATCAAAACCATAAAGCCAGGCATCTAGGTCTGTCCGAAGTGAAAAGACTCGAGAGATTTCAACCCAGTTGAAACAGCTTAGCAGAGTTTAGGCTTGCGGCTCGGGACGGCTGTCTTCTTGAGAACTTGACGCAGCGCATCAAGACGGTCTGTCTGACAAGGCAGCGTCGGCATCAGCCAGCCGCCTTCATCGTTCTCGTTCCAGGCATAGATCAGCACGACGGGGGCCTGCTCACTCAATGGTAGAGCGGTGACCCAACCGAGAGCGCGTTCCAGATGATCGGCGAGCTCTTTCTTCGTCGGCGCTGTGAAGAAGTTCTCTATGCCTTCTCCTGGTTTCTGTTTTTTTTCCCATGGGACAGGATGTTCAATGCGAGGGCGGCGATCCCATCCCGTCATCACGGTCGGCACCACAGGCAGGTGACCATTACTGAGTTCGTTCCAGCCTCGCTCAGCAACTCGCGTAAGCTCGGCAAAAGATCCTCGGCCATTCCCTATCGTGAGCGCGTATGATCCGGTCGCATCCCCGCCGATATGTTTAGCTTCCCGCATCAAGAAATTCTGATCTCCGGCCAGCACGATGTAGGGATTAGCCAACCCCGCCTCGGTTGCGCTACTTCTAAACTTTTCGATTTGCTCTTTCAGACCCGCGACTCCTTTCCAGTTTCGTTCTATGGAGGCCGGCGCGATGAAACCCAGAAAATATAAAGGTCGGTCACCCGAGACTCGCAGGTAATTCCTGTCCGCCATGAGACCGATATGCTCTTGAGGCAAGGTTGTCGGCTTGTTGCGTGACCCCCACCGGTCAAGTTCGGTAAATAGACAATATCTGAGGCTATCACTCGCCGCGCTGGCTCTGAACTGATAGAGCGCCTTCGACATCGGATGGTTTGATCCGTAGGCAACGAAGGCCCAGTAATCGAGGCCGGCGAAGACGGCTTGACTTATCTCCTTGTCCATTTCCTCTGGCGTGATGGGAGGGAAAGAAAAAGGCTTCGGATCGTGGGCGGAGCTTTTGGCGAAAAATGGCGCTCGCCAACGATATTTCTCGGGCGATAGCGAGTTCTCGACTGCTTCAGTCGGCGCCGAACCCGGCGAATACCAGGCATCCCAGCGGATTGCTCCCACCAAAGGTCGGGGTTTCATCGCCGTTGCGGCGAAACTCTTGCGCCGGAAGATCGGCGTGATAGGCGGAACCAGGCTTGCCGCCAGCGAAGCGACAATCGTGCGTCGGGTCAACATGCGCGAACGCCTTCCGTCTGTAGTGAGTGTCAGGCTCGTTCATTCAACCATAACACTGCACAGCGGTATTCGTTAACTGATCTGTTGATTTTCCTCGAAAAGACCTTACAAAAATCTAGAATAGGCTTCACACGTGAATTGAACACTGCTCTGATCTGTTAAGATCATGCCGCAATCCGGCAAATCAAAGTCGGCTTCGCCGGAATTGGGAGCCGGTGTCAGGGTTTTTGAACAAGCCTGGAGCGCGACAGGGTGGGAATGGAAACTGCGACACTGACAAAATTCGGCTTGGACCTGGACGTCGATGCGCTCACGGCCAACGAGATCGAACCAAGATTGAAAGAGTTCTTTTCCGGCCGGATTGCCAATCCGAATCCGGAAGAACTGATGCAGTCGGTCAAGGAGCTGGAAGAGCAGTTTAGCGGGTACAGCGAGTATCAGTTCGCGAGAGCTGCGGTGCTGATGCAGGCGTGCGATTTTGCGCGAGCACGAGAGATTCTGACGCGTCTCGCGAGAGAACTGCCGTCCGATTCCCGTATCCTGCATCGACTTGCCGTAACCCATTTGAACATGGGTTCGGCCCAAGCGGCGCAAGATACCTATCTTGCCGCCTTGGCGGCTGCTCCCTCGAGCGAGAATCTCCGCCGGGAATTCGCTGGCCTTCTCCGAGTCATGGAGGCCAAGAAGCTGTATGCCGGCGTGAGCCGCAAGAAGCACAGATTATCTGTTGTTTGTGCGATCAAGAACGAAGCGGACGATCTGCTTGAGTGGCTGCATCTCCACAAGCTGGTCGGTGTTGATCATTTCTATTTGTACGACAACGAAAGTACCGACGAAACGCGAGCGATAATTGAATCCTTTCCTTGGCCGGACATGATCACCTACCACCATGTGAAAGGTGAGTTTGGACAAATACGCGCCTTTCATCACGCAATCGACAGCTATCGGAATAGCTCCGAATGGTGCGCGTTTATCGATGCCGACGAGTTTCTTTATCCCGTCGAGGGTAACAGCATCAGGGATGTTCTGGACGATATTCCCTCGGCGCCGGCTGTCGCGGTTCAATGGCTGAATTTCGGTTCCAATGGTCACGAGGCAAAACCACAAGGCCTCTGCATCGAGTCGTTTACGCGACGGGCTCCTGATGATTTTCCGGATCATTATGTGATGAAGTCGATCGTGCGCCCCGATGCGATCGTGGCCTATCTTCACCCCCATCAGTCGCTGGTATTGGGATGTTACGTCCAGGAGGACGGCGCCCCCGTTTTCCCGATCGGCGGCCGGTGCTCGGTTCCGAAGCGCAAGAAGCTGGCCATCAATCACTACTATACGAAATCTCGACAGCAGCTTTTGAAGAAGCGGGAGCGGGGGAGGCCTTTGGCGGAAGGTGACCCCGAGCGCATACGGGCGATGGAGTTCTTCACGCTCCGCGACCGCAATGACGTCGAGGATCTGACGATCCTGAAATTCCTGCCTGAGCTCAAGAAACTGGCTCATCGCTGAAAGTTACGATGCAGATGTAACGCACAGTACGCGCTGTATGCGAATTCAGTTCTGGTCCGAATTCGCCGGTTGCGGCGCGGGCACCGAGGCTGTTTAGCTATAGCGTTTTCGAGCGGAGTGAATTCCGGTTCGCGTGAAGAAAACGCGTCAACGAAAAGCTATTGATTCCATCAGAGCCGGAATAGCTGTTAGGCCGGCTCGGCATGAAATGATTGGAGGAGGGCCTCTGCAATTCTTTTTTCCGGAAGAGGGCGGAAGAACGAGATATCGCCGGCAGTTGCAATCTCGCGTGCGATCTCCCTGACGCAATGATACTTTGGACGTGAAGTGAAATCGTGAATGCCGATAATCGCATTCGGACTACAGTGCAATACGATCTGCGCGAAGCACGCGACCCTGAAACGACCGTCGACGAAATAGAGATCCGCAGCCGCGCTATGCGGCATTTTCCAGATGGCCGAGTGATAGTCCGGCCAGCGCGATTTCGTGGAGGCGTCAGTCGGAAATCCCCATTCGCCAGTCGGACCGATATCGACAAAAATCAGCTCTGGCTTTGTTTGACTCGAGGCGCATGCGGTCTTGACCTGATCGAGCCATTCCCGGGAAGAATCAACAGAAAGTATCGAACTCTGAACATGCCTTGATGCGACGGCAGTGCTTCCGCCGGTTCCAAATTCCACGTAGATGCGGCTGTTTCTGACAAACGACAGAAACAAAGCCGCCTCATCTGAAGACATCCTCGGCAACAACTGTTGCTTCGTGTCGGTTGCGGCCATGCAGGGGGTCAGCAAGGTGTCGCTCCCCGAAATGTTCGTCTTATTGGCGACCAATGCTTTCATACTTGAATCCTGCCGATCGTACGTCTTCCGGCCTGTAGATGTTTCGCAAATCCACGATAATCGGCGTGGCCATGTCGGTTCTGATCCGTTCGAGGTCCAGCGCGCGGAACTGCCGCCACTCGGTCACGATCACCAGCGCGTCGGCGCCGCGGGCGCAGGCGTAGGGGTCGTCGCAGTATTCGATATCGGAGAGCTCTTTCTTCGCCTGCTCCATGCCGACGGGATCGTGCGCTCTTACCTTGGCGCCGAAATCGAGCAGACCGGCAATCAGTGCGATCGACGGCGCTTCACGCATGTCATCGGTGTCGGGTTTGAAGGTCAGGCCCAGTACGGCGATCGTCTTTCCGCGAATATCATGGTCGAGCGCGCCGGCTACCTTTCGCGACATCGTACGTTTGCGGATCTCGTTCACGGTCAGGGTGGCCTCGACGACGCGAAGCTGCACGCCAAAATCGAGCGCGGTTTTCGATAACGCGCGAGTGTCCTTCGGAAAGCACGAGCCGCCATAGCCCGGTCCAGCATGAAGAAACTTGGCGCCGATGCGATTGTCGAGCCCGATGCCCCGCGCAACGTCCTGCACGTTGGCTCCGACGCGTTCCGCAAGATCCGCAATCTCGTTGATGAAGGTGATCTTGGTCGCGAGAAAGGCGTTGGCGGCGTACTTGATCAATTCAGCGGTCCGTCGGCTGGTATAGAGGATGGGCGCCTGGTTGAGATAAAGCGGGCGGTAGATCCGGCCCATCACTTTCCTGGCGCGCTCGTCCTCGGTTCCGACCACGATGCGATCCGGATGCTGGAAGTCACGGATTGCCGCGCCCTCCCGCAGGAACTCCGGGTTCGCAACGACGGCGAAGTCGGCCGCTGGATTTGTCTCCTGAATGATCCGCTCGACCTCGTCGCCTGTTCCGACAGGCACCGTCGATTTCGTGACGATAAGCGTGAAACCCTCCAGAAGACCAGCTATTTCGCGAGCAGCGGCATGCACGTAGCTCAAGTCTGCATGCCCATCTCCGCGTCGTGACGGCGTTCCGACCGCGATAAATACGGCATCGGCGTTGCTTATATCGGAGAGATCGACCCCGAATCTCAGCCGGCCCGAATTGATGCCGGACTCGACGAGTTTGTCGAGATCGGGTTCAAAAATCGGAATCCTGTACTGGTTCAGTGCTGCGATCTTGTTGGAATCCTTGTCGACGCAGGTCACGTCATGACCGAAATCTGCGAAGCAGGCTGCCGATACCAGGCCCACATAGCCGGCGCCGATCATCACGATGCGCATGGTATTATGGACTCCGATTTCCGATCACAGAGCGGGTTTTCGATCGAGCCATCGGCAGGCTACTGCCTGAGTCCCACGCGCTTTGCTGTGTAGCCTCGCTCCAGGATCGCCCGCCACCACGGTTGTTCGTCGACATACCAACGCACCGTCTTCTCAATCCCACTCTCAAAGTTCTCCTCCGCGAGCCAACCGAGTTCGCGCTCAAGCTTGGATGCGTCGATGGCGTAGCGCCGATCGTGGCCGGGGCGGTCGGCGACGAAAGTGATGAGGTCACGATGCCGTGCCGCACCCGGCAGGATCTCGTCGAGCAGGTCACAGATGCTCTCGACGACATGCAGGTTAGTGCGCTCGTTACGCCCGCCGACATTGTAAGTTTCGCCGACAGCGCCGTGCTCGAGGGTCAGTGAGAGCGCCTTCGCGTGATCATTGACATAGAGCCAGTCTCGAATGTTCTCGCCGTCGCCATAAACAGGCAGCGGCTCGCCGGCGAGGCCCTTGATGATCATGTGCGGGATCAGCTTTTCAGGAAAGTGATAGGGGCCGTAATTATTCGAGCAATTGGTGACCAGCGTGGGCAACTCATAGGTTTCGCGCCACGCGCGCACCAGATGGTCGGAAGATGCTTTGCTAGCCGAGTATGGTGAGTTCGGCGCGTAGGCGGTGGCCTCCGTGAAAAAGCCATCGTCGCCGAGCGAGCCGAATACCTCGTCGGTTGAGACGTGCAGGAAGCGGAATTTCTTTTGCTTATCGGGCGACAGCGAACGCCAATAACGCAAGGTTTCCTGCAGCAGAGTGAATGTACCGACGATGTTGGTCTGGATGAACTCAGTTGGGCCGTCGATTGAGCGGTCTACATGACTCTCGGCGGCGAGGTTCATTACGGCGTCTGGTCGATATTTCTCGAAAAGATGACGCAGCCCGAGGCCGTCGCAGATGCATTGCTTCTCGAAGGCATAATTCAGGTTCTCGTTCGTACCAGGCAGTGAGTCGAGGTTCGCTGCGTAGGTGCATTTATCGATGTTGACCACGCGAGCGTGCGTATTGTGCAGGAGGTGACGAACTACCGCCGAACCGATGAACCCCGCGCCGCCTGTGACAAAAATGGTCGAAGCCTTAAAGCGCATAATCGATCGCCTCCGCGAAATTAACACTGGTATGAAATGGCAACGGATCTCAGATATTCGCCGTAGCTGCTTTTCCCGTTCTTCTCGGCAGCCTTCTCAAATGCCGGAAGCGAGATGTAGCCTTGCCGCAGCGCGATTTCCTCGGGGCAAGCGATGCGTAAGCCCTGTCGCTGCTCCAGGATCTGGACAAAGTGGCTGGCCTCGACCAGCGAGGAATGGGTTCCGGTGTCGAGCCAGGCGAAGCCGCGCCCGAGAACCTCGACGTACAGATCGCCGCGCTCAAGATAGGCGTTGTTGACGTCCGTGATCTCGATCTCGCCGCGCGCAGACGGCTTGATTCCAGCTGCAATTTCGACAACGTCGTTGTCATAAAAATACAGCCCGGTCACGGCCACGTTGGATTTCGGCTGCTTCGGCTTCTCTTCGATCGAGCGCGCTCGTCCGGTATCGTCGAGCTCAACGACCCCGTATTGTTCAGGGGTGTTCACGACATAGCCGAACACAGTGGCGCCCTTGTTGCGGGAGGACGCGGCCGACAGCAGTTGGGGCAACCCATGGCCGTAGAAAATGTTGTCGCCCAATACGAGCGCGACGGAGTCGGAGCCGATAAAATCGCGGCCGACGATGAAGGCGTCCGCCAGCCCGCGCGGAGTTTCCTGCGTCGCATAGGCAAAGCGCATGCCGATTTCGCTGCCGTCGCCGAGTAGCCGATGAAACAACGGCCCGTCCTGCGGTGTCGAAATGATCAGAATCTCGCGAATGCCGCCCAGCATCAGCGTGGACAGCGGATAGTAGATCATTGGCTTGTCAAAGACGGGCAGGAGCTGCTTGGAAACGACCGTCGTCACTGGGTAGAGGCGGGAACCCGTCCCCCCGGCAAGAATGATGCCTTTCATGGCCCCTCTCATTTAATCGCTGATAACATAACATATAGTGTTAAGCGTGCAAGTTTGTTATCAATGCGGAGGTATCATACGTTAACAAATATAAAGTGACGCGAAATGAATGTTATTCGGACCGAAGTTCCCGACGCAGTGGTCATCGAGCCCAGGCTGTTCGGAGACCAGCGCGGCTTTTTTCTCGAGACGTATCAATTTCCCCGTTACTCCGAGCACGGAGTCACTTGTCCGTTCGTCCAGGACAATCTGTCCCGCTCTGCTCGGGGCGTGCTGCGCGGGTTGCATCTGCAAAACCCTTTTCCGCAAGGGAAGCTGGTGACGGTGCTCCGCGGCAAGGTCCTGGATGTCGCCGTCGACGTCCGCGTTGGCAGTCCGAATTTCGGCCGCCACGTGGCCGTTGAGCTGAGCGAAGAAAACAGGCGGCAGCTCTGGGTTCCCCGCGGTTTCGCGCACGGCTTTGTCGTTCTCTCCGAGACCGCCGACTTCTTCTATAAATGCGACGATCTCTACAGTCCGAAGGACGAGGTCTCGATCCGCTGGAACGATCCTGCAATCGGCATCGACTGGGGCGTGGAAACGCCGTCCTTGTCAGCCAAGGATGCGGATGCGCCGCTGCTCGCGGAGATCAAGAACCTTCCTCGCTATGGGCAAGTCTGATGCGGATATTATTGACGGGGACCAGCGGTCAGGTCGGCGGGGCGCTTCGGCCGTTGCTGGACAAAGGTGGTACGGTCATTGCGCCGTCGCGCAGCGCGTTCGACCTTTCGAAGCCCGAAACGCTTGCCGGGGCGCTCGACGGATTCAAGCCTGATCTCATTGTCAATCCCGCAGCCTATACCGCGGTGGATCGCGCAGAGGACGAGCGTGAACTCGCTTTCCTTATCAACGCCAAAGCGCCCGCGGCGATCGCGGAATGGTCGGCAAGGCATCGTGTGCCGTTGATCCATTTCTCGACCGACTATGTTTTCGATGGCTCGGGCAACAAGCCGTGGCGCGAGGACAGTCCCGCCGGCCCGCTCTCGGTCTATGGTGGGAGTAAACTCGCCGGCGATCTCGCCATCCAGGCAGCCGGTGGGCCACATCTGATTGCACGCACCTCCTGGGTCTACGCAGCGACCGGCGCCAATTTTCTGCGGACCATCGCGCGGCTGGCTGGTGAACGCGAGGAATTGCGCATTGTCGCCGATCAGACCGGCGCTCCGACCACGGCAAGCGCGATCGCTAGTGTCATTTCTAACATCGTGCTCTCGAATGCATCGAACGTGAGCGGGTTGTTCGCGCGCCACGGCGGTGTGGTCAATCTCACCTGTGCCGGCGAAACGAGTTGGCACGGCTTTGCTACTGCCATCGTCGATGGATTGAAGTCTCGCGGTGTGAAGCTTTTGGTGGAAAGGATCACCCCGATAGCCACGGCCGATTTCCCGACCAAAGCCAAGCGACCTGGTAATTCCAGGCTCGACCTGTCGCAATTGCGAGATCGTTTCGGGTTGGCCCTGCCAACTTGGCAGGAAGCGCTATCGGCGGAACTCGACAGCCTTGTGACACGTCAAGGCGAGCAGGCGGTCTTGGCAATGAGAGCATGATCCCGGCCTCAGCGCCGCGCCCAAAAAGGCGGACCTGGTTTTGGATAAGATCATGCTCGAAAGGATTAACCCTGGAGTGTATTTCGATTTCTTGAATCAGCTTCCGGCGTTGCGTCAGAATCCCAACGGCAGATCGTGTGCGACCGGCGGACGATTGTATCGGGGAGTTCGTCGCCCCGGCGGCCATGCCAGGCCGCTATAGGGGACACCGTCGCGTGACAATTGCGGATTGTAAGCCGGGTCGTCGTTCAGCCGTTCGCCCCAGCGCGCACGAAGCAGATTGAGTTCGTGTTCGAACCGGCTTCGCCGGTCGGCGCGATGATCGCTACCCCGGCTGGCGGACTCTGCGTGAATCAGTTTCGCGTATGGTGTCAAGACGATGCGCTTGCCGACCTCGCGCAGCCGCAGGCAATAGTCGACATCGTTGAGCGCCACCGCGAAGCGGTCCTCGTCCATTCCGCCGACGGCGAGATAGTCGTTTCGTCGGGTTACAAGGCAAGCCGCGGTCACTGCGCTGCATTCGTGCGCCACAAGAAGCTGATCGAGAAAGCCCGGGTCATCGCTGAACCGGTCCGTAAAGGCATGCGCAACCGAAAAGTTCATGCCCAACACCACGCCACCGTGCTGGACGACGTCACCGGGCCAGGTCAGCAGCGCGCCGACCGCGCCGACGTCCGGCTCGCCAAGACGCGTGAGCATCTCCTCGAGCCAGTCATCGGAACTCGCCTCGATGTCATTGTTGAGCAGGCACAAGATGTCGCTGTCGAGCGTTGCGGCGGCCTGATTGTTGAGCCGTGCGAAATTGAACGGCCCCTCGATCCGCAATGTTCGAATGCCGCGTCGTGACAGATCGGAAAGAAAGTCAATAGTCTGCGGCTGCGCGCTGTCGTTGTCGACAACAAGGATATCGGCGTGGCAGCGTTCAACGGCAGGCGCGATGGTCTCAAGGCAACGTCGCAGGAGAGAAACGCGGTCGCGCGTCGGGATGATCACCGTCACGCGCTGTTTGGAGAGCGGTCGTTTGATTCGAACCGCCGGAAAAAAATTGCCGGTCCGCTGGGTCACGTTTGCATGGATTCCGCGCGCCCGCAGGTGCGACTGGCTTGCCGCGGACAGCAGCGCACCAGCTGTGGTTCGGTCGAGCTTTGGCATGGTCGCCAATGCCCCCGGCAAGTGAAGGATATCTGTTCGCAGAGGACCGATTTGATCCAGCAGGCTGTTGAAAAGGCGGTAGAGGTTATTCGGCCGCGCCGTCTCGATGGCCGCAAATAATGCCTTACGCCGGACTGCGAACAGGTGGGCGCAATAGCCTTGTTCCAGCAACCTTTCGTAATCGAACGCTGGAAAAGCAAGCGGCCAGAGGCGACCGTCGTCAGTGAGAAAGTCAAGGTCACCGTACAAAGCTAATGCATCAGGATGGGAGTCGAACGCAGCCGCGATGCGTGCAAGAGCGGTTCGTTCCAGCGACACGCCCGCCATGGTCGCGACGATGTAGTCCGCATCGGGTGCGGCGTCCTCGAGAAACTCCAGCATGGCGTCGCTATCGATCGACAGCGGCTGGCCGTCGATTGCGCCAGCGGTCCAATTCTCGTGGCTTTGCGCTTCGAGGCTGGCGAGCGTCTGTTGGGTGCCGGAGCTTCCAGCGATCACGACAGCCAGCCGAAGCGGGCTTGGCTGAGGCTCCGGTAACGGAAAGCGCTCGCGCCAGTCGGCATAGTCATGCAACGGCAGCGAGGCTGGAATAAGCCGGTCATAAAGTTTACCGCGCAACCGCTCAGCGGCATAGCCGCCGATGACATCAATCATTCCGGCTAGGCCGTCGGGAAACGCCACAAAGGTGGCTGCTGCCGGAATTTGTTCGCCATCCTCTTTCCGCAGCAGGATTCGATGGACTCTTCCGTCGGCGAGACGTTGCGGGACGTGGAAATCGAATGCGCGAACGTTGCGGGACGCACCTCCTTCGGCATCGCCACCGATGTGCGTCCAGGCCGTGGCGCGGACCTGCGCGACGGACTCCCCGTCGACGATTGCTTCCAGAGTGACGACGATCTCGCTATCGATCCACCCTTGGAAGTGCAGGCCGCCCAACCAGCGCAGCTTGCAGGTCGGGCGAAGATCGGCTCGAAACGTCGTGTCATTCTCAAGGTCTATGGGATTGCCGACGGGAGTTCCGAGATTGGCGAGTCGCGCCGAAAGATGACGCGCGGCATGGAGCAGTTCGATGTCAATGCTCACAGCGAATCCGCAAGTGTTACTTCGGTCTAGCTCAGAGCATTCCGGCGCGAACGCGGCGGCGTAAGCAGTCTTCAGCACTAGGCCGTCGAGGAGGATTTCGATCGTGAAGCGGTGTTCCGGCGCATCCGGATCGAACACGAAACCGGACACGGTACCGTCGTCGCCGAGTGCGAGCCGGCTGATCAGCTTTGGCTTGGTGATCTGTGCCTTGCGAGCCCGGATGACACGCGTCATGTCTAGGACAGTCCGGCCCACGCGATAACGGCATCGATAAATTCCTCCTCGTCCGCGTTTGCCGGGATGGCAAGATCGCCCTTTCGCGGTTTGACCGATCCGGCTGACCAGTCGCGGTATGCGACAGGTATCGAGGCTCGTCTTGCAGTCTCGATCAGAGGATGGCCGAATGCCGGTTCGTCAAAATCCGTCAACAGCCAGCCAGGGTTATGTGGCGCCAGCACATCGCCGATCTCACTGGCTGCGATCCTGCCAGTAACGAAGACATTCGTGCAGGACATCAGACGCTCATCGTCACAGGTCACGCCGGCAACAACGATCGACCGTCGCAAGTCATCGACCAAACGTCGTATCAAGCGGAAGGATGCGGGGGATGGCTCGGACGGCACGATGGCAACCGATCGACTCGCGCCATGGATCGGCTCCACGGTCAGCGGGCGGGTCGGCCAATCCTGAAGGACGATTTTGCGTTCGGGCCAGCGAGCCTTCGCAAACGCCTGGGCGTTCTTTCCGGGAACAAAAAGCTGAGTCTCATCGGGAAGCGACGTGATCGCTTCGCTCAAGGTCCCTGCCGTAAGCCACGGATGGATGGGAAGACCAAGTTTCCGTATCAGATCAATCAGCTGAGGTAATGGGTTCGGCTCGAAAACTTCGACGCGCTCGGGGTGCAGCCGTGTGATGATGGCAGCTGCCTCGGTGGCGCCTGTCTCAGTGCCGACATTCAACTGAATGGCTTGTGGGCTGCTCCCATCTGCGGCTCTGACATGAATGACATCCCGTTCGCGCGACAGGAAAATCGCACGCTCGCCACGCTCGCCGAGGTGGCGTGCCCGCTCCTCAGCAACGGCAAATCTCCGTCGATTGCCGAGAATCAGAACGGACGGCTGGCAGGGCCATGTTAACGCCCGGTCGAGCTTCGCACGCGCCGGTCGCAACGGATCAGCGATCTCGAATGCGCGACATTCCCGCCGATAATCGGGAAATCGCTGGTCAAGCACCTCCAGATTGCGAAGCACCAAACGTCGCTTTTCGTGCTGGAAGGATTTCGAGCCGTGATGCCCGACATAGACTGACGGCGCGCAGACGTTACGAAAACCCTTGCCGCGGGCGCGCAAGCAGAGATCGACGTCCTCAAGATAGCCTCGTTCGAAGTTTTCCGATAGCGCGCCAATGGCCTTGAGACAGTCGCGCGTGACATAGAGACAAAAGCCAATGCCGCTCGGCACGTCGGTGACATCACCGGCATTGGCGATGCTCGCGATCCGGTTGATCTCAAGAATTCCTTCATAGCTTTGCATCGGATTGACATTGTTCGGTACTGGAAACGAAAAAATGTCACCGTTGTTCGACAAGGGAGTGACTGTTCCAATATCCGGTGTGGAACGCGCTACGTCCGCCAGTCTCTCAACGAAGTCCGGCGGCACAATGGTGTCCGAATTGAGCAGAACGACGTCGCCCGCCAGTACGTTCTCCAGCGCGCGATTGATCGCGCCGACGAAGCCGAGATTGCTCTCGTTCACGAGGAGATCGATCGTCCCTCGGGCGGCAAGCTCGCTGAGATAGCGCCGCAACTCCGGTTCAGGGCTGGTATCGTCGATTGCCAGGATACGAAAAGAAAGTTTCCCGGTCGTATTCGATGCGCGTGCTTTGATGAGACTGTCAAAACAGTCCAGCGTCGCCGCTACGTCCCGGTAAACCGGAACGATAACGGTGGGTGGCGAGGTGTCGGATCGGGACGCGGTTGAGCGGCACGCTTGGCTTGGCAGGTCAGGTGGTGAAGACAGGTTGGGAGCCAGCCGTCGAACCCGGAAGATCTCGCCGTCGCATGTCAGCGTCAGCGTCTGAGGCGCTCGCGACGTTGGACGCCGAACCAGGAACGCTGCTGCCTGAACGTCCACGCTGGCCAAGGGGTGAAACGGGTCGGGCTCGAGCTGGCTGATCAGTGCGCCGTTTTCGACCCCCACGCTCACTTCTACGGCGTTCGCTGTGGTCCACGCGATCCAGCCGGTCACGTGGTTGTCAAATACCGAATAGGCAGCCCAATGCCGATACCCCGCTTGTCGGAGTTCCTCAATGGCAAGGCGCAGGACTGCCGGATTGCTGTCGCGGCCGATCAGATCGGCGGCTGCGGTGCGCCGTCGATCGTCGGTGGCCCAGGCAAACATTCTGCGGTTGGCGGCAAGATCGGATGGATCGACGAGGAGCGCTTCGGCGAGATCAGCCATGGCCGCTTCCTTGCGTTCGAGTCTCCAGTTCGCCTCCGCGCGGAGAACGAAGCAATGTGCAGCCGATGATGGATCGACCCGGCAACGTCTGTCCGCGTATTTGAATGCAGCAAAATAGTCCTTAGCCGTTAACGCTTGCGCGGCCATGCGTTCGAGCATGACATACGAGGAATATGCAGCACGGTCCTGATTGTCAGTGACGGGACCGAGAACCATCTGCCGGTGTCCTGACAAGTTGGCGCTTGGCCGGAGCTTCAAATCCGCAGCCGGCCTCCAGCGCGCAATCCGAAAAGCGATGATCGGCTTCTATCTGGCGGCGCCCGCCTGACGCTGCTGGCTGCGGAAGACCCGCACTCGTGCTGAACCGGCAGACTTGCGTGGTATTGCAGACGTTGCAACCACCTCCGCAGGCGCACTACGCTCGATCCCGATGCGAATGCCGACCAGGGGTTCGCGGCTGGTCGGACCCGATAAAACCACGCGCTTGCCAACTGCGCGGAGAGTGGGCGCATTTAAAAAACCTGCCTCGGCCACAAACTTCAGTTCATCGGTGCCGCTCATCTCGAGAACCACGCCAGTAAGGGGCAGGGCCCGGCCGCGCGTGCCTGCATAGGTGCCGAGCGGCACCATCTTGCCGCTGCCAGTCTGACCGTTGGCGAACTGGACCGCGTAACGTATATCGATGCTCGCAGGTTTGTCCGGCCATTCCAGCGCCACGCCTTCCACGCGAGACGGCGCGGCCGGACCAGCGATCCACGCATCCGGACCGACGACAATGTCGCCGCGGCCTGCAACGTGGCCGAGCACCTTCAGACCTTCCGTTGCAACATGCAGCCCCACGCCGTTGCCTGGACTTGCCGCGTCGGGAATTCGTCCGGCCTGGATCTGTTCGACGCGCACGATGGCAGATTGTGATCCTCCAGGTCTTGTCGGCCGGACCTGAACCTGCAAAGTCGCGGGTGTGTTAATCCGCACGACCAGTCCAGAATTGGGACTGTATAAAATCGGCTCGGTCGCGTCTGGATGCAGAATGATCTCCATGCGCCGCTCATGCCCCTCGGCCGGCGCGACGATTACGCGAGGTGGCGAGACGGAGTCGTCGGCGCTTTTGTAATTGATGAAGAAAAGTCCGCGGTCGAGACTCAGTTTTTTTTGTTGCTCAGTCTCGTTCGTCATCCCCCGAAACAAATCCACCAGCCATCTCCCTCAATTGTGCCAATTCGTCATGCACCACCGGCTGTCTTAGAAAACCCGCTATCGTGAAATCAGCGGGCAGACGATCAAAACCGCGACGCAACCACTATAGACGTCATTTCCGTTCTCAAGTTGTCGATCCCGCGATTGCCGTCCCTCTGAGAAAACGAAACGGCCGGAATACATCAGTTTCTCTCCGAGATACCGATGCGAATCATGTTCCTAGTGGCAGTCGTGGTGAGCACATGGCTCCAGTAAATGATCAGGCCAACAAGGTCGTCGATTTCGTAGGCGAAAGAGATCGCCGGATGTCCTCAGCCTCCACACTCAGCGATGCGGCCATCTTGCGCAATCTGTCGTTCTCGTCTTTCAGCAGTATGATGGAGTCAGCGATGCTGTCGACGGAATCCGGAATATCCTCAACGCTGCTCAAATCCGGGTGCGGAATCTGCGGAAGATAATCGGAAACATGTTGTGTAAATTTGAGCCTCATCGCGAATGTCCCGCGCTAGCCATATTTATGGGTGATACGGCGACTTCGTTATCCGTGTCCATCCGGTCTCGACTATTCGACGACTTTTAGGGCAGGAAGATGTCAGACGGAAGTGAAAGCTGAATGAACAAGCCTCGAGTCATTTGGAACTTGTCAACGTGCAAACATTTAGACGAGATTGTCTCGAAGGCATCGACGATGAGAAGGGACCGGAGATGGAAAGCCTTTCTAAGTAGCGATACGCATGCTTTAGCGCGATCCTGACCAGAGATATCACGCCGATGAAAATTTTATTCGTGCATAATAATTTCCCGGCGCAGTACCGAAATCTCGCGGCGGCGTTAGCGAGTGAGTCAGGATTTGAACTCGCCGCGATTGGTGCATCGAATGCGCAGCCGATGCCTTCGGTCAAGTTGATTAAATATGCTCTGCATGACGCTGACGTTTCGGGCACGCATCCGTTTGCCAGACGTTTCGATCTTGAATGTCGTCGCGCTGAGCAGGTGCTTTACAGCCTTTCAACACTGGCGACATCGGGATTTACGCCGGATGTCATCCTTGCCCATCCCGGATGGGGCGAAACGCTGCCGTTGCGCACCATGTTTCCCAAGGCGCGGCAAGTGGTCTATTGCGAGTTCTTCTACGGCGCCGAAGGTCGCGACATCGGCTTCGATCCGGAATTCCCAATCTCGGGCCTGGATGGCCATATCGGGTTGCAGCTCAAGAACGCGACGACCTTGCTTGCATTAGCTGATTGCGATGTCGGAATTTCGCCGACAAATTGGCAGCAGTCGACTTTTCCAAGGCATTATCAAAGCAAGATCGAAGTTATTCACGAGGGGATCGATACATCGCGCGTGCGACCTGATCCCCAGGCGCGTCTGATGCTTCCAAACGGCCGTCAAGTCGGCCGCTCGGATGAAATCGTGACATTTGTCGTGCGTAACCTGGAGCCGCTTAGGGGTTACCATATCTTCATGCGCGCGCTTCCGGAAATATTGAGGCGGCGGCCCAACGCACAGATTGTCATTATCGGCAGGGATGGATTGTCGTATGGCCTTCCTCCGCCGGCGGGCAGCAATTGGAAGTCGATTTTTCTGCAGGAGGTGCGCGATCGGATCGACATGTCGCGCGTTCATTTCATGGGCGGAGTTCCGTACAGCACTTTTATTGCGGCACTTCAGGTGTCATCTGCGCATGTCTATCTGACGTATCCCTTCGTGCTGTCGTGGTCTGCGCTGGAAGCGATGAGCGCCGGCTGCCTGGTGATAGGGTCGGATACCCCGCCTGTGCGTGAAGTCATCAGTTCCGGAGACAACGGCCTGCTGGTTCCTTTTTTCGCGGTCGATGAAGTGGCTGCGCGGGTCGTTGAGGCGCTTCAGGAACCCGATCGGTTTTACGCCATCAGAGAGGCTGCCCGGCAATTTGTCGTCGAGCATTTCGACGCGGAGCGGGTATGCCTGCCGCAAATGCGTCAGCTTCTCGACCTCAAGGAATCCCCATCATCGGCGGCTGCCCGACGAAACGTCTGGAGAGGACGCTCGGCGTCGGAATGGCCTAAAGCCGCCCGACGCTCCCGCAAATCTATATCGCCGCCCAAGGTGGAATGGTCAGACGAAGGCTGTTCCGGCCGGACTGGCTGAGACCATGAATGGAAATAATTTTGATGGATTTGAAAGAAGAGTCGTTCTGAAAAAGAGTCGTTCTGGTGAATGCGCTTTTTTTATTCGTTCTAAAATCATCGACGAGAGAATCTCTCCGATCACATATCCGATTTATTTTCAGGCATGTCTGAAATGTGAGTGAAGTCATCGATCGTAAGAGCCGCGCCTGAAAAGTCATCGTCGCTGAAATAAGCGCTGCGTGAAATCAGGACAGGAATTCCCGCGGCCGATGCCGAAGCGAGACCATTGCCGGAATCTTCGATAGCAAGGCATTGCGATCCCGGCAGGTCCAGTTGGGAAAGAACCTTGAGATAGACGTCCGGTGCAGGCTTCTTGTTACGCACCTCGTCTCCGGCGACAATAGCCACAAACCACTGTGCCCAGTCCTTGCCCAGCGAGACTGTTAGCAACGCATCGATATTGTCGCGCGAGGTCGTGGTCGCAATCGCCAGAGGCTGCGCGCGCTTTCGTGCCGCGGATAACAGGGCGTGAATGCCCGGCCGAAGCGAACAGCCGCCATTGGTTACCAATTCGGCGTATAGCCTGGTTTTTGCTTGATGTAATTCCGCGATCTCGCGATCCGACAGCTGTGGAGAAGCTCCATTTCGCGACGCGTCGAATGCGCGGATACGTTCCTTTCCACCTGTCACTCGCAGCAAGTCCTTGTAGAGGGTGCGGTCCCAGCACCAATCAAGGCCAGCTTCGGCGAATGCGGTATTGAAGGCCTTGCGATGAGCCTCCTCCGTTTCGGCGAGCGTCCCGTCGACATCGAAGATCAAGGCGCTTGCCTGAACGATCAACGCTCTTACGTCGTCCAGCGGAATATTATTGGCAGACGCTTCGCTCATTCCATTTCACCGGGAGGCAGATCGCAGACAATCATGCGATAGATGTGTGTCTCCGCAGCTGTCGCCGCAGACTCGTTGCAGACAGCGAAACTTCGGCGCCTGATATTTACGCCACCATCTCCTTGGTCTTCTCGGCGCGCTTGCGCTCGTTGGGATCGAGATGCTTCTTGCGCAGGCGTATCGACTTCGGCGTTACTTCGACGAGTTCGTCGTCCTCGATATAGGCCAGCGCCTTTTCCAAAGTCATCTTAATCGGCGGTGTCAGCCGCACCGCCTCATCCTTCGATGTGGTGCGGATGTTGGTGAGCTGCTTGCCCTTCAGCACGTTGATCTCGAGGTCGTTATCGCGAGTGTGCTCACCGACGATCATGCCGCGATAGACCTTCCAGCCGGGCTCGATCATCATCGGGCCACGATCCTCCAGCTTGAACATCGCGTAGGCCACGGCTTCGCCCTGTTCGTTGGAAATCAGCACCCCGTTGCGGCGGCCTTGAATGTCGCCTTTGTAGGGCGCGTAGCCGTGGAACAGCCGGTTCATGATCGCCGTCCCGCGGGTGTCGGTGAGAAGTTCGCCCTGATAGCCGATCAGGCCGCGCGTCGGTGCGTAGAAAACCAACCGTAGCCGGTTGCCGCCTGACGGCTTCATCTCCGTCATTTCGGCTTTGCGCTCGCTCATCTTCTGCACCACGACGCCGGAATGCTCCTCGTCGACGTCGACCACGACCTCCTCGATCGGCTCCTGCCATTCGCCGCTCGCCTCGTCCTTTTTCAGCACCACGCGCGGCCGCGATACCGATAGCTCGAATCCCTCGCGCCGCATGGTCTCAATCAGGATCGCGAGCTGCAATTCGCCGCGGCCAGATACCTCCATCGAATCTTTGTCCGCAGCCTCCGTCACACGTAGTGCGACATTGCCTTCAGCCTCACGCAGCAATCGATCCCGGATCATGCGACTCGTCACCTTGCTGCCCTCGGTGCCAGCCAGCGGCGAATTGTTGACCATGAAGGTCATGGAGACAGTCGGCGGATCGATCGGCTGCGCGGGAAGCGGCTCCTCGACAGCGGGATCGCAAAAGGTGTCGGCTACCGTGCCCTTGGTCAATCCTGCGATGGCGACGATGTCACCAGCCGTTGCTTCCTCGAGCGGCGTGCGCTCAAGACCGCGGAAGGCGAGGATTTTCGAGATGCGGCCCTGCTCGATCAGTTTCCCGTCCCGCGCCAGCACCTTGATGCTCTGGTTCGGCTTGATCATGCCCGAGGAGATTCGGCCGGTGATGACACGGCCTAGATAGGGATTGGCCTCGATGATCGTCCCGATCATGCGGAAAGGTCCGTCCTCCACCTGCGGCGGTGGGACATGCCGCACGATCAAGTCGAACAGCGGTTGCATGCCGGCATCCTGGGGTCCCTCTGCGCTATCTGCCATCCAGCCCTGCTTTGCCGAGCCGTAGAGGATCGGAAAGTCGAGCTGCTCGTCGCTGGCCTCGAGCGCCGCAAACAGATCGAACACCTCGTTGATGACCTCGGTCGGACGGGCGTCCGGGCGATCTACCTTGTTGATGACGACGATCGGCTTCAGCCCGACCTTCAGTGCTTTGGAGACCACGAACTTGGTCTGCGGCAAAGGACCCTCGGCCGCATCCACCAGCACCAAGGCGCCATCCACCATGTTGAGGATGCGCTCAACTTCACCGCCGAAATCCGCGTGGCCGGGCGTGTCTACGATATTGATGCGGATGTCGTTCCATTGCACCGAGGCGGCCTTGGCGAGGATGGTGATGCCACGTTCGCGTTCCAGGTCGTTGGAATCCATGGCGCGCTCGACCACACGCTGATTGTCGCGGTAAGTGCCGGACTGCTGGAGCAGACGATCCACGAGAGTGGTCTTGCCATGGTCGACGTGAGCGATAATCGCGACGTTGCGGAGATTCATGGGTTGATTCTTCTTCATCAAGAAAACCGCGCATCGCCCCGGTTTTGGGCGGCGGTCTTATTTACGGGGATAAGGTCACGAGAAGGGCGCGGCGTGATCGATTCACGCGGCAAAAGCGGTCAGGGATTCGTCGCTTCCGGCCAGGTCATTGCCACTTCTTGTCTGAAATGCCGAATACTAGGTGCGAACAGCCACATTGCGGCTCCGGCGCTTTCGCTGCGACGCTATATAGCCGGAAATCCTCAAAAAACAATGCGTCGTTTGCCGTTTGGCGAACTCATTTTGCAGATGACGGGAACCGCTTTGGTGCTTCGGTCGGGTAAACGCCACGCAAAACCTCTTCAAAATGGTTCCTTACGGCGTCGTTGCAGAGACAGGCGCGAGTAGCCAAGGCTGCCCGGTCGCATACCAGAATGGCGCCTCGCCGGGTCGCCAGAACGCCTTCAATCTTGAAGGTCTGGATCACGCGGCTGGTATAGCTGCGCCCGACACCCAGCATGGTCGATAACTGCTCGTGGGTAAGTGGTACGAGATCGCTGCCGGTACGCTCCATCGCCGAGAGGATCCACTTGGCCGTGCGCTGCTCGATCGAATGGATGGCGTTGCAGGCGGTGGCTTGAAAGACCTGCGCCAGCATGCAGTCGGCATAACGCGCGAAGAGATCTTGCAGAGTGGGGGATTTTGTTTTTGCGGCTTCCAGTTTCGCAACCCGTAACCGCACGAATGGCCCGCCGACCTTGACCATAATGCGTGTATAGGCTGGCAGATGGCCGTGACTAACGATGCCGCCGACCGCCCCCTCCCGTCCGACCAGAATGGTTTCGACATCGCGGCCATCCTCGTTGGGGACGAGATAGGACGCGAGACTGGATCCGCAGGGAAAATGGACGGTTTCGACATCGTCTCCCGGATTATAGAGCAGGTCGTCGTTTTGACTGCTGACGGTTTCGAGACTGGACTTGATCAGTGTGAAATCGGTGTCGCTTAGCCGACGCAGAAGGTTGTTGTACGGTCGGTCCTGCTGGTTCGTGTCCTGTGCCGCCATGCTGCGCCTTTCTTTTTAGCGCTTCCTAACGCAAGCGCGTATTAAGTTATGTGCAGAAGTGAACAGACAAAGCTTTACCGCTATGGTCAGTTCCATGCGGGAACCGATCAGGTCGGGTTCCAGCCGAGTTCGTTGCCGTGGCGTTCGGACGGACACTTCGTGGAAGTTATGGATACCGTTGTTCCCGATGATCCGGCTTCAAAGCCAGCCGGCATCCCTCGCGACGTGTTGATCGTTGAGGACGATGTCATTATCGCGATCGACGTTGAGCAGACCATTGCGGAGTTTGGCGTGACGTCAGCCCGGACTGCTTCAAATGTGGCGCAGGCGCTGGCCATGATCGCAGAACGTGCTCCCGACTTCGTGCTTCTTGACGTGGGTCTTTCGGAAGATAAAAGTTTTGCAGTCGCCAATCGGCTGGCCGTGTTGAAGATTCCGTTTGCTTTCGTGACCGGCTATAGCGGCGACAAAGCCTTTCCAGCGGAATACTCGGGTCGGCCCAGACTTTCGAAACCGTTTTCGCGCGATGAATTGTTCGCGATTTTGTCGAACTGGCGAAGCTGCAACCCGGGCTAATCCGAGCATCGTCTGCGGTGATATTACGGTTTTTCCGACTCAAAACCTGAGCGTGCAAGTTGTGCCCATCTCATGCGCTAGCATCGAGGATACCATCCAGACCGCGCACTAAACGCCGCACTTGCTGATATGGTCGCGCGAAACCATGGGAGGATGGCGCATGGCCATGTCGGAAGTGGAGAATGCAAGAGCGAGGCCGTTTGCGATCTGGACGATCGGCTTCAGACCGTTCTTCCTGATGGCTGGCGTCTGGTCGGCGGTGGCGCTTGCCGGATGGATCGCCATGATCGCAATGGGGCTCACGCTGCCCAGCCGCTTCGATCCCCTCACATGGCATATCCATGAAATGCTGTTCGGGTTCGTCCTGGCTGTGATCGCCGGTTTTCTGCTCACCGCGATTCCGAACTGGACCGGCCGTGCTCCGATCAGCGGTCTGCCGCTCGCCGCACTGGCGCTGTTGTGGCTCGCGGGTCGCGTTACGTGTCTCGTTTCAACGTCGATCCCGCTCGGGCTGGCTGCGGCAGTCGACCTTGCTTTCCCATTCGTGCTTTGCGGGGTTGTCGCTCGCGAAATCATTGTGGGCCGCAACTGGCGCAACATGGTCATGCCGGTCCCACTTGCCGTGCTCGGCGTCGCAGACCTTCTGATGTATCTGGAACTCGCAGGTTTTTCGGTACCCGCGGGTCTGGGATGGCGCCTGGCGCTGACCGCGATCATCGTCCTGATCTCGGTCGTCGGCGGTCGGATCGTCCCTAGCTTCACGCGTAACTGGCTCGTCAAGAAAAATGCGCCCCGCCTTCCGCCCGAACACGGACACATCGATAGCCTCGCACTTGTAACACTCCATGCGGGGATGATCGGATGGGCGATTTTTCCCGAGATCTGGCCTTTCGGGTGGCTGTTGCTTCTTGGCGCTGCGCTCAATCTTTGGCGGCTCGGCCGCTGGCGCGGCATGGCCGCCAGGGCCGAGCCGCTATTGACCGTTCTTCACACCGGATATCTGTGGGTCATCGTCGGGGCGGCTTTGCTGGGCGTTTCGATGCTGACCGATCATGTGCCTCAGGCCGCGGCAATCCACGCGCTGACCGCCGGCGCCATCGGAACGATGACGCTTGGTGTCATGACCCGCGTTTCACTCGGCCACACCGGACGCGCCCTCACATCGGATCGGATCACCGCCTTGATCTACCTGCTCGTGATACTCGCCGCCATCGCCCGGGTGGCAGCTTGGGATAGTGGATCGTCAGCGATGTTGATCGAGGTTTCGGCTGCATTGTGGATCGGCAGCTTCGGCCTATTCGCGCTCCGATACGGACCGATCTTGGTGGCGCCCCGCGTGCAGCCCGTGGACGTTCAGCCCGGCAAATAACAAAGTTATTCGCCGGGGCGGCGAGTGCTGGCGCGGTGCACAACCTCGGGACATTCGTGGCCTTGCCGATCTAATCGTGTTTATCGGTCGACGTTGAGCACCGCGCCCGTCGTGGCATCGACGTCGACTTCCATATACCGGTCGGCTGCGTCGCGGCCTTCGATCTGCCACTCATGACCGGCGAACTCCGCGTCAGAGACAGCGGTAATACCGACTTCAAACGCGACGCCAAGCGCCTCTTGCATCGAGAGAAGACTACCGGAGTCATAGGCCATCGCCGGAGTGGCCGCGCCGAGGGAAACCGCGGCAGCCATCGACAGAATGTACTTTCGCATGTGAAACTCCTTGTCGAGGTCATCAAGCTGTGCACGTCGCAGTGCAACATCAATGAGAACCGAGAGCCCTGCATTGCGTTCCCGTCCCCCACGCGGCAAGTTTGAGCAAGTGGGCGGGCGGCCGTGGCGTTTTTCTGGCCATACCTTGGCGAGCCAACATGCGGGTCGTCGCGATCGGATGCCGAGATACCTATGCTGAAGATGTGTGGCGATCAACTCCTGCATCTGCGCTCCACCGACCCCGTCGCGCTGCAAGAATTACCGCCCGGATAAACTTCCGCTTTTCTTATCGGCCGGTGGCGGATCGATCCGGCATTGCATCATGCAGTGCAGCCCTGTGCCGAGGAATGCGATCTCCGCTTTCCCGTCGAACGCCCGTAGACCGGCATTCAGGAGCTGCGTTCCAAACCCCGGCTTGCCCTGCGCAGTGATCATAGGCCCGCCTGATTCGTCCCAGACGATTGACAGCAGGCCGTTGGTTACAGTCCAAGACACATGGAGCAGGCCATGGGGCGTGGAGAACGCGCCGTATTTGGCGGCGTTGGTGGCGAGTTCATGAAACATCAGCGCCAAACTGACCGCGAGCTTCGTCGGCAGAAAGAGGGGACCGCCGTTCAGCGTAAACCGGACGTGGCCGTAGGGGCCGAGCTCCGAGCGTAGCAGATCGATGATATCGCAGCCACGTTCGTCGGTGCGTGCGATCAGGTCATCGGCTGTTGCCAGCGCGCCGAAGCAGCCGTCGATCTTGGCCCGGGCCGCCGGATAATCGTGAAGCGCCTGTCTGCTCACCGCATGAATAGTGGCGAGTTTGTTCTTGAGGCGGTGGCGCAGTTCTTCCACCACGAGTTCGCGATAGCGCTGTTCCTTTTCGAGTTCGGTCGTGAGTTCGCGGTGATGGACGACGAGAGAACGATGGCGTCGCACCCCCAGGATGATGAGCGCCGCGACGACAAAATAGATCGCCATAAGTATTGCCGCGGCCATAACCTGTGGCGCCTCGCCGAAATTCAGCATCACGCCGAGAGCTGCGCCGCCAATCGCGGCGGCAATTCCGGCTCGCTCTCCGCCGAACGCGGCTGCGACAAAAACGCCGGGAAGATAGATGCTGTAAGGTACGTCCGTTCGCAGCAGCGAGATGCCGAAGCGGAACGCGGTGGCGAGCATCAGGCAGACGGCCGTGAGGCCGAAACCCAGAACCGCCGGAGGCTCGGAGATTCCCTGCCACCCGCGCCGGAATTCCTCGATCCACTTGGCCATCCGGCCCCCACTGCAATGTCACGCCGGCACCGCTGAAATTCGCCGGGGCAGATGTCTGCAGGCAGCTTAGCTTAAAGGCACGGCCGGCTAGCATACAATCTTTCTTCCGCAAGGGAATTGACCCAACCGTCCTCGAGGCTCGATGCTTTCGAGACAAGCTGATGTGATCCGTTTCCGGTCTGCGGAACGTCCGCAACAGGATGCGTCTAGTCCAGCCCTGCCAGTTGCGAGCACGCCTGGCGGTGATCAAGCTCCACGCTCATGGACAAAGGCCGCTCTCCCCCAGCGCGCGTTTTTTGCCGGGATATTGGATAGAATTCGGTATAACTTCCGCTGTCTTCCCTATAGTTCGCTACGCTTCTCATCACGTCAGGAATTTTGGCTGGATTGCCATGGACATATCACATTTAGCCGAACATTTCGGGACCGTCGGCGGGGTGGCCGCTTCGTTCTTTGTGGTCGCCACCTGCACCATGCGGACCATGATCCCGCTCCGTGCTTTCGGCATGCTGGCCAATCTCATGCTGATGATCACTGCGCTTCCGCTCCACAATTTCCTGCAATTGGGGCTTCACGCAGGACTGTTCTGTCTCAACGGCTATCGCTTGCACCAGATGCTTCTGCTCGTGCGCGAGGTGAAGAAGTCCGTCAACAGCGATCTATCGATGGACTGGCTGAAGCCCTTTATGACCAAGCGCAAGTGCAAGACCGGAGAAATGCTGTTCTATAAGAACGAAAAGGCGGAGACGATGTTCTACATCGTCAGCGGCCGCTACCGTCTGGTGGAGTCCGGCATTGAGCTTCCGGTTGGCGCAATAGTTGGTGAGCTCGGCATGCTGTCTCCTTACAACGAGCGCACCCAATCGCTGGAGTGCATCGAGAGCGGTACGGTGCTCAGCGTGAGCTATCGCCAAGTCGAGGAGCTTTACGTCCAGAATCCGGAATTCGGTTTCTATTTCCTGCGGCTGGCCAGCGCGCGGCTGTTTCAGAACATTGGCAGGCTCGAAGAGCGGCTCGCTGAACATGCGGCGCCCGCGGTCATGACGCCTAAGCTCGCATGAATTTCGGCAGAAGCAAAGCCGCAGACGTTCTTCCCGCCATCCGTTCGATGTTCGCGACTGTTTCAGGCGAGAACAACCATCTCATTCCGACGCTGCCGGCGGACATGCCTGAAGAAGCGAGGCGTGTGGCGGTCGATGGCGTGAAACACCTGGTCGAATATCAAGGAGCAGGTTACGCGCAGTTGTATGTCGCCCGGCTTCGGCGGTTTATCGGCCGGCGCAATGTTGATGATAAAGTGTTTGCCGATATCGCGCGTCTGATGGCCGTGCGTATGGCTTATGATGATCCTATCCGCATGGCGCAGCTCAAGCTTGCTGAATTCCGAATGGGTCTGCATGTTCCGTCTGATATTCGCAAGCTACGTCTCGATGAGCTGGTGTCCGTGCTCCCAAAACGGGGAGCCGATCCTGTATTCTCGCTGCTTGACCGCCTCGGGTGGCGACACCTGCCGGTCACCATGCGGTTCAGTGCAGCGAGTGGATTGGGGGTTAGATCCCTCAGAATCAAGACGTCGCTCAGGCGATGGCGGCTGTCATCTCTCCGTTATGCCAATGAGCGCGTTTGGGTCGAGCGCTGGCTGCATATGATCGATCGCAGCCTGGCAAAGCAGCCTGCCGCAGTCGCCGCGGTGGTTGCGACGGCCGAAATGGTGCAGGGATACGGGGATGATTACGCTCAGAATCTGCGTAACTGGAATCTGATTATCGACCATCTTGTCAAACCGACCTTCGACGGTGCGATGTGCTGCTCTGATCTGGGTGTCTCAATAGCCGAGGCGCGGGCGGCCGTGGATCGTGATCCTCAGCAGGAATCGTTGAAGCGTGTCATCGCGGGGATAAGGGAGCGGGCCGGTGCCGACACCCGGAGGGTCGATTGAGCGGTGTATCCCGGTCCAGAGATGGCATAATGAAGGTGCTTGAGCCGCTCGATGCGCAGAACGCTCGCACAGCTTGCCTCGTTCATGAATATGCGAACTTCAAAAACCGGACATTAGCAGGGGCGTCTGCGTGATACTTCCTTCGTTGTCGTCGTCGATCGCAGTGGGTCCGCTTGTTGGCTGGATGGTCGTGCTGACCATCAAGCATGTGTTGGCCGATTTCGTGTTGCAGAATTCCTGGATGGCGGTCGGCAAGGATCAAAAGACCGGCTGGGCGCTGCCGCTGCTCTCGCACTGTCTCGTGCATCTCGTGTTGGCGCTAGTGCTGATTCTGCTTATCGCGCCACGCTTCTGGTTCATCGCCTTTATCGATTTCGCGATTCATATCGTCGTGGATCGCGCCAAGGGTATCTGTGTCTCCGCCTTCGACGTGACATATCAGCACCCGTGGTTCTGGACGCTGATAGGCGTCGATCAGACACTGCATCATCTCACCGGATTCGGTCTGGCGATCGTCATGGCATTCAACGCGTGACCTGAAATACGTGATCTGGCGACGGCACCTGCGAATCGCGAATCGTGGCCCGGTTTGATTCGGAACCGGAATGCAAGTCTCCCCGGCCTGACTTTGCGGGCGTGGTTAACTTCTCGTTAGGGAATTGTGTTGCATCCTCAGGACTTGAGGAGAGTTGCGCATGTGCTCTAGCGCCGACGCTTTCGAGAACGACATCTGCCCAGTCAAGGATGATCTGTTGGGCGCCATGTATCGCGCCAGCGAGCATGGGTTGCCTCAGCTCATTGCCAGCGTCGCTCCGGATGTACGAGCGATGCTGGCACTGTTCTGCTACCACCGGAGCCATCTGCACGCACTGGCTTTGTCAATCGCTTCAAGCTGCACCGAGCGCGATCTGGTCGCAGTCGGTGGCCGCGTCGGTTCCACGCTGTTCGCGCTGTCACGCAACGCACGGCAACCCCATGCTCCGTCGCAGCACGGCCAGCGCAAGCCCATTACGTTGTCAACAAAGCCGCTCAGCACGTTCGTGCCGCTCGACGACCTGGCCGACGACGAGGAGGCTGCGCTGGTACCGGCATAACGGTCGCGCAGCTCAAACGCCTATTTCTTTTCCCTGGTGATGATGCCCGGCAATGTGAGATTGCCGGAAGCGACCTTGTAGGTGCCGGTGACGCAAAGAAGCGGGGCCTTTCCGGCTTCGTTGACCTGCAGATGCGCGGCGACGGCATCAAAGTTGACGTTCTCCGCTCCCTTGACTGGCACGGTAATACGCACCGTTTGTCCTTTGAGAACGGGGCTCATGCCTGGGCTGTCCAACGCGAGAGGCAGGCCGGGCGCGGTGGCCGGCAATAGATCCTGCCCCGGCGAAATGTCCAGCACCTTGAGGCCGCCGGCGCAGCCCTTGTCGCTGGCTAGTACTACCCAGTGCGAATGCCAGCCCGCGCCGTCATTGGTCGGATCGCCATCGCCGTTTTCGTCGAACAGCGGTGTGTCGTCAAAGTCCGGATGTGCGGTAATGGCGAGCGCCAGGATGCCGGAACCTTTAGCAAAGCCGACCGTCGCGGGATCGAGCTTGGTCGGCCAGACGTAGGCGTCGACTTTGGCGCCGGCGAGCTTTCCGACCTTTTGCGGTTTCAGCGAACCGGCATCGCCGCTGACCTCCATGGCGAAGGTGGCAAGCCGGCCGTCGGTCGAGGCGGAGGCGCTGGTGACGTCGAACGCCGGGGGCACCGCCGCATCTGGTTTAGAATGGATATCGTGGGCGAAAGCGGAGGTTGACAGCGTACCTTGCAGCAAGATGAAAGCTAACGTTCTCGTGGAGAGCTTGGGCATGGAGGCGAACATAGAGAACTCCAGTTGTTAATATCGAGTCGATACTATATGTCTGATCGACGATCGGAGTGTCAACTAAAAATAGCGAGTCGCTACTATGTTATTATCCAAAGCCCTTGAAGCGGCTTATCTGATTGACCGCCTGGATCGGCTGACCCGCAGCGGCGGAAACATCGCGGAGCTCAATCCTGCGCAGTGGGAGGCGTTGCGCTACTTGTCACGGGCTAATCGTTTCTCGCGCACGCCGGCGGCGCTTGCCGGTTACGTTGGCTCGACTCGAGGGACCATTTCACAAACCCTGATTGCGCTGGAGCAGAAGGGGTTGGCGTCGCGGCAGTCCAGCCGGCGCGACGGCCGCTCGGTCGAATTGGCGCTGACCCGGCGCGGCGAGGCCGTATTGAGGGATGATCCGCTGCGGCGGCTGGCGGACGACATTACGGCCGCCACGGGCGGCGATGCTGGCGAGTTGCTCGCGACGTTACAGGGCATCCTGTCGGCAACGATCGCGAGGAACGACGGACGGGCTTTCGGAGTCTGCCGCACATGCAGGCATTTCCGCCACAATGCCAAACCGGGCAGCGCCTCGCCGCATCATTGCAATTTACTCGATGAAGCGCTCTCCGATTCTGATGGGGGCGCGATCTGTCAGGAGCACGATGCTGCCGCCTGAACAGCAGCTCGATCATGATTCCGGGTCGAAGCGATCCAAAATCACGCACGTGATAGATTCCAGAATTTTGAGAGGTGAGATGCGGACGGAAAGCCGCTACGGACCTTCCTTATCCCGCTCGGGTTAAGCTACTCCCGCAGTGAGAGCGCGCCAATCAGACGGCATCCACCAGAATCACCCGTATGTCGTTGACGTTGGTGAGCGTCGGTCCGGTGAATAGCAGGTCACCGCTGGCTGCGAAGAAGCCGGTGGCGTCGTTGTTGGCGAGATAGACGGCGGGATCGAGGTTCTGCGCGCGCATCGCCCCGTACGTGCGGGCATCGATCACGGCGCCGGCGGGATCGGAGGCATCGCCCGCTCCACCGTCGGCGCCATCGGTGTCGGCCGCCAGCGCGGAAATGCCCCGCGCGTCCTTAAGCTGTGATGCAAGCGACAGCGCATATTCCTGATTGGGGCCGCCGCGCCCGTTGCCGCGAACCGTTACGGTGAATTCGCCGCCCGACAGGATGGCGAGCTTGCGGCCGTCGGCTCGCGCCTTCAGCGCTAGTTTCGCGTGCTCCACTGCAACGTCGCGAGCTTCTCCTTCGAGATTCGCGCCGAGGTCGAGCACCTCAAAGCCGGCATCGCGTGCAAGTCTCACGGCGGCGTCGAGCGAAGTTCTTGGCCGTGCGACGATCTCGAAACGGGTGCGGGCGAAGGCGGCGTCGCCGGGCTTGCAGCTTTCGTTGGCGGGATCGTTGAGGGCGCGGCCAACAGCATCGTCGCATACGATTTTGTATTTTGCGACCAACGCGCGGGCGTCAGCCAGCGTGGTTGGGTCCGGCACCGTCGGGCCGGAGGCAATGGCCGTCGGCTCATCGCGCGGCACGTCCGATATCGCCAGCGTGACGATCTCGGCGCGCCTGCCCGTGCGCGCAAGCCGCCCGCCCTTGATCCGCGACAAGTGCTTGCGCACCGTGTTGACTTCGCCGATCGGGGCGCCGGAGCGGAGCAGGGCATGGTTGAGCTGCTGCTTCTGAGCGAACGACACGCCATTCACAGGCGCAATCCAGTTCGCCGAGCCGCCGCCCGAAAGCAATACCAGCAGCAGATCGTCGGCTGTCGCGGTACTCGCGAGGGTCAGACTGACGCCGGCGCTGCGCCAACCCGCTTCATCGGGCACGGGATGGCCGGCCTCGATCACCTTGATTCGACGCGTCGGCACGCTATGGCCGTAACGTGTGGTGGCGAGGCCGGTCAGCCGGGCGGGATCAAGACCGGCAGCGTCGAGATAGTGTCGTTCCACCACTGCGGCCATGGCAGCGGCGGCTTTGCCGGCGGCGAGGCAGATCACGCGGCCTTCCGGCGCGGGTGGCAGATGTGCCTCGAGAATGTTGTCAGGATGCGCGGCGGCGACACTCGCGTCGAAGAGGGCACGCAGCAGCTTGCGATGGTCGGTCATGCTCGGATCTTGCCGAACGGCGCAAGACGTTGAACAGGTCGCATGTCCATCGGAAGCGGACCGAGCCAACCCTGCTCAAAAAACTTACCTGGAATGTCGGCTCGAGCCATCGCCGTTCGTCTGGAAGAAAGGCACACACTCTGACCGGATGGACGTTCCATGCAGCTATTATCGATATGCTCGAATCTGGATTGTCTCTACCTGATCGTATGCTGGATCAAGCTGCGGATTTTCTCCGCGCTGAGAGATTTTTGCCTGCCTTTACTCTCGGCGAACCAACCAGGCTTGTTCCGACTAGGGCGTTTCGAGCGAAGTGGATGCCGGTTCGCGCGAAGACAA
The DNA here is from genome assembly GCF_058809865.1 of Nitrobacter sp. MLSD-S21. Lineage (NCBI taxonomy): Bacteria > Pseudomonadati > Pseudomonadota > Alphaproteobacteria > Hyphomicrobiales > Nitrobacteraceae > Nitrobacter > Nitrobacter sp. MLSD-S21. The sequence continues at coordinate 282,886 of NZ_JBXASZ010000002.1, read as the reverse complement.
CGCGTCAGATCGCAATCATAGAAGCCACGCGTCTAATCCGCGTCAGAAGCGAAAAGATCTAGCGGTTGGAGACCTGCCGAGGCAGCGGTAGGGCAGGTGAGCCTGCGGCATCCGATACCCTGGCAACGGCGCCGCGGCTATTCATCATCGCCTCGAGCCGGTCGCGTTCCTTCTCAAAGCCGGCCAGGATCGTGCCGTCCAGTGATCGCCCCCGCGGAAGCCTGACGCGCATCGGATCGACGAAGCGGTCGTTAACGAGAATTTCATAGTGCACGTGCGCTCCGGTGGAGCGGCCGGTCGAACCGACAAAGCCGATCACCTGCCCTTGCCGGACGCGCTTGCCTGGTTCGAGGCCCTTGGCGAAGGCCGACATGTGACCGTACGCGGTTTCATAGCCGTTGTTGTGCTTGATACGGACATACTTGCCGTAGCCGCCTTCCCATTCTGCTTTTTCGACGACGCCGTTGCCGGTCGCGAAAATTGGTGTGCCATAAGGTGCCGCCCAATCGACGCCGGTGTGCATTTTCACGTAGCCGAGGATGGGGTGGCGCCGAACGCCGAATCCTGATCTCATGATCGCGCTGGCGACCGGTTTGCGGACCAGGAACTTCTTCGCGCTCTTGCCGGTCTCGTCATAAAAATCGACGGCGGCGTCGTCGGGAGTTTGGAAACGATAGTATTTCTTGGTCTCACCACCCACGGTGAGAGAGGCATAAAGCACTTCGTTTTTCTCGGTCGTCGGTGTTCCTTCGTCGTCGCCGGCGTAGAAGACGTCAAATGAATCGCCGGGCTGGACCTTGCGCTGGAAATCGATGTCGTAGGAGTAGATGCGGACCATGTCCTCGATGATCGCTGGCGGCACCTTGTCCCGCAGCGCGGTCTCGTAGATGCTTTGATAAAGTCGGACTCCGCGGTCATCGTCGGTGTCGCTGCTGTCAGCGACATCGGCGATCGAATTCATGCTGGCGACGTCGACAGCGACGTAATTGCCGAGATCCGACAGTGCGGCGACAGCCTCAATGGTGGAATCGTTCGCCACGATCACGCGGTAGGGGACGAGTCGCTGGTCGGAGGCCGCAGGCGCCATCAGGACGCGCAACTTCTGGCCTTCCCTGAGTCCGCCGTCGCGGCCTCGAGGTCCGAGCGTGCTTGCGATCGCATGGGCTTCTTCCGGCGTTGCGCCCTGGTCCCGCAGCACCGAGGCGATGGTGTCGCCTCTCCTGACCAGATGCACGCGCTCGCCCAGTGGATTGCCGCCGGTAAGTTGTTCGCTGGTTTTCGAAAGCAGCGTGACGTTTTCCGGGACAATACGGGCCTCAAACCCGGCATAGGGGTCTACGCTACCTTCGGCGGCGTAGGCCATTTTGATGCCCGACGTCGGGCCAGCGGTCTCTACCGCAGCCCCCGCCATCGTGTACCGCACACCGCTGTTGCCGCGCCAGTTCGAGGCATCGCGTACCCGCATCAAAACTTCATCGATCGGGATGGTTGCCGCGATCGTCGCCTTCGGGAGGATCGTTGCGAGATCACGGGTCACGAAGGAAACTTCGGCGTCTGGTTCGGCCGCCGTCGCGGCGCTTGTATCGTCTGTGGCAGTGCGGGCGTGGCTACCACCGTCGGCCAGCAGGCGTTGCGCGTTGAATGGCGGAATCTTTGCGCTGAGATCGCCGGTCGCCATCGACAGGTTGCCGGATACCCGAACGAAGGGCCGGACCCGCATCACGTCGCGGTTGCCGGCGCGGGTCACGGTCGAGACGCGAATGACCTGCCTTGCAGCGGCCGCCTCGCTCGGCGGCGGCAGACGATCGCTCTTGTGAAGGCTGGCCTGATGGTCACCGGTTCCGAACGAGCCGCGAAGTCCGCCTTCGACGCGCTCGGCTACCCTCGCAAAGGTGGTTTCACCATCGAGCGACGCAAAAACGGCGCCGCCGATAAGAGCCGCGCCGCACAGGCCTGTAAGAATGGTGCCGCTGAACCACTGCACGGAGATGCGGCGGCGGTCGATGACGGCGGCTTCGGATCCGTCCGCAGAAAGCGGCGGCTCATGACCCAGGTCAATGATCCGCGTCTCGCGTCCTCGATCCCCACTGCGTGCTGCGTTCAATCCGCCGTCCCCCAAATTCCTGCAACCGGCGAAACTCTTGCGTATCCCGGCGTCCGACGCCCTCGGGCGAGAGACGAAAGATTCGCGTGCTTCATGCTCAAGGCTCCCGCCGGTTGGCCTGGGTCACGAACATCAACGGCGTCTGAGCCCTCGATGCATTGCGGTCGCCTGGACAAGGCGATGCGACCGTGGATGACCACCGTCTGCTGAAAGCTACCAATTCCTGGACTTAACGAAATGGCCGCTGCCCCTAGCAATCGGCGATTCAAGACTTATTTCTGGAGAACGTCGCAGGAATGTGGCTCAAGTACGGCATTTCGCAGGGCTTTTTGGCCTGCGATGTTGTTTTACCCGATGCAACAATTTGTTGACGATGGGCGTTGACAAGCGTCCGACGGTGGGACTATAAACCGCCCACTGAACGCGGCGCGGCCTTGGGCCTTACCAAGGCCCTTAGCTGTGTCGGTGAAGCTCCTCACTAGGTTGAGTGAATCAACAGCCGATAGCCATCGGTTGTTATTTGTCGTCCGGTGAGTGCTTCACGGATCTTCCAGCGATGGAAGATGGGTCCTTGGACCCGGGCTGTTTGACAAGTGAAGATGAAGAAAGAGAAACGTGGACGGCGGAGTCCTTGCGGGTTTCGATCAATGAAGGCTTCGGCTTTCGTGGATTGAGGCCGGACGAAAGACTTCGGCGGTACACGTTTTAAAGGTTACACCATCGTCATCAGCGATGTGAATCGCGGATGGCTGTTAGCTTCGGCTAACAAAAAATGGTGGGACCTCGTCAAACGTTGTGATCAGCCGGCTCAAAGTTTCAAGTCCAACTTGAGAGTTTGATCCTGGCTCAGAGCGAACGCTGGCGGCAGGCTTAACACATGCAAGTCGAACGGGCGTAGCAATACGTCAGTGGCAGACGGGTGAGTAACGCGTGGGAACGTACCTTTTGGTTCGGAACAACACAGGGAAACTTGTGCTAATACCGGATAAGCCCTTACGGGGAAAGATTTATCGCCGAAAGATCGGCCCGCGTCTGATTAGCTTGTTGGTGAGGTAATGGCTCACCAAGGCGACGATCAGTAGCTGGTCTGAGAGGATGATCAGCCACATTGGGACTGAGACACGGCCCAAACTCCTACGGGAGGCAGCAGTGGGGAATATTGGACAATGGGCGCAAGCCTGATCCAGCCATGCCGCGTGAGTGATGAAGGCCCTAGGGTTGTAAAGCTCTTTTGTGCGGGAAGATAATGACGGTACCGCAAGAATAAGCCCCGGCTAACTTCGTGCCAGCAGCCGCGGTAATACGAAGGGGGCTAGCGTTGCTCGGAATTACTGGGCGTAAAGGGTGCGTAGGCGGGTCTTTAAGTCAGAGGTGAAATCCTGGAGCTCAACTCCAGAACTGCCTTTGATACTGAGGATCTTGAGTTCGGGAGAGGTGAGTGGAACTGCGAGTGTAGAGGTGAAATTCGTAGATATTCGCAAGAACACCAGTGGCGAAGGCGGCTCACTGGCCCGATACTGACGCTGAGGCACGAAAGCGTGGGGAGCAAACAGGATTAGATACCCTGGTAGTCCACGCCGTAAACGATGAATGCCAGCCGTTAGTGGGTTTACTCACTAGTGGCGCAGCTAACGCTTTAAGCATTCCGCCTGGGGAGTACGGTCGCAAGATTAAAACTCAAAGGAATTGACGGGGGCCCGCACAAGCGGTGGAGCATGTGGTTTAATTCGACGCAACGCGCAGAACCTTACCAGCCCTTGACATGTCCATGACCGGTCGCAGAGATGTGACCTTCTCTTCGGAGCATGGAGCACAGGTGCTGCATGGCTGTCGTCAGCTCGTGTCGTGAGATGTTGGGTTAAGTCCCGCAACGAGCGCAACCCCCGTCCTTAGTTGCTACCATTTAGTTGAGCACTCTAAGGAGACTGCCGGTGATAAGCCGCGAGGAAGGTGGGGATGACGTCAAGTCCTCATGGCCCTTACGGGCTGGGCTACACACGTGCTACAATGGCGGTGACAATGGGAAGCAAAGGGGCAACCCCTAGCAAATCTCAAAAAACCGTCTCAGTTCGGATTGGGCTCTGCAACCCGAGCCCATGAAGTTGGAATCGCTAGTAATCGTGGATCAGCATGCCACGGTGAATACGTTCCCGGGCCTTGTACACACCGCCCGTCACACCATGGGAGTTGGTTTTACCTGAAGGCGGTGCGCTAACCCGCAAGGGAGGCAGCCGACCACGGTAGGGTCAGCGACTGGGGTGAAGTCGTAACAAGGTAGCCGTAGGGGAACCTGCGGCTGGATCACCTCCTTTCTAAGGATGGTTCTTCAACAGCTTGCTGTTATCGAACCGTTTTAGAAACATCAGTGGCCAATGATCGTCAGGATCGTTGAGCTGCATTGGCGGGATTTCGCCGTCTTCGTTTCTCTTTCTTCGCGGACGAACACGCGCCAGGGGCGACGCTTGTGCTCATGATCCGGTTAAGCCGGCGGAGTGCGCTGTCCCTAGTCGTTAGGGGCTTGTAGCTCAGTTGGTTAGAGCGCGCGCTTGATAAGCGTGAGGTCGGAAGTTCAAGTCTTCCCAGGCCCACCATTTGATCAAGTGCAGCATTCGTCTTCTGGTACGGGGCCATAGCTCAGCTGGGAGAGCGCGTGCTTTGCAAGCATGAGGTCGTCGGTTCGATCCCGTCTGGCTCCACCAGATGGTTTGATTGATCGACATTGTTCGATCGTCCGCGAAAACAACGCTTCGCATGTCTCATTTGTTATAGATGGACATGCGGGTTTTCTGACATCGTAAAGAGGAGATCGATCCGAGTCTGGATCGTGGGTCGTGCTGGAAAGCACGGTCTGCGCCCATTCACTATCTCCAGGTCATTTCGGCGCTCGGTCATGTCGTAACGCAAGTTGCGAGGTGAACGGGTTGTAAATGATCCTGTTAGCGAAGCTTGACCGCCTCGCTATCGGTTCGATCTTACGAAGCAAGCTGGTCTTTCTAATCAATGTCCAGCCGCATGCAGCATTCATCGAGGGTGCGTGTTGAGGGGGCTTTCGGGCTCCTGACGCAGGTGTGCGGATAACATTCTGCCGAGTGTGTGGATATTGATAATGAGAGCAATCAAGTGCCTTAAGGGTGTTCGGTGGATGCCTTGGCGCTGAGAGGCGATGAAGGACGTACTACGCTGCGATAAGCCGTGAGGAGCTGCGAAGAAGCTTTGATCCACGGATTTCCGAATGGGGAAACCCACCTTCGATAGCCGAAACTCTAAGCGCATGATGACGCA
>NZ_JBXASZ010000002.1:0-272500 GCF_058809865.1 Nitrobacter sp. MLSD-S21 | reverse complement strand
GTGCCCGCGGAATCGAGGTTCATGTCGTCGCGCCTGAATCGCGTCCGATGGAGCGCATTCTCGGTGCGGAGATGAGCGATTTCGTCCGTTCTCTGCATGAAGAACACGGCGTCATCTTCCATCTGGAGGATACGGTCACGGCGATCGGCGAAAAGAAAGCCACGCTCAGGAGTGGTGACGTGCTGGAGGCCGATTTCGTTGTCTTTGGCGTCGGCGTGAAGCCGCGCCTGGAGCTTGCGGAGAAGGCGGGACTGAAGATCGACCGCGGCGTACTCGTCAACGAGTTCCTGGAAACAAGCGCTCCCGGCATCTATGCGGCCGGCGACATCGCGCGCTGGCCCGATTCGCGTTTCGGGGAGAACATCCGCGTCGAGCACTGGGTGGTAGCACAACGTCAGGGCCAGGTTGCCGCGCGCAACATGCTAGGACACAACGAAAAGTATGACGCTGTGCCGTTCTTCTGGAGCCAGCATTACGATGTGCCAATCAATTATCTCGGACATGCGTTAAAGTGGGATCATATCGAGGTCGACGGAAACGTCGCTGATCGGGATTGCCTGCTGCGCTACAAACATCAGGGGCGCGTGCTGGCGGTATCCTCGATCTATCGGGACATTGAGCACCTCAAGGAGGAAGTGGCGATGGAGCGCGCCGTGGTCTCCTGAAGTTCGGCTGCGCGGTATAGGAGATGATCACCATTCTATTGCGTGCGCCAGCCCAAGTCGGCGTGATCGCGAGTTTTTGTGAGACGCAATCCCTTTAACATGAATACGCCAGTCTGCGACGGAGCGATCCGTGAGTGAACAGCCAGATGATCGTAAATTCGCGCTGTTCGATACCGCGATTGGAGTTTGCGGTATCGTTTGGACGATGCGTGGCGTCGAAGCGGTGCAACTGCCGCTGCCGGATAAGGACAAAACCCGGATGCGCATTCTCCAGCGTTTCGGGAGCGTTGCAGAGGCAGTTCCGCCGGACGCTGTACAGGCTGCGATTGACGGCATGTATGCGTTGCTTGAAGGTAAGCCGGCCGATTTATCCAATGTGGTGCTCAATCTCGACGGCGTAGGCGAATTTGATCGCCGCGTTTATGACATCGCACGCACCATTCCTCCGGGCAGGACGATGACCTATGGCGATATCGCCAAACGTCTCGGCGGCGTTGAACTGTCGCGCGATGTCGGTCAGGCGCTCGGCCGTAATCCGTGTCCGATCGTGGTGCCGTGCCATCGCGTGCTTGCAGCCGGCGACAAACCGGGAGGCTTCTCGGCGAACGGCGGCGTTGCGACCAAGCTGAAAATGCTTACCATCGAGGGCGCGATCATCAATCACACGCCAGGTTTGTTCGATTGACCTGTTTCCCGCAATTGCCGCTCTGAGCGTTCTTGTTGCGGAAGACCTGGACCGGTTTGGCCTGACTGGACCGACCGGCGCATCACGCCGTCAGGCTGAGCCCGAGCGGTTCAGTCGTTTCCGATGCCTCATTGCCGCCGCCGTGGTAAGGTGCTGTTTATCTCGTTTCGAGTGGCGATGCGCGGGTTTGACCCGGATCAGGCGCCGCGCCGTCTGAAGAAACACAGATCAAAATCATCACGCTTCTCATTCTGTCAGAAGCGGAAAGACTCCAAGGCCGGAATGGCTCCAGTAGCCCGGAGACACAGTTGAGCGGTGTTCCCTTCGATCCATCCAGTCAGGACGGCGACCAGCGCGAGTTGGCGGGACTTGAACTGACGCGAGCTCTGCAGCGCGCAAGGTGGGTGATCGCATGGGAAAGGGCATGGCCGCATGTTGCGCGGCTGCTTTGCGTCGGCGGGCTTTTTCTGGCGGTTTCCTGGGCCGGCGTTTGGCTTGTTCTACCGGTGATGGGACGTGCCGTTGCCCTTTCTGCATTTGTTCTGCTCGCCATTGCGGCGATGGCGCCTGCCATCAGGTTCCGCTGGCCCAGCCGCGAGGAAGGATTGGGCCGGCTCGACCGCAGTGCTGGCCTTCGCCATCGTCCCGTCACCGCGCTCGCCGACACGCTGGCGACCCGGGATCCGGTCGCGCATGCTTTGTGGCAGGCACAGCGCGCGCGCACGTTGACGGCGATCAAGCGTCTTCGCGCCGGGTTGCCGTCGCCGAGGCTACCGCTGCACGACCGCTGGGCGCTGCGATCGCTGGTGATGGTGCTGATGGTCGCCACCTATATCGCGGCGGACGGCGAACGGACCGAGCGCGTGGCTGCTGCGTTCGACTGGAATGGAATGCTGACATCGACCAATGTCAGGGTCGATGCGTGGGTGGCTCCGCCGCCTTATACCGGCAAGCCCCCGATCATTCTGTCCAAGACCAACGCGGATGCAGCGTCCTTTGATGGCGGGCCGCTTCCGGTGCCTGCGGGCAGCACGCTGACCGTGCGTTCGAGCGGAGGCAACTTCGACGTCGCGCTCGGCGGCGGCGTGACTGAAAAGGCTAATGCCGACAAGCCCCCGGAAGGTACGAACGAGCGGCATTTCACCATTGTCGCGGATGGTACGGCTCGTGTGCGCGCCCCGGCGGGGCTACCGCGATGGACATTTAGCGCAATTGCCGATCGCGTCCCGGCCATATCGCTGGCCAAGCGGCCGGAGCGCCAGGCGCGCGGATCGTTGCTGATGTCCTATCGCCTGGAGGACGATTACGGCGTGACCGAAGCCCATGCGGAATTTTCGACCCGGCCCGGACCCGCTGCAAAGGACGGGGCGGTTGCGCGCCCATTGTTCGATCCGCCGCAATTCGCGCTGGTGTTGCCGAATGCCAGACCCCGCAGCGGAATCGGGCAGACGGTCAAGGATCTGAGCGAAAGTCCCTACGCTGGCGCCGAAGTGACCTTGACGCTGACCGCGCGCGACGATGCCGGAAACGAGGGGCGCAGCGAACCGCTCGACCTGCGCCTGCCGGAACGCGTGTTCACTAAACCGCTTGCGCGCGCGCTGATCGAGCAGCGCCGCATCCTGGCGCTGGACGCTAATCAGAATAAGCAGGTCCATACGGCACTCGATGCTCTCCTGATCGCCCCCGAGGTATTCACTCCCAAGGTGGGGGAGTATCTCGGTCTTTACAGCGTAACGAAGCAGCTCGAGGAAGCGCACATCGATGCCCAGTTGCGTGAGGTCGTCGCCAGCCTCTGGGGGCTCGCCGTAAGCATCGAGGACGGCAATATCACCGACGTCGAGAAAGCGCTGCGTGCCGCGCAGGATGCACTGAAGGAAGCATTGGAGCGCGGCGCGAGCGATGAGGAGATCAAGAAGCTCACCGAGAATCTGCGCGCGGCGCTGGATAATTACCTGCGCCAGTTGGCCGAACAGATGCGCGACAATCCGGAGCAACTGGCGCGTCCGCTCAATCCCAACAGCAGGGTCATGCGCCCGCAGGACCTCGACAACATGATCGAGCGCATGGAGCGTCTGTCCCGCTCGGGCGACAAGGACGCCGCCAGGCAATTGCTCGATCAGTTGCAGCAGATGCTCGAGAATCTGCAAATGGCGCAGCCGGGCCAGGGTGAGGGAGGAGATCTGCAACAGTCGCTGAATGAACTCGGTGACATGATCCGAAAGCAGCAGCAGTTGCGCGACAAGACCTACAGGCAGGGTTTGGATTCGCGTCGCGATCACAGCCAAGAGCCCAACGACCAGAATGCCATGAGTGGCCTGCAGCGGGATCAGCAGGCCCTGCGTGACAGGCTTCAGACATTGCAGCAGGAACTTGCCAAACGCGGAATGGGGCCGAGCCAGCACGGCATGCAAGGGCAGTCGGCCGGGCCGGGTGACGATCTCGGTCAGGCCGATTCCGCAATGGGCCAGGCCGACGGCCGGCTTGGCGAAGGCCATGCCGACGGCGCCGTCGACGCGCAAGGCCGGGCCCTCGATGCGCTGCGCAAGGGCGCTCGAAGCCTTGCCGAAGCTTTGCAGCAGGGTGAAGACGGGCCGGATAGTCGAGTGGGCCGGCAGAACGGCGGTCAGACTGACCCGTTGGGGCGCCCGCTGCATGGCCGCGAGTTTGGCAACGATACGACAGTCAAAATTCCTGGCGAAATTGACGTGCAGCGAGTGCGCCGCATTCTTGAAGAGTTGCGCCGCCGCATCGCCGATCCGTCACGGCCGAAAATCGAACTCGATTACATCGAACGGTTGCTTAAGGATTACTGATCGTTCCGTCAGTCAGCGTGCTTAATGCCCCGGCGACGGCAGAGCGGATATCGGCCACCGAGAACGGCTTCGTAACGACGTCGTGCACAATAGCGTTGAGACCCGAGGCGCGCTCGCGCTGATCGGCGAAACCTGTCATCAGCAGGATGACCAGGTCGGGGAAATCGCGAGCGACCGCGAGAGCCAGCGCAATGCCGTCCATGATCGGCATCTTGATGTCAGTGAGCAGAAGGTCGAAAGCGCGCGCGTCACCGGTCAGAATATCCAGCGCTTCGGCGCCATCGGCCGCCGTCACTGTCTCGTGGCCGTCCATGGCGATGGCGCGGGCGACAAGCGAACGCATCGAGTCCTCGTCGTCAGCGATCAGAACCCGCGCCATGACTCAGGCTCCGTTCCCGGCCGCAAGGTCCTGCCGGTTAAAGAAGCGAACACCGATCCTGCGGCCTTCAGATGGCGGGGCCGCCAGCCGTGTCCGGAACCAGACGTTTTCGCCGGGCTTGAGCGCTGCCTGCTCGAGCACTGCGTTCCACGCGTAGATTTCGGTTTCATGCGCGTCACGGACACTGAAGCGCAGGCGCGGCAATTCGACCGGCTTGCGGCTTTGCGCGACGATCATGCCTTCGATCACCAGCACCGGCTTGCCGTCGACGGTTTCGGTGGACGTCTTGACGTCTTTGAAGGCCAACCCGCGCAGGTTTACTTCCAGTCCGACCAGCCGATAGAACGTTGCGGTTTGCGGCAGCAGGTGCACGATCTCGACGCGCCAGATGACAAGAGCCAGCACCATCGCCGCCATCGCGACGCAGAAGGTGTTCAGAGTGATCGCTGGCGGGCGAAGTGCGAATAAGGGCTTGAGCCGGTCGCGGAACCGCGAAGCAATGGAGAGCGGACGCTTGTCATCGCGCGCCGTATTGTCGTGGGGCGTATTGTCTTGTCGGGCCGGCGAAGTCCAGACACCGGCGAGATCCTGTGGCGGCCCCCCGAGTTCGGGGGATTTCGGCAAATCGCTGGCGATCGACGGACTGTCGACGGACGGCATGTCGCCGGTCTTCGGAGGGTCGGTCCATCCCGCCATCTCGTCCGCTCCCGCCATCGTGGGGATGCGAACGTTGGCGATATTGTCAGGCGTCGCCCGCCATGTTTTCTTGCAGCGCGAACAGCGGACGGTGCGGCCCGTTCCGCCGAAACTTGCGAGATCGACCGCATAGGATGTCGTACAGTGTGGGCATACAATGTGCATGGACGAATCGCCAGAAGTGACTGCCGGAAGTCTACGCGCTGACCGTTAACGAATCGGAAACCATAACCGACGCACAAGGGGACGAGGGTGAGCTTTGTTCCAGAGGCCACAGATGTGGTTGGGGCCGCGCCGGCGTCAGCCTCCCTCGACCGAACGTTCGTGTGGTGATGATCCATTTTCTTCATTCAGCGAGGTGATCAAGGGACCTTTCGGTCCAACCACACCAGAATCATTGAGTTGTTGCATGGAGGGCGAACTTCGGAAACCGGCACATTAGTGTCCTTTCGAATCCCAGGTTCGCGAAAGGAAACGCTGGAATATTGCGAACTTGGAAATCGGGACACAAGGCTTGATCCGGTTCGAAAATGTCGGCTTGCGTTACGGGCTCGGCCCGGAGATTTTGCGCGACCTCAGCTTTAATCTTCCCGCCCGTTCCTTTCAGTTCCTCACCGGCCCGTCGGGTGCCGGTAAATCCTCCCTGCTGCGGCTGCTTTTTCTGTCGCTGCGGCCGACGAGGGGTCTTGTCAACCTGTTCGGTCAGGACGTCTCGCTGCTGAGCAAGGATGCGATCGCCGACTTGCGCAAGCGTATCGGGATCGTGTGGCAGGACTTTCGCCTGCTCGACCACATGACAACTTACGAAAACGTCGCATTGCCATTCCGGGTTATGGGCCGCGATGAGTCGACCTACCGCCGCGAAGTCATCGATCTTCTGAAGTGGGTGGGTCTTGGCGAGCGCATGGATGCGCTGCCGCCGGTCCTGTCCGGAGGGGAGAAGCAGCGCGCGGCGATCGCTCGCGCGGTGATAGCGCGACCGCAGCTTCTGCTGGCAGACGAGCCGACCGGCAACGTCGATCCGACACTTGGGCAACGTTTGCTGCGGCTGTTCATCGAGTTGAACAAGTCCGGCACGGCGGTCATCATTGCCACCCACGATATCGCTCTGATGGATCAGTACGACGCGCGGCGGCTGGTGCTGCATCAGGGACGGCTGCACATCTATGAGTAAGGCAGGGGACGGACACGATGTGCTGATGGATCTCGGGCGCGAACGCCCGCAGGTGCCGGTCCGCGCACGCAATATGTCGCCGATCGTACCGCGTGCATCGATCGCAGGCCGTGCTCTGGTGGCCGTTGTTGCCATCATGACGTTTCTGGCGTCGATCACGACCGGGGCGGTACTTCTGATCAACGCTTCGGCTGCGGAATGGCAGTCGGAGGTCGCGAGCGAAATCACCATCCAGGTGCGTCCCGTCGCCGGTCGCGACCTCGAGCGCGATGTAACCGCGGTCGCCGCCGCGGCTCGGGAGCATCCGGGTATCCTCGATGTCCGGCCGTACACCAAGGAGGAGTCGGGCAAGCTGCTGGAGCCTTGGCTCGGCAGCGGTCTGTCGCTCGACGATCTGCCGATACCGCGCATGATTGTGGCGCGCGCCGCGCCGGGGACCAGGCTCGATCTGGAAGGGCTTCGTAGCCGCGTGACGCAACTGGCGCCCTCGACCAGCGTGGACGACCATCGCGCCTGGATCGACCGGATGCGATCGATGACCAACGCGACCGTGTTCGCCGGAATCGGGGTTCTCGCGCTGGTCATTATTGCGACCATTATCTCGGTATCGTTCGCGACCCGGGGGGCCATGGCGGCCAATCGTCCGATCGTCGAGGTGCTGCATTTCGTCGGGGCCAGCGACCGCTACATCGCCAATCACTTTCTGCGTCATTTCCTGCGGCTCGGGCTGAGGGGCGGCGTGATCGGTTGTGTCGCCGCGATGCTGATGTTCGGGTTCTCCGAATCGATCGCCAACTGGTTTTCCGGAACGCCGGTGGGAGATCAGTTTGCGGCGCTGCTGGGCACGTTCTCGCTGCGCCCGTCCGGCTATCTCGTGCTGGCTGGCCAGACGGTCCTGATTGCGGCGGTCACCGCCTGGGCTTCCCGCCGCACATTGTTCGCGACGCTTGATGAGATCGATTGAGCAGTCGCTCAGGGCCAGCGCGACATTCCGGCGCGGCCGAATTCCACTTCGCCCCAAAACGCACTAAAGTCGAGGGGACCAGGACATCGAACGGATGAGTGAACAAACCCGCCATGACAAACCGGAAGCCTCGGGTCGGGTGCCGGCGCGGCGGCGCCGCACGTTGCTCGCGGCCGCGGTTGCCGCCGTTGGGATTGCCTTTGTCGGGGCAGGGGTGGGCTTCGTCGGATTTCTGTCGCAACTGCGAGGGGTGGAGACAAAGCCTGCCGGTAACGCGGACGGCATTGTCGTGCTCACCGGCGGCTCGTCGCGGATTTCCGATGCCGTCGAGTTGCTGGCCGGCGGCTACGGCAAGCGGCTGCTGATTTCGGGTGTTCATCCGACCAACGGGGTCAGCGATATTTCACGCTCGTTGCCGGACAACCAGCGACTGCTGACATGCTGCGTCGATCTCGATCGCTCCGCGGTTAACACCCGGAGCAACGCAAGCGAGACGCGGCGCTGGGTCGACGAGCAGGGCTTCCGTTCGCTAATTGTGGTGACGTCGAATTATCATATGCCTCGCGCCATCGTCGAACTGTCGCACGCGATGCCGAACGTCACCTTGATTCCGTTCGCGGTCATCGGTGACAAGTGGCGCGAAGAGCCATGGTGGACCAGCGCCGCTACCCTGCGGCTCTTGTTATCGGAGTATGTCAAATACATCGCTGCGGAAGCGCGGGTTCGTCTGGCCCATCTTGGCCTCGAACTTCCCCCCGAAAACGGCGATTAGCCGACCGGGGCGTTCGACCACGCCGTCCGGCTTCGGGCTTTTGCAATTAGACTACGCGCCAATTAACACCACGGAATTGGATGCTTGATGATTTCGATCTTTGTGCGCTCGCTGGTCTTCAACGTTTTGTTCTATTTGACGATGGCAGTCTGGATCGTTGCCGCGCTGCCGACATTCGTGATGCCGCGCGCGGTGTTGGTCAGGATGGCGAAGGCTTGGGGACGCTGGAATATCTGGCTGATGCGCGTCATCTGCGGCACGCGCGTCAAAATCCTCGGTACCGGGAGGATTCCAAAGGGCCCCTTGATCTTCGCCTCGAAACATCAGTCGATGTGGGAGACCTTCGCCCTCTTTAGTCTCATTGATCAGCCGGTCGTCATCCTCAAGCGCGAGCTGACATGGATTCCGTTCTTTGGCTGGTATCTGATGAAGACGGGCATGATCGGCATCGACCGCAAAGCCGGCATACGCTCGCTCAAGATGCTGATCCGGATGACGCGGGAGGAGATGCGTCTCGGGCGTCAACTCGTCATCTTCCCGGAAGGCACGCGACGTCCGATCGGAGCCCCGCCAGCCTACAAGAGCGGCGTCGCCATGATCTATGCCGAAGGCGATGTGCCGTGTGTTCCGGTGGCCCTCAACTCCGGTCTGTGCTGGCCCCGCCGGACGTTCCTGCGTTATCCGGGAACGATTACGGTTGAATTCCTCGAACCGCTGCCACCGGGATTGCGGCGCGATGAATTCATGTCGCGGTTGATGGTGTCGATCGAAGGGTCGACCGCTTCCCTGGTCGAGATGGGACTGCGTGAGCAGGGGCGGTTGTTGGGTCGGGCGGCGGAGGATTAGAGCATGATCTCGAAACGCCAAGAGTCCTATTCAAAACTTCTTGCATCGCACCTACTTGGGCAACCGCGCATCATTGTGCAGCAGTTCTGCCAGCTGATGAAGTTTAGGGTCGCGAAAGCCCTGTGACTCGATCGACTTCACGGTCGACAAGACATAGTCCCGATTGTGTCCGGATCGGCCGTGCCCCTGGCGGACATAATGGACCTGTTCAGCCAGCGTCAGCCGTCCGGCATACTGGACATGTCCGCGATCGACCACGTAAGCAAGCGCGCTGACCCGCCGACGCGCGTCGTCCTCGAGCCAGACGGAGCGCGTCACCTCGCGATAGACGTGGGTGGTCTGCTCGCGCTCCCGCAAATACGCAATTGTGGTCTCGCGCCGGTTGGCTGCAACGCGGAATGCGATGCCCCGGCAAGCTCCCCCCCGGTCAAGCCCGAGAACCAGCCCCGGTCTCTCCGGCGTCCCGCGATGGTCGAACGAGTAGACGCAGAGCGCCCGGTGCTCGCCGATCAGCCGCGCCGGAATCTGTTCGGCAAAATCGAATCCCGGTCGCCACATCAGCGAACCATAGGCAAATACCCAGAGATCGCTGTCGGACCTACCAATAGCCGGGTCAACTTGTTCCTGCACACTCATCCACGCTCCAACCAGAGCGTATCCCGCAAATTGGATACCGAATACGCACAAGCTATTATAATTGAGAGCATTTTCTTAGGGCTAGCCGGGATTTACCCGGCCAACAGATGCTTTAACAGAGCCGCACCGCCAGGCGAAGCGGAACGAAAGGGGCTGGTTTTGCCGAGGTTGCGCGACTATGGTCGGAGACCCCCGCCACCTGACAAATTCATGAGCCAGCCTCCCGCATGAACGCTGCCAACGCCTCTCGCAAGCACCGTCTTTGGCCCGTCTTCGTCATGCCCGTGCTGGTGGTCATCGCCGCCGCGGCTTGGAGTGGGTTCTGGTTTTATGCCGCCTCCCAGGTCGATCAGACGGTCGATGCCTGGCGCGCGCGCGAGGCCGCGTCCGGGCGCAACTATGATTGCGCCAAGCGGACTGTCGCCGGATTCCCCTTCCGTCTTGAGGTTCACTGCAAGGACGCGACCGTCGAGCTAAAGTCGCAAACGGCCGATCAGGCGGCGATAGCGCCACTGACTGCGCGCCTCGGGGATATCCTGGTGGTCGCGCAGATCTATACTCCGAAACTGCTGATCGCAGAGTTCAAAGCCCCGGCAACGCTATCCCAACATGGACAGCCGGTGATGGTCGTCAACTGGAGCATCGCGCGCAGCAGCATTGTCGGATTGCCAGGTACTCCGCAGAGCGCGGATATCGTTTTCCAAGATCCTGCGATCGACCATGTCGCAGCCTCGGTGCAGACCCCGGTTGCGCGCGCCAAGCAAGTCGAGCTTCACGGCCGCATCGCGGAGAACTCCAGACCAGATCACCCGGCGATCGAGGCTGTCCTTGAATTGACCGGGGCGACCATTCAGGACGTTCATCCGGTGCTGACTGCGCCATTCGATGCTGATATCCGTGCGATCGTACACGGGCTGAAGGATGTCACGCCGAAACCCTGGCCGGTGCGGTTTCGCGAATTGCAGGCGGCGGACGGCCGCATCGAGATCAAGCAGTCGCGTATCCAGCAAGGCGATCTGATCGCGATAGCCGCAGGCTCGCTAGGGCTTACCGCCGATGGGCACCTCGACGGCGAGTTACACATGACAGCAACCGGTTTCGAGAAGGTGATTCCGGCGCTCGGAATCGATAAAATGCTGGAGCAGGGCGTGCCGCAGGCCACTCTCGACAAGGTCGCGCCCGGCGTGAAGACCAAGGATATCGACAATCTGTTCGGCGCGCTGGACCGGGCTATTCCAGGGTGGGGTAAGGCCGTGCGTGAGAACGCCAACGTCGGGGTCACGGCGGGCCTTAATGCAATCGGTCAGGAGGCAACGCTGGAAGGGAAGAAGGCGCGCTCTTTCCCGTTGCGATTCGTCAACGGCGCAATCTTCATCGGGCCGCTGAAGGTCGCCCAGACGCCGCCGCTATTCTGATCGAGTGCTGATATCTGCTTCGGCGGTCATGCACGTGCTTGACCCGCGCACCCATCATTTCTCGTAAAAGGATGGATTGCCGGATCGAGTCCGGCAATGCCACTATGGCTTCTTTGCACCCGTCTGCAGCCGCCCGAAATCGGGAGCCGCGGAATCCTGGCCGATCTCGACGATGCCGCGGCGGATTGCGCGGGTGCGGGTGAAGTGCTCAAAAAGCGCTTCGCCATCGCCACGGCGCATGGCGCGCGTCAGCTTGGAGAGATCTTCGTTGAAGGTGCCGAGCATTTCCAGCACCGCATCCTTGTTGGCCAGAAATACGTCGCGCCACATGGTGGGATCGGAGGCTGCGATGCGCGTGAAGTCGCGAAAGCCGCCGGCGGAAAATTTCATCACTTCGGAGGATGTGACCTCGCCGAGTTCGTCCGCGGTGCCAACAATGGTGTAAGCGATCAGGTGCGGCAGATGGCTGGTGATCGCCAGCACCAAATCATGATGCTGAGGGGTCATGATCTCGACCCTGGCGCCGATCGCGGTCCAGAACGCGCGCAACTTGTCGACGGCGGCAATATCCGTTTTGTCTGGCGGCGTCAGTATGCACCAGCGATTGATAAACAGTTCGGCGAAGCCGGAATCCGGACCCGAGTGCTCAGTGCCGGCCACCGGATGTGCTGGCACGAAATGCACGCTGGTGGGCAGATATGGGGTCATCTCGCGGACGACGGCGCCTTTCACCGATCCCACGTCGGAGACAATGGCGTCCGGCCGGAGGTGAGATGCGATCTCTTGCGCCACCGCGCCGCACGCCCCGACCGGAATACAGAGGATCACGAGGTCGGCGTCGCTTGCGGCCTCGGCGTTGGTGTCCACCACGCGATCGGCGATGCCGAGCTCCGTCACCCGCGCACGCGTCTTCGCGGAGCGTGCGGTGACCACGATTTCGCCGGCGAGGCCTTGCGCGCGCGCCGCGCGCGCGATCGAGCCGCCAATCAGGCCGAATCCGATCAGCGCGATCCGCCGGAATAAGGGCGGTGCGGTCATGCCTGCGCCATGAAGTCGCGCAAGCCATCCGCCACCAGCCGGTTGGCTTCCTCGGTGCCGATGGTCATGCGCAAGGCATTCGGCAGGCCGTAATTGTCGAGCGCACGAAGCACGAGGCCGCGTTTGGTCAGAAACACGTCGGCCTCAGACGCCGTCTTGCCCTTGGTGTCAGGGAAGTGGATCAGGATGAAGTTCGTCACGCTGGGCGTGACCTTGAGGCCGAGCTTTGTCACTTCGTCCGTTAGCCAGTTGCGCCACTCTTCCGTGTGAACCTTCGACATCTGAACGTGCGCGGTGTCCTCGATCGCGGCCACGGCCGCAAGCATTGCCGGCGTCGAGACATTGAAGGGGCCGCGGATCCGGTTCACGGCATCGACGATATGCGCCGGGCCGAACATCCAGCCGATCCGCAGCGAGGCCAAGCCGTGGATCTTGGAGAAGGTGTGGGTCAGCACGGTATTTTCCGTCGTCGCCACCAGCTCGATGCCGAATTCGTAGTCGTTGCGCGACACATAATCCGAATAGGCACCGTCGAGCACCAGCAATACGTGGGACGGCAGGCCCGCGCGCAACCGCCTGATCTCGTCGAACGGCAGGTAGGTGCCGGTCGGATTGTTTGGATTAGCGAGCCAGACCATCTTGGTCTTCGGCGTGACCCGCTTGAGGATCGCGTCGATGTCTGCGGTATACTCGGTCTCGGGTGCGACGACGTTTGTCGCGCCGTTTGCCAAGGTCGCAATCGGGTACACCAGAAAGCCGTGCGTGGTCGAAATCGCTTCGTCGCCGTGGCTGAGAAAGGTATGCGCCAGCAGGTTGAGAATCTCGTCCGATCCCGCGCCGCAGATAATACGGTCCGGGTCCAGCCCATAGGCGCGCCCGATGGCTGCGCGCAACACGCGCGAGGTGCCTTCCGGATAGCCTTCGAGGTGAGCCACGGCATCGCGATAAGCGTCCATCGCCTTTGGCGAAGGGCCGAACGGCGTTTCATTGGCCGACAGCTTGAACACTTTGCGGCCCGCCTCCGGTACCGGACTCTTGCCGGGCGTGTAGGGCGCAATATCGAGAATGCCGGGATTCGGCACCGGTCGGGACATCATTTGCTCCGGACTAGAGCCGTTCGCTTCTGACGGAATCAGAAGCGGGCTCTAAGATTTTGATTTGACGCGTTTTCTTCACGCGAACTGGCATCCACTTCGCTGGAAAACGCTGTAGCGAGACGTTACGGACGAGCCGCCCTGCTGGAAGGCATCGTATAGCGCGTTGCGTGACTGCCGACGAGAGCCATTGAACGGACCGACGCGCCGGCTTCGATTAGCGCCGATTTGATGGTGTCGAGGCTGGTGCCGTCCGTGATGGACACCAGCAGCGCGGCGCCGTCGAAGGCGCCATCGGGCACTGCAACGATCTCGGCGAGCGGCGACAGTGTGCGGGCGGTATTGGCATTCCAGCCGGAGACGCGCACGCTCCAGGTCTCCACTTCCGTGACCCGCGCATCGTCGGCGACTCGTGAGATCACGAACACCGGCAGCGCGGCCGGATGATCGGCGCGCTCGATGAAGGGCAGGCGGGCGATGATCTTTGGCGCGCCGTCGGCTTCCAGTGCAAGCCACCATGGCGCGCGGCTCGAGGTCGCCGAGACGAGCGCGAGGTCGCCTTTCGCATTCGCCACGGCTTCCACAGCGGCTTGCGCATTGAAGTGCGGCACGAAGGGGATGGTGAAGCCAAAATGGAAGCGCGCGGAATCCCGCATCGCGGATTCGCCGAGTGAGAGATCGGCGTGCAGCGAGAAGGGCGCCTGAACGTAGGTGAAGGTTGCGATGATGACGCGCCAGATGCTTTCGACGGTGTCGAGCGGCAGGATGCCGCGATGGCGCTGCGCCAGACGCCGCATCATGTCAGCCTCGCGCGCCGGCCGGAATGCCGAGCCGACCTCCTGGGTCTGCTTCACCGATATCAGGCGGTCAATGATGTCGCCGCGCTGCATCAGCAGGTTGTGAACCTGCTCGTCGATGGCGTCGATCTCTTTGCGTAAGTCTTGCAGAGATGGAGGCGCGGGGGAGATTTTCGTCATGGATGCAACCTGTCGGCCGCAGGAAGGAGCGTCGGCCGCGGTCCGGTTCTAACATTCGCATCCCGTTTCAGCGAGCCTTCTTGCGAATGTTGGAAGCGACCATAGAGCCACGCTTCTTACAGAGGCAGAAACGTGGCTCTACGGTTTGATGTGATGCGTTTTCTTTACGCGAACCGGTATTCACTTCGCTCGAAAACGCTCTGGCCCCGGTCGTGATCATGGGCCGGCAGCAACCGATCTGCTTATCTTGACGAAAAGCATGCAGCGGACTATTTTTCGTCCGTTCCGTGGTCATTTGAGCCGGCCGGCTTGCAGCCACGTTAAACAACTCGCTAAACAGGCCGGGGACAGCGAAATCCTGATCCCGGCCGAACCCAAGTTCGGGCCGGGTTTTTTATGGCCTGCGGTCCGGTGGCTTCCCGAAGCCCCGGCGGGGGCAGTGCAGGATGGCAAACGTGCAATCGATACCGGGGCCGGCTCAAGCCGAGTATCGAGCCCAGGAAGCAGATCATCCCACGTCGCAGGTCGCGATCTTCGGAAGCGATCAACCGCTTCCGCTCGATTGCGGCATCGATCTCGCGCCGTTCCAGATTGCCTATCAGACCTATGGTAAACTCAATACTGCAAAATCCAATGCCATCCTGGTTTGCCATGCCCTCACCGGGGACCAGCATGTGGCTAACCTTCATCCGCTCACCGGAAAACCAGGCTGGTGGGTGACCCTGGTGGGACCCGGCAAACCGCTCGATACCGAGAAGTATTTCATTATCTGCTCCAACGTGATCGGGGGCTGTATGGGCTCGACGGGTCCCGCCTCGATCAATCCCGCGACCGGCAAGGTGTGGGGCCTGGACTTCCCGGTCATCACCATCCCTGACATGGTGCGCGCGCAGGCCATGCTGATCGACCGCCTCGAAATCGACACGCTGTTTTCGGTGGTCGGTGGCTCCATGGGCGGCATGCAGGTGCTGCAGTGGTGTGCGGCCTATCCGAAGCGCGTGTTCTCAGCGCTGCCGATCGCCTGCAGCACGCGTCACTCCGCGCAGAACATTGCGTTTCACGAATTGGGACGGCAAGCGGTGATGGCTGATCCCGACTGGCGCGACGGCCGCTATGTCGAGCAAGGCACCCATCCCCACCGGGGCCTGGGCGTGGCGCGGATGGCCGCACACATTACTTATCTGTCGGACGCGGCGCTGCATCGCAAGTTCGGACGGCGGATGCAAGATCGCGAGTTGCCGACATTTTCGTTCGACGCGGATTTCCAGGTCGAAAGCTATCTGCGCCACCAGGGATCGTCATTCGTTGAGCGCTTTGATGCCAACAGCTATCTCTATCTCACGCGAGCGATGGACTATTTTGATGTGGCGGCCGATCATGACGGCGTGTTGGCCGCCGCGTTTCGCGATACCCACACCCGGTTCTGCGTGGTCTCGTTCACCAGCGACTGGTTGTTTCCGACCTCCGAATCGCGGGCGACCGTGCATGCCCTCAATGCCGGCGGTGCGCGGGTCTCGTTCGCGGAGATCGAGACCGATCGCGGCCATGATGCCTTCCTGCTCGACGTTCCCGAGTTCTTCGATATCGCGCGTGCGTTCCTGGAATCTGCGGGAAAGACCCGCGGCGTGGCCGATGCAGGGCAATGAGATGAGTGTGGAGCAGCCGGCCCTGCCGTTAGATGAGGTCGCTCCGCGGGCGGGCGACCGTTATCGCAGTGATCATCTCCTGTTGGCGGAGATGATCAAGCCAGGTTCAAAGGTTCTGGACGTCGGTTGTGGCGACGGCGATCTTTTGCAACTGCTCGAGACGCGGGGCATCGATGGCCGCGGCATCGAGCTGTCGCGGGAGGGCGTCAATCGTTGCGTGGCCAAGGGTCTTGCAGTGGTGCAGGGCGACGCCGATACCGACCTTATCAACTATCCCGACGATGCCTTCGACTACGTCATCCTGTCGCAGACCTTGCAGGCCACACGGCAGCCGAAAACAGTGCTGGAAAATCTGCTACGGATCGGCCGGCATGCTGTCGTTTCGTTTCCGAATTTCGGCTACTGGAAGATGCGTGTTCAGCTTCTGATCGGCGGCCATATGCCGCGCACGGACAACCTGCCGGCGACATGGTACGATACCCCGAATATCCATTTCTGTACCATCAAGGATTTCGTCCAGCTCTGCGACGAGATCAACGTCAAGATCGAGCGTGCGGTCGCGCTCAATCTTTACGGCCGGCCGCTGCGGTTCAACGCGCCCTGGTGGTTTTGGAATATGTTCGGGGAGCAGGGAGTGTTTCTGCTTAGCCGGGCGGAGAAGATCGCTCAGGCTTCGGCAAAGGACGAGTAAAGGTACTTTTCGTCCACTCCGCTCAAAATTTGGGTCGATCGCGTTCGTGATGATGGATCGATCGAGCTCCTGAATGGATCGAGTTCCACGCGCTCCAGGGCTCGTGGAACCGGTTTGCGGCGCAACGTGGCCAGTACCTGGCGTCTTAATAAATGGGCTTGGTAACTTACGCCTATCGCAAAATACCTTTTTAAAACATCAATTTGGAAAAATACCGCATTCTACCAAAGGCGTATTGCACCGCAGATATGCGCTACGCGCAATGCAGGTATGACTTCAAAAAGCCTGCCCCCCGTGATTTTAAGGCCCGCGTTTTCTCGGCACGACATAAGAGCGGAGTTCACCGTGACGCGTGTGGGGAAGTGGGAGGTGTCACAGGGGAGCAAGTATGTTCCAGTTAGTTGCGTTGCGCTGGTTGCCGCGTATTTTGGCACTGGCGGTGTGTTTCTTGGCCGTGGTCGCTTTTGCGATACCGGCCTCGGCTAGACCTTACTATCGTGCGGGACATTACGCGCACGTTCACTATAAACACCATCATCACGTTCACCGGCATTATCGTCATCACAGATACCGCTACACGCGGCGATTTCATGCGCGTGAGTGGAGGGACGCCAACGCCGCCTTGACTCCGGGGACGGGATTTTCAGGCGGAGGCTTGGTCTCGAATGTTGTTGCGGAAGCCAGGCGCTACATCGGAGGTAACCCCACCGGTCGTAGCCGGCTCTGGTGCGCGCGGTTCATGAACATGGTTCTGAAGCGCGCTGGACACCCGGGGACGGGCTCCGACATGGCGCGTTCATTCGCGCATTACGGGCGGCGAGTCTCCGGCCCACAGGTCGGCGCCATCGCCGTCATGGGCCGACGCGGCGGCGGTCATGTCGGCGTCGTCAGCGGTATCGATCGGCGTGGTAATCCCATTATCGTCTCGGGCAATCACGGCCATCGCGTCGCGGAGTCGGTCTATCCGCGCGGCCGCATCTACGCCTACGTCGTGCCGAACTGAGGCATATGATGCCGTTTCGCCCTCTCCTGCAAAGGAGAGGGTTTCGCAGTGAACGAGGACCGGCGGGGGCACGTTTCGACGGGCTCCCGCGCTCCGCACGGACGTCGTCCCTGCGGCCTCTCCTGCGGCGGAGCAGGAGTGGAAGGAAGAATCGCGGTCTCTCGTTTACGCGAGCGATTCCGGAAGCGTTTCGACTTTATCGTCGATCCTGATCGTGCCGCCGGTGACGACTTCCGCATAAACCCCACAATCGCAATGCCCCAGCGTTCGCATCAGCGTGCGCGGAATGTCGAGATCGCGTGCCGCGGTCTCCGGGTCGACGTTGGTGGCGGTGCATCGGACGATGCGCTTGACCACCTTGAGCCGGATGTCGCCGATCGCGAGTGTGCGCTCCAGCAAGTCGAGTTCGCTCCAGGCCGGCCAGCATCGGACGTACAGGTTGGCGCGGAAGCGTAGCGGGTGAACCGGCTGCCCCACCATTTTTTCGATCGCGGCGACACTCTCGAGATTGATGATCGAAACCACTTTCCTTGCGACGTCCGAAAAGCTGTGTCCGTTGCCGACGAGAATCTGGGGCGGTCCCCTCAGTTCCTGCGAGAAGTTGGCGGCGAAGAACCGTTCGACCGCGGCGCGGCCCTCGGCTGTTCCGAGGTCGGCGCGCACCGCCTCCTTGCCGCCAGTCCGGATTGTCAAAACTCGGCTGGTGTCGTCATAACGGCTGTGGAGCGTAGCGAGCCGCTCGTCGCGCATCAGCATCAAAAACCTGGATTTTGGGAAGTACCGAGGCACGGCAGGGTCGAATCCGGTCGGACCGTTCTCGATCGCATAGCTGCGGTCGCCAGAAACGGTCTCGCCGGGGGTAAGCATCGCGTGTTGCAAAGGTTCGGCGGACAGACCTTTGACGGGATAGCGGTAAAGGGCGGTAACGGCTGCATTGGAAATTTCGGACATGGTGTTCTTTAAAAGATTCCTGCGAGCCTTGCCATCGGCTTCGAATCTCCGAACCATGCCCCTTCATTTCCTGGGAGCGTATTCCTACATTTGTTACCGCCGGAACGATCCGGCGTCGACCGCTGCCGGTTGAGGAATGTCAATGCGGCGGCGGAACCCCAATGAGGATGCTGCTTTCGTGCCTTCGGGGCGAAGGCGGCAGGCCGAGGGAGATTTCCATGAACGTTGAAAAATATACCGAGCGGGTGCGCGGGTTCATCCAGTCGGCCCAGTCGTTGGCGATGCGTGAAGGCCACCAGCAGTTTACGCCGCTGCACATTTTGAAGGTGCTGCTCGACGACAGCGAAGGCTTGGCGGGAAGCCTGATTGATCGCGCCGGCGGAAATTCGC
Organism: Nitrobacter sp. MLSD-S21; assembly: GCF_058809865.1. Classification (NCBI taxonomy): domain Bacteria; kingdom Pseudomonadati; phylum Pseudomonadota; class Alphaproteobacteria; order Hyphomicrobiales; family Nitrobacteraceae; genus Nitrobacter; species Nitrobacter sp. MLSD-S21. Next base: position 253,665 of record NZ_JBXASZ010000002.1, on the reverse strand, counting down.
GCGCGATCCTGAAAGCCACCGAAGCCGAGCTCAACAGAATGCCGAAGGTGTCGGGCGCCGGAGCGGGCCAGATCTATCTGGCGCCGGCCACGGCGCGCGCGCTCGATGCCGCGGAACAGGCGGCCGAAAAGGCCGGCGATAGCTTTGTCACGGTGGAACGGCTGTTGCAGGCGCTGTCGCTCGACAAGGACAGCGACGCGTTCAAATTGCTGAAGGACGGCGGCGTCACGCCGCAGAACCTTAACGCAGTGATCAATGCGCTGCGCAAGGGGCGGACTGCGGATAGCGCCACGGCGGAAAACGCCTATGACGCGCTGAAGAAATACGCCCGCGACCTGACCCAGGCGGCGCGCGATGGCAAGCTCGATCCAGTGATTGGCCGTGACGAGGAAATCCGTCGCACCATTCAGGTGTTGTCACGGCGCACCAAGAACAATCCGGTGCTGATCGGCGAGCCGGGCGTCGGCAAGACCGCGATTGCGGAAGGCCTGGCGCTGCGCATCGTCAACGGCGACGTGCCGGAAAGCCTCAAGGACAAGAAGCTGCTCGCGCTCGACCTCGGATCGCTGATCGCGGGCGCGAAATACCGCGGCGAGTTCGAGGAACGGCTCAAGGCGGTGTTGCAGGAAGTCACGTCGGCGGACGGCGGTATCGTTTTGTTCATCGACGAAATGCACACGCTGATCGGCGCCGGCAAGGCTGACGGCGCCATGGATGCGTCGAACCTGTTGAAACCCGCGCTGGCGCGCGGTGAGTTGCATTGCGTTGGAGCAACCACGCTGGACGAGTACCGCAAGCATGTCGAAAAGGATGCGGCGCTGGCGCGGCGTTTTCAGCCGATCTTCGTGTCTGAGCCGACGGTCGAGGACACCGTCTCGATCCTGCGCGGCCTCAAGGACAAGTATGAGCAGCATCACGGCGTCCGTATCGCCGACAGCGCACTCGTTGCTGCCGCCACGCTGTCCAACCGTTATATCACCGACCGCTTCCTGCCCGACAAGGCGATTGACCTTGTCGACGAAGCGGCAGCGCGGCTGAAGATGCAGGTCGATTCCAAGCCGGAAGAACTCGATTCGCTCGACCGCGAGATCGTGCGGCGGAAAATCGAGCAGGAAGCGTTGAAGAAGGAGAACGATCTCGGCTCCAGGACGCGCCTCGCAAATCTCGAGAAAGAGTTGGTTGGTCTGGAAAAACAATCGGTGGATCTGACCTCGCGTTGGAACACCGAGAAGAACAAGCTGTCTGACGCCGCGAAGCTCAAGAGCGAACTCGATCAGGCGCGAATTGAGCTCGCCAACGCGCAACGACGCGGCGAATACCAGAAAGCCGGCGAACTGGCCTATGGACGGATTCCGGAGCTCGAAAAACGTCTCACGACCATCGAAGCCGGCGAAGACAGTACGATGATGAACGAGACGGTGACGCCGGACAGTATCGCTCAGGTGGTGTCGCGCTGGACCGGCGTCCCCGTCGACAAGATGCTCGAGGGCGAGAAGGAAAAGCTGCTGCGCATGGAAGAAAGTCTTGCGGCCCGGGTCGTCGGGCAGTCCGAGGCCGTGCGCGCGGTCGCAACTGCGGTTCGTCGTGCTCGCGCGGGCCTGCAGGATCCCCACCGGCCGATGGGCTCGTTCATGTTCTTGGGGCCCACCGGCGTCGGCAAGACCGAACTGACCAAGGCGCTTGCCGCCTACCTGTTCGACAACGAGACCGCGATGGTTCGCATCGACATGTCCGAATACATGGAGAAGCACTCGGTGGCGCGGCTGATCGGTGCGCCTCCCGGCTATGTCGGTTACGACGAGGGTGGCGCGCTCACTGAAGCGGTGCGACGGCGTCCATATCAGGTCGTGCTGTTCGATGAGATCGAGAAGGCGCACCCGGACGTATTCAATGTGCTGCTGCAGGTGCTCGACGATGGTCGCTTGACCGACGGACAGGGCCGCACGGTGGATTTCCGCAACACGCTGATCATCATGACATCGAATCTCGGCTCGGAATTCCTGGTCAATCAGCCGGAAGGGGAAGATACCGGTGCGGTGCGCGAGCAGGTGATGGAGATGGTGCGCGCGCATTTCCGTCCTGAATTCCTCAATCGCGTCGACGAGATCATTCTGTTCCATCGATTGCAAAAGCGCGAGATGGGCCGGATCGTCGAAATTCAGTTCTCAAGGCTGCAAAAGCTGCTGGAAGATCGCAAGATCGTGCTCGATCTCGACACCGCGGCACGCGACCGACTGGCCGAGAAAGGCTGGGATCCTGCCTACGGCGCGCGGCCGCTCAAGCGCGTGATCCAGCGCAGCGTGCAGGACCCGCTGGCTGAAATGATCCTGGCGGGCACCATACACGACGGTGACCATGTCGCGATTTCGGTCAAAGACGGCGTACTTACCTTCAATGGCGAGGCGCCGCTGGCCGCCAATATCGAGCAGTTCGAGCGGCCGATGCCCAGGCGCAAGCTGCACTGAGACACGTGTCAATCCTCCCTGCATCGCAGGGAGGATTGGACATTGCCGCCGGCCGGTTACGCGACCGTCGATTCCTTATGTTTGTTGGTCGATGACGCTAACGCGAGTGGGATCGACCCGGTCCTGCATCGGTTTTCATTCCGGAGAAGATCGCTCACGCTGACGCTGGTCGCGCACGCTTCCGGAGTACTCGCCCGAGTTATCGCCCGAAACGCCTTACACGTGTAGGACCGGCTAGGACCGGTGTGATCCACATGATGCCGGCGCGAATCCCATAAATGCTCCCCATGCAATGCTAAAAAAGGCCGAGCGGATGAAATAATCGTTTCGCTGCTGCCACTCACCGAAGGGTATTATTCTTTTTTTCAATAACGCATTGTTTTCTCTGTCAAACTAACCCTATTCAAGGGTCCGAATTGTCGAAACTGACGCGAAAATGTATCCGTTTCGCGCAGCGTCTCGATCCGACCTGTGAAGCCTTAATTGCGGCGGCCGGCAGTTCGCTCCCGAGGTTAGCTTGCGATGACAAAATTGGAATTTCCAGGTTCAGCACTCACGACGGATCAGTGGACGCAGGTCAACCAGCTCGCGACGTCTCTCAGTCATGAACAGGCGATCTGGATCAGCGGTTATTTTGCAGGCCTCAGCCATCGGGCGCGAACTGGCGATGCGACAGCGGAAGTCGCGGAGCTTGCACCTCCTTCGCAGAGCGGCCCCACCGCCACCTTCGCGACGCGGCTCCTGACCGTCCTGTTCGCAAGCGAGACCGGAAACTGCAAGACGCTCGCCAAAGCGCTCGTCGACAAGGCTACGGCCAAAGGAATCCAGGCGCGTCTCGCCGATATGGCGGATTACAAGACGCGCGGTCTCAAGGACGAACAGGATCTGCTCGTCATCACCAGTACGCACGGCGAGGGCGATGCGCCGCAGACCGCCGTCGGTTTCTTCGAATTTCTGGAAAGCCGCAAGGCGCCGAAGTTGCCGCAGCTGCGCTATGCGGTACTGGCGCTGGGCGATTCGACCTACGAAAAATACTGCGAGGCAGGCAAGCGGGTCGACCGGCGGCTCGAGGAATTAGGCGCGCAACGCTTGACTGATCGCGTCGACTGCGATGTCGATTACGAGGACGCTGCAGACGCCTGGATTGCATCGGCCGTCGCCAATCTCGCACCGGCAGCGCAAGCGCCTGTCTCAGCGTCGGCGGCTACGACGCGGAGCGATGCGCCGTCGTCCACGGCATTCGACAAGAAGCATCCGTTTCAGGCCGCCGTTATCGACAACATCGTGCTGACCGGGCGCGGATCGTCCAAGGAAACCCGCCATATCGAATTGTCGCTTGCGGACTCGGGTTTGACCTATCAGCCGGGCGATGCGCTGGGTGTCGTGCCGCGTAACGATCCAGCGCTCGTAGAGGCCACACTTGAGAAATTATCGCTGTCCGCCGACGCTCCTGTCACGGTGAAGCAAGACACGATAAGCCTCGGCGAGGCGCTGAGCGGAACGTTCGAGATCACGGCGCTCACTCCGCGCTTTCTCGATCATTGGGCCGACATCACGGGCTCCGATGAACTGCAGGCATTGCGCGCGCCCGATCAAAAAGAGGCGCGCGCCGCCTTCCAGCACAACCATCACATTTTCGATGTCGTTAACCGGTTTCCGGCGCCAGGCATCGATGCCGCACAATTTGTCGCAGGCCTTCGGCCGTTGCAGCCGCGCCTCTACTCGATCGCCTCGAGCCTTGCCGCCGCCCCGGACGAGGCGCATCTTACCGTCAGCGCGGTGCGATACATGCTGCACGGCGTTCCGCGCACTGGCGTTGCATCCGGCTATCTCGCCGCGCGCACCGAGGCGGATGCCACGATTCCCGTCTATATTCAGTCCAACGATCACTTCCATCTGCCGGACGACGATGTGCCGATCCTGATGATCGGCGCCGGCACCGGCGTCGCACCGTACCGCGCCTTCATGCAGGAGCGTGAAGCCCGCGGCGCGTCTGGCCGCTCATGGCTGTTTTTCGGCGAGCGCAATTTCCGCAGCGACTTTCTTTATCAGGTCGAGTGGCAGGACTTGATCAAGAATGGCGTGCTAAGTCGTCTCGATCTGGCGTTCTCGCGGGACGCCGCGCCAAAAACCTATGTGCAGGATCGTCTGCGCCGCCAGGGCCGTGATGTTTACGCGTGGCTCGAGGAAGGCGCATACCTCTACGTCTGCGGCGATAGCGCCCACATGGCGCCTGATGTCCACGCGGCGTTGACCGATATCGTTGCCGAGCATGGCGGCCTCGATCGCGACGAGGCGGGCGCTTATCTCTCGGCGCTGCAACGTGATCGCCGTTATCGGCTCGACGTTTATTGAGTATTGAGGCCAGTTTGGTGGACGCAAAAACACAACCCGATCGCAGCCGCGATGTCTCGCAGCCGCTTGATAAGCTCGGGCCTGACGAGACGCTGAAAGCCAACAGCGACTATCTGCGGGGCACGATCAAGCAGAGCCTCGCCGACGAGATCACGTCGGCGGTGACGGCAAGCGACGCCAAGCTGATGAAGTTCTTCGGCATCTATCAGCAGGATGACCGCGACATTCGTGACGAGCGCCGGCGTCAGAAATTGGAATCGGCGTTCTCGTTCATGGCGCGCGTACGTCTGCCGGGCGGGGTCTGCACGCCCGGTCAATGGCTGAAGCTCGACGATCTTGCGCGCAACTACGCCGGCGATACGCTACGGCTGACCACGCGCCAGACGTTCCAGTTTCATCGCGTGATGAAGCACGACCTGCGCACCCTTATGCAGGGACTACGCGACGTCCTTCTCGACACCAAGGCGGCCTGCGGAGACGATACCCGCGGCGTCATGAGCACCGTCAATCCTGATCTGTCGAAACTGCACGCCGAAATTTATGCGCTTGCCAAGCAGGCTAGCGACCATGCGGTTCACAGGACGGGCGCCTACAAGGAAATCTGGTACGGTGCCGAGCGCGAGGAAACGGACGCTCCCGAGGAACCGTTCTACGGGCGCACCTACATGCCCCGGAAGTTCAAGATCGGGTTTGCGATCCCGCCCAGCAACGATATCGACGTCTACGGCCAGGACCTTGGCTTCATCGCCATCGCGCACCGCGGCAAGCTGAAGGGTTTCAACGTCGCCATCGGAGGTGGCCTTGGCCGGACCGATCAATCGCCAAAGACCTATCCGCGCCTTGCCAGCGTGATCGGCTATATCGACGCGGACAAGCTGTTTCCCACGATCGATGCGGTGATGTCGGTCCAGCGCGATTACGGCGACCGTCTCGACCGCTTGCATGCTCGTTTCAAATACACCATCGACGAAAAGGGCCTCGACTGGATCAAGGCGGAAGCCGAGCGTCGTCTCGGCTTCGCCTTCAAGCCTGAGCAGCCCTACACCTTCACCTCGAACGGTGATCCGCTCGGCTGGGTCAAAGGCGAGGACGGTCGCGAGCATTGCGTCCTCTACATCCAGAACGGCCGCGTCATCAACACGCCGAACTATCCGATGATGGATGGCTTGCGCGCTATTGCGCAGGTCCACAAGGGTATGTTCCGCGTCACGCCGAACCAGAATCTCATCATTGCCGATATCGCTCCTGAGGATCGGCCCGAGATCGAAGCGCTGATGAAGGAATATGGTCTCGATCAATTCGAGACCCGTAGCGGCTTGCGCCTCAACTCGATGGCCTGCGTCGCGCTGCCGACATGTGGTCTGGCGATGGCCGAAAGCGAGCGTTACCTGCCGGATCTCGTGACCAAGATCGAGGCTATCCTTGGCACTTATGGTCTCAAGGACGATCCGATCACCATTCGGATGACCGGGTGCCCGAATGGCTGCGCGCGCCCCTACATCGCCGAGATCGGCCTCACTGGACGCGCGCCAGGCAAGTACAATCTCTATCTCGGCGGCGGCTTCCATGGCGAGCGGCTCAACAAGATGTATCTGGAGAATGTCGGCGAGCCCGCGATCCTCGAAGCGCTCGATAAGACGCTCGGTCACTATTCCCGCGACCGCAAACCCGGCGAACACTTCGGCGACTTCGCTATTCGCGCCGGCTATGTCGCAGAGGTGAAGGAAGGGCGGTTTTTCAACGATTAGGTCGGTTGCGCCTGAGTTTTTGTTCAAAGCGAGAACAGAACGCGTCGCGTTCCATACGCGCAAGCTCCTTGGGATTGTGCAACGCGAATCGCGTTGGCTTCCCAGGATCGTTGTGTTCCGGAGGAAGTCCCTTAAATTTGCAAACGGCTGACCGGCGCGATATCCCGGACGGGATCGTGCCGGCCCTCGCATTTTTATTGAAAGTTCACGAACGTCATGTCCGAATCTATGAATCCGAGAACGGTCGCGGCTGCAAACGGCATCGCGGCGGAAGATACTTTCGGAGCGGTGACGCCGCCGATCTGTCTGTCGAGCACTTTCACTTGGCCAGGATTTGGGCGCAAAGGTACGCACGATTACACCCGTACCAGTAACCCCACCCGGACGCTGCTGGCCGACACTCTTGCCAAACTCGAGGGCGGCGCGGGAGCGGTGGTGGTGTCGTCGGGCATGGCCGCGATCGATCTGGTGCTGTCGCAACTCTCACGCGATGACATTGTGGTTGTGCCGCATGATTGTTACGGCGGCACTCATCGCCTGCTTCTGAACCGCCGCGACCGTGGTCACTTCAAGGTGGCCTTTGTTGATCAGAACGACCAGGCGGCGCTGACATCTGCCTTGAAGGACAAACCCAAGCTCATCCTGATCGAGACCCCGAGCAACCCCTTGATGCGCATCGTCGACATCCGGGCGATCGTCGCGCAGGCAAGGACGGTCGGTGCCAAGGTGGCTGTTGACAATACCTTCCTGTCGCCGGCGCTGCAGCGACCGATCGCGCTGGGCGCCGATTTCGCCGTTCACTCGACGACGAAATATCTCAATGGCCACTCGGACATGGTCGGCGGCGCAGTGATCGCAGCCGATCCCGGCGATGCCGAAGCCTTAACGACCTGGGCCAATATCGTTGGCACGACGGGGGCGCCGTTTGATTCTTATCTGGCGCTTCGCGGGGTCCGTACGCTATTTCCGCGCGTGGAGTGTCAGCAACGCAACGCGCAAGCGGTTGCTGAGTTTCTTGTCTCACACCCCCTTGTCGCGGCATGCCACTATCCGGGATTACCCTCGCATCCGGGTCATGCTGTTGCTAAAGCGCAGCAATCCGGCTTTGGCGCGATGCTCAGCTTCGAGTTGAGAGGAGGCGAGGTGGAGGTTGGTCGCTTCGTCGAGGCCGTGCGGCTTTTCAGCTTTGCGGAGTCGCTCGGTGGCACCGAGAGCCTGGTGGCTCATCCAGCCACGATGACCCATGCCGGAATGTCGGAGGAAGCGCGCGAGGCCGCCGGCATCACCAGCGGTCTCATACGGCTTTCGATCGGCCTGGAGGATGCCGCCGACTTGATCGCCGATCTGGACCGGGCTCTTGCTGCGACCGATCGGCCGGCTCGATCGAGTGCGAACGTCTGAACCACGACTTCAGAGTTATCTGCACGGCAAAACGCGGAGCCAACTGGCTCCGCGGCAAATGGTCCGATGTAGGCGGTGATATAGTGTTCTTGAGCGAAGCACGCCCCTCGGGCTTGACCCGAGGATTGATACCGGGCGCGTGAAGAAAACGCGTCAGATCAAAACTATGAAGCCCCGCTTCTGATTTCGTCAGAAGCGGAAAGGCTCGAGAGTCTGATTCAACGGCGTTGAATCAGACTCTGCTTTATTTTTTTCGACTGAGCATGATCTTGTCCGAAAACCGGTTCCCACTTTTCGGGATCATGCTCTCACCGCGCGATCGAATTCCGGTGTTACGGACAGGGATGACGGTATCCATCGGTGCCAAGATACGTTCCGGATGCCGGATCGTAGGAACGGAAGCGCTGCGCGCAATAGGCCACGTTCTGTTGCGCCGCCGCGGCCGCATTGGCCTGACCGGCCGCAATCGCGCCGCCGACAATGGCGCCAGCCGCCAGACCGCCGATCAACGCTCCGGCTCCATTGCCGTAGCCGTAGCCGTAGCCGTAACCAGGACCATAATATCCGCGACGATAATACTGAACGGTCTCGATTGAGGACGGGGCAGCCTTGCTCATGTTGGACTGAGCCATGAGCGGTGCTGAGGTCGCCGGAACGGAAAATGTGAGTGCAACGGAACCGGCAAACAGCGCCGTCAACAGGATTTTCGATCGCATCATTTAAGCTCCTCAACGGTGGGAATATTGGCCAAAGACATTTGTTCTATTTATTCAAAGTGTCAGATATTTAAGGCGTCACAAATCAGCGCGGCATCAGATTGCCGCGAGCGGCCGTAATTCATGTGACGATCGTACGATTAGTGCTCGATGGCCGCTTCATGGTTCATTTTTTAGTTCGATGACCATATAATGGCAAGCTGACCTGTTTGTGTGGATTTGCTCATATCAAGGTAAATCTCATTGGTGATGCTTCGCGGTGAAGCTGTCCTGCTTCGTGTCCCGGATTGATCATTACACCACGACGCTCAGTCGCTTTGCAGCGCGGGTGATGCCCGTGTAGAGCCATCGCGCGCGGCTGTCCTGAAATGCGAAGCTTTCGTCAAACAGGACCACGTCGTCCCACTGCGAACCCTGCGACTTATGCACCGTCAGGACATAGCCATAGTCGAACTCGTCGTAAGGTTTACGCTGTTCCCACGGAATATCCTCGACGCCTCCGGCGAAACAGTCCTGTCGCACCGAGACTTTTGTCACCTTGTGTGCAAATTCCTCGTCGGGCGACAGACGCATCGTGATGATCTTTGACTTTGAGGTGGCGCGCGATTTCACGCGCCATAGTCCGCCGTTAAAGAGTGCCTTCTTGCGGTTGTTGCGCAGGCAGACCAGCTTGTCGCCCGCCACCGGCAGCGGATCCTCGATGTTCTGCCGTTGCCGAAATCGCATGTTGTAGGAACGGCGGGTGTTGTTGCGCCCGACCAACACCTGGCCGGCATCCATCACGCGTGCCGGATCGAGATCGCCGCGCGACACCACCTCGCTTTCGCCGTAGCTGCCGATGTCGAGTTCGCGACCCTCGCGCACGTCCATCGACATCCGTACGATCGGGTCGTCCTGGGCCTGACGATGAACCTCGGTCAGCATCGCATCCGGCTCGGCATTGGTGAAGAAGCCGGCACCCTGAATCGGCGGCAGTTGCGCGGGATCGCCCAGCACCAGCAGCGGACAGTCGAACGACATCAGATCGCGGCCGAGTTCCGCGTCGACCATGGAGCATTCATCGATCACGATGAGCTTGGCCTTGGAGGCGGGCGCATCGTCCCATAGCTCGAAGCTCGGCTGCTCCTCGCCGGATTCGCGGGCGCGGTAGATCAGCGAATGAATCGTTGATGCGCCGTCGCAGCCCTTGTTGCGCATCACCAGCGCGGCCTTGCCGGTGAAGGCCGCGAATTTGACCTCTCCATCGACGCCGTCAGCGATGTGACGCGCCAGCGTGGTCTTGCCGGTTCCGGCAAAGCCGAACAGGCGAAATACCGGAGGCGTGCCGTTCTTGCCGGGTTTGGCTTTGAGCCAATCGGCGACGGCTTTCAGCGCTGTATCCTGATGCGGCGTGAAGGAGGCCATGATCTCGAAGACTAAGGAAGTCGGCGAACGATGCCGCGACTCGATCTTCGAAAGCTAACCATTCGCGGAGCGAGCGCAAGACGCATTGCCCGCGCGGTGAATCGGGTTGTCAGGCCGTTGCGACGAATGCGCGATGATCGCCGTTGCCGGGAGGCGTGATGGCGACGCCATCGTCGGCGTATTCATTCAGCTTGTTGCGCAGGGTGCGGATCGAGATGCCAAGGATGTTGGCGGCATGGGTCCGGTTGCCGAGGCAGTGCTTCAGCGTTTCAAGGATCAGGTCGCGCTCGACGTTGGCGACGGTACGGCCGACCAGCGCACGTGTCACCTGCTCGGCGGCGAGCGTGGCATGGGCCACGGCCGGCGCCGTCTTGGCGAGATCAAGACGGTCGCCTTCCGGCGTCAGGATCGCGTCGGCGCCGATTTCGTCGCCACTGGCCATCAGCACCGCGCGGTGGATGGTGTTTTCCAGCTCGCGGACATTGCCCTGCCAGCGGTTGGCGGTCAGCACGCGCTGCGCGTCCGCCGAAATCGGACGTACCGGCACGCCGTTGGCCGCAGCATATTTTTTGGCGAAATGCTGCGCGAGTTCGAGAATGTCCGCGGGACGCTCGCGCAGGGACGGTATCTTCAGGTTGACGACATTGAGACGAAACAGCAGATCCTCGCGGAAGGTGCCCTGCCGCACCGAGTCCGCAAGGTTGCGGTTGGAGGTGGCGATGATGCGGATATCCACCGGCACCGGCCGGGTGCCGCCGACCCGGTCAATCACGCGTTCCTGGATGGCGCGCAGCAGCTTGGACTGCAGCCGGACGTCCATTTCGGATATTTCGTCGAGCAACAGCGTGCCGCCGCTGGCCTCCTCAAATTTGCCGATCCGGCGCGCGATAGCCCCGGTGAACGCGCCTTTCTCATGGCCGAACAGTTCGGATTCCAGCAGATGCTCCGGGATCGCCGCGCAGTTGATCGAGATGAATGGTCGTCTGGCTCGGTTCGAGCGCGCGTGCACATAGCGCGCCAATACCTCTTTGCCAGTCCCGGATTCGCCGGTGATCATGACCGAGGCGTCGGAGCCTGCGATCTGCTGCGCCAGCTTGATGATCCTGGCCATCGCCTCGTCGCGATAAACGAGATCGCGGGAATCGTTTGCCACCGCGGCGATTACCGCAGCGATCAGTTCCGGGTCCGGCGGCAGCGGGATGTATTCCTTGGCCCCGGCGTGGATCGCCGCGACCGCCGCGCGCGCATCGCTGATGATGCCGCAGGCCACGATCGGGACATGAATATGTTCCGCCTCGAGTCGAATCACGAGGTCGCGGATATCGAGACCGACATCCATCAGCAGGAGATCAGCGCCCTTGCCGCCGCGAAGCACGGCCATTGCCTGTTCGTTGCCGGCCGCGTGGGTGACGGAGGCGCCATTATCCATGGCGATCTTGGTGGCGGTTGTGAGCTGGCCCTTCAATGTGCCAACAATGAGAAGCCGCATGGATCTGCTCCTGTTATGTATCCAGCGCTCGCAGCGCTGGCGGTCAGGCTTTCTCGGCCTTGATGATTTCGGTCATGGTCACGCCGAGCTTGTCCTCCACGAGAACCACCTCGCCCCGCGCCACGAGCCGGTTATTGACGTAGATATCGATGGCCTCACCGACACGACGATCGAGTTCCAGAACGCTGCCGGGCCCGAGCTTGAGCAGCGCGCCGACGTCCATCTTGGAGCGGCCGAGCACGGCGGACACCTGCACCGGAACGTCGAACACGGCCTCAAGGTCGGAGGCGACCCGCGAGACCTGCTCGTCCTCGCTGTATCCAACGTCGTCGATCGTCGGCGCATCGGCGGCGTTGAGGTCGGGAAGCGGAACCTGGGTGTCGTTATCGCTCATTGTTCGCTACCATCTCAGGGAGTGCCGTTCGATTTGCGTGTCGTCATGTAGCCGCGCACCAGTTCGTCGATCTTGGCGTCTATGGCCGCCCGTTCCAGCACGATCCCTCCGTCGGCCCATTCGATCTTGCAGTCGCCGGTCGCGACATCGGGCTCGGCGAGAATGACGAGTTGTCCGGCGAACCCGCTCTGTTTCGCCATACACTCGATCTGACTGCGTACTGCGTCGTAGAGTTGATCGTTGATCCGGACCACGAGATGCGGCGTGGCCACCAGGTGCCGGAAACAGTCGCGGACTAGCGCGATGATTTCCGCCGATTGCTCGGCTGCGATCAATTCGCTGCACAGTTTGCGCGCGACCGCGATGGCGACATCGACCGCCTCGGTCTCCATTCGCATTTCGACGCCCGCGAAACGTTGGGCGATTTCCTTGATACCCGCGGCGCTGCCCTCGATCGCCAGCGCCACGCGGTGATCGCACTGCACCTTGGCTTCGCGCTGCGCAGCCTCGAAGCCCTTTTTATAGGCCGTGGCCTCCGCGGCCGCGATCTGCTGCGCGATTTCCAGAGCCGTAGGCGCCCGCTCCCGGGATTTATGCGGAGCCGAGAAGTCCGTATCGAACAGAAATTTTGCCGGACCGTTCATCAGTACACCAGCTCGTCGTCGGCGCGGTTTTTCGACAGCATGATTTCGCCCTTGGCAGCAAGGTCCTTGGCGAGATTGACCAGCAGCGCCTGTGCTTCGTCGACGTCGCGCAGCCGGACCGGCCCAAGCGCCGCCATGTCGTCCATCAGCATCTTCGCGGCACGGGATGACATGTTGCCCATGAAGAAGGCGCGAACCTCTTCGTTGGCGCTCTTCAGCGCAATACCGAGCTTGTCCTTGTCGACGTGGCGCATCAGGGTCTGTGCCGAACCCGCATCGAGCTTCACGAGATCGTCGAACGTGAACATCAGCGCCTTGATGCGTTCGGCGGACTCGCGGTTATCCTCTTCCAGCGAGGTGATAAAGCGGGTCTCTGTCTGACGGTCGAAATTGTTGAAGATTTCCGCCATCACCTCGTGGGCGTCGCGGCGGTGGGTCTGCGACAGGTTGGACATGAATTCGCTGCGGAGCGTCTGCTCGACGCGCTCGATCACTTCCTTCTGCACCGCTTCCATCTTGAGCATGCGACCGACGACATCGAACGCCATGTCCTCGGGGAGGATGGCCAGCACCCGTGCGGCATGTTCGGGCTTCAGCTTCGACAGCACCACTGCGATGGTTTGCGGATATTCGTTCTTGAGATAGTTCGCGAGAACTTCCTCCTGAACGTTTGACAGCTTTTCCCACATGTTGCGACCGGCAGGGCCCCGGATTTCATCCATGATTCCGGTCACTCGCTCGGCGGGGAGATATTGAGTCAGAAGCCGCTCGGTTGCATCGAAATTGCCCATGAGCGCGCCCGACGCCGACATCCGCGAGACGAATTCGAGTAGCAGATCCTCAACCACGTCGGCCTCGACCGTGCCGAGGGTGGACATTGCCAGCGACAGGTCACGCACCTCGTCATCGTCCAGCATGGCCCAGACCTTGCCGCCGTACTGTTCGCCCAGCGCCAACATCATCACCGCCGCCCGTTTTGGCCCACTCATCGGCTTGGACTTGGGACGGGCGCTTTGCCGGCTCGCAAGCGTGGCGACGACGCTGTTGATGTCGTTGGCGTTTGGGTTGGTCGTGGTTTGCGGTACTGACATGTCAGATTATGCTGGTTCGGCAAGCCATTGACGGATGATGGACGCAGTCTCGGCCGGGTTGCGCTCGGCCAGTTCGCCGACCCGGTGCACCGACTGGGCGTGGACTTGCCCCTGCACCTGGGCCACGTCGATCAATTGCGCGGTGGCGTTGCTGCCGGGAATGAGATTCTGCCCTGGTTCTGCTGGGTGAGCGCTGGCGTCGGCCGGGACCGGGAGCGCGGCCGGTTGCGCGCTGGCCGCGGCCGGCTCCGAGGCCAGGATCCGCTTGACCAGCGGGCGGATCACCATGAACACCACCACGAGGCCAAGCAGCGCCATGACAGCAAGTTCGACGACGTACATCACGTCGTCCTTCGTCAATGCGATCATTCCCAGCAATCCTGCCGGCTCACTGAGCGGCACGACAGCGGGTGGCTCGGCGAATTTGAGGTTGACGACCTCGACCTGATCGCCGCGCTTCTGGTCGAAACCGATAGCCGAGCGCACCAACGTGGCGATGCGGTCGAGCTGCTCCTTGCTGCGTTCCGCGTAGACCGTCTGACCCTGTTCATTCTTGGCATAGGTGCCGTCGACGAGAACGGCGACCGAAATGCGGTTAACGCGGCCGACCTCGGTCACCTCGGTCTTGGTGGTGCGGGAAATCTCGTAATTGTTGGTTTCTTCGCTCTTCTTGCTCTGGTCGCGCGCCGGGTTCGGATTGTCCGATGGCTGATTGCCGGGCAGTTCGTTGTTGACCGTGACCTGGCCGTTGTTCTCCGCGGTGGTGGAGGACTCCTCGCGGGTCTGGCTGGATCGCAGCACTCGGCCTTCCGGATCGAACTTGTCCGAGGTCTGGGTGATCTTGTTGTAATCGAAGTCGGCGGAGAGCTCGACGCGGGCACGGCCACTTCCAACTACTGACGATACGATTGCCTCGACCTGATGACGCATCCGGTTTTCGAAGGCGTTGCGTCGCTCGTCTCCGGTTACGCCGTCGGCATCGGTCGCCGACCCGTCGGCAAGTAACTGGCCGGATTCGTCTACGATGGAGACCCGCTGCGGCTTCAGTCCGTTGACGGCCGAGGCGACAAGATGGCGGATAGCGCGTATCTGTTGCGGTTCAAGGCCGCCGCGGACACGCACCACGATCGAAGCCGAGGGCTGAGGCGCTTCGCGCGTAAAGAGTGGCCGCTCGGGCAGCACCAGATGGACGCGGGCGTCCTGAATGCGGTCGATCGCGCGGATGGTGCGTGCGAGTTCGCCTTCCAGTGCGCGCAGACGATTGATGTTCTGGACGAAGCTGGTCGTCCCAAGCGCATCCGATTTGTCGAAAATCTCATAGCCGACACCGCCACCCTTGGGCAGCCCCGCCTCGGCGAGCTTCATCCGCAGCCGCGTGACCTTGTCCTTCGGCACCATGATCACGGCGCCGTCGTTACGAAGCTCGTAGGGAATTGCCTGACGTTCGAGATCCTTGATGATGCCGGAGGAGTCCTCAACGCTGAGATCGGTGAAGAGGGTCGTCATCTGCGGCGTCGTGACGCGTATGATGACGAACGCGAAGAAACCGATCAGCACGGCGGTGACCGCGACCATCGCCATCAGCCGGGATGCTCCCAGGCCTTTCAGAAATGCCAGCAGACCTTGCAACGAACCAGCCCCTCAGACTCGGCCTGGAAAGGCCGACTCGGCAAATATTGCCTATGGTATGGTTTCGATATGGTTAATGGTGGTTAAGACCCGTGACGAAATTGCAAACAGTAAAAAACCGGCATCCGAATGAATGCCGGTTTGGGTTCGAACTATCCTGAAGAAGCTCTTTTATTGGCGATATTGTTGAATACGGGTGGTGCGCAACCCGGCCAAGCCGTGCTGGTCGATCGAAAACTGCCACGACAGGAATTCATCGACAGTTAGCGTGTAGCGGCTGCAAGCTTCCTCAAGCGAGAGGAGTCCGCCACGTACCGCGGCGACGACTTCGGCCTTTCGGCGAATGACCCAGCGCTTGGTTCCTGGTGCCGGCAAATCCGCAATCGTTAGTGGACTGCCGTCGGGTCCTATGACGTATTTCACCCTCGGGCGGTGCGGTTCTGTCATGGCGTACTCACAAACTCTAAACCATTGAACTCACCGACAAACCTATGCCCTGCGGCTTAAAATTTGCCTAAGCTCTAAGCTTCAATACGATTCTCCTTTGAAATGGCGTTCCCGATAGGGCCCGGCCGAGTGTTGGATCGCCAAGTATGGCGGAAGAGTTCCTGCTATCGGCCAACCGCCGTCAGTTCAGGATGCGCTTGATCTGGCTGATGGTGTAGGTCTGGCCGCCGATCGATAGCAAAGGGGGTGACTGGGTCAGATCGACAGAATTGACCTGCCCCTGAATCTGCGTCGAGACTGCGACCGGATTACCGGACGCATCGGCAGCCGTTGCGGTCAGCGTGTATTTACCGTCTGGCCATTGAGTGCCGTCATTACCGAGGCCATTCCAGGAGAAGACCTGATTGTCGCCGCCATTGACGCCGTAAGAGCCGGAGAAGACATTCTGGCCAGTGCTGTTTGCGATGTTGACGGTGAGGGTGGAGGCCGTCGGAATACCGAGTTGCCACGTCGCCGCATTGTTGGTCATGGTGGCGGTGCTGCCGTCAACCACGGCGTTCTTGCCGACGAAGTCCAGAGCCTGCGTTGCCTGCGTGGTCTGCTGCATGGAGACGAGGTTCGAAAGCTGGTCGTTGGTTCTCAATTGCTGCTCGACGCCCGCGAACTGGACGAGTTGTTGGGTGAACTGGTTGGTATCCAGCGGATCGAGCGGATTCTGGTTCTGCAATTGCGTGGTCAGCAGCGTGAGAAAGGTTTGGAAATTGCCGGCCAACGTAGCGTTGTTGGATGTTGCTGGCGAACCCTGAGAGGAGGCAGGCAGCGCCGTCGTGCCCGATACCACCTGCTGAACCGCAGAACCCACTGACGTCGTCATTTTCCGTCTCCTTAAACCCTGATGTCGAGACCGCGATTCGATTCGAAAACCCGGCCATAATTTCGTCCGGCCGCTGCTACCGGGATATCCTCCTCCGTCACGATCAGACGCTGGTTGTGACGGCCGCCGGTGCCATCACGCGCGTTTTGTTCCTGGGAGGATTGATCCCGCAGGCTGAATTGGAGACCGCCATCGCCGGTCTTCAGGCCGGCATCTTGTAGCGCGCGCTGGAGCTGCGGCGCATCTTGCCGCAGCATTGCAAGCGTTTCCGGCTTCTCGACCGTTAGATGCGACGTAACGCGGCCCTGGTGATCGACATCGAGACGAACATCAATGCGGCCAAGATCGGCGGGGTCGAGCCGGATTTCGAAGCGACTCTTGCCGCTAAGGGCCGTGACTGCGATCTGGACCGCAAGCCCGTTCAGTGGCACGGCCGCGCCGGTAACCACCGCGACATTGTACTGTGGCGTCGCCGGGGTTGCAGTGTTGGATTGGATCGGCGGCTGCGCAATGGCGTTATTGATGCTCTGACCTTCGACCTGACCGGCTTGCGGCTGCGGAGCGACGGCGGCGGCGTCGGCCGCCTGGGCGGGATGCTGCGGCATTGCTGCTCCCGGTTGCGTTTCGGGCGTTCCGGTATCGGATGCGGCGGTCTTCGTACCGGCGGTGGCGGCGGCATCATGCTTGTGATCGGGGAGCTTGGCCTCGGGCGACGAGGGATTGCCGCTGGCTGCCGACGGCGTTGTTAAGTCCGACGCTTCCGGTCCGGGCTGGATCCCCGTGGAGATCGATGCTGCTGTTCTGCCCGACGGCGCATTGTCGAGCGTCCTTACGGTCGCCTTCGTGGCGCCAGATGCTGTCTTGGCCACTGCCGCCGCTAAGGCACTCCCGGTCTGCATCGCGGCTGTCTGCGCAACCTGTTCAGTGTTCGGTGTCTCTTGAAGGATTGGCTCTTGAAGGATGGCAGCTGTGACCGCCGCTGTATCGGTTGCGAGGGCCGGATTGAAACCCGCATTCGCAGGCGATGTCGTCATTGCGCTGGTTTGCTGCGCCAACGGTAGTTCCGCGGCGCTGCGAACCGGTTGGGTGGCTAATTCAGCGGGGGCTCCCGCGACAGGCACCGTAACCGGGATGGCTGCGGCTGGCGGCGTTGCGACCGGATCCGGTGAGGCGCCGGGGACGGTCGTGTCCGAAAACGCCTGCATGGTGTCAGAAGCGTTTCCGGTCGACGCGATTTCGGGATCATCGTGTTGGGTCTCGTGGCGGTGTGCGCCGCTCGATACCTTTGCGCCGGGGGCGGATTGCCAAATATTCCTGTCGGCCTCCCCCGAATCGGCCTGTGGTGGCCGGGCGGACTTTGCCCGAGAGTCGCCCGATTCCGGCTTGACGCGGTCCGGATGGGGAATATTGGGACGTATATTGAACGGATCGCGCGAATTCGACGACTGCGCGACCGCGGTATGTGAGCCTTGCGCGCTGGCATCGACCAGAGTTCCGAAAGCATCTTCGGACGACCGGTCGGCGCGCTGAGAACTCGGCTGCGCGCTTTGGAAAGACACATTGGGGGCGGCTTCCGTCGTTACGCTAAGCACAGGCAACCTCTTGAGGATAGAGACGTTGAGGCAAGCAGCAAGGACCGGGCCATCGTCCGGGTGAGAAAATGATGATGATAGCCAATGAGTTATAGAACGGGTTGGCGGCTGAACCCGCCGATTCGGGTCGCTCTTTTCTGCCCGGCGGCAAGATTTGCCGTCTGCTGTCGTCGTCCGGCCGTGATTGCCTCGCAGGAATACGGACTATATTAAAGGCTGGTCTTTTGGTTTGCTTCAACGGGCGGAATTCCGCCCGTGAACACCGAGAAAGTTTCCGATTCGCAAGGCGGATGTGATCTTGCACGGTCTCATGAATTGACGGGATCAATGCTCAACAGTCTGGATTTGGAAGGCCGTCCTCAGGACACCCGGGTCGTGGTCGCCATGTCGGGCGGCGTCGACTCGTCTGTGACGGCCGCGCTGTTGAAGTCCGAGGGATACGATGTCGTCGGAATAACCCTGCAGCTTTACGATCATGGCGCTGCGACCCATCGCAAGGGCGCCTGCTGCGCCGGTCAGGACATTCATGACGCGCGAAACGTTGCGGAGCGCCTCGGCGTTCCGCATTACGTGCTGGACTATGAGAGCCGCTTCCGCGAAACCGTGATCGAGAATTTTGCTGACAGCTATGCGTCGGGCGAGACGCCGGTGCCTTGCATCGAGTGCAACCGCTTAGTCAAATTCCGTGATCTGTTGACGACTGCGCGCGAGCTTGGCGCTGCGGCATTGGCGACAGGCCATTACGTTGCCTCGCGCCGTTTGCCCGGTGGATCGCGCGCGCTGCTCTGCGCGGCGGACGCGGACCGCGACCAAAGCTATTTCCTGTTCGCCACCACGAGGGAGCAGCTCGATTTTCTACGTTTTCCGCTGGGTGATATGACAAAGTCGCAGACCCGCGAATTGGCGCGGCGTTTTGGTCTATCGGTTGCCGACAAGCATGACAGCCAGGATATCTGTTTCGTGCCGACCGGTCGCTACACCGATATCATCAGTCAGTTGAAGCCGAACGCGATGGAGCCCGGCGATATCGTCGATCTCGGCGGGCACGTCATCGGTCATCACGAGGGTATCGTGCATTTCACGGTGGGACAGCGCCGCGGTCTTGGCATCGCCTCCGGCGCGCCGCTTTACGTCCTGAGTCTTGATGCAGCGAACCGGCGCGTGGTGGTGGGACCGCGCGAAGCGCTGAAAATGCATCGCATCGTGCTGCGCGATGTCAACTGGATCGGCGATGGCGCGCTCGACCGCGCCATCGGTGGTGGACTTGAACTCTTCGTGCGGGTGCGCTCGACTCGTAAACCTCAGCCGGCGTGGCTGCGCGTTGTTGACGGCTGCTATGAGGTCGAACTCGTGGCCGGCGAGGAGGGCGTGTCGCCTGGTCAGGCCTGTGTGTTCTACGACGGGCCGGAAGGGCAGGCGCGTGTGCTCGGCGGGGGATTCATCGCACGGGCCATGGCGCAGCGTGCAAACGAAGCCGCCGCGCAGAACAGTGCGCCAGCGCAACCCTTTGCCGCCGAATTGCGCGGGTAGAGTCCGGGACGCGCGGGAAGCATGGGCAACGACATCGACCGCGCGGGCGTTGCCAGGGCCTATGGCCTCTGGGCACCGGTTTATGATCTGGTGTTCGGCAAGGTGTTCGATCCTGGCCGTCAATCCACGATCGAAATTGCCAACGCAATCGGTGGACGTATCCTTGATGTCGGCGTCGGCACCGGACTGTCGCTGTCGGATTATGCATCCACGACGAAACTGTATGGCGTGGACCTTTCTGAACCGATGCTGCGCAAGGCGCAGCAGCGGGTGCGGTCTCTTAACCTCACCAACGTCGAAACGCTGGCGGTGATGGACGCCAAGAACCTCGCTTTTTCCGATTCGTTTTTTGACGCGGTGGTGGCGCAGTTTGTCATCACGGCGGTGCCCGACCCCGAAGCGACGCTCGATGATTTTGTCCGGGTGCTGAAGCCGGGCGGCGAACTGATTCTGGTCAACCATATTGGCGCGGAGCGCGGGCCGCGCCGCTTGTTCGAACTGGGCTTTTCGCCCTTGGCCCGGCGGCTCGGCTGGCGCCCCGAGTTCCCGTGGGCGCGTCTCGTTAACTGGGCTGCCAAGCATGGCGGCGTGACGCTCTTCGAGCGTCGCCCGATGCGGCCGATGGGACATTTTTCGCTGATCCGCTATCGAAAATCCTGATCGTACCGCGGAACATCCGCTGCGGCCATTCGTTGCCGTTTCATGCGAATGAAGATCGCCTCCCTGTTGGTTGCCCTTTTTGCGTTCGCCGATATTGCTGCTGCGCAGGCGCCACCGACGGCGGCTTCCCCGCCCGGCACGACGGCAACGCCGCCTCCGTCTCCCAATTCCCCCACTTGCTCCCCTCACAATATACCCGCGCAGAACGGAACGGCGGCGGGCGAGCAAAAGCAGCCACTGGGCGAGAAGCTTGCGAAATCCGATGGCGTGCTATGTCCGCCTGCGGGGGTCGATCCGGAAATCCGCGCGCCGACCCCGGAAGGCGGCAATACGCCGGTGATTCCCCCGCCCGGCAGCCCTGGCGGCGATCCGACCGTGCGGCCCAAATAAGCACCATTCATCGATAAGTCGGGGCGCTTGTTGCGGCTTTGCTTGACAGGCCCTCGAGCGGCTTTTTATATGCCGCGCGTTCACGGCATCGTTGATGGACACTGCGGCGAGGTAGCTCAGCTGGTTAGAGCACGGGAATCATAATCCTGGGGTCGGGGGTTCGAGTCCCTCCCTCGCTACCACTCTCTTTCACATATATCCCGGATCAAGCGATCAAGCGTTCCCCGTTGTAAAACGAAAAGCTGATCTGATGCCGAGTTGCGAGCGGGCAAGCGGATGTCGGCAAAGTCTCCTCCGGATTGCGCGAGGGGCGAGCGCGCCTCGGGCATCGACGAAGTCGGCGGCACCCGCGCATCTTGCTTGAGCGTTTGAAATATATGACCGGCTGAGGGGAATGCACGAACTTATTGGCGACATCACGCTTTGCATCCTGTTTGCCTGGGGTCTTGGGTTGGCCGCTCATTTTTCCCGGCAACCGTTGATTCTGGCTTATCTGCTGGCCGGATTCTTCATTGGTCCATTCGGGATGGAATGGGTCAAATCGCAGGAGTCGATCCGGACCATTTCCGAACTCGGCCTGATCTTCATGCTTTTCATGATCGGCCTGGAAATCGATCTGAAGAAGATCATGCGCGCCGGGCCGGTGATCCTGATCGCCGGCGGCGGACAGCTCCTCGGCGGCTGCATTCTGGGCGTATTGTTTTTCATGGCAATCGGTCTGCCCATCGATGTCGGTGGGTTCGATGCGCTTTATCTCTGTGTCGCATGCGCGCTCTCGAGTACAGTCATCATCGTCAAAGTGCTCTATGAAAAACACGAGCTCGACACACTGCCGGGCCGTATCACGCTTGGTGTGCTGGTGCTTCAGGATGTCTTCGCGATCCTGTTCCTGGCGGTCCAGCCTAGTCTCGACGATCTTCACATTACCATCGTGCTGCTGTCGATCGCACGGGCCGGCACGTTAGTCGCGACTGCGCTGATCCTCAGCCGCTATGTACTGCCTTACCTGTTTCATCAGATCGCACGCCGCCCCGAGCTGGTGCTGCTCGGCGCGCTCGCGTGGTGCTTTCTGATCGGCGAAATCGCTGAACAATTGCATCTGTCGCGCGAGATGGGCTCGCTGGTGGCCGGGGTCTCGCTCTCAACTTTTCCCTACGCGCTCGAAGTCACCGCAAAGGTGACGACGTTGCGCGATTTCTTCATCACGCTGTTCTTCGTCGCGCTGGGCATGACTATTCCGATTCCGAACGGATCCGTGATTGGGCTCGCGCTGGTGATCGCGGCCTTTACCGTGGTAAGTCGTCTCAGCACGACTTTCCTGCCACTGTATCTGATGAAGCAGGGATTGCGAGCCAGCCTTCTGCCGGCCATCAATCTGGCGCAGATCAGCGAGTTCTCGCTTGTCGTAATTCAAACCGGGCTGATTGCGGGACATATCCAAAGCGAGACCGCGAGCGCAGCGTCGTTCGCGTTCGTGGTGCTGGCGGTGTTGAGTACGTTCGCTATCGGTCGAAGCGACCAGCTCTCTCGGTACGGCATCATGTTCCTGAAACGGATCGGCCTTCGCGATCTCGACCGCCTCCAGGCGGGGGAGGGTGGGCATGGCGCAGGACACGGTGAGCCGCGACGCATTGTCATTCTCGGATTCTTCCGTGCCGCCAGCGCACTGCTGAGCGAGATCGAATGCCGGGACGAGTCGATGCTGGACCAGATCGGAGTGGTCGACTTTAATCCGGTGGTGTTCAGTACCCTCTCGGCTCGCGGCCTGCATGTCACTTATGGTGACATCAGCAACGTGGATACGCTCGTCCATGCCGGGGTCGGCAGCGCCGAGATCATCATTCTGAGCGTGCCGGATTCGCTGCTCAAGGGTGCCAATAATGAAAAGCTTGTCCGCCACGTTCGTTCGCTGAACCCGACCGCAAAGATCATCTCGACGGCGGACCGGTTGTCGGACGTCGAGGATCAATATGCCGCCGGCGCGGACTACGTGACGGTGACTCGGCTGACCGACGCGCAAGAGTTGTTTGCGGCGATTGAAGCCGCCGAAAACGGGTTGTTGGCCGACAAGCGCGCCGAGACCGACGCGATTCTGGAAGGGCGTCGGGAGGTACTGCCGTAGTTGATCCGGTACCGAACTCACCATGCCGGATCATATATGATGGCATGATCGTGTGACCGCTTTTCCGGACGCCGTCGGTTGCACCGCCGCCCGCTCTGCGTCATACGAACTTCCGTCAAACGGGAACGCGCAGACCATGCCCCATCGGATACCGGAAGTCCTCCAGGCTTTTGCCAATGGCGAAATCGTCGTCGTCACTGACGATGAGGACCGTGAGGGGGAGGGTGATCTGATCGTCGCAGCCTCGCTCTGCACCGCGGAGAAAATGGCGTTTGTTATACGGCACACGTCCGGCATCGTTTGCGCGCCGATCACCACGGAGGATGCGCAACGGCTGCGGCTTGATCCGATGGTCGCGCATAACGAGTCCAATCATACAACGGCTTTTACCGTCTCGATTGATTACAAGCCGGACGGCGGCACCGGCATTTCGGCCGAGGCGCGTGCCTCCTGTTGCCGGGCGCTTGCCAATCCGAACGCCGGTGCCAGCGACTTTGCCCGGCCCGGCCACGTCTTCCCTCTGATCGCACGCAACGGCGGCGTCCTGCTGCGCGCCGGCCATACCGAGGCGGCGGTCGATCTTTGCAAGTTGGCGGGCCTGCCCCCGGTCGGGGTCATCAGCGAACTGATGAACGACGACGGCACGGTGATGAAAGGCGAGCAGGTGGCGCAGTTTGCTGCTGCGAACGGGCTCAGGCATGTGACCATCGCCGATATCATCGCGTATCGTCAGGCGCGAGAGAAACTGATTGAGCGGGTTTCGGAATTTGCGATCGACAGCCCGATCGGGCTGCTGCAAGGCTACGCTTACCGCTCGCCGTTCGATACGATAGCCCATGTCGCGTTTGTCTATAACGGTGTCGGCGACGGCCAGAACGTCCTGACCCGTTTCCACAAATCCAATATTGTACGCGACATTTTCGCCGGGCCGAAACGCATGGAGGCCGTGCTCGAACACTTCAGGAAGGCCGGCCGCGGCGTGCTGGTCTATCTGCGAGACGGTGCCGCGGGGGTGCCGGTGGCGCCGCTTCCTGAAGACAGGTCAGCGGAAGCTGATCGCAACAGACAGTGGCGAGAGGTCGGCGTCGGCGCGCAGATTCTGCGCGATCTCGGCGTGACGTCGATCCGGCATCTGACCTCGTCGGCCTACGACTACAAGGGGCTCTCCGGTTTCGGCATCGAGATCGTTTCGAACGAGCATCTGGAAAGCTGACTGTGGTTGCAGCGTCGAATTAGGATATACTCATGATCGCGGCTTTGCCGGCAGCGGTATCCGGAACGACGTGAAAGGATTGTCATGAGTGTTCGTCCGCAAGGCAAGGACAAACCCGTGCCGGTCAGTTTCCAGTGGGACGATCCGTTCAGGCTGGACGATCAGCTGACCGAAGACGAACGCATGATCCGCGACACCGCGCGCGCCTATGCGCAGGACAAGCTGCAGCCGCGTATCGTCAGGGCCTATCAGGAGGAGAAGACCGATCGCGAGATCTTCAATGAGATGGGCGAGCTTGGCCTGAACGGTATCACACTTCCGCAAGAGTATGGTTGTGCCAATGCCAGCTACGTCGCCTATGGCCTCGTCGCGCGGGAGATCGAGCGTGTGGACTCGGGTTACCGCTCGATGAACTCGGTGCAGTCATCATTGGTGATGTATCCGATCTATGCTTATGGCGACGAGAATCAGCGCAAAAGATATTTGCCGAAGCTTGCGACCGGCGAATGGGTCGGTTGTTTCGGTCTGACCGAACCGGATGCCGGTTCCGATCCCGGCGGCATGAAAACCCGCGCCGAGAAAGTGTCGGACGGCTATCGGCTGACTGGTTCGAAGACGTGGATTTCCAACGCACCGATCGCGGATGTGTTCGTTGTTTGGGCCAAGTCGTCGGCGCACGACAACCAAGTCCGCGGCTTCGTGCTCGAAAAGGGCGCGAAGGGCCTATCCGCCCCGAAGATCGACGGCAAGCTCAGTTTGCGGGCGTCGGCTACCGGCGAGATCGTGATGGATGGCGTGGTCGTGCCGGAAGAGAACCTGTTGCCGAACGTGTCCGGACTGAAAGGTCCGTTCGGCTGCCTGAACCGCGCGCGCTACGGCATATCATGGGGCGTTATGGGCGCGGCGGAAGACTGTATGGATCGCGCGCGAACATACGTGCTCGAGCGAAAGCAGTTCGGCCGTCCGCTGGCGGCTACGCAATTGGTGCAGAAGAAGCTCGCGGATATGCAGACTGACATCGCGCTCGGGCTTCAGGGCAGCCTGCGCGTCGGCCGTTTGATGGACGAGGGCAAGATGGCGCCGGAGATGATCTCCATCGTCAAACGCAACAATTGCGGCAAGGCGCTCGATATCGCGCGGATGGCGCGCGATATGCACGGCGCCAACGGAGTTCAGATCGAATATCACGTGATGCGTCACGCCGCCAACCTTGAAACCGTCAATACTTATGAAGGCACCCACGACGTCCATGCGCTGGTCCTTGGCCGCGCCATCACCGGAATCCCGGCGTTTTCTTAGAGGCGTATCGTCGCGCAACTCGAAGCCCTCATGCCCGGGCAGAAGCGCGAAGCGCGTCTCCGCGCAGGTGGCCCGGGTATCCATCTTTGAAGAAGGTTGGATTGCCGGATTCATGGCGCTTTCGGAGCGAAGTGGGTTCGCGTGAAGAAACGCGTTAAAACAACAATCTAGAGCTTCGCTTCTGATGCCATCAGGGGAAAGGCTCTAATCCGACAATGACGGCTTGGGTTAGTTCATGTCCGACACCGAAGACATTCCCTTCAACCGTGACTTTCCGCTGAAGCCGGGCGTCGCCGAGGAAGTCGTGCCCGGGGTCCGTCGCTTGCTTTGCAATAATCCGAGTCCTTTCACCTTCACAGGAACGGTGAGCTACATCGTCGGCCGCGGCAAGGTTGCGATCATCGATCCCGGACCGGATAGTGAGGCTCATGCGAAAGCGTTGCTCGACGCGGTGAGAGGCGAGACTGTGACGCACATCTTCGTCACCCACACCCACAAGGATCATTCATCGAATGCCGCGCGCGTCAGGGCGGCTACCGGCGCGGCAGTTTATGCGGAGGGACCGCATCGTGCTTCGCGGCCACGGTTTGAAAACGAAAAACACAATCCGGAGTTCGGCGCCGATCGCGACTTTAGTCCCGACGTTAGGCTTCGTGATGGCGACGCCGCGACCAGCGATGAATGGGCGCTGGAAGCGGTGAGCGCGCCCGGACATACCGCGAACCATATGGCGTTTGCATGGAAGGAACGCGGAATCCTTTTCGTTGGTGACCATGTCATGGGCTGGTCCACCTCGATCGTCGCGCCGCCGGACGGGTCGATGATCGACTATATGGCCTCGCTCGAGAAGCTCTCGCAGCGCGACGAGCAACTGTATTTCTCCGGTCATGGCCCCGAGATTCGGGATGGGCCACGTTTCGTGCGGCATCTGGCGCGGCATCGCCGGGCGCGCGAAGCCTCGATCCTGCATCGGCTGGCGAAAGGCGAGGCCGATATTCCGACCCTGGTCCGCGCCATCTATATCGGCCTTGATTCCAGGCTGTCCGGCGCCGCCGGCTATTCGGTGCTGGCGCATCTGGAAGATCTGGTGGCGCGGGGCCTTGTGCTCACGAATGGTGATCCCGTCATCGGTGGACGCTACCGGCTGGCGTGAGCCTTATCGCTTGACCGCTCCCTTTCCGGGAGGCTTGACCGGCACGGGCG
Organism: Nitrobacter sp. MLSD-S21; assembly: GCF_058809865.1. Lineage (NCBI taxonomy): Bacteria > Pseudomonadati > Pseudomonadota > Alphaproteobacteria > Hyphomicrobiales > Nitrobacteraceae > Nitrobacter > Nitrobacter sp. MLSD-S21. Next base: position 226,999 of record NZ_JBXASZ010000002.1, on the reverse strand, counting down.
GCTCCTTCACCGGTTTCTCGACAATGTTTTCGGCAGCGGTGTTGATGTCGTCGATCAGACTGCTAACACGCGCGGCGTTGCTGCCGAGATCGTGCTCGAAATAACGCGACGAGGAGCGGATATCGACGCGCGACCCGTCCTCGGTCGGCATGATGCGGATCACCACGTCTTCGCGGAACCCCATGACTGGCGTTTTCGCCACGGCCTCGATATGGCCGGGCTGCCGCGGCAGCTGCGGCGGGCGTTCATCGATCACCAGCCATTTGCGCCGCGCGACGAGCCGCCGGACGATATCGAAGGCATGCTGGGCCGTCAGATCCAGCTCCACCGGCTCGATCGCGGGATAGGCCACGCGCTGCTGTTCGGCAGAATAAAGACCGGTGTAGACTGCGGAGTTGGCGCCGTCGGTACCGCGCAGCCGCGCCAGCGCGTCGAAGTGAGGCGGGTTGATCGGATCGGTGGTGATATCGTGGATCGGCGGCAGGTTGCGATATTTCACGGCGAGGTATGCCGGATAGGCGAGAATGAGCACGTTCAGTAGCAGCGCTGTCAGGATACGGCCTATGCCGCGTGAGCCATTCCGCCATAGCGCTACAAGGCCTGCGAACGCCACCAGGATCGACAGCCCGGCGCAGGCCAGAGCGCCTAACAAGGTCGCGAGCGCGGGCTTGCTCTCGAGGATACCGAACCTTACGGCTACAATGGACACCAGCGTCGCGACCGCTGAGAACACCGCAAGTCGCCGCGCCCAGGTAGCCAGCGCGGAGAACGGTTCGGATTGATAGCGTGCGGAAAACCTGCGGGCCATCGGAGCGTCCGGTTTCGGCGGGGACGGGTTGCGTGGATCACCTACCTTATTTGCTTCCTTGAAGAAACGCTGCTGTTCGCTTCCGTCAAAGTGGCGAACTCTGCGGCCAGAAAGTCCAGCAGCGCCCGTACCGAGGGCAACAATCCGCGTCGCGACGAGAACACCGCATGGACGATGCCGGCGCGCGGACGCCATTGCGGCAGCACGTCGACCAGCGTGCCATTGTCGAGGTCGGCTTCTACTACCATGGCCGGAAATTGTCCGACGCCGATGCCGCGCAGGGCCGCGAAACGCAGTGCCACCATGTCCTCGGTGATGAGGCGTGGTGTGTAGGGGATCAGCGCAGTGGCTTCGTCAGGGCCGTCGAGGCACCATTCATGATGCTGGTGAGGCGGTCCCCAGCCGATGCTTGGAAGTTTGGGAAGATCGGCGGGAACAAGCGGGTGGCTCAGTCCCTTTAACAGTATCGGCGCCGCCACCAGCCGCTGCGTGCTCTCGGCCAATACCCGCATCACCAGATCGTTGTTTTCGAGTGGCGGAAAACGCACGCGTAGCGCGATGTCGATACCATCGGCGATCAAGTCGACACGGCGCGGCGTGCTTTCGAGATGCACCGCAACGTCCGGACACTCGGCCATGAAGCGGGCGATCATCTCGCCGACCTGGAAATACAGAAGCGGCGGCGGACAACTCACGCGAACGATACCTTGCGGTTTGCTGCGCGAGCGCTCGATCAGTTCCTGCGCCGCATCGGCTTCCACCAGCATAGCGACGCAATGCCGATAGTAGTCCTGCCCGATCTCGGTGACGCTGAAGCGCCGGGTCGAACGCTGGATCAACCGCACCCCGAGCCTGTCCTCCAGCATTGCGATGCGGCGGCTCAATCGCGAACGCGGCATCCCCAGCGCGCGGGCGGCGGCGGCAAAACCGCCATGATCGACCACCTGAACGAAGAAATACAGATCGTTGAGATCCTGCATCATCGTCTCATTAATAGGACAGTGATGGGTGATATTGCCAGCTACCGGGGTATTTGTCCCACCTATATCCTTCGTTGCAACAGCGGTCGAACTAGGCCGCGTCACGGAGGTTCATCATGCGAAAGGTACGTGGTGTCTTTAGCGGTCCCCGGCAGCATTGGGTGGGCGACGGTTTTCCGGTTCGCTCGCTATTCTCGCACGCCAGCCACGGCGACCATGTCAGCCCGTTCCTGCTGCTCGACTATGCCGGGCCGGCCGACTTTACCCCGGTGGAGCAGCCGCGCGGTGTGGGCGTGCACCCGCATCGCGGTTTCGAGACCGTCACCATTGTTTATCAGGGTGAGGTCGAACACCGCGATTCCACCGGCAACGGCGGTTTGATCGGGCCGGGCGACGTGCAGTGGATGACGGCAGCCTCAGGCATCCTGCATGAGGAGTTCCACTCCCGCGCCTTCACCAAGAAGGGTGGCACGCTGGAGATGGTGCAGCTCTGGGTCAACCTGCCGGCCAAGGCGAAGAACGCCGATCCCGGATACCAGACCTTGCTCGACGCCGACATTCCGGCGGTGGATTTACCGGATGACGCCGGCAAGCTGCGGGTGATCGCCGGTGGGTTCGACGGCCGAAAAGGGCCGGCGAAGACCTTTACGCCGATCGACATCTACGACGTGAAGCTCAACCGCAACGGCGTTGCCACGTTCAAGCCGGCGGAAGGGCACACCGTCGCGGTGGTGGTGCTAAAGGGCACGGTGCTTGTCAACGGTAGCGAGATCGCCCGCGAGGCGCAGTTCGCATTGCTCGACCGCAACGGCGGAGAGATGACTATCGAGGCAAATGGTGAGGCTTCAGTACTGATCCTCTCCGGCGAGCCGATCGACGAGCCGGTGGTGATGCGCGGTCCGTTCGTCATGAACACGGAAGGCGAAATCCGCCAGGCTATGATCGATTTCCAGAGCGGCCGCTTCGGTACTCTGGAGCCGGTCGCGGCCGGCGGCTGACGGCGGTTGAGAGAGACGCGATTCGGCTAGCCGGATCGCGTCTCATCCTTCAACATTCAGCGGCGGTGCGCTCGTCCCGCCGTCGATGCACCCGCGTCAATGTCAGCGAGCCCTTCAATAAAAGGAAATGACCCGTGGTCAGCGAAGCAATCCGTGATCCCGCAAAGGATGATCTTCTGACACCGCAAAATTCCACGTTCATCATCATCGACTATCAACCGGTGCAGGTGAACTCCATTGCATCGATGGATCGGCAGATCCTCGTCAACAACATTACCGGTGCGGCGAAAGCGGCGGTCGTCTACGGACTGCCGATTATCCATTCGACCGTGAACGTGAAGACCGGACTCAATAAGCCGCCAATCCCCACGATCCGCAAGGCGCTCGACAAATATCCGACCTATGATCGCACCACGATCAATTCGTGGGAAGACGTCGAATTCCGCAAGGCGGTCGAGGCGACCGGCCGCAAGAAGCTTATCATGACGGCGCTGTGGACCGAGGCCTGCCTGACCTTTCCGGCGCTTGATGCGCTTAAGGAGGGTTACGAGGTGTACGTGCTCGTCGATGCCGTCGGCGGGACGTCGGTCGCGGCTCATGAGGCGGCCCTGCGTCGCATCGAACAGGCCGGCGCAAAGCTCAGCAGCGTGCCGCAGCTCTTCTGCGAACTGCAACGCGACTGGAAGCGTGCTGAGACCGTTCCGGCCTTCATAAATTTGTTCATCGAGACGGGTGGAACGGCCGGTATTCAATTCTCTTACGACAAACAGGGTTGAACCATCGCGATGCCTCACTTCGTTGCATGAAAATGCTTGGCCTCACGGCCCAGGCATTCGTTGGTTCAGCGCCGAAATGTCACGCCGCGGCGTTAGGAAAGCTGTATCCCCTGAACTGTTCGCGCAGCGCCGTTTTCAGAATCTTTCCGGTGGCGGTGTGGGGAATGCTGTCGACGAATGCGACGTCGTCGGGCATCCACCACTTGGCGATCTTGCCATCCATGAAACCGAGAATCTCTTCGCGCGTCGCGCTCTCGCCTTTCCTGACTTGGAGAATTAATAGCGGGCGTTCGCCCCATTTGGGATGGTGTATGCCGATTACGGCGGCTTCCGCTACCTTGGGATGTTCAACGGCGAGATTTTCCAGATCGATCGACGAGATCCATTCGCCCCCCGATTTGATCACGTCCTTTGATCGGTCCGTGATCCGGACGTAGCCGTACTCGTCGAGGGTGGCAACGTCGCCGGTATCGAAGAAGCCCTCCCCGTCGAGGATGTTGTCATTGACGCGGTAGTAGGCGCCGGAGATCGCGGGGCCTCGCACCTTGAGCCGGCCGGGGGTCGTGCCATCCCACGGCAGTTCGTTGCCGGCGTCGTCGGTGATCTTCATTTCGACCATGAAGGGCGCGTATCCCTGCATCTGCAGCCGATCGAGCTTGGCGTCTCCCTTGAGGTGGCTGAACTTGCCTTGCAACGCGCCGGCAGTGCCGCGCGACGACATCTCCGTCATGCCCCAGGAGTGGCGAACCTCGATGCCCATGTCGTCGAAAGCCTTGATCACCGAGCGCGGCGCCGCCGAGCCGCCGCAGATCACCACCTTGAGGTCCGGCAGCCTGAGGTTGTTTGTTTCCATATGCTGCAGCAGCATCAGCCACACGGTAGGGACGCCCGCTGTGAAGGTGACCTTCTCGCTCGACAGCAGTTCGTAAACCGATGCGCCGTCGAGTTTGGCGCCGGGCATCACGAGCTTTGTGCCCATGGATGGCGCAGAGAACGCTATTCCCCAACTATTGGCATGGAACAGCGGGACCATCGGCAGCATTGTATCCTTCGATGCCGCACCCAGCGCGTCAGCGCTGTTGACAATCATCGAATGCAACACATTGGACCGATGCGAGTACACCACGCCTTTCGGATTGCCCGTGGTTCCCGACGTGTAGCACATCGCGGCTGCGGTGTTCTCGTCAAAGGTTTTCCAGGTGAAGTCGCCGTCGGCTTCCGCGATCCAGTCTTCGTATGGGACCGCATTTTTCAGCGCGGTCTGCGGCATATGCACCTTATCGGTGAGGACGATGTAGCGTTCCACGCTTGGCAGCCTGTCGGCGATCTTCTCCAGAATCGGGATGAAGGTGATATCGGTCATCACGATGCGATCTTCCGCGTGGTTGATGATCCAGGCGATCTGATCCGGAAACAGGCGAGGGTTTACGGTATGGCAGACCGCGCCGATGCCCATGATGCCATACCAAGCCTCGAGATGACGCCAGGTGTTCCAGGCGATGGTAGCGACGCGGTCTCCCAGCTTGATGCCTTGGCGATCGAGTCGCTGCGCCAGTTTCAGCGCGCGGCCGCGAATTTCGGCGTAGTTGGTCCGATGAATCGGACCTTCGACCGATCGCGTGACCACCTCGCGCCCGCTATGAACCTTCGCCGCGTGATCGATGATCCGATGACACAGCAGAGGCCAGTCTTGCATCAAGCCGAGCATTCGAGCCTTCCTGTTGATCCTCGCTCTCTTTATCGTTCTCCTGGCGGGGATTTGCCATGACGAAGTCTGGCGTGGGGATTTCAGGCGGCCAACTGCTGTGCGGTGCTTTAGCCCGCGACCCATGGGCCATGGTAGCGTTCGCAGCCCTTTTAATGCCGGCAACGGCATTGGCTGGGAGCAGGACGCCGTTGCCACAGCCTCGTCCGGCCGCTGCGCTGGCTCCCGATGGCAAGGGTAGCACGCAGATGGAGGAGGATCGCCCCGCGACGCCCGAGATTGCGCCGGAGCCTTCTTCCTGCCGCCTGGCGTTGACCGATTCGGTCGCTATCGCCCCGAGCATTCCTGCGATTGCGGGGCCGGGCGAGTGCGGCGGTGACGATCTGGTCCGGCTTGAAGCCGTGGTGCTGCCCGACGGTGGCCGGGCAGCGGTCAAGCCTGCCGCCACCCTCCGTTGCAAAATGGCGTCCGCGATTGCGGACTGGATTCGCAGCGACATGGCGCCGCTGGCCGAGGGACTCGGCAGCCGGGTCAGCGAACTCGACAATCTCGACTCGTTTGAATGCCGAGGGCGCAACCGGGTCGCCGGAGCAAAGCTGTCCGAACACGGGCGCGCCAATGCGCTCGACGTGGGTGCCCTCAAGCTCGCAAACGGACGGACGATCGATTTGGCGGATCGGGCGGTGGAGCGGGATCTGCGCGAAAAGGTGCTGGGCTCGGTTTGCGCGCGCTTCACCACGGTGCTGGGGCCTGGATCGGATGGCTATCATGAGAACCATATTCACCTCGACCTGATTCAGCGCCGCAACGGCTACCGGATCTGTCACTGGGAAATCTACGACCCTGTGCCGGCGGTCGCGCCGTTGCTGCCCACCGAACGCCCGGCGGAAGCGCCGCAGCGTGAAATGGCGGAAGAAAAAGGCAAGGCGTTTGAAGCGGTACCAGAGCGCCGCGCGGTATCTCGCGCTGCCCCGCGAGCTGGATCTGTAGCGGCTATCTCGGCGGAGATGGTGCCTCAACCCCAGAAGCGGCCTACGGCCGCCGACGCTGCGGGTAAGGTTGCAAAGTGGCCGACGCCGTCGACTTCAAAACCGCCAACGCGACGCTCAGCCGCTGACTCTGTGAAACGCAAACGGAGGCTCCGCAGCAATCTTCCGCCATTCCTCCGACCGCTATTCGACTGATTGACGGCTATAGGCGAAGCATATTCGCGAGTTTGCCCCGAGATGCGCACCGGTTCGCATGAAGAAGCGTTCCCAATACAAAGCTGGAAATCGGTTTTGATTCCATCAAACGCTGGTACGGCCCGACACGCCGGGGGAAACAGACGGCAATAAAAAAGCGCCGGAGAACCGGCGCTTTGCAGATTGAGAAATCGGTCGATCAGTTAAAGTTGCCGCCGCCATTCCACGAGGCCATCTTCGCGCCGTGTTTCGGCTCAAGCACAACCACCACCGTTCCCACCTTGACGCGATCATAAAGATCGATGGCGTCCTCATTGGTCATGCGAATGCAGCCTGAGGAAATCGAGGCACCGATATATTCCGGCTGGTTGGTTCCGTGGATCCGGAACAACGTATCCTTATTGCCCTGATAAAGATACAGAGCTCGCGCGCCGAGGGGGTTATCCGGCCCACCCGCCACGCGCGACGGCAGTCCCTCGATGCGCTTGTGAATGTCGGCGGTCGGAATCCAGTCCGGCCACTCACGCATGTTGCCGACCCTCGCCACGCCGGAGAACGCCAGCGCTTCCTCACCGACGGTGACGCCGTAGCGGATCGCCTTGCCGTTATCGAGCACGTAATAGAGGTAGTGGTTGTCGGAATCGACCATGATCGAGCCCGGCGCTTCCTTACGGTGATAATCGACGATCGCGCGGCGGAACGGCGCAGCCACCGGCGTTCTCGTGTAGGAGACCTTGGACAGCAACTCCTTGTCGCGCGGCTTGAAGTTGTTGGCGTTCGTGGCCTCGTAATGCGTGGCCTGCATGCAGCCCGACAGCATCAGGCCCGCAGCCAGAATCCCAAGTTTAATCCGAAGAGACGACATCGTTGTTTTCCAAATGCCCACTGAAATCCTGGCGACTTGCACCCCAGAAGCCAAGAATCTTCTAAACTCATTATTGTCGGAATTCCCTCGAATTCCAGCACTTAGAAGCCTCTGTCGCTATGCAAACTCGCGCCTGTGGTATTTTTGCCGCAAATGCCGATCCGCAAATCAGCGGCGCAGTATCTCAAGACGGTAGCAAGAAGCGTGTAATTGCTGGTTCCCAGCGCATCGGAATAACTGCATCCGCTGCAGCGGCGGTGCCTTGCCTGCTTTTCAATGCTGCGATTGGTTCCGATTCCAATATTTGCATTCCGTTGCGGGGGAAGCCCTTGCAAAGGTCGGGATCAATCGGCCACTAGACGTTCTACTAGACTTTCAAGTTCGTTTGCCGGGTTCGCTACAAAGTGGCTGGCGAATGCCAAATTCAATCCACCAGCGTCACTTCAGATTGTTCGTGTCCACACCTTGAGTCGGTGCCGTTATCTTCGGAGGGGCCATGCTCTCGATCTTCGCGCCAGATGGCATGGCGCTGCGAAAGACCGGTCCGGTCGATCCCGCCGCGCTGCCCGACAGCGCCGTGTGGATCGATCTCGAGAACCCGACGCCGAGCGAGGACCGCGCCGTGGAGGGGCTCGCGGGGGTTGCGGTGCCAACCCGGGAGGATATGCAGGAGATCGAGATTTCCAGCCGCCTCTATGTCGAGAACGGCGCGCGCTACATGACGGCCAGTCTGATGTGCGGCAGCGAAACCGACCGCCCCCGCATCACCCCCGTCACGTTCATCCTGTCCGGCCATCGTCTCGTCACCGTGCGCTACGACGCGCTAAAACCGTTCGCTCTGGTGGAGAACAAGCTTGCGCGCGCGGCTGCACAGGGTTTGACCGGCGAGGGGGTGTTGCTCGAATTGCTCGATGCCGTGATCGATCGCTGCGCCGACATTCTGGAGCGCGCCGGCGCCGACATCGATCAAGTCAGCCACGACATTTTCGAGCCGAACGAATCCGCGCGCACTGGCCGTGCCAAACGCTATTCCGAAATCCTGATCGTAATCGGCCGCAAGGGCGATCTCACCTCGAAAGTTCGCGAGAGCCTGGTCTCGATAGGCCGTCTCGTCACCTTCGTCGCGACCGAATCCAACAGCATCAAATGGTCTAAGGACATGCTCGCTCAGCTCAAGACGATGCAACGTGATGTCGCCTCGCTTTCCGATCACGCCTCTTATCTGTCGAACAAGACCACCTTCGTGCTCGATGCGATGCTTGGAGTTGTTAATCTCGAGCAGAACAATATCATTAAACTGTTTTCGGTAATGGCTGTGGTGCTGATGCCGCCGACGCTGATCGCTTCGATCTACGGCATGAATTTCAAGATAATACCTGAGTTGAACTGGTCGCACGGCTATCCGTTCGCGCTCACCATGATGGTGATTGCTGCGGTGCTGCCCTACATGATCTTTAAATGGAAGAAGTGGTTGTAGGACCAACTCTCGAGCACCGGCCTTGCGACAGGGCTTGCCACAATTTTCCCCGTAAAATTTGAATGTTCGCCTGAACGCTTTCCAAGAAAAATTGCTGCCATAACCCGTGCATGACATCGCGGGAGTTACAATGGTTGAGAAAGTCGTAACAAGGGATCGCAACATCCTCGATTTTCGCAGCTATCAACGGTTGCGCAGATTCAGTGCGGACAATGCTGCGGTCGCTCCCATACGCACATGCCGGCATTGCGGTGCAGCGTTGCTCGAGGGTGAGAATGACGACGATTGTTCCAGCGCGGGTCTCGCTGCGCCGATAGCGCGCGCGCCATCACGAAGGTCTTGCGCGGATTGAACTTAGCGTCCTCATCCCGGATACGCGATTTCACGTGAGCTCGGATTTCCATGGCGGGAGCTATGGAGTCCGACGGCGACTGCGATTCCGGAAATGATACGTGCCAATGGTGCTTGTCCGCGTCCGGTCTATACGTGTTGGCCGCCGTTGATGTGGATCTCCGCGCCGTTGACATATGAACTCGTCTCCGTGCAGAGCACGTAGACGATTTTTGAGACTTCGTCCGGGGTGCCGAGGCGACGCAGCGGAATCTGGCGCTGGACGATCTTCTCGGTTCCAGGCGACAGGATCGAAGTGTCGATCTCGCCCGGCGCGATTGCATTAACGCGTACGCCGAGGCGGCCGAAGTCCGCCGCCATCTCGCGGGTCAGTGAGGCCAGCGCCGCTTTTGAAGTTGAATAGGCCGCGCCCGCGAACGGATGCACGCGCGAGCCGGCGATCGATGTGACGTTCACAACAGAGCCTTTCGCAGCCTTCAGTTCGCCGATCAGTCCGCGCGCCAGCATGATCGGCGCCATGAAGTTGACACGGAATACCTTCTCCCAGGTCTCCATGTCGGTGTTCAGTGAGCCAAGCCGCGCGCCGCCCTCGCCCTTCGGCGAGATCGCGGCATTGTTGACCAGCGCATGCAGCTTACCGCCTTCGAGCCGCGATCGGATCTCCTGGATGGCCTGCATCGTGTTTTCGGGGTCGGACAGGTCGACCTGAATGTGGTCTTCGGGGCCGGCATCCCAGGGGCACTGTTCCGGAAACGGATGCCGCGAGCAGGTGATGACCCGCCATCCCGCGCTGGAAAACCGGATTACGGTCGCGTGGCCGATGCCGCGGCTCGCGCCGGTCAGCAGCAATGTGCGGCGCGGCGCGTTGGGGTCGACCGCCGTCGCCATCTCGGTTCGAGGATTTGCTTTGTCGGGGGTCATGGGTACAGCCTTGTCTTGGTCCACGGAGCATCAGGCGCCGTGCGGCGGAATTCGATGCGGTCGTGCAGCCGGAATGGGCGGTCGTGCCAGAATTCGAATTGCGTCGGTGCGATCCGCCAGCCGCTCCAGCCCGGCGGTCGCGGCACACCGCCGATGATGTATTTTGCGGCTTCCTTCGCGATCGCCTGCTCGAACGCGAAACGGCTTTCCAGCGGCTGCGACTGCTTGCTGACCCAGGCGCCGATCTGCGCCTGCTTCGGACGCGTGGCGAAATAGGCATCGGCCTCCGCATCGGTGACGGGCGTCACGGGCCCGCGCACACGGACCTGCCGGCGTAGCGACTTCCAGTGAAACAACAATGCCGCTTTGGGATTTGCGGCGAGTTCGCGGCCCTTGGCGCTGGCGATGTGGCTGTAGAACACAAAGCCCCCGGCATCGAAGCCCTTCATCAGCACCATGCGCACATCAGGCAGGCCGTCGGCGTCTGTGGTAGCGAGCGCCATGGCATCGGGGTCGTTTGGTTCTGACGCGACGGCTTCCGCGAGCCACGCCGCGAAGAGGGCAAAAGGATCCTGGGCTTCCGTGAAATCACCGGACGTTAACTGGCTTGTGTTCTTGATGTCCGTGGTGTCGTTCATACGGGGTCCACAGGTTGCGCCGGTCTATCGTCGAAAGTCCGTTGCGGTCCTTATACAGGGCAAACCTGTATAGGGCACGTCTGCGCGTTGGCCTATCCGCGATCGGACCCTTCGCCGCCATCGTGGCGGCGATCATGATTGGGGCTACGACCGGAGGCTGCAGTATGGCACGGAATCAAGCGGCGTTCGCGCAGATGGGAGACGACGAGGCTACCGGATCGATCGCAGCGCTCTCCCATGCGCGTCCGACGGACACCGATCTTGCTTTCGCGCGCACAGCCGCCTCCGACGTGCTGACTAAAGGGAATAAGGATGCGAGCCAGCCATGGGAAAACCCCTCGACCGGCGCGCGGGGCTCGGTAACGCCGCTGGCACAGGCCTATAGCGCCGAGGGGCGCACTTGCCGTGATTTTTTGGCGAGTTACGTTAACGGAAAGTCCGAAAGTTGGTTGCAGGGGGCGGCGTGCAGAGCCCGCGGCGGTCAGTGGGAAATCCAATCCCTCAAACCCTGGCGAAGCTGATGCAGAACGGCAGCTGCGAATAGCTGAACCACCTCGTTGCAAAAATGCCACGGATACCCCAAATGATAGGCACGGTGGGTCCGGGGGCTCATTGTCCAGATTCCTGAAGGAGACGGTACGGATGCGCGACCCCTATGAGGTCTTGGGGGTGCAGCGGGGCGCCAGCGCCGCGGCGATTAAAAGTGCTTTTCGCAAGCTCGCGAAGAAGCACCACCCTGACGCCAACACGAACGATCCCAAGGCCGCCGAACGGTTCGCGGAGGTGAATTCCGCCAACGAGATCCTAGGCGACGAGGTCAGGCGCAAGCAGTTTGACCGGGGCGAGATCGACGCAGACGGCAAGCCGCGCTTTCAGGGTTTCCCGGGCGGTGGAGGTCGCGCTGGCGCGCGGCCGGGCGGCGGTTTCGAGCAGTACGGCTTCCGCGGTGGCGGTGGCCCCGGGGGTGATGGTGGCGGGTTTGAGGACATTATCAACAGCATGTTCGGCGGCGCGCGGGGTGGACGCCGGCCGGGCGCGCAGGCGTTTGATTTTGAGTCCAGCACGTTCGGTTCGCCTGATCTCGATCTCAATATCGCCATGACAGTCACGCTCGAGGAGTCGGTCAAAGGTGGCGAGAAACGCATCCGCCTGCCCAGCGGCAAGGAACTCAATGTCAGAATTCCGGCCGCCGTAACGTCGGGCCAGCAGATTCGGCTGAGAGGGCAGGGCGACACCGTGCCCGGACATCGCCCCGGTGATCTCCTGATCACGGTGACGGTCGCCCCGCATCCGTTCTTCAAGATCGACGGGGGCGATTTGCGCGCCGAGTTGCCTATCACGCTCTATGAGGCGGTGCTGGGCAGCAAGGTGCGGGTGCCGACGCTCGGCGGCGCAGTTGAACTGTCGATCCCGAAGAACACTTCGGGCGGTCGCACCTTTCGCCTCAAGGGCAAGGGCATCCCGAAGGGGGGGTCCTCCGGCGATCTGTTCGTTACGACGCGAATCGTCCTGCCCGACGGCAATGACGCCGAGCTTGAGGCGCTCATGGAGAAGTGGCGCGAGGCGCGCTCCTACAGCCCCCGTCGCGATCTCGGTTAGCGCGTGTGCGTCGGGGAGCCTGATCACGCGATGCGTTGGCCGGGATTTTCATCCGGCTGTCGCGCTACCGTGCCCGAGGATGCTCGGCCCATTTAAGTCTTTCCTCAACTGGCCACGCTGCTCGCTCCGGTGGGAGGGCGTTTTTTTTGCGGCGGATAGCTGCAAAACCCAACGTTCTGTGACTGTCGGCTCTATTGCAGTTGTCGACGAGCCCCCGTTCGCCTTTCTGAACGCTTAATCTCGTTTGAACCGATCGCGGCCTGCATCTCCTCATAAAGTTCAAGTTTCGCCATTTCCAGGAGGAGTTTCACCAAGCCGAGATCGAGTTGGCAGGACATTTCCCAAGCGTCATCGATCAATTGCTCAACCGCTGCATATCTTTCGAGACGAACTAACATTGTCGTGCCGCTCCAACGGGTATGGCCATAAAAAATGATTGCTAGTGATCGAATCCGCCGAACATCCGGCACCGAAACGGGCCTGAGTTTTTTGGCTACGCACGAAGCCGCTGATCCGCTTCAGGTTGGGCAACAATGGCTTGGGCGACATTGCCCCGCATTTCCTGAAGTTTCTGCAGCGTGCGTCGATCGAACGCCGCGGTAACGGCAATAATTGAATCTTTCCCGATCTGCTGCGGCAATCCGAGGGGGGTCACGCGAAAGTTCAATTGCACCAAGCGAAGAAGCCATAACGGATTCATCTCGATGATGATCTTTCCGACGCCGCTCGCTAGGCCCCATTCGACGATAGACGACAAAAGCAGGTTTCCGGCCGGGCTCAAAATGCGTCCGCGATCGCGATGTTCTCGCGTCACGCAATAGCGCGTCCATTCCCAAATATGAGGTCCTACAGGGAAGTCGCCTTCGCACAAGTGCGGAAGCACCTCCGTGAGGAGGTGTGGGCGCATCGATGGCAACATCCGTTGATATCCAAGGACGCGATCGTCTTCGATGTAGAGCATGTGGAGTGCGCGCCCGTCGTCGAACTGGTCGATCTCTCGGCCGTCAGGCTTGCGCAGATCTTCCCACCCCATTTCGTCGACAAAAACATTGTGACGCAATCGATAGGCCTGTTCCATCTCGCACTGATAGGCACCGATATTCTCAGCCGTTACGATGTGAATCATTGAAGTTCTCCGCCCATGTCTACGCCGAGTTAGGGCGAAGGAAGGGCGGCGAACAAGTACGGGAATCCGTACCTTGACCTATCGGATAAGGTTATGTCTGAGCGCGGTCGCGACGGTCTGGGTGCGGTTCGTGGCGTTCAGTTTGGCGCGAAGCTGACGTGCGATCTTGTCGACGAGGTGTTCTGAGACCTTCAGAATAACACCGATTTCCCAATCACTTTTTCCTTCCGCCATCCACTGCAGGATATCCATTTCTCGCGGAGTCAGATTCACTGGGGCTGAGTTATATTTTTGCGCGAGGGCTCGCGCGAAAGCGTGCATGGCGATGAGTTGTAGCTGTCGCCGCACCTTGGGGGGGACTTCAGCACGCTCACTTGCCAGGGAGAAACCGGCCGTTTGACCGTCAAGGGTGATCATCGGAACAGTGAATCCGCACCCGAGATTAAACTCGCGCGCTTCCCCCATGATGCGCGTCGGCGTTGGTGTGTTCCGATACGTTGGTTCAAGCTCGGACCATAGAAATGGTTCCGTGGATGTGTTGACCCGATGGATGGTGGGATCGTCGAAAAGATAACCTTGCGTGAAATAGCGCTCGCTCCACGCTTGCGGCCATTGATGCAAAACGACATTTGAGATTTGCTGCTCTGCAGTCATCCCTGGAACGGGAATGATGCCTGCGAGCACATGCGAAAAGCCGAACGGGCGCGCGACGTCAACAACGACATCGGCTATCTGTGCCAGGGTCGAAGCCTTATCAAGTCTCGCAATACAAGTTAGGGTATCGTCCAGCGTCTGTCGCGACATTCCGGCCCCCGAACTGCCTATATAGGCGGCTGAGTACACTATCGAGCGACATTTGGATTAATTGCAACTGTTGTATGATGCGGCGTGTCGCTACGGCCGCTACAGCTAGGGCTTGGCTGCCCGGGTAACTTGGCGATTTCCTCAAAGTTCCCTAGATTCATCAGCTTCGCGATCCGTTCGCCTTGATCGTTGTCCAAATCTAGCGGTTCTGATTCGCTGCGCGGGTCAACCGTGTTGTCCGACCTTAGTTGAATTTGGAAGCGATGTTTTGAGCCAGTCGACGACGGTTTGCAGTTCCGCGATTCGGTAGGGACAATATTGGAGCATTTTTCGAAACTCACGGAATTTATTTTAGTACGGGGCGTTACGAATGGGTAGTGATATCGCGGCAGGCCGATGACCTGAAAACGCCCCTTGCGGTCCGGGATGCGATATTGGCAGGCGGCTTCATAGCCTCTGTATTTCCGCTGAACCAATAGTGTATATGCGGTCATCAACCATCACCGCCTGTCCGACCTCGGGTCGGGCGTCAACGGCCCTCACGGCCTTGCAAGTGAAAACATGGAATGACTTCGTTGATTCTAATCGGTTGTCAGTCCAGCCGCCCTTGATATGCCCACCATCTATTACATCCGTCACGGCAAGACCGAATGGAACGCCCTCGGCCGCTTCCAGGGCCTCCAGGACATTCCGCTCAATGATCTCGGCCGCGCCGAGGCGACGAAAGCCGGGGACATTCTGCGCAAGCTGCTTGCGCGTGAGGATCGCGATCCCGTCGGATTGGGTTTCGTCACCAGCCCGCTTGTCCGCGCGCGCGCTACCATGGAACTGACGCGCGGCGTATTGAACCTGCCGCTTCATGACTATTCCGTCGACGATCGGTTGCGCGAGGTCGGTTACGGGCATTGGGAAGGTCTGACCCTGGCGGAGATGAGGATCGCCAATCCCGATGTCTATGCTGCCCGTGAGGCTGATAAATGGAGCGTGGCGCCGCCGGGCGGCGAAAGCTACGCCTCAGCCACCTCCCGGTTGCACGACTGGTATCATTCGCTAAGGTCCGCCACCGTCGCGGTCGCGCATAGCGGCACGGCGCGGGCGCTGATGGTCGTGATGGGGCTTCAGACTGCGAAAGCAGCTGCCAGTCTGCGCATCGAGCAGGGTGCGGTGTATGTGCTCGGCGAGGATGGGCTGGCCAAGCATAGTTAAGCAAGAAACCGCGCTCCCCCGGCGGTTCCATAGCCTGAGGTGATAGAGCGGCCGAACCGCAAGCCGGAAAGTTGCGATTTGCGCAACATGCCGCTACGAGAAGTAGCGGTTTCGCGCTTTGGATTATCGATGTCTCACAATACCTTCGGTCATCTGTTCCGGGTCACGACCTTTGGCGAAAGCCACGGGGTAGCAATTGGCTGCGTGGTCGACGGTTGCCCGCCGCAGCTCGCCCTAACGGTCGAGGAGATCCAGCGCGATCTCGACCGCCGCCGTCCCGGCCAGTCGCGTTTTACGACGCAGCGGCAGGAGCCGGATGCGGTGAAGATTCTGTCGGGTGTTATGGCGGATCCCGAGACCGGTCAGCAGGTGACGACGGGTACGCCGATCGGACTTTTGATCGAGAACGCCGACCAGCGCTCAAAAGATTATTCCGACATCAAGGACAAGTTTCGCCCCGGCCATGCCGACTTCACCTATGAGGCAAAGTACGGTCTGCGCGACTATCGGGGGGGTGGGCGCTCCTCGGCGCGCGAGACCGCGATGCGGGTCGCGGCCGGAGCGATCGCGCGCAAGATCGTCCCCAATATGACCGTGCGCGGCGCGCTGGTACAGATGGGTCCGCACAAGATCGATCGTGAGAAATGGGATTGGGACGAGATCGCGCGGAATCCGTTCTTCTGTCCCGATAAGGACAAGGCCGCGTTCTTCGAGAGCTATCTCGATGGCATCCGCAAGAGTGGTTCATCCATCGGAGCCGTGGTTGAGGTGGTGGCCGAAGGGGTGCCGGCAGGACTCGGCGCGCCGATCTATGCCAAGCTCGACGGCGACCTTGCCGCGGCGCTGATGAGCATCAATGCGGTCAAGGGCGTCGAGATCGGTGCTGGCTTTGGTGCGGCCGCGCTGACCGGTGAAGAGAATGCCGACGAGATGCGCAGTTCTTCGTCCAATATGGGCAACCATGGTCCGGTGTTCACCTCGAACCATGCCGGCGGCATTCTCGGCGGTATATCCACCGGCCAACCCGTTGTGGCGCGGTTCGCGGTGAAGCCGACCTCGTCCATCCTGTCGCCGCGTAAAACCATCGATCGCAACGGCACCGATACCGATATCCTCACCAAGGGCCGTCATGATCCTTGCGTCGGCATCCGCGCCGTACCGGTGGGAGAGGCCATGGTGGCCTGCGTCCTGGCGGATCATTTCCTGCGTCACCGAGGGCAGGTCGGCGCGCGCTAGAGCCTTTCCGCTTCTGATTGAATCACAAGCGAAGCTCCAGATTGTTGTTTTGACGCGTTTTCTTCACGCGAACCGGTATCCACTTCGCTCAAAATCGCTACACACGTGGCCCGCAGGACAAGAGCCGATCTGTCGGCTCAGACTCGTGCCTCCAGCACCAGGTTAAACGGTGTTTCCGCCGCGCGGCGTAACTGAGAGAAACCGGCAGCCTTGGCGACCTCGCGGAGCCGGGTCTCGCCGGCTTGCGCGCCAAGCGCGAGGCCGACCTCTTGGGCCATCGACGCTGGCGTGCAAACCATGGTGGACGCCGCGTAGAACAGCCGGCCAACCGGATTGAGGTTGTCTTCCAGTTTGTCCTGGGCGAACGGCTCGACCAGCATGCAGGTGCCGTCCTTCGCCAGCGTCGCCCGGACGTGACTGAGCGCGCCGACAGGGTCGCCCATGTCGTGCAGGCAATCGAAGAAGCATACCAGATCGTAGTCGTTGGCCGGATACGTCTTGGCGGTGGCGACTGCGAAGGTGACGCGCTGGCTCAAACCCTCGCTGGCTGCGGCGGCTTGTGCGGCGGCGATCGAGCCCGGATGGGCGTCGAAGCCGAAGAAATGCGAATTCGGATAAGCCTTGGCCATCAGCAGCGTCGAAATGCCATGGCCGCAGCCGACATCGGCGACCTTGGCGCCGCGTTCGAGTTTGGCAACCACGCCGTCGAGCGCGGGCAACCATTCCTGCACCAGATGATGCTTGTAGGTTGTACGGAAGAAGCGCGCGGTGCCACAGAACAGGCATTCGGCGCGGTCGTTCCAGCCGACGCCTTTGCCACTCTTGAAGGCTTCCGAGACCTTCGGCTCATCGAGCATGATCGCGGCCATCATGTCGCCGATCGCGCCCATGAACACCGGGCTGTCGTCGTCGGCGAACACCATCGCCTGTTCCGGCAGCATCGAGAACGTCTTCGTCGTTGCGTCATACTCGACGTAACCCGATGCAGCCTGCGCCGACAGCCATTCGCGCACGTAACGCTCAGTAGTGCCGGTGGCTTGCGCCAGTTCGGCTGATGTCATCGGGCCTTTGTTCGCCAACGCCTTGTAGAGCCCGAGGCGGTCGCCGGTCCGGATCAGGGCGGCATTGGCAGCGGCGCCGATGTCGGTGACCATCTTGCCCATGAATTGATGCAGTCGATCCATATTCACGTCCATGAAAGCCTCCTGTGAAGTTTCATCCTGGGTCCATCGACCTGCCTTGATACGCGCGAGCCATGGCGTTGGAGGAAGCGATACCTCCGGATGACAAACGGAGCCCCTCGGTCGTGGGTCATTGTACGCCGCGAACGGTTCACCGCCGGCGTGAAAATTTCGCGACCAGTTCGATGTGCGGCGAATGTCGGAATTGGTCGACGGGCGTTACAGTCTCCAGGTTGTAGCCCCCATCGATGAGGATGCGCGCGTCACGCGCAAATGTCGCTGTGTTGCACGACACAGCGACAACGACGGGAATCCTGCTGGCTGCGAGTTGTTTGCTTTGTGCCTCTGCGCCCTTCCGGGGTGGATCGAAGACCGCCGCATCGAGGTCACGCAGTTCCTGGGCCATCAACGGGCGGCGGAATAGATCGCGAATCTCGGCCTTGATCGGTTTCAGCCCGGGGACTGCTGTCGCCTTCTGTAACGCCGCCACTGCGGCTGCGTCATTGTCGAAGGCCGCGATCCGCGCTCGGGCCGCCAGGCGCAGCGCGAATGGGCCGACGCCGCAGAACAGATCGGCGATATGCCTGGCCTTGCCGCAATGCGCGGCGACCCGGGCCGCCAGCGTTTCTTCGCCGGCGACCGTCGCCTGTAGGAATGAGCCCGGCGGAAGGACAAGCCGGGACGCGCCGATCTCGATCACAGGCGGCGCGCGCATCAGCACCAGTTCGCCGTGGCGGGTCAGCCGGGCCAGCCGGTGCGCCTCTGCGATACGCGATAGTGTTGCGACCAACGCGGCGGGCAGTTGTCCGGAGCCGCGGACGTCGACATCGAGGCCATTGCAGGTCGCGGTCACCTGGATATCGAGCGGCTTGTTCGCAGGCTTCAACGCTTCGGCCAGCTCACGCGCTGCATCAATCGCGCCGTGGAGGGCAGGGTCGAGCACCGGGCACGCATCGATCGGCACGATGGCATGGCTGTTCGGTGCGGCGAAGCCCACGCGCAGCTTGCCGTCGTCGCTCCGGGCATGGAGGGTGATCCGCCGGCGGCCGGCGCCATGCGCGTCGATGAGTTCGTCCACCGCACAGTCGATGCGGGCCTGTGCCAGCGTGTCGATCACGATCTGCCGCTTCCAGGCGCGGTAGGCCTCCGGCCGCCAGTGCTGGATCGCACAGCCCCCGCATGCGCCAAAGTGAGTACAGAACGGCGCGATCCGATCCGGGCTCGCTGTCTCGATGCGGAGGAGGCGCGCGCGGTCTCCATGGCCGGCGAGCGGTTCGATCTCGACGGCTTCTCCGCCCAGTGTGTAAGGGACATAGACGTTGCCGCCATCGGTCTGGGCGACGCCGTCGCCGCGATGGCCGACGTGATCGATGGTCAGGTGTTTGGTCATGCGGTGCACGAGTTCTGGAAGAGAGACGTCGTCATTGCGAGGAGCACTTGCGACGAAGCAATCCAGTTTTTGCTACGACAATCTGGATTGCTTCGCTGGCGCTCGCAATGACGGCAATGTGTTCAGCCACGCTTGGCACCCAGGAAGAATTCGATGTTGCCGTCGCCGCCTGGGATCGGGGACGGGAAAATCTCTATATCGCTGCATCCCAGAGTCGCCGCGAAGGCAGCGATATCGTTGCACACCGCACGATGCACCGCTGCATCGCGGACGATGCCCTTTTTGATCGCGACACGCGGCGCCTCGAATTGTGGCTTGATCAACACGAGCAGATGCATCGGCGCTGCCGCCAACGATAATGCGACCGGAAGGATGGCTTTCAACGAAATAAAGCTCGCATCCATCACCACCACGTTCGGCCGTTGCGGCAGCCGCGTGCCCTCCAGCGAGCGGATGTCAGTGGACTCCATCGACACCACCCGGGGATGACCGCGCAGGCTCGGATGCAGTTGATCGCGGCCGACATCGACGGCGAACACCAGCGACGCACCCTCGCTCAGCAGCACTTCGGTGAAGCCGCCGGTCGAGGCGCCGACATCAAGACAGATATGGTTCTCGATTTCGATCGGATACTTCGCGAGCGCGCCGGCAAGCTTCACGCCGCCACGCGATACGTAAGGGTGCGCGGGTCGCGCCTCGATCGCGGCATTGACGTCAATCGTCTCGGAAACTTTTGTCACCGCCTTTCCGTCGGCGGTAACGAACCCGGCCTCGATCGCGGCTTGAGCCCGCGCCCGGCTTTCGAACAGGCCGCGCTCGACCAGCAGAACGTCGGCTCGCTTGCGAGCGTGGGGTCCGGTATTGTCGCGCTTCGCCATGGTGAGCTCAAAGCCTGGAGACCGGCTGGAAACCGATCCGATGCGCGGACGATTTATATCGTCTTCATTGCGATGAGCACTTGCGACGAAGCAATCGGGTCTTCGCGTGCAACGCTGGATTGCTTGGCCCAGCGCAAAATTGGCAAGGGCCAATTTTGTCGCGTGCGTGCAATAACGGCGAGCGCATCATGTGATGCTCAGGCCAGCTTGACGGTCTCGGCGCTGACGTCCTTGCCGAGTGCCTCGAATACCTTGGCGACGATGCCTTTGGCATCAAGCCCGGCGTGAGCGTACATCGCGGTTGGGGTATCGTGGTCAAGGAACTCGTCGGGCAGGATGATCGAGCGTACCCGCACCAGGCCGCTGTCCAACGCGCCGTTATCCGTCAGCGTCTGCAACACGTGGGAGCCGAAGCCTCCAACCGAGCCTTCCTCGATCGTGACAAGCACATCGTGGTCCCGCGCGAGTTTCAGCACCAGGTCAACGTCGAGCGGTTTCATGAAACGGGCGTCGGCGATGGTGGTGGACAGGCCATGCGCTGCAAGTTCGTCGGCCGCCTTTTCGCATTCGGCAAGACGAGTGCCGAAAGACAATAACGCGACCTTGCTGCCGTAGCGGACGATGCGGCCCTTGCCGATCGGAAGTGGAACGCCGACCTCCGGCATTTCGACGCCGCGGCCTTCGCCGCGCGGATAGCGTACCGCGCTGGGGCGGTCGTTGATCGCGACCTGCGTCGCCACCATATGCACCAGCTCGGCCTCATCGGACGCCGCCATGATGACCATGTTCGGCAGGCAGCCGAGAAAAGCGTTGTCGAACGAGCCGGCGTGTGTCGCGCCGTCGGCGCCGACGAGGCCGGCGCGGTCGATGGCGAAGCGCACCGGGAGCGACTGGATCGCCACGTCGTGCACCACCTGATCGTACCCACGTTGCAGGAATGTCGAATAGATAGCACAGAACGGCTTGAAACCCTCGGTAGCGAGGCCGGCGGCGAACGTCACAGCGTGCTGCTCGGCAATGCCGACATCGAAGGTGCGTTTCGGGAAAGCCTTGTTGAAGATGTCGACGCCGGTGCCGGACGGCATCGCCGCGGTGATGGCGACGATCTTGTCGTCCTTCTCGGCTTCCTTGACGAGACTCTGGCCGAATACGTTCTGATAGGCGGGTGCGTTCGGTTTCGATTTGGACTGCGCGCCGGTGGAGATGTCGAACTTGACCACGGCGTGATACTTGTCGGCGGCGGCCTCCGCTGGCGGATAGCCCTTGCCCTTCTGGGTCACGACGTGAACCAGGATCGGGCCGTTCTCCATGTCGCGGACGTTCTTCAGCACCGGCAACAGGTGATCGAGGTTGTGACCGTCGATCGGGCCGACATAGTAGAAGCCGAGTTCCTCGAACAGCGTGCCGCTGTTGGTCATGAAGCCGCGCGAATATTCCTCGACGCGCTCGGCGCGGTCGGCGATCATTTTAGGCAGGTGCTTGCCGAGCTGCTTGGCCGCCTCGCGCAGCGAGCGATAGGTCTTGCCGGAGTATAGCCGTGACAGATAAGCGGACATTGCGCCAACAGGCGGCGCGATCGACATGTCGTTGTCGTTGAGAATGACAATCAGCCGCGAGTTCATCGCGCCGGCATTGTTCATCGCCTCATACGCCATGCCTGCGGACATTGCGCCGTCGCCGATCACGGCGATGACGTTGTTCTTGCCGCCGGAGAGGTCGCGCGCCACCGCCATGCCGAGGCTGGCGGAGATTGAGGTCGAGGAATGCGCGGCGCCGAACGGGTCGTAGTCGCTTTCGGTGCGCTTGGTGAATCCGGATAGGCCGCCGCCGGTGCGCAGCGTGCGAATGCGGTCGCGACGGCCGGTCAGGATCTTGTGCGGATAGGCCTGATGGCCGACATCCCAGATGAGCCGGTCGCGCGGGGTATCGAAGACGTAGTGGATGGCCGTGGTGAGCTCGACCACGCCGAGACCGGCACCGAAATGCCCCCCCGTCACCGAAACCGCGTCGATCGTCTCCAGGCGCAACTCGTCCGCAATCTGCCGGACCTGCTCCACCTTGAGCTTGCGCAGGTCTGCGGGGGTGCGGATGGTGTCGAGAAGCGGGGTCTTATTGAAAGCGGTCACTGCGACATTTCCAATCTTGCATGTCCGGGAGCGGCAAACGGACGCTGGCGTGGTCACGCATAAAGCGTCCAAGAGCCACGAAACCTCCCGCGCTGAGAAACGTGAGTCCGAAGTTTACCTGATGCTCCGGCCGGGAATTATGATAGGCGTCACTATGTGTCGGATCGCGTAGTCCAATCATTTTTGCAAGCTGCTTGAAGCACTTACTCCACTTGAGCGCCAACGGCGGAGCCGGTTCGCATCGTTCCAGAAGCATTTACACCAAACCCGCCGCTAAAGCCAACGGGCACCCCCTTTCACTCGAGTAGAGGTGACTCTGCCGCAGGTTCAAGAGTTCCTGAACCGGGCTACTGAAATGTTAACGTGGTCGAGGAGCGTAGGTTGCAGCCTTGGAAGCCCTCGCGGGACCACAATAAAATGACAATTCATTCAAGGGTTTTTAATACCTCTTATAACGCTGACCTTTTGACAGACCATATGAAGAGCATGCCATAGCGATCCGTCCGACTTCCCGCGACGCGCGGTGCTTCACTATACGTCGAGCGGCTCGGTGCCTGTGACCTGGCCGGAAGCATCCGTGGTAATTTTCTCCACCCTTGCTTCTGCCCGGCGCAACAACTCCTCGCAGCGCCGTTTCAGCGCTTCTCCGCGCTCATAGATTGCGACCGATTCCTCGAGCGCGACCTTGCCGTCCTCCAGGCGCTTGACGATCGATTCGAGTTCCTCAATGGCATGCTCGAAGGAAAGCGTCTTCACGTCAGCAGGGGCATTTTCGGCCATCTGGGTTTTTCCGACTCGATTGTTTGGGCGGATTATGACGTTTTTCGGGAATATCGCGGCACATTGTCACGCACCCATGAGTGCGGCGACATGCGCGGCCACCGAATCCTGCAATCCTTTTAGATCATAGCCGCCCTCGAGCACCGAAACAATTCGACCGCCTGCCGTCGCGTCAGCGATATCCATCAATTTGCGGGTCACCCATCCGAAATCGCTCGCGGACAGATTGAGATTGGCCAATGGATCGCGACTGTGCGCGTCAAAGCCTGCGGAGATTACCAAGAGTTCCGGCGCGAATTTCTCGAGCCGAGGAAGGATCAAGTTGTCGAACGCGGAACGAAATTTGGCCCCACCGTCGCCGGACGCCAACGGCGCATTGACGATGGTGTCGTGATCGCCGCGTTCGCTGATGGCGCCGCTGCCCGGGAACAGCGGCATCTGGTGCGTCGAGCAGTACATGACCGATCGGTCGGCCCAGAAAATATCCTGCGTGCCGTTACCGTGATGCACGTCGAAGTCCACCACCGCCACGCGGTCGATCCCGTGCTTGCGCTGGGCATGCCTCGCCGCGATGGCTGCCTGGTCGAACAAGCAGAAGCCCATCGCTCTACCGGTCTCGGCATGATGTCCGGGAGGGCGCGTGGCGACGAACGCGTTGCTCGCATCGCCGGTGATGACGGCTTCTGTTGCCGCGATCGCGCCGCCGACGCCGCGCATCGCCGCCTCCCATGTCCCCGGCGACATTGAGGTGTCGCTGTCGAGATAAACCAGACCATCTGTCGGCGAGAGATGCCGGAGTTCTCCGATATAATGCTCGTTGTGGCAGAGAGCGACTGAATCCAGCGATCCTTCGGGGGCCTCGCCGCGCGTCAGATTCCTGAAGCGATCTCCGGTCAGCACCTCCTCGATGGCACGAATCCGATCCGGCCGCTCCGGGTGACCGGGCGGCGTCAGATGACCGAAACTGGCAGCATGCGTGAGAACCAGCGTTGTCATGCAGTATCCTGGCCGCCACGTCGGCATCGCGGGGCAGTGAAAGTCGATGGTATCGGGTCGGGCGAGGTTCCGAAAGTGCGCGTTGGCGCCTCATGGTACCATGGCTGACGCGGCAAGAGCGAGGGCGAACCGCGGCTTGCGCTTTCGTCCTCCATGCAGGCGGGAGCCTCGTGGATCTCGCTATCGCTCGTCATCGCTTCTTGCGGGCGAAGAACGTTTGGAATGCAGCGATCGCTTCCTCCGAGCGCAACCGCTCCCCAAACAGACGGCTTTCCAGGTCGATCCGGCGCGTCAACTCCTCCGGCTGCGGTTTCAGAAGCTTGCGCGAAAGCGCGACGGCTTCCGCCGGCAGTGCGCAGATTTCGCGGGCGATCTTTTCGGCCTCGGCCGCGGCTTCGCCCGGCGTGACCACGGTATTGACGAATCCCGCCTCGCGAGCCTCATTCGCGTTGAGTGTGTGCCCCATCACCAGCATGGCGAAGGCGCGCTGATAACCGATCGACTGTGGCGCGAGCAGGCTGGATGCGCCTTCCGGAACCAGACCGAGATGGATGAAAGGAGTCGAGAACGTCGCCGAGCTTCCGGCGAGAACATAGTCGCAATGGAACAGCATGGTGGTGCCGATGCCGACGGCGATACCTTCCACCGCTGCGATCAGCGGCTTGGTATTCTGCACTAGCGAGTAGAGGAATTTCACCGCATCGGAAGCGGGTTCATCGCCGCCGCCAGAAGTGCCGTCCTTCAGGAAATCGTCGAGGTCGTTGCCTGCCGTGAACACGCCGGAGTTGCCGGTGATGACGATGCAGCGGATCACCGGATCATTCTGCGCGCTGTCGATGGCACCGCTCATCGCGCGATACATGTCCCGGGTGATCGCGTTCTTTTTCTCGGGGCGTTGCAGAGTGATGACGCGGATGGCGTCATTGTCGCTGACCAGGAGATGTCCCATGGGTTCGAGCCTGTCGGTGTCGCGGGAATTCAGTCCAGCAAGATTGCCTCGGCGCTGTTGATGGCTTCTGCGCCGTCGATCACCGTGCGCTCCAGCGCTGGAGCCTGCACAGCGACATTCTCGGCGAAGAAGCGCGCCAGCGTAACGTAACGCAAAGGGTCGCCGAACCCCTCGCTGGAATCGCGCGCTGCGAGAGCTTCTTCCGCAAGTTTGCATCCGCCGAGCGTCGACCCGAACAGCCGCAGATACGGCGTTGCGCCGGCCAGCGCATCGTTTGGCGAGGAGGTCAGCCGCTCCAGAATCCAGTTGCTCGCGCGTTCGAGCGACCCAAGCGCATCGCGCAGTCTTGTACCGGCCGTGCCGAACGCGGGATCGTTCGAGGCTTCGACGCGCGCGACGATCTTGGACAGTTCGTCGAGAAGAGCGCGCACCGCAGCGCCTCCGTCCGCCCCCAGCTTGCGTGTCACCAGATCGATCGCCTGGATGCCGTTGGTGCCTTCGTAGATCGAGGTGATGCGCGCGTCGCGATAATGCTGCGCCGCGCCGGTCTCCTCGATGAACCCCATGCCGCCGTGAACTTGAATGCCGAGCGAGGCCACCTCGTTGCCGGTGTCCGTCGAAAAGGCCTTTGCGATCGGCGTCAGAAGTGCGCCGCGGGCGACGGCGGCCGCGTGCACCTCGGGATCGGTCGCGCGCGCCGCTACATCCAGTGCGACGGCGGTGGCGTAGCAGATGGAGCGGGCGGCGGCGGTGAGGGCGCGCATCTGCATCAGCATGCGCCTGACGTCGGGATGTACGATAATGGCGTCCATGCTGTCGCCGGATACGCCGACGGCGCGTCCCTGTCTGCGCTCCCGCGCATAAGCGAGCGCCTGCTGGTAAGCACGTTCCGCAATGCCGACGCCCTCGAGTCCGACGGCGAGCCGGGCCTGATTCATCATCGTGAACATGCACCGCATGCCGCGATTTTCCTCGCCAATCAGATAGCCGACGGCGCCGCCGTCATCGCCCAGGGTCATGGTGCAGGTCGGTGAAGCGTGGATACCGAGCTTGTGCTCGAGGCCGCTAACGTGGATGTCGTTTCGCGCGCCGAGCGAGCCGTCGGCGTTGACGAGGAATTTCGGAATCAGGAATAGCGAGATTCCCTTGGTTCCGGCGGGCGCATCGGGCAGTCGTGCAAGCACGAAATGCACGATGTTCTCGGTCATGTCGTGGTCGCCATAGGTGATGAAGATCTTGGTGCCGAAGATGCGGTAGCTACCGTCGGGGGCGCGTTCGGCCCGGCTGCGCAGGGCACCGACATCCGAGCCCGCCTGCGGCTCGGTCAGTTGCATCGTGCCGGTCCAGTCGCCGGACACTAGTTTTTCGAGATAGATCGCCTTCAGCGCGTCGCTGCCATGGGTGTGCAGCGCTTCGATCGCGCTGAGTGTCAGCAGTGGACACAGGCCGAAGGCGATATTCGCCGCGCTCCAGATTTCGGTGCAGGCGGCGTTGATCGCAAGCGGTAGCCCCTGTCCGCCGAAATCCTCCGGCCCCGAGACGGCGTTCCAGCCCGCCGCCGTCCAGCGCCGGTAGGCGTCGGCCCAGCCGGGCGCGGTTGTCACGTGCCCATCGTCCAGCCTCGCGCCATGCTGGTCTCCGGCGCGGTTGAGCGGCGCCAAAACCTCGCTCGCGAACCGGCCCGCCTCTTCCAGTATCGCTGCCGTGATCTCAATATCGAAGTTTCCGTAGTAACCAGCCCCGACCGCGTCCTTCAGCCCGGCGCCGTGGTTGAGTGCAAGGAGCATGTCGCTGATCGGAGCGCGATAGGTCATGACGGTGCCTCGGGAGCAAGGGCCTGACAGGGAGAGGGCCTCCTGTCATATTATGAGTCGAGAGCAGTCTTTCCACCAAAACGCGCGGCTCTCAACCTTTCCAGGAAGGCGGGATGCGGTCCCGCGCTGACGGGAAGGGGTTTGAAATGGGTCCAACCTTTTCAGGCGTCGCCGGCCGGTTGAAAAGACACGGCACTGTCTGTAGACCGGCAGGGCTCGAGAAAGTCTGCGAGACTATGTTCCGTGCATTTTCGGGCCGTTGGGGCGTAGCCAAGCGGTAAGGCAGGGGATTTTGATTCCCCCATTCGGAGGTTCGATCCCTCCCGCCCCAGCCATGCAGTCTGATATATTCTAGAATCTCCAAAGGATTAGCGAAAAGCCCCGCCAATGGCGGGTTTTGTGTGCTCAGCTTTCGGTTCCGTGTGTCTCCTTTCATGCTCGGAGGCGCCTGAAATGGCAAAAGTCTCCGGTTGTCGCCCCGAATATTCCCGTTTTTGGGAAGCCGAGCCTAGAGACATAGTTCGATCCAGACTGCCGCCCGCCGGTGGCAGTCCATTCCTCTAATAATGAAGTCGCTCTGTTCGGGCGTGGATCTCATCAATTCGGAGCCACAGCCGGGGGCACAAACTGGACGAGTGGGCGACGCACTTGTCGTGACGTTGATGCCCGACGGCGTTGCTTGAGTTGGGCTAGAGAATCCCTCGATCCGGTTGCGGGCGCTGTAAAGACAAGAGCTGAAAGAATATCGGATCGCTGCATTTGCATTTTTGCGGGGTCTATTCCGGAGAGGTCCTTCTCGAGTGGTACTCGTGGCGTCGCCGCGTCGATGAAAAGCGGGCTATGTAATTTGCTGGAAGTGAACATCAGTTATTGGCCACAAGCAGGCATCAACGTTGTGCGGTGGAATATCCGAAATGGGGCCGGTGGCAGACTGTCCGCCATTGGGTGCTTCAAGCGAGAAGCGGACATATCGCCGATGAATGTCGAGGACCGGAACTTGCCCAAAGCAGGCACCGGAGAAGGCAAGCGCTCGTCGCGCGGCAGAACACAACTTCAGCCAAAGACGGTTGCAACACTCTGCATCATTACGACGTCGTGCTTTTCCGGCCCACGTACTTTTTCAGGTGGCCCTACATATCAACACGAAGCTTTCGTTGGGGAACGAAACTGTCACCGGCGGCAGCTCGGTGGGCGTGATCTGCTTCCGCTAGGTGCACCTTAGGTAGTGGTCATCTGGTACGTCTCCCCCAAATAGCGTTTTCTTGCGTTTATCCTTCCACTTGCCGATCCGCCGCTTGATGTGGGCCTTAATCGTCGGCAGAAACCGCGAGAAGATTTTAGTGGCGCCCTCGGCAGGGTACTCCCAGAGTGAAAATCTCCCATCGACGATCTTGGCTAGCAGCACGGAGCAGCGCCAGAACTCCATCTCGCTTGGCGCGTTGAGCATCTCCTTGTACCAGTGCTGCGCCCAGATGTTTCGCTCGTAGGCCTCTTTCGCGGCTGTTGCTGCCGTGCCGATGAAGCCCTTGGCTCCTTCGTAAAGCGACAAGATCGCAGCGCGGTCTGCGCTTTCGCGTGCATAACCGCAAACCATCAAGGCTCGGCAGATCACCGCCGGCTCGCCGACAGCGCGCCGAGTGATCACATACTCATCAAGGACAGTACTCTGCCCCGTCATTTCCGCAGCGAGGACCAGTTCGGCGATCTCAGCGTCCGTACCGGCACGGTCCAGTCGCTCAAATACCAGATCACGTAGCGGGGGGTGCTCCGCGAGCGACCAGAGCGAAAGGAGTTCGGACGGCACCTTGGCAGGCCCGACAACCCGGTTAATCGTCGGCCGCGCAGTCTCCAGGCGCCGAAAGATCGTCTCAGCCGCGTTGGAATCGATCGTCGCCAGAGCGTGAGCAAGTTGATGAGCAAAATGGTAGAGGTTGCTAAATGGCTCGTCGGCCGCGCCCACTAGGCGCTGTAACCACTGCGCCGCCTTGTCCGGCGCAGCAGCCGCGATCGCGGTGACTCCGGCTCTTGTTAGATCCTCCACGGCGAGATCGGCGTCGGCGGCCTCAATGTCCTTCGCGAACCGCTCATATGCCTTACCGGCGCGCTTTTGGCGAGCGCTGTACTCGGCCGGGGACTCATTGATGCGATCGAAAGCTTCCTGCGGGCTCTTGGGCTCTTCGATACGTTCATCGAGAGACACCATAGGTGGGCTTTGCGTTAGCTCGATTGAACCCGGTGACTCGATCTCCGGCAGGTCGCTGCTCCCCTTGTAGGCCAGCACGCGTGCGAGGGCGACATCAATGAGGTCTCCCGCAAGCCGCGCGCCGTCAGGTCCGAGCTCTGTTGCGGCAAACCCAAAATGACTGAGCCGCAGACGGTCGATTGCATCGGCAGCGGAGATGAGTCCGGCCGAAGCAGCCACCAATAAGGCTCGCGAGCCATACCATACCTCGAACCACTTCTTGCGAAGCGAGATAGCGCGCGCCGTCCACCCACTATCGACGAACTTTGCGAGCTCGCCTTCATGAGTGCCGCGCGAGAGGATGCCGAGCGCCTGCGTGTGGACCAGATGATCTAATGATCTGAGGAAACTGCCGACAAGTCTGTAGGATTCCGGTAGCAGCTCAGTACCCGAATAATGAAGCGCACCGAGAACGCGCGTCTGCAAATTCGAGTCCCCACTTTCGCTTGCGGCCTCCAGCCAGAATTGCGCGCGGGCTGGCGAAGCGGGCCTCAGGGCCTCCATCATCTGCAAGAGGAGCAGGTTGCCCCTAGAGCCAGCGATCGCGTCAAGCTGCTGGTCCCCGGTGAGATAGGGCATAGCAATCGATAGCGAATACTGCGCGGTGAGCCAGGCATCCCGGCCCGCCTCATCAGAGCGCAGCGTATTCTCGCTAGCTTGCCCTGCGACCAGAAACTCACGGGCAATGGTTTCGCCAAGTGCGGCACTGTGGGGAAGCAGCGTCAGCACGCCTTGCCGCCTCGCGAAGGCTTCGCGCGCCAGCACCTCCTGAGCGAGGCGACGTAGAAGCGATATGCCAGCGTCTGGCCGGAAGCGGGCTATGCCCGGCAAGGCATCGGTCAGGAAGTGATCTTCGAACGTCTTACCGAGCTGCGTTGACAGCTGGCTGGTTGCCAGCTCGTCAAACTTGGCGGCGGTCACTTCGACATTCTCCGGCTTGCCGGTACCGGGGTCACACGGATCGGAGGCGCAGTAGTCCTCGACGCTCCGCCACCCACCATAGCGTTCGCGGTCGCGTGTCAGCCAGTCGGCGAGATCCTCCGCCTTCGCGGCATCATCGGGAGCGCCTGTTGATCGCAGTATATGAACGAGCGTCCAGCCGCCGACCCATGATCGATCTTTGTCCGCCTCCAGCCATACCGACGCGTTTAGCAAAGCCTCGCGGGTCTGCGCCCAGTCTTCATGGTTGAACCGGATCAGGTACTCGAACTCTTTTCGCGGTGTGTGGATGCTGCTGCCAAGAGCATCGGAGAAGGCCCAATTGACGAGCGCGGGGGCAAACTCAGCGAGCGGCCAGCCGGCGAGGAGTTGGAGGGCGAGGCTTTGCAGGTCACCGAAGTGCGGCTCTGGCGCTTCCGTCAGCAGCGCCATCTTGCCCCGCTCCATGTCTGTAAGCGCGCCAATATGCCTTTGGATATCTCCTCCGCGCCGCGCACGCTCCTCTTGGACCTGTTCCTCCGTGTCGCGGCCGGCCTGGCGGAACATCATACGCTCGGGCGCCAGCGAATAGAGCGAGAGCCATTCAGGAATCTTTTTTTTGAGCACGGCCGCGACGGCAGGATCGTCGCGCCAGCGGGTGAGCGCTTCTCCAACCCAATCACCGCTCGGCACGTGGGATATTGTCAACGCGATACGTTCGGCAGCCAGCACAAACGCATCCGGTGCTTTTCGGTTCAGCGCGGCAAAGGCATCAAAGCCATTGTCGGGAAGATTTTGCAAACCCAGAAAGTGCTCTATCAGCGCGGCTCTGACAGAGGTTGGGCATGCCTCATTTAAGCAGGACGCGTGGACAGCGCTTGCAACCACTTCCGCTGCTTGATCGAGCGCAGCGATCGGTCCCACCACCTCGACGAGCTTGGCGCCGGGATCTCGGCAATGCCGGTCCTCTTTTTCAAGCACGCTGACTAGCCAGAGGCCGAGGGCGAGGCTTAATCCCTCGTCACGAATGGAATATAGGTCCGTATCTCCTGGGTCTTGGACGAAGTAGCGGCTTGATGCGATGGCAGCGAGCTTGGCATCATTCGCTGCATCGAACCGCTGCAGATCGTCGTGGTCCTCACTCTTGAGCCGGCTCACAAACTGGTCTGCGATAGCGCGCAGTGTCCTTTCAAACTCACGTGCCGGGATGGCGACGGCGTTGCCGTGATCGGACCTGCGCATATACTCAAACAGAAGCCTACCGACACTAAATTCTTCGATCCGCTCGATCTCTTTCGCATCAAGAAGCTCCAGTGCCATGGAGAGGATGCGAGGGTTTCGGAGCGTGGCAAACACATCCGCGCTCAGAGCATCTGCGTTGACGCCTCGGTCAACAAGCACCACTCTCAGTTCGTCCGGTGACCAATCCGGTACCACCACGCGCTTTGGGTTGTTGGCGAGGGATTGCCGAAACTGCGCGAAGTGGCCCGTTCGTGTTGTAATGACGAGTTGGCCGCCCAGTTCGCGAAGCGTGCTGGCCAGCGGATCGAGCCGCCGTCGCCAAGAGATGTTTGGTGCCTGGTTTAGCCCGTCTATGAACAAAACTATGCGGACATTCTCGGGATCGTCGTTTTCGCGCCAGCCACGAAAACGACGGCGCCAGCGTGTCCTAAAGGCCTCCGTGTCGGCAGCGCCTATCTGATGGGCAATCTTCCTGATCAGGAATCCATCAATGTCGTTGTGAACGTCATCGGTGAACTGATCGGCGGTGCTGACAACAAAAAGACACTGAGGATAGCTCTCGAGCCAAGCTTGAACGGTAAGCCACGACTTTCCGGCGCCCTCCTCGCCAAGAACGGCATGGAAGTCGTAAGTGCACGTCCCGGAAAATGCACTCGCGAGCTCCTTCACCAGCGGACGGCTCTGCAATGGATAGCTGCCCTCCCCGGCGAGAGGAGCCAAACCCTGCCCGAACTCGATGTGTGATTTCTTGCGATCTGCGAACAACGATCGCAGCCATTTGCTGTTGGCGGCCTTTACGAGGCCAAGGCCCACATTCGCATCGCTCAGTTTGGCTTGTAGGGATTTGGCTGCCGCACCCCACCCCGGCTCTGTTCCAAGCGTATCGAGGGCGGTGATGGCGGCATCTGCCAGTGCCGTCCCGCCGGGCTTAGTGAGATTGGCTTTCAGAAATGCACCTGCCTGCGTTCTGGCGAGCTGCGCGGCAAGGGCCAGCGTTGGAAAATCTCCCGTCCAGTCGAGGAGGAGCACTCCGATACCGTGCTGCGCGCCCAGTTCCTCATAATCCTTTGCATGCTGCGCTGAAGTGTCTGCGGTACTACCTAAGACCCACAAATCAACCTGACCCCGGTCATCAACGGCCAGTTCTGCGAGCTTGATTGTAACGTCCTTCTTTGGGACTTCGTCTTCGTAGCGCTTCGCCTCAAAGTAAGTCGCGCCCTGGTCGAAGGCAGAGTTGCCATGGCGCCCGCGCTGCGCGCCGCTGCTGGCGAGCCGAAAGGGCTGACCAGTGATCGCTTGAAGAACAGCCGCGACAAACCCCTCAAAACCAGTCTGTCCGGTCGCATCAAGCTCCCGGATTGCCAGCCTTAGATCATCGAGATGCTTGGCGCGCGAATCCATGCCCGAATTCTACACGGTTCGCCGCCCGCGCCGAGAGCATTCTATGCATGACCGGTTCTGGCGCCGCGCCGCCCCCCCTTGAGCCCGAAAAGCACGTTCCACATTGGCGACTCTTCTAGTGCTGTATAAAGTCGATATTGGACAGGTTCTCACCTCGCGATTCATACGCGCTGCCGCTAGTCTCAATATTCCATTGGTAGCGCAGGAAAATGAGATTGATTTTGTCGTCGGTGAAGCACCGTAGTTCGGGGTATTGTGGCGCGTCGTAGCTATTCCAAAATTCGGGTAGGACGGCGTTGTAGCCAACGGCTCGCCTTTGTTGATAGCCCAATATCATTCAATGATGAACTTATACTTCGCCGATAGACGCTTTCCTTCGCGTTTTGGAGTTGCATTAATGCCACCGCCGCTGGAGACCGCCGAGCCATCTGAGAGTCGCTCGCCACAGCGCGACGATTTTCCAGCCAAAGTACGAACCTTACTGGCGCAGCGTGTCGGCTGGCTTTGCTCAAATCCTGATTGTCAGCGCTCGACCATTGGCCCCCGCATGGGCGAGCCTGGCGCTAACAATGTTGGGGTAGCTGCGCATATCAAGGCGGCATCTCCTGGCTTTGCGCGATGGGATGCGACCCAGACCAAGGAAGAGCGGAAGTCCTTCCACAATGGGATTTGGCTTTGCCAAACCCACGCTCACCAAATCGACTACGACGAGCAGCATTTCACGGTCGCCCTTCTGGAAAAGTGGAAGGCAGAGGCGGAGGGGCGCGCCTTTGAGCAGCTGGCAAGCGGCGAAGGGCCTGCTCGGATCGAAAGAATCTCCCAAGACCTTCGGGCCGAGCTCGCATCACTGCGGAGCGATCTTGGTCTCCCGCAGGATGACGATCTCGATTGGGTTAAGGCGCGGGCTCTCGTATCCGCCACGAACCATCTTCAATCGTTTGAAGGCCTCGACGGATGGCCACAGCACATAGTGCCGCTCGTCTTTCAGAACCGCGCCAAAGCAACGGGTCCAACCTACAACGTTGACCGGCTCGCGGAGGCGTTTCAAAGCTCTGGCGAGCTTGCGTTGATTGCTCCCCCCGGTACCGGCAAGACGACGGCCATGGTCGGTATCGCGCGCTCCCTACTAACGGCCGCGGGACCCATCCCCCTGATCGTACCGCTGCAGGAGTGGGCGGAGAGTAATCTCGACTTTTTGGGCTGGCTCGCCAACAGGCAATGGTTCGCCGGCCTAACCGCAAACCATCTGCGCTTCCTCGCAAATCACGGCGAAGCCTCATTGGTACTCGACGGATGGAACGAAATTCCATCGGATGCACGTCGTCGCGCGATGACCGAGATCAACGGCCTTCGGCGCGATTTGCCGTTGCTATCGATCGCGCTCAGCACGCGGCCGCAGGTGCTTGATGTGCCACTTGACGGGCCCCGTGTGGGAGTTCTGCCACTAAACCGCGCGCAGCAGCGTGAGTTAGCCCAGGCTGTGAGTGGGGAAAATGGTCTCTCCACTCTCGATCGCGCGCGAGCTAACAGGGGATTGCGCGATCTAATGGCAACCCCTCTCTACCTTGCAACGCTTTTGAGGACCGCGACCGATGGTCGCCTACCGGAAACGAGAGAGGAAATTTTACGGTCGTTTGTGAGCACCCATGAAGCAGATCACATCCGTGCAGAAGTACTGCGCCGCGAGCTGTCCGACCAACACGCCTCATATCTTGTGGCACTGGCGGTTGACGCCCATACTTCAGGCAACACGGCCATCAGTTCGACGACTGCGACAATTGCGGTCGGCCGCACCAATGCTGAACTTATCGCGACCTATCAGGTCCAGACTCCCCCAAACCCCGCCCATGTCCTCGATGTGCTCGTGAATACACACGCCCTCCAAACTGACTCTGGGTGCACATACGAGTTTCAACATCATCAGTTTCAGGAGTGGTACGCCTCAAAGGCGATTGAGCGCGACCTCCTCGCTCACGGTGATGCGCCGTTCGCCCTGACCGATCCGTTCGTCACCGGGCGCGTCAACGGCCGACGGTGGGAGGAAGCCATCCTCTTCGCATGCGAGCGAATGTCGAGAGAAAATGCGAGCGCGATCGTTGCGCATGTTGTTCTCGTGGCGCTTGAGCTTGATCCGATGTTGGCCGCAGCGATCATTCGGCGCAGCGCGGAAGCCGTGTGGAACGTCTCCGCTTCGGTGCTCGCTTGGGCTCGCCGGTGGCACGTGCCGCCAAATGCAGATCGCGCAATCACGTTTATGATCGAGACGGGTCGACCCGAATTCGCTGATCTTGTTTGGCCCGTCGTGACGAACGTGAACAGCCAGGTGCGTCTCACGGCTTTACGCGGTGGCGGGCGCTTTGACATGGCTATCTTGGGGCACCACCTCGACCGTGATTTTTCGGGATTAACGGAGGAAGTTCGCGAGAGTTTGATTTCGGAACTGATCCATTCGGGCGGCATCGAAGAGGAAGAGAAGGCGGCGGCGCTTGCCGGGCGTGACCCAAGTGCAGAAGTGCGCATCCGTGCGATCGAGTCCCTCTTGTTCGAGGGCTCCATCGAGGCCGCGGAGACCCTACTGCGATCGTCCTGGAACGATACGGCCGATGCGATCGCGCGCCGAGGATACACCGATGAATTGAATGATCCCGATCTGATCCAACGTATTGAGGGATTGCGACGGTCGGCATTTGACCAAGAGGCCGATCCGCTTCGAAAAGCCAGTATGGCACTCAACTATCTCCCAATGGATCAGCAGGGCGAGGTAATTGAGCGCTTACTCAGCGATCCCGCGACTGACCTCCGAGCCGACCAAGGCCGCATGATCACTGAAATTGCTCGCCGCCATCCCGATGTTGTCGACCGGGCACTTAGAATCCGTGTAGAGCAGGGCTTAGAACTCCCATGGCAGTTCGAAGAGGACTACCTGATCTATGGGCGGACAGTAGATGATGGACCTGTCCATGCCCTCGTAACGCGCGAGGACCTGAATTCCGATGCAAGTCGAAACGCAGCTACGCTTGCTGGGCCAAAGCTCGTCAAGACGCTGTGTGACCGTTATCTAGCCACCTATCGCGCCTTTCGCGCCACCGGTGTCCGGACTGAGGCGGCGTACGCCCCCGTCAAGCACGTCGCAGATGTCATCGGTCGTGTTCAGCGCGAAGTACTGTTGTCCGTCGTCGCGACCTATGCCGGAAGCGAAGACGCAGAAGATATCAGAGGGTTGGCAAACCTCTTGTCTTCCCAGCAAGACCGCCGCCGCCCCGATCCTGTGAGCCAAGTTATTCTCGATGCTCTCGCTGAGTGCCTCGACACGTGGGCGCAGCGACTGCTTTCAGCAGCAACCCCTGACCGCAATGCATTGGGTGAACTAGCCGGTACTATGAAGCGCTTCCCGCATCCCTCGCACGTGCCGGTTCTTCGTCACATGCTCAGCGCCGATCTTGCGCTGTACCAGGCAGATGTTGTGCGGCGCAGGGCTGAACCCAACAATCAGGCACTACGTCAGCGCATGCAGATGAGCTACGCCTGGAGCTATCGCGACGCGCTGAGCTTGGTTGGAACTCCAGAAGCGGAGGCGGTTCTCTCCTCCTTCTTGTTGGACGATCGATTTGGCCCAGACGCGGCTATAGGGCTTGTGCGCCTCGCGGTACCTAGTACCTCGACCGGCCCATTTACAAGCCGCAATTACCGCGAGCGAGCGAACACCAATCGCCTTCGCCGAGCAGCGGATCCGGCAGCGACCTCGCCGGCAGGCCAGACCATTTTCGAGGCTGTTCGCACAGTATTCGGCCAAGGGCGAAATCCCGAAAATTCGCGGAGGGCAGCTTCGATTGCCGCGCTGGGGGTTCTTATCCCACACGGAGAGCAGAGCGACCTCCTAGAGGGTCTTCTTCATGCCGATCTCGGCACGCGCACTCGCCAGAACCTTCTGACCAACATGGGGGAAGGTGGCTACGTTCTTCGCGCCGACGATATCAACGCCGGTTTGCCTGAGTTGCTAGACCTCGCGGCGACCGAGCCATGGCAGCTCGGAAACGACCACTACGTGCTCCGCCAGTGGCTCGCATTGTATGCCCTGTCAGACCGTCCACGCGACCTGTTGTCCGCCATCGCGAGCCTGCCCAACCCAGTGAGATTTCCGGTTTGGAGTGTCCGTGATCTGCTGCCCACCCTGAAATCGATCGCTCCGGCCGACCTCTCGGCCATTTTGATCGGGCTAGTGCAACGCATGCCTGAGCTGCGAGTCCAGCACGAGTTTTATGACGCGACCTTGATGCTGCCGGTGCAGGAGATATTTTCCGTCCTCGAGGCCACAGCGGGTCCCCGGGGGGCCGCCGATCTCAATGGTGCGGCCTGGGACTACACCGACAAAATCGCCCCCCAGCTTTCTGAGACGGACATCGAATGGCTTAAGCAACGATTTGCCGATGCCTCAAGCCCGACGCGGCGCCTCCAAGCTCAAATCCTCGCGGCGCGCGGAACCGAGGAGATTTTCCTGTTCCTTGCCGCCGACCCTCTCGGTCGTGACGTAGTTCTACGAAGCCACGCGATGCGGATGAGCAACTTTGCGACAACGGTTGTTAGCGAGAACACGTCCGATGCAGGCTTTGTAACCCGTGAGGTTCAGCCCGCCGATTGTTCGACGTTGAGGCGGGCACTCTTCCATATGACCATTGGTCAGGACGCTGCGCAAGCAACGTTTGGTAAGGAGTGTCTCACCCATCTTGATAGCCTGCGTGACGAAGATGGCACCGTCGAGACCGAGCCACGCCACCCCGATATTTCTGCCGGCCAGCCGTGGCCACTTGTACCCCCCACAGCTGCCTGAGCATCGGCTTACGCCCAGGATCGTTTTCGCATTCAGCCGAGGCTTTCCCGGCAGAGGCTTTCTAAGCTTTCGCTGCTCCGGAGATGCCTCGCCTGCCTCCGCTTTTGGCGCAAAGATGCCAATTGCCCTGCCTCGCTCATGTCCGCTTCTGGGCCGCAGCCGCTACTAGGATCAATGACCGAGATGCGGGCGCAAAGCAGTCATTCAGGCCATTAGTCACAGCCTATTTTTTATCGCTTTCCGCTGCCTCGCCCACGATAGTGGCAACGTTTTAGGGATCGCCACCAGGGTCGGCATGTTTCCAGTCTCGCCTGTAAGCGCCGCTTCTGTAATTGACGGCGCCAGGAACGCGAGACGCAGTTGCTGTCGGATGATTTTGGGATGAAGCTTGACGTCTTTAGCGAGCGCCTCGATTGAGTCGTAGCGCCCAGACTTAAGGTCGTTGAGCCAGGCGTGGGCGCGGACAATTGCGTGGAGAAGCTTGGTATCGGATTTACCCTGGCCCGTGGGCTCGATGACTGTAGCGGCGTTGGTTTTCGCCAGTCTCCAGGGAATCTCGATGGGCCGTCCGGTGTATGCCGGCTTCATGGTAATCCGGATGTGTTTGGCGTTGATGACCGCGCGGTCGATGCCGTCGAAGATGTCGATTGGCGCGGTATGGGCAAGGTTGAGCTGCTTCCGAATGGCCTGCTCGATCAGTTGTTCGATCTCGATTGCCGGCACGCGTTTGACCGATCCGGCGAGATGCCTTCGACCGCGCAGGGCCGTGCTGATGTAGAAGCGGTATCGGACGCCGTTTTTCCTGCTGAAGCTCGGCCCCATCCGATTGCCGCGGTCGTCGAACAGTTTGCCTGTCAGGGGCGCGTCGTTGGCGGACTGGCCTTTCGGTCGATTGACGGTGTTCGATTTGAGCTGGTCCTGGACCCGATTGAAGGTGCTTTGATCCAGGATCGGCGGATGCTCGCCCTTGAACCATTTGCCGCCGTGATGGATTTCGCCGAGGTAGATCCGGTTCTTCAGGAGATAGGCGAGGGGGCCATAGGTGAAGGGGATACCGCCCTGGTATTTCTTGATCTCGGTGTTGCGGCGCTTGGTGACGATCTTTCGCTTGTCGAGTTCGGGGATCAATTTGTTGAGTGACCCTGTCTGCAGATAGAGCTTGAAGATGGCCCGAACGGTTTGTGCTTCGATCTTGTTGATAACGAGCTTCCTGTCCTTGATCTCATAACCGAGCGGCACCGTGCCCCCGGTCCATTTGCCCTTCTTGCGGGAGGCGGCGATCTTGTCCTTGACCCGCTCGGAGGCAAGCTCCCGCTCGAATTGGGCAAAAGACAACAGCACATTCAGGGTCAGGCGACCCATGGAGGTCGTGGTATTGAACTGCTGGGTCACCGCGACAAACGAGATCGAACGGGCGTCAAAAGTTTCGACCAGCTTGGCAAAATCGGCCAATGACCGGGTCAGGCGGTCGATCTTGTAGACCACGACCACGTCGACTTTGCCGGCCTCGATATCGGCAAGGAGGCGTTTCAAGGCAGGGCGCTCGAGATTGCCACCGGAATAGGCCGGATCGTCATAGCGGGTGGGAACTGCCCGCCAGCCCTGCGAGGCCTGACTCTTTATATAAGCCTCGCAGGCCTCCCGCTGGGCGTCGAGCGAGTTGAACTCCTGCTCAAGCCCATGCTCGGTGGATTTGCGGGTGTAGATGGCGCAGCGCAGGACGCCTCTTCGGTCACTGGCCATTCGACATATCCTCCGAACCCGATGGCGCCGTCGACGTCCGCAATCCAAAGAAGCGCGGACCATTCCATCGGGTGCCCGCAATCTTCGTGGCGATCTCGGACAGGCTGGCATAGGTCTCGCCTTCAAAAGCAAAACCATCCGCCACGACTTTCACCCGGTAGGTCGTGCCCTGCCAGGTTCGCACCAGCTCCGAGCCGGCCTTAATCCTGCGGGGCAGTTCCAGCTTGCCGTTCGGTTTGCTTCTCGCCGCCTTGACCAACTGCCGCAACAATCGAGCGATTTCCCCGGACAGCCCGCCATAGGCGCGCTCCTGAATCCGCTGTGCGATTGAGCGTCGGAATAGGTCCGGACCGAAAGCCTTGGGCGGATCGGCCCGAAACAGCTCGCGATATCGCATTCTCAAGTTCGCAATTGGCATCAATAGGAGCTTCGCCAGTTCGGCTTCGACAATCCGATCGCTACCGACACGACGTACCGGCCGGATCATGACGAGGCCCGAGTCTTGATGCGATAGGTTCGATCACGGCCGTCCTTCCGCGACTCGACCTTGAGTTTGAGCTTCTTCTTGACAACGCCGGACAGAAAGCCGCGCACCGAGTGCGGCTGCCAACCGGTGGCCTCGGTGATCTCTGGGATCGCGGCGCCCTTCGCGCGTTGCAGCAGTGCAAGTACCGCTTCCTGTTTTGATGCAAACGGGAAGGAGCGATTTCGGCCAGCGGCAGATGCCTTCGCCGATGGAGCTTTCGAACCAGCTTTGCGCTTCCGTGGATTGGTGTGACTCGAACGAGCCTTGGTCGCGTTCGGCTTTGGTTCGCTGATGGACATTTTGAGCTCCTCTGTGTCATCGGCACCATTAAGCGATGTGCCACGGACACAAGCCCCGCTATTTGCGGGGCGCAGAGGAAGCGCGGGCAGGCCCCAATCCTAAATCCGATCTATCTGCTCTTGCCTCATGCGGCTGCGCTGCGACGCTTCGTCATCGCTCCGGCCAACCTCATCAATCATTTGCTCGATAATCTGGGAGACGCTCAAGGTAATCTGCCAATGGCGGCGTCACAGGCCTCGGCCAATCGGCGATCCGCGTCGCCATTGCCGGGCGCGAATGATGTTCCTAACAAAGAACTTGATTGCTGGATCTATTGGAGCCCTCCTCGAGTTTTCCTTAAGAGTCGACCTACTACCGCTCTGCGGCCATGGGAAGTCGAGCGGAAGCTGGATAATCTTATGGCGAAGATCTTCAGCCTTGGATCACGATGTGATCGAAGATCCGAGGGCAAGCGCCCAGCGGCTGTTTCGATGAGGTGTCGCAACGCCTGGTGGGCGAAGGGGACCATAGGATCAGGATTATCCTATGGTCTGCGACGCAGCGGTCGGCATTGCGCCTGGGTTTATTACCCGACCCAGGAAAGCGACTCATCATATCCGTAATTATCGAACGCGAGCGCCTGCGTTAAGCTGTCGACCCGATCATGGTGCTTTCCTTGCGGAAACGTCAGCAGTTCTGCCTCGAATTCAGCTAGGAAGGGTGCGTGCTTGGGGAAGTAAACGCGGCCGGCTTCAAACTTGGCCGCTTGGACATACAGGCGCGTTTCCTTGTCACGATGGACAGGGATTGATTGAACACGGAACTGGCCTGCCTCGCGGAGCTCCTGAGCGAGCGCGATGCCGGCAGACGCATCCTCGATGAGAATCACCGTCGGATTATATCTTTCTGCGCAGGCGAGCGCCGTCTGGCGAAGCTTTGGATAATTGAAACGGCCTCGCGCCTCATCCAATAGATAGTAATTGTCCCGATCATGCAGAAAAGTTGTGCACACCGACCAGCTGTTTTGCGCGCCTTCCTTACCCGCGCAATCCCAGCTCTGGATAATCCGTGCGCTACTCGAGCGTTCGGGTGGAGTGTCGTAATAACGAAGCCATCGCCGTTGGATCATTGCCCCGCCCGGCGGAACCGGGGCCTGTTGCTCCTGCGCATTGAAGGCCTCCGTCCCCATTTCCCGACGTAGTTTCTCCAAAGTGGCCAACGATTCATAACTTTCGTGCAGCGCTTTACCCGCGCGGCGGTGGTGGAATTTTGAATCACCGATTTGAATGCGCTCGTCGACTTCAGCGATGGCCGGAAGACTGAGAACAGTCCATCGATCGGAGGTCTCGGTGAGATAACCGGTCAGGTCGCCAAGATGGACGCGCTGCATCACAACAATGATGGCGCTCTTCTCCTTATTATCCAGGCGAGATATCAGCGTATTGGAGAACCACTGGTTCATTTGATCTCGTAAAGGCTGAGATTGGGCCTCCACAGGCTTCTGAGGGTCATCAATAATAAACAGGTCGCCTCCTAAGCCGGTGAGGGCGCCTCCGACCGAGCTGGTTTTACGAAAGCCATGTTTGGAGGTGTAGATGTGGGAGTCAGCCGTCCGCGACACGATCATTTGCGGGAACGCTCTGCGAAACCAGTCCGACATTATGATGGCCCGACAGTCGGCCGCATGCTTTGCGGCCAATTCTGCGCCATAGCTCAGGCAAATGATCCGCCGCCTTGGATCGCGGCCCAAGATAAAAGCTTGAAGATTTCAATATCATTCACCGCTTTGCCCTCCGTTTGTATTCTTCCCTCCGTTTGCTGCGAGGAAATCCTTCAGGAAATCATCCATGACGGCCTTGTCGTCCGCGCTGAGTTCTGGTGCATCTTGGCCGATTGCAGTTGTCGCTGCATAGCGACCCAATAAGAATGCAGCGCTCTTCGTGTTGCCTTTGAGAGAGTCTTCAGCGAAGCGGTGCAGGATTGCCTCTAGAACGGTAATCTTGCGCCTACCCTGTGCCTCCCTTATCGCAACCTTGCGTTGGAGAACTTCATCGAGCATCTTCGCTTCGCTTTTTCGTCCCTTCGGTCGGCCTTTTGGGTTGCCACTCTGACCAGGTTTGAACTGGTGCTCGGGCGGCGGCCGGCCGTAGCCGACCTCAGGATTCTTGGGCTTGCGCAGTATGCGCTCGCGTATCACTGACCGACGCTTTTTGGTCAGAGACGCCGGCCGTTTAGAACTGTCGTCGCCGCGCTTACTCATATGCCACCTCCATCGGTGGATCGTTCAGCCTCCATCTCGTGAAATGTTAAGCCACTGGCTTCGAGGATTGCGTCCCGCCCGGTAAATTGCTGCCAGCGGCGGATCGCGACGTCGACATAGAGCGGATCGATCTCGATGCCGAACGCGCGTCGGCCAACCCGTTCAGCAGCAAGAATTGTCGTTCCCGACCCCATGAAAGGATCGAGGACGATGTCGCCGCGACGCGAACAATCCTTGATCGCATCCACCACCATTGCGACCGGCTTGACGGTTGGATGGACCGATAAATCGTCCATCCGTCCGGCGCGGAAGGTGTTGACGCCGGCATAGGTCCACACGTTGGAACGATTGCGACCGTGACGACCCAATTCAATGTTGTTCTGGTGTGGAGCATCACCGTTCTTGAAGACAAGAATGAGCTCATGTTGCGAGCGATAGAAGCTGCCTTGTCCGGCGTTTGTCTTGCACCAGACTACGACATTCTTCAGCTCACTGTAGATCGCTTGCCCCGCCGTTAGCGCTTCGGTGAGATGACGCCAATCGATGAACACGAAATGAATTGAGCCAGGCTTGGAAAACTCGGAGCACAGCTCCATCCATTTTCGCTGGAAAGTCACAAACTGTTCCGGTGAGAGCTCGCCAGAAGCATGGGCAAATTCTCGGTGCTTCGTCTTTCCTCGGCCGACAATCTTGGCTATCGAATCGTTATAGGGTTGATCGGGTATCGCCACGGAAGCCAAACAACCCTTCATGAGCGCTCGGTATGCCTTGCGACTACAGGCATCCGCGCAAATGAGGCGGTGGTCGCCGAGTAGCCAAATGTCGCCTTTGCGCGAGACGGCTTCTTTGGCTAACGGGAGAGCATCATCGGCTGGGTCGCATTCGCCGTCGACCAGATCGACGAGCAAAGGCTCGATCTCCGCCGTTGAAAACCCGGTTATTTCGATATCCAGATTGATCTCAGGAAGAAGATCGGAGAGCTCGCCGAGCTCCTTGGCGAGGATTTTGCGATCCCAGCCTGCATTGGCGGCGATCTTGTTATCTGCCAACATCAAGGCGCGCTTTTCGGTATCGCTCAAGTGCAGGAGCGTAATGACTGGCGCCTTCTTGAGTCCAATCTTTTGCGCGGCCAGCCAACGGCCGGCGCCGCAAAGGATATTGCCGTGCTCGTCTACAAGAATCGGATAGGTCCATCCGAAACGGCGGATAGCGGCCGCGATCTGCTCGACTTGCTTGTTTGAGTGCACGCGCGCATTGCGGCGGCTGGGATGAAGCTTAGCGAGATCTACTTCAAGAATTTGATGCAAAGACATTTGAGCTCCACTCGGTTCGAATGAAGCTCTCTATATTCACCATCTTCGAGACGATTGCATCAAGTGTGATTCAAGTGCAATTGTGACGAAAACTCGTTTAATCCCCAGTCACGGTCCCGTGTCTGTCGCCCGCAGTCTGAAAAAGCAGTCAGACACGGTACCAGTTTCCATCGATCAGTAGGAGGCTAAGATGTCCAGCATACACATTGTCCCCGAACCTGCTGTTGGAAGACCCCGGACCATTGCGCACGCGCTTGATCTGCTCAGAGCATATGTGGTCGCAGAATGCGATACCGTCATTTCTGTCGGTCCGCCTCTACCAATAGCTAAG
The DNA here is from genome assembly GCF_058809865.1 of Nitrobacter sp. MLSD-S21. Lineage (NCBI taxonomy): Bacteria > Pseudomonadati > Pseudomonadota > Alphaproteobacteria > Hyphomicrobiales > Nitrobacteraceae > Nitrobacter > Nitrobacter sp. MLSD-S21. The sequence continues at coordinate 183,128 of NZ_JBXASZ010000002.1, read as the reverse complement.
CGGACTCAGTCATTCTGTCTGAATTTGAAGATTGAGGAACATGATATTACTCACGCCGTGTTGCTGCCCGCCTGCAGTAAAGTGCAGGCCATCCGCGAAGGAAGTTCAACGGTCGGGACTTTCCAGGTTGAGGATTTTGATGGAGCACTCGTCAATTCAAACGGAGTGGCCGTTCTCAAAAATGGCATGAGAGTTCGTGGAATAGAGCCTGTACCCACCCCCTTGCCGAAAAAATTCAGCGAAGTGGATCAACAAGTTCGAACTGTTCTCATTGAAATGATCAAAGGAGAGCGCAAAGTTTTCAAGTCTTTGCGCAAAGGCGTTCCTAAGTCTGATCGGAAAGGCGTTCCGAATTTTCAATTCCTCGACTTCAGTGCTCTTTACAAGCGCTTGGCTCGTCCATCTATTGGAATCCCTTCTCTGAAAGAGATCCAAACCGCTTATTCAATCAAGTATGAGAATGAGCGAGCGCCAACGCTTTCCAAAATTTCTGAGACTCTCAAAAATTTAGGAATATACACAACCGGTAAAAGAAATCCGAAATCGTATAGTCTCTGCAAGGCGGCAACGGTTTCTTAGGGGAATAGTATCTTTCCACTCCGAAGATAAGCTGGGATCAAACATCACATCTTGCCGAGCCGAAGAACGTGAGGCTCGCCATCAAGCGAGGAACGCAACACTCGATCGGTCAAGTCGGACACCGGGACCGACGCGCACTGGTTGGAAATTCGCTGAGAACCCGCGGCTTAATGAATTCTTGTCACCGCGCTCAGCCTCTTGCCATCCGACCCGGCCATATTGAGACATCAAACGTATTGGCCCACGCTCATCGCAACCAAGCCTCCAAGTTCTGAGAAGAGTTGGACACTGAATCCGAACTCTGCCGGTAACGCCTAAAATGATAATGCACGAAATTGATTCGCTAGATAGGCGTTATGGAACGAAGATGCCGAGTCGTGCATCACCTTAATGTTTGCAGGTCGCGATTGATCGGCATCCATTATTCCACACCGCGTAAGGCCAGTTCGCCAGGATCAGTGCAGCGTTGGTCAGCCGCGACCACCTCTCACCACCCCGGTCCCCGGAAACGGCAGCGAGGCTTGCTTAGCATCGTGTAACGTGAAGGCTTCCATTTGCGGAGTGCGCCACGATCGTCAAGTCGCAGCTGTTCGTGTATTCCGCGAAATTGATATAGAACGCCGCACCCGCGAAAACGCTGCGAGACAGTCTGAACTGGCCACGTAAAATTGGGCCTCCTCGACGGAAATATATGGCTGTCGGCAGTTTCTCCAGGAAGACGTGTCGTCTCAAAAATAGGTGGTCATCGCCGGCCCGCGCAACTCTTCGTCGTTTTGCGCGTTGAGCAACAGCATGGACATCATCGAACCCGTCAAGCGGTTGGCCGAAAGGACGACCGGCATCGGCATCCCGAGCCGGGAGGAGGCGCTCGCCTGCGTGCGGAACGTCCATCCCTTGCACATGAAGTTCCGCGACGACGGCTATATCCCAAACAACCCTAAGTTTCCGATGCTTTACTACCGGAAAGTCCTTCGGTTCGGGCGCAAGCACGATCCCGGCGGTGTCCTGGAGAGGGTGTTCGACGTCAACGGCTGGGGCGAGGCCTGGCGCAACGGGGTTTATGATTACGTCCACTATCACTCGATGATCCACGAGGTGCTTGGGATCGCTCGCGGCTCCGCCACACTGCAGCTTGGCGGCAACAAGGGCAAGACAGTGAAGGTTGGCGCCGGCGATGTCATCGTCGTTCCGGCCGGTGTTGGCCATGAATGTTTGAAAGCGAGTGCAACGTTCCTGGTGGTCGGCGCCTATCCGCCGACCGGCACTTACAATGAATGCCGCGGCAGCTTTCAGGAGCGCAACCAGGCGATCAAGGCCATCGGCCGGGTGGCTGTGCCGAAGCAGCATCCACTCTATGGAAGCCACCATCCGCTCTGGTAGGCGGCTTCGTCTCTAGCTGCGTCCCCACATGCCCCGCATCCGCGCCTTCATGTCGATCGGCGCGCGCGTCGATCGCGTTGCAGCAGAATCTGTTTGCGGTCGCGGCCAGTAACGGCTCTGGAAATGCTTTGTCATCGCGTTCGGGATGAAGCGCGTGCGCTGCGCATAGACGTGCCGGTCGCCGAGGCGGCGCTGGCCGTGCGTGAAGAACCGCTGCGGAACCATCAGATGAAGCTGATCCTTGGCGCGGGTCATCGCCACATAGAGCAGCCGCCGCTCTTCTTCAATCTCCGGCGTCGAGCCGACGCCGAGGTCGGATGGAATGCAGCCGTCCACGACGTTGAGGACGAACACCGAGGACCATTCCTGACCTTTGGCGGAGTGAATGGTCGAGAGGATCAGATAGTCCTCATCCAGCAGCGGCGGACCGGCCTGGTCGCTGGTGGCGTCAGGCGGGTCGAGCGTCAGCTCTGTCAGGAAGCGTTCACGGGTTGGATAGCTCGCTGCGATCTGCGCAAGCTGGGTCAGATCGGCCTGCCGTTGTAACGCGTCCTCGTAGCGTTGCTCCATGAACGGCAGATACCAGCGGCAGGCGAGATCGACCTCGGAGGGCCATCCGGCCACGCCGAGATGCAGCGTGCTCATCGTCTCGACGAAACCCTTCCAGTGCGCGACCGCCGCAGCCGGGGGGCGGAAACCCTCCATGCCCGACACTGCGCTTCCGCTCTCGGCGATGCCATCGAGAAGTTTCGCAGCCGTGCTTGGTCCGATGCCGGGCAGAAGCTGCGCCACCCGAAACCCGGCGACGCGGTCACGCAGATTATGCGCCCAGCGCAACACGGCGAGCACGTCCTTGATATGCGCCGCCTCGAGGAACTTAAGGCCGCCGAATTTCACGAATGGGATGTTGCGGCGCGTGAGTTCGACTTCGAGTGTCGCGCTGTGGCTCGACGTGCGGAACAGGACTGCCTGCGACTTGAGTCGTTGACCGGCTTCACGATTGGCGAGGATGGCTTCGACGATGTAACCGGCCTGTGCGTGGTCATCAGCGACGTTGACGAGCCCTGGCAGGTCGGACGATGCGCGATCGGACCAGAGGTTCTTGGTGAATCGTTCAGAGGCGAGATCAATCACGGCGTTGGCGGCTTCGAGGATCGGCGGGGTCGAGCGATAGTTCTGGTCGAGCGTGATTAGCTCGGCCTTCGGCGTGAAGTGACCGGGGAAATCGAGAATATTGCGCACCGTCGCTGCACGAAATGAATAGATCGACTGGGCGTCGTCTCCGACGACCGTAAGGCCGCGGCCGGTCGGCTTGAAATTGAGCAGAATCGACGCTTGGAGCTTGTTCGTGTCCTGGTATTCGTCGATCAGCACGTGGTCAAAGCGGTCGGAGAGATCGTCGGCCAGCGCGGGCGCCATCATCATCTGCGCCCAGTAGAGCAGCAGATCATCGTAATCGAGCACGTTCTGATTTTGCTTGGCCGCGACATAGGCCCCGAACAGCCTTTGCAGCTCGGCCTCCCATTCGGCGCACCAAGGAAAGACGCTGCCGAGAACCTCACCAAGCGGCTGTTCCGCGTTCACGGCACGCGAATAGATCGCCAGACACGTATCCTTCATAGGGAAGCGCTTCTCCATTTTCGAGAAGCCGAGATCGTGTCGCACCAGATTCATCAAGTCGGCGGAGTCTTCCCGGTCATGGATCGTGAAGGCCGCGTCCAGCCCAATGTCTGACGCGTATTCGCGCAACAACCGCGCGCCCATCGCGTGAAACGTTCCCGACCAGGCCAACGCATCAGCCATCGCGCCGGCGTTCAGCCCAAGCGCTTTCGTCATGATCCGCTCGACCCGGCGCTGCATCTCGACTGCGGCGCGCCGCGAGAAAGTCAGCAGCATGATCCGGCGCGGATCAGCGCCTGAAACAACCAGGTGCGCCACGCGATGCGCCAGCGTGTTGGTCTTGCCGGAGCCGGCACCGGCAATGATCAGGAGGGGCGGGGCCTCATTTAGGTCAATGCATCCATGCTCGACCGCGCGCCGTTGCTGCGGATTCAGCCCAGCCAGATAACCGGTATCCCCGGCGTCATGTTGGCAACTTGTGTTGACCTGCTGCAACATTTCCACTTGCCCCGAATCTCGAGGCTACAGTACAAATCATGAACTGGCGTTTAAGTCGACCCCGTCTGCTACACGAACCGTGGTTGCCGAGAACTGCCTCGGCTTGTCGCAATCGCCAGGTGCCTTGGATGCCGGTTTCGGCAGCGATCCCGGAGCACTCTGCTTTGGAAATTGTCTTCAAGAGTCGTCTCATCGTTGGGGTAATCGACGAGATCGATCGCGGGGGTCTTTGCATTCACGGGATTGAGTTTGGCAAAATTTGAAAGCGGAGTGCCTGGGAGGCTCCTATGCCGCGAAGAACCGCTCCGGCTATTCGTCTCCGAGAGTGGTACTGGCGCCCCAAGGACGGTTCGACAGGCGCTCGTTGCTTAAACGAGGAAGCATCAAGCTGCCAGCTTTGTCGATAGTCTTGCCAGTCTAGCAATCGCTTCCGAAAGCGGGCGTTCACCTTCGCAGTAATCGACCCAGGCCTTCGACTTCTTGAGAAGCTGGGGCACGGTACCGATGGTGTATTGCATGGGGTCAAGGCCGTGTTTGACTTGAACCCACGTGATCGGCATCGACACCGGTGCATGCGCGCGCGCCCTGGGAGAGAGAGGTGCCACCGCGGTTGAGAACTGATCGTTCCTCAAATAGTCGAGAAATATCTTTCCCACTCTTTTCGACTTACTCATGTTGATGAGATATCGGTCCGGACTTTCGCGAGCCATCCGGCTGCAAACGTCGCGGGCGAACTGCTTCGCTGTGGCCCAGTCCAGCTGTTGTCCTCTTTTCGGGCGCGCGAGCGGGGTAACGACGTGCAGGCCTTTGCCACCGGTGGTCTTGCAGAACGAGACGAGGCCAAGCTCGGACAGGCGGTCGCGCATTTCCTTTGCGGCGTCGATCACGACCCCGAAGTCCACGTCCGGCGCGGGATCAAGATCGAAGACTAACCGTCCGGGAAGGGTAGGGTCGCCGGGCTGGTTGTTCCAAGGATGCAGCTCGACACCCGCACTCTGCGCTACGGCGGCCAAACCCTCGATACGATCGATCTGCACATAGGGCTTTCGATCGCCGGAGACCGTGACCTCCTCAAGTAGGCTGGAGCCGCCCTTCATCGAATGGCGCTGAAAGAAGCGTTGTCCACCGATACCGTCCGGAGCCCTGATGATCGAGCAGGGACGACCCTTGAGATGCTCCATCATCCAGGCGCCGACGCTCTCGTAATACAAAGCGAGGTCGATCTTGGTGACCGGACCTTGCCCCTCATCGGGCCACAGGACCTTATCCGGCCGGCTCAAAGGCACACCCATGACGATGCCGCCATGAGCTGCGGAGGGGCGGCTGATAGCGGGTTTGGACCGCTGCGTCGGTACAGGCCTTGCGACGCCGGTGCTGTCAGCTGGCGCCGGCGTCTCGGCCTCAACCTCCTTTGCAGGCTTGTCTTGGCGGAGACCCTTGAAGGCCGCTTGCCGGATCATGCCCGCGCCGGTGAATCCCGCGAACTCGATTTCCGCGACCAATTCGGGCTTCAACCAACGCATTTCCTTCTTTTTGCGAGGCGCATTCTTGCCCCCGAACGGGTTTGTCTGCGAAGCGGCGGCCTTGAGCTTTGGCATCAGGTTCGCGACTTTCTCGGCCCCGTAGCCGGTCCCGACGTTACCCACGTAGACGAGGTGATCACCCCGATACACGCCGGCCATCAGGGATTTGAATTGGTTGCCGTTACTGTTCCAGCCGCCGATGACGACTTCGTGCCCTCCGCGACATTTGGCTTTGGACCAGGAGTTGGTTCGCCCGGATACATAACGGGCGGCAGCTTGCTTCGAAACGATACCCTCGAGCGACATTCGGCAAGCCGACCTAAGCACGGCCTCTCCACCGTTTTTGAAATGCTCGACGTATCGAATTTCGACCTGATCGTGCCCGTAGTTCTTCTCGATAATTGTCTTCAACTTCAGTTTGCGGTCGGCGAGACTCTGCGGGCGGAGGTCATCGCCCTTTAAGAACAAGAGATCGAAGACGAAAAAGACGAGGTCGTCGCTCTTTCCATCCGACAAGGCGACCTGCAAGCCCGCGAAATCAGGCGAGCCTCTATGGTCGAGCGCAACGATTTCCCCATCCACGATGCAATCGGGTAATTGCTCCGCGGCTCTCGCAATTGCGCCGAACTTTGGCGTCCAATCTAGGCCCTTGCGGGTCTTCAAGGACACCTCGCCCCTCTCGACCCGCATCTGAATGCGGTAGCCGTCGAACTTGATCTCGTGGATCCACTCGCTACCGGTCGGGGGACGCTCGACCGAAGAGCATAACTGAGGCGCGATGAAAGTTGGCATGCTGCGGTCAGCATTCCCCTTGCCCTTCGTTCCAATTTTCTTGTTCCGAGAGGTGTCGGGACCTGACCTCTTTCGGGGCTTTGATGCTTGAGCCGAAGCGCGGTTCGATTTCCATTCGGCCTTTGCCGGCGCTCTTGATCTCATGGCCGCAACAAAAGGCTTTGGACGTTTGCCTGTGCCAGTCGCGATTTGCGCCATCGACCGGCTCGAGGCCACCGACGTATCCTGTTGCAAGATATTATTTTTCGTCCCTTCCCGAGCAAATTCATCTCGATGTTTGATTAGGAGCCAATTGGTCCGCTTCTCTCCCTCTCGCTTCCGCATCCGAGTCAGGATCCAGCCGCCGTGAAGTTTTGCACCCGTCAGGGTAAAGTCCAACTTGCCTTTCTCGTATGCCCGCTTCGGGTCGTCGCATTCCCAGTAGCCACGATCCCAAACCATGACTGTGCCGCCGCCGTATTGGCCTTTCGGGATGGTGCCTTCGAAGTCGCCGTAATCGAGGGGATGATCCTCGACCTCAACAGCGAGCCGCTTGTCGTGCGGATCCAGCGAAGGCCCTTTGGTGACCGCCCACGATTTGAAGACGCCATCGAGTTCGAGCCTCAGATCGTAATGGAGATGCGATGCTGCGTGCTTCTGAATAACGAAGCGAAGCCCATTTGAAGGCTTGACCGTGGCGCTTCCGCTCGGTTCGGCCGTCTTCGAAAAATCGCGCTTGGCGCGGTATTTTGCCAGCAGCTTTTTGGCCATAGGCACCTCGCTCCAATCTCCACGGAACTGAAAGTTACCGGCTCGGTTAAAGTTCCGCCTATCACGGAGGATCAAATGGCGCCTCGTGCCTATTGGAAGGGCTCGCTCAAGCTCTCGCTCGTGACTTGTCCGATCGCGCTCTTTCCGGCTTCGACCCAGGCGGAAAGAACTCACTTCCACCAGATCAACCTCCAGTCGGGCCATCGGCTCAGACAGCAGATGGTCGACGAACAGACCGGTAGGGTCGTTGACCCGGAACATAAGGGCAGAGGCTACGAACTCTCGAAGGGCAAGTACGTCGCGATCGAGGAGGAAGAGCTCGAGGCTTTGAGACTCGACAGCACTCATACCATCGAGATCGACGATTTCGTACCCGTTGATGAGATTGACGAGCGGTATCTCGACAAGCCGTACTACATCGTTCCGAACGGCAAGGCAGGAGTCGATGCGTTTGTCGTCATTCGCGACGCGATGAAGAGAAAGGACAAGGTTGCGCTGGCGCGCGTTGTGCTTGCCAACAGGGAGCATGTCATTGCGTTGAAGCCCCTGGGCAAGGGATTGTTGGGAACCACCCTTCGCTATCCCTACGAGTTGAGGGACGAGGATGACTATTTCAACGACATTCCGAGCCCCCGTATATCCAAGGACATGGTCGAACTTGCTTCTCATATCCTCGACAAGAAGGCCTCGAAATTCGATCCGCACAAATTCAAGGACAAGTACGAGGCTGCGCTGAAGGCCTTGGTCAAGCGCAAGGCTGCCGGCAAGACGATTGAAGTGCCGGAAGAGAAAGAGCCGGAAAGCAACGTCATCAACCTGATGGATGCGCTGAAACAGAGTTTGAGCGGTAAGAAAGCCAGGCCGGCTCCGGTCAAAGCCAAGAAGCGGACATCGGCGCGCCGCAGCCGCAAGCGAAAAGCCGCGTGAGGACGAGCCGCATTCCTGTTGAAGCGATGGAAGCGCGTTCCGTCGATATGATTCCCACAGGCACACAGTGGCAGTACGAGCCCAAATGGGACGGATTTCGTTGCCTGTTGTCGCGGGACGGCGACACTGTGGCCATGTATTCGAAGTCAGGGCAGGATTTAAGTCGCTACTTTCCGGAAGTGGTCGCCGCGGCACTTTCCTTGCGCGAGAAGCGCTTCGTGCTCGACGGTGAGATCGTCGTCCCCGATGGGAGGGGCTTCTCTTTCGACGCTCTTTTGCAGCGCATTCATCCAGCTGCCAGCCGCGTAAAGAAGCTTTCGCAGCAAACGCCGGCATTGTTTCTGGCGTTCGATCTTTTAAAGAAAGGCAAGACTGAGCTCACCGATGACCTCCTATCGGCGCGACGTTCGCGACTGGAAGGCTTCGCGGACAGTCATTTCTCGAACGACAAGCTCTTTCGCCTTTCGCCGGCCAGCCTGAAACTGAAGGACGCCGAACGCTGGCTTGCGGCGGCAGGAGGCGGAAGCGACGGCGTCATCGCGAAGCGGCTAGATCTTCCATACCAAGCCGGCAATCGCGACGGTATGCAGAAGATAAAGTGCTATCGTAGTGCTGATTGTGTGATCGGCGGGTTTCGATACGGAGAAAACCTCCAAGGTGGTCGAAAGGTCGTTGGATCTTTACTGCTCGGATTGTACGATGACGGGGGCCTGCTCCACCACGTGGGATTTTCGTCTGGCATCAAAGCAAAGGATAAGCCCGCGCTTACCGACAAGCTCGAGGCCGTCGCAACTGATCGGAGTTTTACGGGAAATGCCCCAGGTGGCCCGAGCCGATGGTCCACAAAGCGTTCGTCGGAATGGCAGCCCCTGAAACCGAAATATGTGGTTGAAATCTCCTATGATCACTTCACCGGCGGACGCTTTCGGCACGGCACGTCAATCCTGAGATGGCGGCCGGACAAGAAGCCGCGTCAATGTACCTTCGAACAGCTCGACCAAAAGATCGACCGTCGGCTGATGGCCATCATTATCCCATAGCTCACCCCGGATCATGAACAGAGCCGCCGCACCAAAGATTTCAATCCCCATCTCGCGTACCATAAGCTGACCGCGGTCAGGATCCACAAAATCCCCGAACAGAGAAACGCGGCCACCGCGCCATAAGGCGAGACGGCTAGAAAAACCATGGCAAAGGCCACCATCGCCACACTGCCGAGCGCAGCGCCTGCGGCGTCCAGTGCAGCGGCTTTCCGGCCCCGGCACTCTCCGCGGCCTCCCGCGTTCCGCTTGCGACGAATTTCATGTCGCTCGATCAACGTTGCGCTGGCGCAGAATATCACCGGAAGTGCTAGGAAGAGGCCTCCAATTGAGGCGCCAAACGCGGAGCTGATAAGTCCGGTGAGCACAGTGGCGACTCCGCCCAACGCGAAGCGGATGAGATATTCGTACCACCGTCCATCGGAAAGCGATGATGTCGAGAGCTGGATCTGCATCACTATCCCCGAATAACCACATGTAATCCAAGGGCAACGATCAGCCAGAGCGGAAGCAAGGCCAGTGTTGCTCTCAGGGCACCGGCGCAGGTACGCATCAAGATCTGGCAAACAGCGATGCTGTAGCAGAGCTAGGCGATGCCTCCGAAAACCATTGAGGTTTCCTGAACGCCGGCATACAGGGAGCCGTGTTGAGCCCAGGCGATGCCAAGCGTGGCAAGCGCGACGGATGGAGCGGCGCCGAATAGTCCCGCAAAGCTCTTGGGTCGAACAACGTCTCCGATGATGGCGAACAGCGAGACTAAGAGGCCGCCAACGATAAAGCGCACCATATATTCGGTCATCGCTTCCGCCCCCGCGAAAGAACACGACGGAAGTATGCATCCGGTAGCCGGTGAAGCGACGAGCCGCGCGCTCCAGAACGGCGCCGATCGTGAAACCGACGACAACGTCAGAGAGCCAATGAGCAAGAAATCGCGACCCTCGTCGCGGACAGCCCTACGGCAACGCCCCAGATCGGTAGCTTGTAACGTGGGGGAAGCACTGAGGCGACCGAAGCGAGCGCCCATATGAACCGCATGGCCCGACGGAAGTGCGTCGAGGCCGTCTCCGGACAATGGGATGCCCTGGAGATGACCTCTTAATGTCTTTCGATCAGGACGAACTTGATCGAAGACAAGCTTCAATCCGTGCGGGAGTGCGGCACTCGCCGCCGCGACCAGGAGCAAGTGGCTGCTCGCCGGGCGAAGTGGCGATCGGCTGATCGTCAGGGCGATCCATGCCGCCGCCGCACAGCCCAGTATTAGATGTTCGTCCGCGCCCCAGGTCAAAACCCCAGCAACTTCTTCCGGCACCGGTTTCGCCTTTCGACGCGATCTCGTTCGCAAGGTCTTCGTCGACCGATGTGGGTTTCACGCGAAAGAAAACCATCACGCCAATCCACTCGTAATCAAAGAATACCCGCCAATTCGCCGTCGCACAAATTAGTTCCGGCCAAGGCCCTCGTTCCGGGAACATCGGCCTCAACGTGGAAGAGGAGAGCCGGCTGGCTCAACCAAACTGTTCGTAGTGGTCGGTAATGGAACGTTCCTCGACCGCCGGCATTGAAGCGTCCGAGGACGTGCGCAACTGTCATCCTCCGGCTCCCCATTCCGCCGTTCCATTTGAGGCGCATAGCGAGTTTTCAAAATGAGCAAGATCGAGGAGAACTTCATGGCGTGGCTTCATAACGCTCACGCGATGGAGGAGCAGGCCGTAACTATGTTGACGAGCTTGGCAAGCCGGACTCGCGACTATCCCGAAGTCAAGACTCGTGTCGAGAGCCATCTGGCTGAAACGCGCAGGCAGATTGAAGCGCTGGAGGAGTGCATCAAGCGCCGCGGCGGTGAGACTTCAACCTTGAAGGACGTGGCCGCGAAGATTGTCGCTTTAGGCCAAGGCATAAGCGGAATGTTCGTAGAGGACGATATCGTCAAAGGGGCTATGGCAAGCTACACGTTCGAACACATGGAGGCGGCGGCCTACCGCGCCTTGATCGCTGCTGCCGAAGCCGTCGGCGACACGCAAACCAAAGCTGTTTGCGAGCGTATCTTGCAGGAAGAGCTTGCGATGGCGTCCGATTTGGAGCGCCAACTGCCGATCTTGACGCGCGAATATCTCAACCGATTGAGCGCCTATTAGACAGGCAGATTGTCGGAGCCTTAACTTCTCACAAAGGAGAGCCACCATGCCCGCGAAAGATTTGAATGCCTTGTTTCTCGATACTTTGAAGGACATCTATTACGCCGAAAAGCAAATCTATAAGTCCTTACCAAAAATGGCAAAAGCTGCAGCGTCTGAGCACCTGCGCGCTGCCTTCGAAAAACACCACGATGAAACGGAAGGACAGATCGAACGGCTTGAACAAGTCTTCGAACTTCTCGGTAAACCTGCGCGCGGCAAAAAGTGCGATGCGATCGAGGGTATTTTAGACGAAGGCAAGGAAATTATGGAGGAGTACGAAGACGAGCCCGCGCTTGACGCTGGCCTTCTGGCTGCAGCGCAGGCAGTCGAGCATTATGAAATTTCGCGCTACGGCACGCTAAAAGCTTGGGCAACTAAGCTCGGAATGAAAGATGCAGCCAAGTTGCTTGATCAGACGCTCACAGAAGAGAAGAAGACCGACGACACCCTGACAAAGATTGCTGAAACAGCGGTGAACGCTGAAGCTGGATGATGCATCACGAGGACATAGACGAAAATCGCTCTAGCCATCGACCGGGTCACTTTCATCGGAGCGGCAATGAGTTTATTTGGAAAAATTATGGGTGCCATCTTTGGGAGCCACGCCGAAGCAGCGACCCCGGCGCCTGAGGCGAGCGGCGATGTCACATCCTCATCGAAAGCGGAGGCCGACGTCGCGGTCATTCTCGACAAGGCCGTTGCCCGTAGAAGGCATGGCGGACCTCTATCGTCGATCTAATGAAGGCGCTTGATGGTGACTTTAGTTTTTGTGCTCGCAAGGAACTGGCGAAGGAGCTCAGATATCCGGGCGGTCTCGATGACTCTGCGGCAGTGAACATCTGACTTCACAAAGCAGATGATAGCGCAGCTCTCAGCTAACGGAGGCCGTCTGCCGGCTGACATAAGCCAATGACGAAAGCTGCGAGGCGAACATAAAACGAGAAGGATATCTTCATGCACGCTTTACTGAGGATTGTCGGTATCATCATTCTAATCGCGGGTTTGGGTTTTATGGGGCAGGGGTTTCGCTATTTCTCCCTATCGGGCAACAACAGCCTCATGGTCGGGCACACCGAGTGGATCTATTACGGTGCGGGCATGGCGGTGGTCGGCTTTTTCCTCATTATCTTCTCGCGACCTTCCGAGGAAGCTTAGCGAGAAATGCTGACTCTAGCATTCCGCACCGAGCCGACAAAGGGTGGCAGCAGGTACCGGGTGCGCTGAAAAAGCGCGTCTACTCCCAAGGACCGCAATCCGGCTGAGCGGTTTAGTTGGGTGGCTCAATATGGATTGGAACGCCAACTCGGCAGCAGTCATTGAAAATGACCAACCTTCCTATTTCGTGGCTGAGTGGAACTGGGAACTGAGGTTCGGAGTTAAGCCCAATCGGGCCCTACAATCCATTTAAGGCGCGGCGATTATCACCTCGGGTGATCCATATGAGCGATGATCCATCCGGAATAGAGACTGATCATCATCACGTGCCACCAGCAGATCCCGGAATTGAAACGGCTGGTCAACGAAAGACTAGCATTTGGATCAAAGAGCTACCCTATACCCTGATTCTCGTTCTGACCCTTATCGGCGTCGCGTATACCAGCTTATCGGATGAGCCCCTTGTTATTTATTGGGAGTTTCTGGCGCTCGCGATTAGCGTTATGTGTATCGTAACCGGATGGCAGACCGCGAATGACAAAGAAGCGCGATTGCGATTATTTTCAACGCAAGTACTGCATTGGGCTGCATTTCTGCTCGTGATGAACATGATACTGCTTCCTAGCGCTCAGAGAATCCTCAATGCCAGCGTAACTGGGATCGCCATCTTTACATTGTTAGCGCTCGGTACTGTTACCGCCGGCATCCATGTTGCTTCTTGGCAGATTTGCCTCCTAGGACTCGTGATGGCCCTCAGCGTTCCGGCGATTGCGTGGATTAAGGCCTCCGCATTGCTCGTAGTTCTGGTGATTTCCGTGACGCTTGGAGCTGGCGTTGTGCTTTGGTGGCCTTGGCATAGAAAGCCAGTCATTCCTGACCGAATTGCTGTTAATAGATTCACTGTCCGGGAGCGGCAGATTATGCGGTGCGTCCCACTCGCATCGACAGAACAATTGTAGACGACACATTTGTTACCTCGTTTTGATCGTTCATGCGGTTCCGCAGGAACCTACCCATCCGGTGGTGCGTCATTCTGTCCGCAACCACAGTGGAACGATTGGTGCCCAATGGCTAGAACCGCGCGCGCAGAGAAGGCAGAGGGTCAGTGTCAGGAAAACAAGCGCAGCAAAAGCTCGCAGCTGTTCGGCGAGATCGCAAACACTACGTCACGAGCCGCGGGCCGCGCTCCGACCTTTGTCGCGGCCGTCGCTGTTGTCCTTATCTGGGCTATCACCGGTCCGTTGTTTGGTTTCTCCGACACTTGGCAACTCGTGATTAATACCGGCACCACCATCGTCACCTTCCTGATGGTGTTTTTGATCCAAAACTCTCAGAATCGGGACGGCGCGGCCATTCAAGCCAAATTGGATGAGCTGATCCGCGTGAGTACGGCAAGAAATTCGTTCGTCGGCATTGAGCATCTGACTGATGAGGAACTAGACGAGATCCGAGCGCGATGCGAGCATCTCGCTAAGGCTGAAAAGATCAGCGAAAGGGCGGTCCAACTGACCGGTAAAAAAGCCGGACAGGCCGCCGACCGGGTTAGCGATTAAACCGGTACGGTGTTGATTGACAGCGGGAGAAAGCGCTTCGGAGGAAATGCTGTCCACCGAGGACCGCGCTCCGAGCATCGCTTTGGCACGTTCTAAGTCTCCGGCTGCAGCGGCTGGGCGCAACGACGTTTGAGACTTGATGGTGTGCGCACTGATCGTTGCAGAGATCGGCCGGAATGAAGAGCCGGATGAGAACAATTAAATCGATCAGCTTATGACAGAGCTGTTGTCTGACATCTCATTAAGATAGCGGCAGCAGCAACGTCGCTGCTTGGCCGTCGGCTTACTGATTTGAGCCGCCTCGCGAGCCTCGGATCGTTTGGAAGCCCTTAGTGGCACCGCTATCTGCCGAGAAATTGGAACCTCCGGCGAGAACCGCGCTTGTTGCGTTCCGAAGAGGAGCGTCGAATGAGCCAGGCTGATCAGGACCAAATAGAGCCGCCGGGTACTGAGGCCGAGATGACGCCCCAGGCCGACCACGGCGAGGAGAGCTATCGCGGTTGTGACAAGCTCACCGGGCGGGTGGCTGTGATCACAGGAGGGGACAGCGGCATCGGCCGGGCGTGGCTATCGCATTTGCGAGGGAGGGCGCGGACATCCTCATCAGCTACCTCAACGAGCAAGAGGACGCAGACGCCAGGGAGACGGCGCGCCACGTCGAAGCTGCGGGGCGTCGCTGCGTGCTGATGTCCGGCGACATCAGTGAGGCGGCTCATTGCCGGGCGATCGTCGACCGGGCGGTGACCGAGTTCGGACGCATCGACATCCTGGTCAACAACGCAGCGTTCCAGCGCACCTACGAGTCGTTGGATGAGATCTCCGAAGAAGAGTGGGATTACACTTTCAAGACCAATATCGCAGCGATGTTCTATCGGCAAAAGCCGCGGTGCCTCACATGGGACCTGGCTCGTCGATCATCAACACGACCTCGATCCAGTCGGACAAGCCCAACCCGATGCTATTGGCCTATGCCGCGACAAAGGGTGCAGTCTCCAACTTCACTGCGGGACTGGCTCAGATGTTGGGCAGCAAGGGCATCAGGGTCAACGCGGTAGCACCCGGTCCGATTTGGACGCCTTTGATCTCCTCGACCATGCCGCCTGAGAAAGTGAAGAACTTCGGCAAGGACACGCCTCTCGGCCACGTCGGTCAGCCCAGTGAGCTAGCGGGCATTTTTGTCCTGCTCGCGTCAAATGAGGGCAGCTACATGAACGGGGGGATCTATCCGGTCACGGGCGGAAAGCCGCTGCTGTAAGCGAAGCAGTGCCGGCTTCGACGGAAGATCGTATCTGGCTTGAAGTTACTCCACCACTCTGAGACCGCGAAAGCCCCGCTGTATTCGCTCGGCGGCACCGACAGCGCCAGCCTCATCGATAATCTTCAATATCTGATCATGAACCGGTCGCCGTTTTCGAGGCATTTCGAGATCGAGCTCCTCGGTCAGCACCCTCTCAATGTCCAACATGAGCTTGATATCCAAAAGCACCTTTGCGAGCACATCGGCATTGCTGCGAGGTGAGGACTCATCGGCAATCCCCGCCGATTTCGCGTCTTGAAGCCCGCCCAGGCTTTCCGTCTTGTGAATCGAATATTGCTGCATCGTGCCGATCCCCATTTTCTTTTTGGTTGTAGGCGGGCTAGGGCACGACAACAGCCGATGATTTGAATCTATACATTTAGAAAACATTGATAGTTTACGAATTCTTAAATGGAACCGAGAAAGCTAGCCCTCAATCATCAGGCGGCTGTTTGGATCGCGGGTGAACCAGCTTTCAGTTCGAGCGTGGCAATGGTTGCTGTGAGATTGCCACGCCGTATACGTAGCGATCGCGCCAGCGGCGGGTAAGCAATGCTGTCGGGATCGAACGACTTGGTTCGTTGTTCCTCCGCCCGTATCTCGAAATCCAACTGTCGAAGTGTCCTATCAAGGTCGCCGATCAACGACGCTACCCGTGCCGCATCTAACATGCCGTCCGTCGTCCCAGAACCGAAGCTTTGTGCCATTTGAATACTCCTGGCTGCACTGGTTTGATACAAATCGCGGGTCCACGCGGGCCTCGATGACGACTTTGCAAGATAGCCGCCAACTTGGTGATCGAGGGCGTACCCAAAAGTCCAGGTCGGACAGTCGACTGACTGCAACTGATCGCAGGGAATTTTGGAACGGAGCCGGCCGGCATGACTTTGACTCGCGCGAAAATCGAGTCAGGGAGAGAACCATGAAAAAGATAATCGTAATGACGGCGCTGGCATTCATGCTGGCTCTTGGTACCGCTCAAGTTTCTTTCGCGCAGGCCGGCGGAGGTGGTGGTGGGGCAGGTGGCGCCGGTGGCGGAAGTGCTGGAACAGGCGGTAGCGGTGCTGGTGCGAATACTGGCACGGGTGGAGGATCGGCCCGTACTGGCGGCATGACGGGTGGCGCCGGCACCGGCGGCACGAGCACCGGTGGCATGGGAGGCACCAATACTCCTGGCACTTCGACCGACAGCGCACCTGGACGACTCGGTCAGCCGCTGGGTGAACAAGGCTCGGGATCCACACGCTCATCGGGCCAAACGGGGACAGGGTCGTCCAGCCCCTCCAGCCCGAGGTAACGCGTGCGACGCTCCCGAAATATCGGGGGCGTCTCGTTTTAAACGATAGGCGTCTCAGCCATGGCAAGACAATGGACGACCGATGATGACCGGAAGCTCTGCCATATGAAGAAATGCGGAAAACCCATCGCCGTTATCGCTAAGGTTCTCGGCACTACTGAGGCGTCAGTTAGCAGCCGGTGGTACGCACTACGAAGATCCATATCTTCGGCAGATCTCGGCTCAAATCGCCAGCCAGCCAGCCCATTACCTTCTCATCTCGAAACGGGTCGCATTCGACGCACGTGAGACTACGGCGACCTTTTCCCGCCCAGCGGCAACACCCTGGAAGAATTTTGGAGGGGGCTGCGCGTCGATCGAGGCAGACTCATTCCGACAATGACGAACGACGCCAATTCGGATTAGATCAAGCGCCTGCACAGGGCTGCGTGATCCGTCTCTGCCAGCGCGCGGCCACGCTTACGGGTTAACGTGACGATTACGACGGCGATGCCGGCTTAGCCACGCTAGCAAAAAGTTCGTTTCGTATCCTGGGACGATTATTATCCACTGTCATGACAGATACGCCGAACCGGATGACTGCTAAAACAATGAGGTCGTGCCCCCGGTTAATTCGGAACAGAGCCAACAGCGGGTTTCCGTGCATTCAACTGCTCTCCGTCTGCGGTCCAAGATAATTCGCTCGTGGCTTCATAAACACGATGCATGTCAGGCTCTCGGTCCTGACCCGTTCGATCATTCTCAGTGCAAGTTTGTACATTGGCTCGGAAAACCCCTCATCGTAACCAACACCCCGGCTAATCCTGCGCAAGTGGCGCGCTTAGTCGACGGCGATTGGGTCGTGCATGATGATTGTCTCCCAAGACAAGCCTAGCTCCATCCTCTTAGCTTCTGCCTTTCTCGCGGCCGCTAGGACTTCGCCATCTTCAGACGAGCCGAGCATGCCAAGAATCTTTGAAAGCAACCTCAATCGTCCATCTTGAGGTGTTGCCGGCGCATGCTGCTTTCTCCGATTGTAATTTCTGGCTTCTCTCTGCCGCGTCGCCAAGACCCATTTGCCCTCAATACGGACCACCTTTCCCACAGCCTCCAACGTTCGGAGCGCACGATGAACCGATGCGATGATCGACCTGCTGCGAACGCCGTTGTTGAGCACCAAAGCCAGATCAATCGTAGAGAGGGCGAGGATCTGGTTAGCTGACAAGGCATCAAGCACTGCCATTTGAATAGCGCCTAAACCCCGCGACATGACAATCCTCCGAAGCGCTATTCGAGCAGCGCTTAAACCCGGCTAATGCCTGAAGTCCAGGTGCGTTCCAGTGTTTACCAATTGAATTCTGACCACATTCCAGGAACAGATCCCCGATGACCGACTTTTGTCGTGGGGCCGGAATTCTGCGGCAGCGGGACAGTCACCAGCAAGACCGCGGTGCAGTGCCCGCGCGGAGCTTCGGAATCTCGAAACCGCTTCCCAAGAGACGCTGCTCGAGGCGCACGAAAGCATCAGACGGATTTTGGCTGAAGCCGACGCCAGGGCGGATGAGCATAACCCAATTCGCGGCAGTTCGGCATGGCGTGAACAATCCGACGCAATCATAAAGGTGATGCTCGCTCGAAGTATCCCGTTTGTGCCTATAACCTGGACTTAAGGGACCCGTCATTTTTAAATGACCACATATGAAGAGAAGACGGCACGCTGAGCCGTTTACCGCACCGGAATTACCGTGGATAAACTCAACAGTGCACCAAAGTATGCAGACGAGAACAGCTGGAACTGGTCCGATCCCAAACCGACCCAAGGCGGTCGACGATTATTATTCACTGTAAGTTGGGACGATCCCGGCGTACGCGGGCGGACTCGTCGGCGCACGCTTGACCATCTCGAAGCCCACCACTGCGGCTTAATCTCGGGGAATCAAAATGACGGTCTGGAAAGCAACCTGTATTCTAGCGCTGCTGGCAGCCTGTGCGTCAGTCCAATCCGCGGCGGCTCAAGTTCCTAATCCCGAGCTCGAATTATGCCGATCGACCGGTTTGGTGGCTCTGCGAGAGCGCAATCCGGCAATTAAAGACATGACACTCGATGTCGAGTGTATGACAGTCGCGAAAGCTAATACCAAGATTGAGGACACACCAATCAAGACAGTCGTAATCGGTGACGCTTTTCTGGAAAAAGGAAAGCAAGATACAAGACGAACTTTCCTGTGCCTCATTGGCGAAAAAGGGAAAGTGCTTTTGACGTTCTTCACTGACAAGTAATGGTTGCGCCGGCTTGGCCTCGGGGCGCTCAGCCATCATTCCGTCGTGGAATTAGGTTTCCGATCGCCCCAGTAAGCTACCCTCAAAGCGGGCAAACAACGCAGCTGGTCCTCGAAAAATCTCGACGCATCCAGCGTCTATTAATGCCTTTTCCGGGAAGCCGCCGCAGAGCACGCCGATAGTAGCTACATTGGCCTTCGCGGCTGCTTCGGCATCATAGGGCGTATCGCCAATCGCGATGGCATCCGGGCCTTGGATGTTAAGTTTCTTCAAGACGACTTCGAAAACATCCGGCGCCGGCTTTGATTCCTCGGCGTCGTCCGAGCAGACCGCAACATCTACCAGATCTACGATCTGCGCGATTTCGAGAAAACTATCGAGTTCGTCTTTCTTGGCGGATGAAGCGACGGCAATTCGAAGTCCAGCCTCGCGCACGCGGTGCAGCAGTTCAGGAACCGCCGAAAAGGGCCTAACAAGCGGCAGATATTTCTCTTTGAAATGATTGCCTCGCCATCGTGCCAGCTCTTCGCCGCAATCACGTAGTTCGTCGGAAGACAGGAAGACGGGTAGGAGTTTGTCTCCGCCCTTGCCAATTTGGTCACGCACATGTTCGAAGCTCACGGCGTGGCCGAACTTGACCAAAGATTCTTGCCATGCGAGCGCGTGCAGATCGACTGAGTCGAGAAGCGTGCCGTCTAGGTCGAAGATAGCGGCCTTTAGCAATTAATATTCTTCCTGATCAAGAGAGCGATAACTTCCATTAGATGGAGCAGCTCATCTACGGGTTAGGTTCGCTCTGGAGGGTCTCGCTTTTCATCCGGATTTGGAACGGGCCTCTCGCCAGGCAAATCCGGCGATGGAGGCTCTTTAATCTCCGGAATGAGGTCGGGGCCGGGAGAAGAGGGCGGCATAGGATTGGGCATATCTGGAATTTGATTTCCTGGCGCTGAATGCATGTGTCACCTCCTCGTGCTCAAACTATCTCTCGGCGGTATCGTTCCGAAAATTGACGCGGGTTTTCACACTAGGTCACTCCGAATTGGCGATGCTTCCGCCGGAAAGTGCAAATCGGAAACTGGGGGCATGCGCGGTCTCTCGTCTCTTGACGGGTATTGGGGGCTCAGTTGGCACAGTTACGCGGATGGCGGCTGGTCGTGCTGTCGTTGAGAGAGTGGCGTCTGTCAGTGAGAACGTACAGTACGGCCTGTTCATCCCGAACGAGATGGTGACGGACTTGTCGGAAGCCGCCGGTTCTCTTCGGCAGTCTAGAGCAACTGCAAAATAAGATGCACATGAGGCTGGTGGAGTCAGCATCACGCGAGATATCGCGGGACCTTCCCGAGGTATGCTGCCTACCTGCGCCTGCGGGCTAGGACGGCATGTGTTCTCGCCAATTCTATAGCTGTGTGCGCTGTGGGCACATTGGCCAGGCCGCAACTCGGTCTCGACCGATCCAATCGCTATGGCTCGCTAGGAACTGACTGCGGTTCCCAAGCGTTGTTCCCTCACTAGGAGTAGTTGCCGTGAGAAGCGGTCAGGTCGTCGTGCTCGAGCGCCAGGTAATCGGGGTGGCTCGACCACAAACAGCGAGCGTCATTCGACGCCTATTCATCCCCGGTCGATTCAGGCTTCAAGATCGTGCAACCGCACGGCGCGAGGTTGGCACTGCAATGAAGAGGCATCGTCCTCCTCGCAGTTGCTGTCTGGGCCGGGTTCGGACTGGTATGCCTGATCGGTGAAAAGGCCCATGCCGACGTGTCAGCGGCCGCCGTCAAGGAATGGCTCCGTGAGCATATAGCGACCTGCGCCGACGTGCGAACTGTGGTCGCTGCTGTGGGAAAGGCAAAGGCTGAAGCGGTAGCAAAAGCGGCCGGCGTGTCTGAGGCTCAAATAGCGCGGGCGAAGCGGTGTTTGCAAAAATAAAGCCGGGTCGGATCACCTGAAGCACCTGCATAGAAAAGCCTTCCACCACGGGCGCGAGCTATAATTTTAGAAGTGTCGATGAGACGGTGCCCCAGCCAAGGGCCGTCCGAGAATACAGTGAGCACCGAGATAGGTTCCGAGAATACGGAACGATTTCTGGCTGGCCTCTTACTTCGTACCGCGATGGCAAACATGATGGGAGTGAAGCTATGACAAAACGGATTGCATTGGCTGTGCTAGGCTTCGGTCTCGCTCTTGGATTCCCTCAAACTTCATTCGCCCAGGGCGACAATGTCGACGGTGGGGCGCATCCTCGGACCGGTGTGCCCACTGCGGGAGAGCAAGGCGCTAACTCAGCATCCGGATCAGCCACGGGACACAACAGGATGATGGCTCCAAGGAATGGGAAGGAGCCCCCAAGCACGTCGATGCACCGCAATAAGCCGAACAAGAAAATGAAGAATAGCACTCCGGATCAATAGATAATTCTCGCCCTTGCGCGACATGTGGTCTCTGTATTCCTTGATGCCCTGGAAGCTGAGGTCGCCGTCGTCCACCTGCATGATGTGCTCGGCCAACCGCGCATGGACCACGTCCTTGAGCAGCTCATTAAGCAGTACGCGGACGCGATCGAACACCTCAGGAATTCTGAGGAGCCGGGCGGCTTCAGTCGCGCGCACCGCGCAGGCCCGGTCGTATTGGCTTGGCAGTATCTTCCGCTTCTTGCCTTCGCCCTCGTATTCAGGCTCGCGCGACAGCTCGTCGAGCTTGTAGCCGAATGCAAGGCCGTAGGAGAGGGTGCCGTTGCCGAACGTGTCGCTATTCTGAGTGATGTATCGGCAGAAGAGCTCGCGTCCAAGTGTGAGCCAGCTCTCTTCAACAGCCGTAGCGGCCTTCGCCTTTTTCTTCGCCATGAGCCTATCGTAGCACGCGGCGCCTGATCCTATGGCCCTTGCCGTCGACGACGCGGCCGCACTTGCAGATGAGCCTGTTGTACACGACGGAGTTGAAGACGCGGAATGGAAAGCACGGCACAGTGTCGCAGTCGGGGCATCGCTTGCCGCCGGCTCGTGAGCTGCTTGGTTGAGAAGTTATCGAATTTCATACCGAGATTATTGCACGCCCGCTCCCCTATCGGGCAGGGATCCCGCTTCAAGCGGGAGAGGGGATGGCCGGGACGCCGCCAGTAGGGTAGGGAAGTGGTTCGTCTAGCCGAGATGAGGTGAGAGTTGCGTATCATACTTGTCCTCCTGTGGGGCATGCTCATAGGCTCCGGCAGCCCGTCCGGGTCCGGCGAAAATCCTTGGTCGGGGTATGCGACCCATAAGGAGACGGGCCGGCTAGCATGGCGGCCGGTGAGCAAGGCCCGCTACGGCGCCTGCATCGATGCGACGCGCTGGGAAATGTCGAGCGAGAGCGTCGGCGCGGCCTCGTATCGTCCGCCCCTGGGTTGCGGGTATTCGGGCAACCAATATTGGCGCGTTTGGCTGGTGAACCAGTTGGCGGCCAATATGGACGACTTCGAATGCATTGCGCGCTTCTCTGACAAGGCTGCCGCGGCAGACGGCCATCGCTACAGCCCCGTGCTCAAGGGTTTCCCGCGCGAGACCGAGAGTTATCGATGCGAGTAGTGCTTAGTCTTCCCACCCTTGCGGCCCGCCTTCGCCGCTCGCTTCGGATCATGTGCGAAATTGACCGGATTGTTCTTCTTGCCCTGCGCCCGTCCGCCTCGTGATGGACCTCGCGCCGCCGCTCCGCGCTCATGAGAGCGAAGCCCCTCATTTGTTTAGCCATAGTGATTGATTAGATTGCGAAATGATAAGCGAGAAATTCTGATACGGCTCTAAAGAGCAAGTACGATCCGAACCATAGCGCAAAATACCAGCCATCTGCGTAAACGAGAAGAATACCGAAGACGCCCGAGCCAGCGAATTCGAAATTTGTTCTGGTGCGCCGAGTGAAGAAGTCCCGCATGCTAGTTATCCCAGCGGGTGATCCTGCGTCCCATGCCATCCTTGAAATTGCCGCACAGGATAACGATCCAGTCGACTAAGACCCACGGCCCGGATACCAGCATGTTGACCACCGTGATCGAGAGCATGAGCTGAGCGATCGCGGTGCCGGTCTTACCGACTTAGCAGCGGTGCGCCCCGAACATGCCCAGGAAGAACGCGAGCAGGAAGGTGACCAAGCGCGACTTGCGGCTTGCCGGCGAGTAGAAAAACGCCCGGCCGGCTAGTGTCCGAATACTCGGTTGAATGCATAAACTAGGTGGTGATCAATTAATAAGCGCCCTGCGAACCTTAGCGCCTGTATAGCACACACAACCGCTCGTTAAGCACGAGCATGGGATAAGCGTGAGGAGAGGGGGACAGAGGCCGCAGCGGCGCTTTGAGATCTGTCACGGCGAGCGTGAACCGGCGTCTTGAGGTTGCTATTGATGACAAGGCGCAGCATGATGCCCCGACTGCATACCTCAGGAGGTCGAGCAATATGACCAGCATCGAGACAAGCTGGGTTGTCGGGGTTGCGCTCATCGTGGTGCTGGTCCTAATTACTGCCAGCGGGCGTGGCACGCATTATAAGCCCCCGAGCCCGCCGGCGGCCGCAACGCAAACGCAGCACTAGTAGGCGAAAAAGAAAAGCCGCCTGCCCCTCGCGGGCGCTGACGGCTTCCCTCGGCACTTAGCTCTTAGTCTAAACCGATGCTTTGCGCGCCATCACCGTTTCTTTCGGAACGGGATGATGCGGCACTTGTCCGGCTCATTCTCCCTTTCATCTTCCGGCGCCTTTTCCGGGTCCCGCTTAGGTCTCGGCGGCGGGAAGTTCGAGCTGCTGTTATCGCTGCCCATTGCCAGGTCTCCTTTTCGCTGATGGCAAGAACATGGGCGCCTTGCGCGCGTTCCTAAGGGACCGCGTCCGCGACAAAAGCACGCGCCAACCTATGGTGGTAGGCCGCATGCGATGCGAATTGAACTTTGCGCGCGCCCGCGCATTACCCGCGCACACGAAGCATGGAGAGTTCGATGTCGAACCCGAACGACAAGGTAGACCACAGCTCGAAGGCGCCGCTGAAATCTGACATGAAGGCCGGCGTGCAGCCCAACCAGCAGCCGGGCGTGAAGATTCCGAAGAAGGATGGCGAGAAGGACGAGAAGAACAAGGGCGAGGGCTCCTCGGGCACCGGCGAGGGCGAGAGCTACAGCTGATTGGTGCGCGCGCGAATCGGCCGCCGGTCCGCAAGGGCTGGCGGCTTTGCTTTGTCACTGCGGCCCGACTAGCAGACCGCGGCGATCGGAACGACCGAGACGAGCTTCCTCCTGCTGTCGTACACGCTGACGCTGCAGCCCCTGACCGCCAATTCGGGCATCCGCTCGAGCATCTCGCGCGCGATCTCGCTCCCGAAGCTGACCGCTTGGTGCTCCGACTCCCACGGGACCTCGATGAGGTCCGATTCGTATTGGGAAAGGTCCGTAATGCTGTAACTGAAAGTCGCCATCTCCGCAGACTGAATGCCTTCGGATTCCGATCGTTCCATCGGCGCCGGCTGACAGAAAGACGCACGCGCGCCTGCTAAAGAAAAAGAGGGCCAAGCGGATGCGGCCGGCCTCCTTGTGGAGCGCGGCCATGTCCCGCGACAGGTAGCCCTTGGTGTGCGAGCTCTCTATGTCGGAGAAGGTGCTATCGAGCTGCACGATGAGGTCCTCCAGCGCCTGACGTACGCGCGGTTGATGCGGGGCACGTCAGTATTCCGAGGAATGCATTATCGTGAGCACGCGGACCGTCTTCGCTTCGTCCGCCGGGTCCTCGCTCCCGTGCTCCATGTCGGGCGCGTAGTAGTCGATCTTGCCGAAGTACGTTTCGCCGTCCACCTTGACGGACACGAAGTCATGCTCGCCGTGGGGGTCGCGGGCCGAAGAGCCTGACGGATGTCAGCACCCTGTTGACGAGGTCGAGCGCGCAGATGAGCCTGCTCCGCACAGGATGCTCCTCCGCCACCGCGCGTCGTTCTCGAGCCGGCGCGCGGCCTTATCGAAGTACTCGTCGGTCACTTCAACGGGCTTCAGCGTTTTCTCCCGGTATTCTCACTGCGGCGTAGACTTGGTCGATGAAGCGGTAGCGCATCTCCTCGTTCTGCGTGACCGCCTTCGGTGACGACCGATGATTGAAAAGCCTCTGTTGAAGTCGACCAAAACGGAAGCTAACCCCACCTGCTTGTCTGCCCTGGCCTCCGCCCAGCTGTCGAAGTGCTGCGATCCGCCCCATTCCGGGCTGAGAGTTTGAGTGCTGCATAGCTGGGGCAGGAACAGGAGGGCATTGGGAGTCTGGACGGTACGCCCTTCCACGAAGTAAAGGCCCCGAGGGGGCCTTTACTGTTTTGCGGTGTCTGGCGCTAGTTTTGGAGCGTTCCGCGGCGTTTCATCAGCCGACTCCGTTGTGACCTAACCGGCTCAGCCGCTGCTTCGCGTCATAGGATTCTCCGCGCCTTCCTTGGTCGTTACGGTATCGACGTTGTCGTAATAAGAGTCGAGCTCCGCGCGTTTCGCGTTCCAATCATAGAGCTCGGAGCCGGAACTGCCGAACACGCTCTTCGGATAGCCTTTCAGCCGGTTCCCGCTGATGTCGCTGCGATAGCCGTCGAGTTTGGAGTCGAATCTCAGGAGCCTCCAGGGCACCGGGTAATGCTCGGCGCCCATGCCGAGAATTCCGCCCATGCTCAGCACGGCATATGCCGGCTCGCCGGTGGACTTATCGACCATCACCGATTCGATCGAGCCAACCTTATTGTCTTCAGCGCCGTAAACGGCCTTCCCGTTGTACTTGTCAGAGGAAACCAGGTTGCCGGAGGAACGCACGCTGTCGGGAGCGGGCGGCGGGTTGTTATCGGCCATAAGGGATCTCCATTTTGGTTGCCTAAAACCAACCCGCAAAACGGCTCGTCGTTCCGCGCCAATGCACGCGCGGAACCGTAGGAACGAGCCCGAAAGGGACAGGCTTATCTGATAGGCCGTGTTCTTCCCCGCGGCCGGCACGGTTCCGCGGACTTCTTCGCTAGGAAATGCGGGACCGTGCGGCGATAGCAGGAACGCGCCCAGACGCCCTATAATGCGTTCGAGAGAAGGAAACCCCCGTCCCCGGGGGTTTCTGCGTTTCCGGAGGAACGGGCGCTCCCGCGGATAGTTGGCTGCATCAGAAAAGGAGTTTCCCCAATGACCAATCCACGTTCCACGGCGCAAGTAGCCGGACATCCCATCCACCCGATGGTGATCGCATTCCCCATCGCCTGCTTCGTTTTCGCCTTCGCTTCAGACATCGCCTTCTACGCGACCTCAAACCAGTTTTGGGCGACGTCCTCGTTCTGGCTCCTCAGCGTTGGGCTCATTACGGCCGCGGTCGCCGCCGTAACCGGCCTTGTCGAAGTGTTTGGCGACAACCGCGTCCGCGACCTGTCCGACACGCGGGTGCACGCAGTCAGCAACGGCATCGCGCTGCTGCTCGCGCTCTTTAACTGGTATTCGAGGTTCGAGCATGGCAGCTCCGCCGTAGTGCCGACTGGCATGGTCCTCTCGGGCATCGTCGTCCTCGTGCTTATATTCGCCGGCTGGAAGGGCGGCGAAATGGTGTTCCGACACCGCGTCGGCGTGGCCGACTAGAGGCGAAGCCTTCCCAAGCAGCTTTGCATGCATTCAAGCACCGAAACCCCCATACTGCGGGGGTTTTTGCATTTTGTCAGAACCCTGCCAAATCGCCTTGACGCAGAGTTTATGTTTTTGTTCTCATCAGCCTCACCTTCCTGCCCGCGAGTCTGCCCATGCCCGACCTTTCCGTCCTCCGAGCCGAAATCGAACGCATGCGCTACAGTCAGCGCCCGCAACGGCGGCGAGCGCATGCATCCCTCCGAGACGGGGAAGGGCGGGCGATTGGCGTAGTGCGAGAATGTGACAAGTAAGCAAGAGCCGAAGAAGCTTCCGTGACCATCGTGCCATGCGCTATGGACGGCATTGAACTGAACTCCGCGGCCGGTGATCGGATCATGGGCGATCACTGATCCCGGAGGCAACCGTGCCTTTTACGGAAAGGAGCACTTGATGCAGAGCGGCGGCTTTCAAGCAGACAACTTCATTCCGGCCCTATCGGAATTCGCTAGCCAGGAGCCAAAGCGCGAAGCATGCCGGGAGGCGCTGACTACACCAAGCTTCTGAAGCAGGCCGAGATCGCCGCGGAGATCGGCAGGCTTGCACCCACGAAGTGACGGGAGCGTCGACGACGCGGCCGGAACTTTGTGGCCCGGCGATGAAGTATGACGCCTTTCCCGCCGCGCCTCACAACCGGCGGGCTTTCTTTCAGCAGAATGGCGCGGTGGGTCTTGCATGACCCTTCGCAGCGCCTGCGATGACGGCTCGGGGAACGATCGCTCGCTAAAGCTGTTCAACTTCTGACTGAAGCGGAGCAAGCTGCGTCCGCTTCGCACAAATCTCGGGAGAACTGACATGGCGAGAATGGAAGATGGACATATTGTCGAGACTGCGATGGAAGCGCGCGGCGCGGAGCGCGGCCCCACTGTGCGCAACGTCCTGGTTGCGGGCACGGCTCTGGTGATCGCGGCCTTCGTGGTCGTCTACATCGTGTATTTCGGAGGCGGAGGGTAATGGGACGCGGACTCCTGCTCTGGCTTATCGGCGTGCCGATCCCCGTCATACTTCTCTTGTGGCTGTTCTTCGGTCGTTAAACCCACCGATACGCCGCTCAGAAAAGAGCAAATTGCCCGCCGCAGCGGGCTTTTTTGCGGAATGGTGCGCGAAACCATATGCGCTAATCAATCACAAAGGAGAATTACATGGTTACCGAAGCCAGAGAGACATCCACGCTGATCGGCAGCGATAAGGTAGAAGGGACCGGCGTCTACGGGCCCGACAACCAGAAGATCGGCGAGATCGAGCGCGTTATGATCGAGAAGACAAGCGGGCGCGTGTCTTATGCGGTCCTCGGCTTTGGCGGATTCCTCGGCATCGGCCACGACCACTATCCGCTCCCCTGGGACAGCCTGAAGTACGACACGGCAATCGGCGGGTACCGGATGGGCGTCACCGCGGATCATCTCGAGAATGCTCCGAAATACACAGAAGAGAGCAGCTGGAACTGGGACGAGCCTAGCCGGACCAAATCCGTCGATGATTACTACGGACCCCGCATCACCCATTCGGCATTCGGATAGAACGAACGGGCGGTGCTTGGCTGGCCGCAACATGAGCTGGACTTCGCCAGCTCCGCTGGGCACACGGCCCCATGTTCTTCCGTCGCGCAGTACTCCGCATTTGCCGGACCAGCAAGCACATCTGCATGCCTTGAGCGCAGATGGATCGCCGCAATAAATACGATTTGTCGAAGGCCGGCTGTCCCTTAAGTAAGGCTGAAGATATGCCTTTATGCCGATGAGGGATCGGGGAAGAGAAGGCGCGGCTCATCGCCTGTGAGGCGCGCCTTTGCTGTCGAAGTCCGTTCTAAACATACTTGTGTGTTCGCGCGGGAGGCTGGAAAACATTCGCGCCTATCCGAGAGCGCGATGCAGAAAACACGGTTGTTGGCGCTTCCTCCCATTCAGCAGCCTTCTATTCCTTGACTTCGCCAAGTGGTCCGATGGCAGGAGCATTGATCGGACATCCATCCACGCTGAACATCGAGCCGTGACAGGGGCAATCCCAACAGGTCTCAAAACTGTTGAAGTGCAGATGACAGCCGACATGGCTGCAGGATGCGGAGTTGAGATGCAGGCCGCCATCAGAGTCGCGGTACGCGGCAATCTTTTCAAGGCCGCGCCGGACGATCGCGCCATGCCCGGGCTTAAGCTCGTCGAGTGAGCCAATTTCTCCGGGCGCAACGTATTCAGCAAAGCTTCTGATCGCAGTTGTATTTTCCGTAACAAAGTTTTTTGCCGCTTTGAGCGGAATTCGGCCGGGCGCATACAGATCCTTCCATGGATGATCTTCGCCGAGAATAAGACCCGTATTAAGCATCGCGCCCATGACGCCATGGGTTAATCCCTGACCTGAGTCGCCCATCGCGACATAAACATTGCTGCCCCCAGGATCGCGGCCGATAAAGCCAGCATAATCGACTGTTTCCAGCACCTGCCCGGACCAACGGTGGGTCTCTTTCCCCAGCACCGAGATCAGGCTGCGCGCCCAAGCCTCAAGCTTTCCAAAGCGAATGTCAGCATCATCTGCCGTTGCGCTCTTATGGTCTTCTCCACCGACCAACAC
This sequence comes from Nitrobacter sp. MLSD-S21, assembly GCF_058809865.1. NCBI lineage: Bacteria > Pseudomonadati > Pseudomonadota > Alphaproteobacteria > Hyphomicrobiales > Nitrobacteraceae > Nitrobacter > Nitrobacter sp. MLSD-S21. The sequence goes on along the minus strand of NZ_JBXASZ010000002.1, from coordinate 154,097 downwards.
ATAATCGGTTTGTCCTGGGCCGGGCTGAAGCCGCACGTAATGATAAGGATCTTCCGTGTCCCAGTAGAGCGCATCGGGCAACGCTCCGCGTTCGATTTCAAACGCCATGACATAGGTTCTGTACGGAGCGGTCTTGGTGTGGATGGCGAAGCGGTCGGAGATCGATGAGTTGGTGGCGACAACCGCGTACTTTGCGCGAATAGCACCCCGGGCCACCTTAACCGTGACGATGCCCTCTTCCTCACCGACTTCTTCAACCGGACTGTTCGCAAAAAAGGTAGCCCCGTTCTCTTTACAGGCCTTCGCGACCCCCGCGAGGTATTTAAGCGGGTGGAAAGCCGCCTGCCTCGGATAGCGTAGCACATGACGGTTTTCGCATCCGTTGAACGGCACACCCGTGAGGCGGTCCACTGGCGCTCCGACCTCGCGGACCGCGTCGCGCTCCTTTTCGATGATGTCGGCCGGCATACCGCGACCCTGGAACAGGTAGCCATCCAGCCTACGGAAATCGCAGTCGATGTTCTCATTTTTCTGAATCTCTTCGATACGGTCCACCGCTGCTGCCTGGCTGTCGTAGAAGAGCTTTGTGGCTTCGAGCCCCTTGATCCTGACCATCTCGCTTACGAGATCGTCGCATAAAGGCGCCAGGTGCGCGGATGTCCGGGACGTTATACCACCCGCTATGCGCCCGCGGTCGATCACAATAGCCGACTTACCCCGCTTACAAAGTTCGTAGGCTGTTGAAATGCCGGCAATCCCTGATCCTATCACTGCAACATCGCACTCTGTCTCCCCAACCAGCGATTCGGCGGTAGGCATTACGTCAACATCCATCCATATCGAGGTGCTGGTCATGAAAACTCCCAAACGTTGCAAACGTCCGCTCTCCTGTCAGAGTTCCAGTTAAGGGTACTCCGTCCCTGGCATCCTTCAGCCGACCGAGAATTGCGGTCTAATCGTTCAGGACGCTCGCGAGCTTCAGCGAAGGCCAAACGAGGCATCGCAGCCAAGCTCTGGATACGCGCTGGGACCAGGGGACAAGTGAGCCGGCTTGTCTCGGCGGCCGCTCCCGCCCCGGGATTGCATATGTGATCGTCCCCATCGCAAGTCTTCGAGCGAAGTTGTTCGCGTGATAAAATTAGAACCCAGAGCCATTCGCGGTTGCGGACATGGTGCGAGGCTAATGTCGCGAATGTTCACGCTAGTTTTTCGCCCCCGAAAGACTGGGCCGGTCGCATGGCGGTTGGCACCAACAAGCTCGGGCGGAATGAGACGTTTCCACGGGAGACCTCCATTTCGCAGACCGCAGAACGCCTCAATTCAATGACTGATCAGAGTGTTTGCGGAGCGCCTAAGGTGTCCGCCATTCGTGCGCCGCGCATCCCCATCGGTTTGGGCTTACCGGTCGTGGTATCGAAGGTTGTTTGATGCTCCATTTCCGCGTTCAACTCCGCCCCTAGTAAGATAAGGATCGCCGAGATCCAAAGCCAAGTCATGAATCCGACGGCTGCGCCGAGCGAGCCGTAGGTTTCGTTAAACTTGCCAAAATTCGCTGCATACCATGAGAACAAGGCCGAAGCGGCAAGCCAGGCCAGCGTAGCGATGGTGCTGCCCCAACTGATCCACCTCCAACGCGGCGTTTGCCGGCTGGGGCCAAATCGATACATGCACGCCAGGACGAGCGCCAAGCCAACAAACATGGCCGGCCATCTCATGATACGAACGAGGAAATCGGCGGCATCCGAAAGCCAAAGATAGTTCAGGATAATCGGGATAACCACAACGCCGCTGAGCGCAGCAAGGATGAATGCGATGCCTGCGATCGTGAACGTCAGAGATATCGCATTAAGCTTGATGTAGCCCCGCTTTTCCTGCTCGCCATAGATGATGTTCAACGTATCAAACATTGATTTCATCGCGGCGTTCGCACTCCACATGGAAACGGAAAGCGCGATCATGAAGGTGAATCCAAGGCTCTGAGAGCTCTTCGAACTCAGGCGCGTGAGCTGGTCACGCGCCACATCTATCGCGCCGCTCGGCACCACGTCGGACAACTCCTCGAGATGTTTCGCGATACCGACGGGATCGGAAAATAGGCCATAGATGGCGACAAGCGCCGCGAGGGCAGGGAAGATTGCAAGAATGCTGTAATATGTCACGCCAGCGGCCAAAGACAGGATGCGATGCTCGCCTATATTCGCATACACCCGAAGCAAAATGTCCTTCCATCCTTTGGCGGAGATTTCAGAAGGAGATCGTGCGTTGCGGCCGCGATCGTCGGTCTCGGCTGCGAGAATTCCGGGTGAGGCATTCCGGCGTGATACGCCAGGCGGCGGCTTCTTGTTGTTTTGCGTGAAAGACCGCTTCAGGACAATGATAGCCAGGATACCAAACATTGCCGCGGCGAGACCTGCTTCGCTGTCCAGCAATTGGTTAGATCTTCGCTCTGAAACAGCCATCAGTGGCTCACTGTCACCCAGATTAGCTGAATTTTTTCTTTGGGACTTTCTCGCCTTTGCTCCGTGCTTTTGAAAGGCCGATGGCGATGGCCTGCTTGCGACTCTTCACCTTGCCGCCCTTGCCGCTGCGGCCGCTTTTCGCCGTACCTTTCTTATAGCGGCGCATCTCCTTTCCAACCTCTTTTCCGGCGCCTTTCGAATAGCGACGCTTCTTGGTGGCCTGCTTAGATGACTTGGTCGACTTCTTTGGGGTCTTCGTCTTTCTTTTTGAGGCTTTCGTCTTCTTTGCCATGGCCATCTCCAACTGATGCATTCGAGAACAATGCGGGGAGAAGACGTGCGGTTCCTTCGATGACAGCCGCGGAAAGCAGCCTACATGGAAAGGGTAACCCCCGACCAGGGCCAGAGGTAAGCCAGCGGTTCTGGATCAACTGATTAGGAGCGCATTCATAAGCCCGTCCTGGCCTCCCAACTTCTGTTCGGAGGCTTTGTTCTTTCGAGCGATGCGGATCGGCGGTCCGTTAAAGCCAAGGTTGACGGGGCGCTCAAGCCACACGCTCATGGTCCAATGGGGCGTTAGGAACGTTCTGGGAAGCTTGCTGTTGCCGCATGCACCACCAGGAGCAGTTCATGTCGGACCAAAACGGATTGGCGATTATTACAGGCGCATCAACCGGTATCGGCCTGGAACTGGCGCGGTGTTGCGCGGCCCACGGATTCAGTTTGCTGATCGCCGCCGACGAGCCGGCGATTGAACAGGTTGCTAATGACCTGAGCGCCGGTGGCGCTACGGTCGAGACCGTTCAGGTTGATCTTGCCACAGAGGAAGGTGTCGACAAACTCCATGCCGCAGTGAAAGGGCGACCTGTCAGCGCGCTTCTCGCCAACGCGGGAATTGGGCTTGGCCGCTCATTCCTTGATCAGGACTATGCGAGGGCACGGCGCGTGATCGACACAAACATCGTGGGAACGACGTATTTGATCCACAAGATCGGGAACGACATGCGGCGGCGCAATGCAGGCCGCATCCTGATCACGGGTTCAATCGCCGGCTTCGTACCTGGCAGTTTTCAGGCTGTTTATAACGGCAGCAAGTCGTTCCTCAATTCGTTCTCGTTCGCCCTGCGCGAGGAACTGAAAGATACGGCCGTAACGGTTACTTGCCTTATGCCGGGCGCAACAGACACTGAATTTTTCAGGCGGGCCGACATGATGGATACCAAGGTCGGGACTGAAGAGAAGGATGATCCGACCGACGTTGCTAAGGCTGGTTTCGAGGCCATGATGAAGGGTGAAGGGGATGTCGTGAGCGGCTGGAAAAATAAGCTGCAGTCGTCCCTGGCCAATGTCACGCCATCTGAGACACTGGCGGAGCAGCACCGCAAAATGGCCGAGCCCGGTACGGCAGAACATTGAGCGAGACATAGGACGCTGGCAAAAGGCGGTGGCGATGAAAGCGTTGACTTGGCATGGCAAGAGCGACATTCGCTGCGAGAGCGTCCCCGACCCCGCCATTCAAGACGGGCGTGATGCAATTATCCGCGTTACCGCCTGCGCTATCTGCGGTTCTGATCTTCATATTTTCGACGGCATTATTCCGACGATGGAGAAGGGTGACGTCGTCGGTCATGAAACCATGGGAGAAGTCGTCGAGGTCGGTCGCGATAATAAGAAGCTGAGAATTGGCGATCGCGTGGTGGTGCCTTTTACCATCTCATGCGGTGAATGCTTTTTCTGCAAGCGCGGTTTCTATTCCGGGTGCGAGCGGTCCAATCCGAACAAGAAGAAAGCAGAGGAGATGTGGGGCCATTCGCCGGCGGGTTTGTTCGGTTACTCGCATCTTCTCGGCGGCTTTCCCGGCGGGCAGGCCGAATACATGCGCGTTCCTTACGCCGACGTCGGTCCGATCAAGGTTCCAGATGGGCTCTCGGACGAGCAGGTTCTATTTCTATCCGACATTTTTCCGACAGGATTTATGGCTGCGGATTTCTGCGGGTTAAAAGGTGGGGAGACGGTTGCGGTGTGGGGGTGCGGACCGGTCGGCCAGTTCGCTGTCAAAAGCGCCTTTCTCCTTGGCGCCGAACGTGTCATCGCCATAGATACTGTTCCGGAGCGGTTGCGGTTGGCCGAGGCTTCCGGTGCAATCACGCTCGATTTTAAGAAGCATGATATTTACGATCGAATCCAGGATCTGACGGGCGGTCGAGGCGCGGATGCATGCATCGATGCGGTTGGTACCGAGCCTGACACCGGGTCTGGGTTCGATGCAGTCGTTGACCGCATCAAGGTTGCGACCTTCATGGGGACCGATCGCCCCCACGTGCTTCGGCAAGCGATCCAGTGCTGCCGCAACTTCGGCGTGGTTTCAATTGTGGGCGTTTACGGTGGGTCCGTTGATAAGATACCGATGGGATCGGCAATCAATCGCGGTCTCACATTCCGAATGGCTCAGACCCCGGTTCAGCATTATCTTCCTCAGCTTCTCGATCGCATTCAACAGGGCGAAATTGATCCGTCCTTTGTAATCACTCATCGCGCAACGCTTGCCGACGGACCAAAGCTCTACGAGACGTTTCGCGACAAGGCGGACGGGTGCATCAAAGTGGTGCTGAAGCCAACTTGAGGGAAAATCACTAACCATGTTTTTATGCCCCCGCGGGCGTGACTGCGGCTTGATGACGGGCCATCACGGGCATTTAGTCGGATTGAAGAGCGAGCCTCGCATCATCCTCGGCGGGGGAGCCGACTATCCGGCGACGTGCTCCACAATCCTTAGTGCTATCGTGTCAGATTCGCGTCAGCTTCCGAGTTCAGCTCCCAAAGTGATCAAGGACTCAGCCCGTCGTGCCGTTGCTGGTCTAACGATCAGATTCTGCGGGAAACCGAGCACGCCGCCAAGCAGGCGTCGGCGGAGGCGCAAGGATCCGCTGGCGTTTCATTCTGACCTCCGCCGGCGACGAATTGGATCCTACCGACGAGGTCGAACGTTGAATATCTCCTGATGCCTCTGGATAAAGCACAAGTGGAAACCACGGAGGAATATCTGGATAGGAAGCGAAAGGAGATTGCCCTCCTCAACAAATGCCTAGCGCAGCCTTTGTGTCTTGAACCGCCCCACTCGCCGAACGATGCCGTTGAGCAAAAATTCAGCTTTCGGCGGCACTGCGGGCTCAGCACGACTGTGGTAACTGGAGAGCGACAGAGACGTCGTGGTCGCACAGGCCTTGTGTCGCTGGTCCATTCGAGTTCAACTATGATTACCAGCGCGCGGACCTCGGCGTAGACGGTCCCTCTTTCTATGAATTGGACGAGATATCTGTATCCTCGACAATATATACCGCGTCTGGGATGGCTGCGATCACCGCGTTCTTGCTTGCTACGAGTCACGTCTGGCGCAAAGCAGACATCTTGATCTCACCGGGCTCGTACTCAGAAACGCGAGAGTTGATCCAAGGTTATGCACGTCATTTGCGGACCGTTGAGCTTGCGGATGAAAGTCTTGGAAGACAGCAGCGGTCGCCGAAATTTCTTTTGCTCGATTCTTGTGTACCGTCCTGGTCCTTTAAAGCCGCGCTTTATGCTCTAAATTCCTCGGTCGACCTTTTGATTTTCGACACTACCTGCTTTGCCGGCGGCTCTGCAATGATGCGGCGCGTGTTGCGACTAGCAAAGCGGTCGGACATTCCTGTCGTGCTTGTTCGGAGCCATACAAAACTAGACTCGCTGGGTTTAGAGTATGGCCGCCTGGGGTCGATTGCTTTCATAGATCCAGAAAGCCGTGCTTGTGGGTCGGAACTTCATCGGCTGTTCATCGAAACCCAAACAGCGGTAAGGCTATTTGGAGGCGCTGCGCTTCCCGACCATTTCCCCCCTTATGTTGGAAATCCACCTTACCGATCATTGACGCGCCGGAGGGTAGCATCAATCCTGAACAACGGCCGCCGAAGTTCCCGTTATTTCCGTACGGCTCTCAACGGTTCGGAAGCGGAGCTCCAGTTTGTTCACGGCCTCTATGTTACTTTAGGTTCCGAGCGACTTCTCGATGAAGCTGCCGCCCGTAAAGCCGCCACCGAGATGAGTGGTTATCTCGGTCAAGCTGGCCTTCCTATCCGTCACGCGGGAAGCTTTGGTTTTGATTTTGCGACAACGGAATGGGCACAAGACACAATTGCCAAGAGGTACGCCGTTCGTCTTGCAGTGCCCGATTTGCCGACCGTCCTGTGGGACGATCTGACTGAAGCGATTTCTCAATGGTGGCGATCGAACCAACTTGGAAGCGGATAACCGTTCCCAAGTATCTCAAATGAGCGGTTCGCCCTATTTGCCGCCCGACATCGCCCGAGCAGCGCGCCTTCGATGTCTTCCGGGGTGCCATTCGGACTGATCGGGCCGTCTGCCACCAAATTTGGCGGTACGGTTCAGCCGCGCTTAAGCCGTTTAGTAAACCTCGAGCGTGAACCGTACCACTTACAGCGTTGCGTCACGCCGCCGTTCTTTTTTTCGCCATTGCTTCGGCTTCGTCCATGTCTTCCGCGCCACCCTTGTCGCCGTCAGTGACCTTTCCTGCGCCAGGACCAGCGCCCAAATCGGCTCCGGTCTTTGGGTCGCCGCCTTGCTGCGACATTGTGCGCGTCGCAAGGGCCTTGAGCGCTGTGGTGTCAATCGAACTGAGCTGAACGGTAGCATCGCCATCACCCCCGTCTGCGGGAAGTGCTGCTTCCAAATCATCCACCCGGTCCCACTGCTTACCGCTGTTCCAGGGGCCATTCTGCTCGACGCCGCCCTGCGAAGTGTTTACGTAGGTATCCGCGAACGGTTTGAGTCCGGGCAGCTTACCGGGTGGAAAGTTGTCCGCGATGGCATAGAGCGCCTTCTCGAATGACTTTTGGTGGGCGATTTCTCGGGTCATCAGAAAGCCCAGCGCATCCTTAATGCCAGGGTCATCTGTTAAATTGATCAGTCGCTCGTAGACAATCTTGGCTCGGCTTTCAGCCGCAATGTTCGAGCGCAAGTCGCATGTGGGATCCCCGCGGCTGTCGATATAAGCTGCAGTCCATGGTACCCCAGAGGAGTTAGTCAGGGCGGGTCCACCGCCATAAAGTATCGACTGCGTATGGCTATTCCCACCCTTGGTGAGGGACAAATAGAGCTCGGCCTCCTTCATGCTGCCCTCGGAAATCTGCGCCTTGGCGCCTTTGTTGAGCATGGCAACGATGGAACCAATCACCTCGAGATGACTGAGCTCTTCGGTGGCGATATCGAGAAGCATGTCTTTGCGGCCGGGATCGTCTTCTCCCAAACCTTGCGTGAAATAGCGCATCGCGGCTGCGAGCTCACCGTCCGGACCGCCGAATTGTTCGAGCATAAATGAGCCGAGCACCGGGTTTGGTTCCGAAACGCGGACAGTATATTGTAGCCGCTTGTTGTGCATGAACATTCATCTTCTCCGTTGGTTTTGCCTACAACGAACCTGCTGTTCATGAACCCGTTCCTAATAAAAACTTGGACTTGAACCACCTTGCTTCGGTAGTGGCGTTTTGCGTGCGCATAGCCAACGGGAACGACTATGAGGTCGACGACAAGTCGAAGTTCTGAAAAGAGGTCTCGCGTCCGTAGAAAATCGGAAAACCTTAAGCACGTCGAGAGTGGCTGTCCAAATGGCAACGAGGAGGGGCGCGCACTTCACTGGCTCAGGAACTTTTGGCTATCGCATCACGTTTTGCCTAAGGAACGAAGGACAGCATCTTGTGTGAGTCAGCCGGGGCCGAACAGGCGATCGTCGATCCTAAGGATGCAGCGGAGTCGGCCGGGTTACGATACGTCTCAGATGGTAAGCCCGGCATACGGCGGCGAAGATCGGGCAAAGGATTCTGCTATACTCGTGCTGACGGCTCCAGGCTCACAGAGGCAAATGCGCTCGGTCGCATCAAGTCGCTCGCAATTCCGCCAGCTTGGACTGACGTGTGGATTTTGTCCGTTTGCGTATGGGCATATTCAAGCGACGGGCCGCGATGCGAAAGGCAGAAAGCAGTATAGCTACCACCCGCGTTTCCGTGAGGTGCGCGAGAGCACTAAATTCGAACACGTGGTGGCGTTTGCTGAGGCTCTGCCGGGGATTCGATCCCAGATACGCGAGCACATGGCATTTCGGGGACTTCGGCGAGAGAAAATTCTCGCTACGGTCGTATACCTTCTCGAAACCACTCTTATCCGCGTCGGCAATGATGACTATGCGAAGCAAAACAATAGGTATGGTCTAACCACGCTGAAGACCCGCCACGTGACGGTGGAAGGCAACGAAGTCCGCTTTCGATTTATCGGTAAGAGTGGCAAGAAGTGGTCGTTGCACGTGAGAAACCGGCGCATAGCAAAAATCATCAGGGCCTGCCAGGAGCTTCCTGGTCAGGAATTATTGCAGTACCTGGATGAAAGTGGGAAGCCGCAGGACGTGACCTCAGGCGACGTCAACGAGTATCTGAAGGAGATCACCGGACAGAACATCACGGCAAAGGATTTTCGGACTTGGGCTGGTACCGTCCTTGCAGCAATGGCCCTGAATGAGGTGAAGGCCTTCGACAGTGCGGCTCAGGCCAAGCGTAACCTTCGCTCCGCAATTGAGAACGTGGCGGCGCGCTTGGGCAACACCCCGACCATCTGTCGCAAATGTTACGTGCATCCCGAGGTGCTGACATCATATCTCGACGGTAACCTCGTGCTTGAAATTAAAAAGGCGGTCGAGAATGAGTTGCGGGACGAGTTGGAAGGCCTCAAGCCGGAGGAGGCAGCGGTTCTAGCTATGTTACGGGGGCGGTTAACCCGAGAACTCTCCGGCAATCGGCTGGCGAACAATCGCATGAGCGTGAACGCTGCCTAGCCATAGGGTGAGGCGATTATTTGCCTAGAACTGGTGGGCAGACGAATAGGGTTATCCGGTAAGGTTAGTCCCTTCATACAATTGCGGGCTCAGTTCCACAGCCTAATCTGTCATCATGTTCGTTCACGACAAAGGCGCAAACCGAAAGACCATGCTTGTAGGTCTGCTATTCTGCGCCGTCTTTGTCCTCGTCAGTCTTTTCGCCCGGCCGCAAGTTGGGAATGACCGCGTACTTATCAAGGCTGACCGCCTCACGTGGACGGCTGGAAAACTTGTCACTGCACATTAGTGCTGGGCCGTACTCCATCTGCCGCGCGAGCATGACATTTTCCGCGTCGCATGTGGAGTATCGCGATGGTCCGTACCCCGAAAGACCTTACCGATCGGATGGCGGCCAGGCGCCGGCAGGTAAAGGCCGATGACGGCTATGCGCGGGAGCCTTCACACAGTCAGGGGAGCAAGCTCGCCGGGCGGCGGGGTCGTTGGCATGCAAGATAATCAGCTTGCCCCGCTGTAAAGTCAGCAGCCTGATCTAACCGCCCCATAGTCGCTATCAGACCCGGGTTGCCACGCAGCCCCGTAGGAACGAATTCACCACTGACGTTGTTGGAGCGGCGGGGAGGTGGTTGAATGTTCGTCATTGAACCTGACCAGTCAAAGTCTCGGCTGACGCAAGTGTGAAACGGAGTGTGCAATGCGCAAGAAAGTACTGGCCATCCTAAGTGGCGTGGCAATCGTCGCATCGACTCTTGCTCTGGTGCCGAATGAGGCGGCAGCGCAGCGAGGAGGAGGGTTCCGCGGTGGCGGATTTGGAGGCGGTGGTTTTCGCGGCGGCGGATTCGGCGGTTTTCGGGGCGGCGGATTTGGAATGGGGATGCCCGGCGGTTTTCGGGGCGGGTTCGCCGGGGGTGGGTTCAGGCGCGTGGGCTGGGCGGGTAGAGGTTGGGGCGGCGGAGGATGGCGACGCGGCGGCTGGGGATGGGGTTTTCCCATTGCGGTAGGGTTCGGTGGCTTGGGATGGGGCGGTGGCTGGGGCTATCCCTATGGTGGTGGCTGGGGCTGGGGCGGCGGCCCGTATGGCTATGGGAATTATGGTTGTGGGGGGTGGGGCGGATACGGCTGCTACCAGCCCTATGGTTGGTATTGATATGGAGACGTGAGAGCCCACGTCACTACGCCCAAACGGAGTTTCCGTCTGGAAACAGAGTGAAACATGGGTTAGCGGTCACCTCACGCGCTCGCTTGCGAATTCAACCCCGCTCCGGCGGGGTTTTTTTTATTTCCGCATCGGCAGCGCCTTCTCCACGATCGCTTGGATCATCTTTAAGTGCTGCTGCACTATGGCAATATCGATACTGTCCTGCGCGGCGCGGGAAAGTGTCTTGATATGATGCAAGGCTTCAACGGGATCGAGGGCGGGCTCTTTATCTTTCTGTGGGGCGGGCGTTTCTAGCCCCCGCGCCTTCATTAGACTTTTGATGTGAACTAAGGCCTTACGCTTGTTCATCGCTCCCTCGACCGCCGTGATACTTTGTAAAACGTCACTCTGATCCCGTCGGCTACGCTAACTGCCTCCCATAGCTCGGCTTCCTGCTGGCACGCCGTAAGCCGATCAGTTCGAAGCTCTATTTTTTCGCCTTATCAAGCTCCGATTGAAGCTGCGCGATTTTCAGTTCGAATTCACGAGACTGTCTTTTGTCGCTCCGCCAAGCCAACCACAGCGTCGAGACGGTGCTTACTGTAGTTAGCAACAAGGTCGCAACAGCGAGGAAAAATTGCTTAGTCTCGGAAAAACTGTCGAGTTGTTGAGAAGGTGGAGAAACCGGAGGAGGTGGGGCATGTGGGGTTGAACCCCACATGTAGGGCCAAGTCTCAATAGCTATCAGACCTGAAAAAAACAGAAGGCAAAGGGCGGGAAGAAGCGACAGACCAATCAACAAACTTGTTTTGAACCTACGCATTCGGTCGCTTCCCCGCTTTCCATTTGGCGCCAAACTGCTTTTTCAACGCTGAGATCGCTTTCAATCCCTCTTCGGCGGAGTGCCCTCGCCAGCCTCACGAGCCAGCCGCTGCGCCTTCAGGCGCTCGCGGTTGTTGGCAAACGCCTCTGCCGCTTTCTCGTGCTCGGCCATGGCCACTCGTGCGTCTGCTTCCTTGATCGCCTTGCGGGCTAGCTTCTCCTCTTTCGAACGGGGCTCAGACCGTTTGAACCAATCGGGCGCCTTCATCTTATTTCCCTTCTTCAGTCCAAGCGCGACCAGGCGACGGCTGGCGCTGCGCGGCGGTCATGGATTCAGGATCCAGATCATCTCATTCGTTGAAAGGGGGCCTTTGCACGAGACGCCTCGATTCCGGCTGATCTTCCAAAAACGATTGGATGCCATCGGTTTCGAGCACTCGATAAAACTCGGCATGCGCCTCATTATCAGAAGCAAACCGATCTTCCCAGACGGTCGATCCCCCCTCGTGATCCGTCACTTCAAGCGTCCAGCTGTCGTCTCCTTCAACGAACCGATAAATTTCGACGTGAACGGTCATGCCGGCGCGAGCCACTATACCGCCCAGAGGTGACACTTCAATTTCGGAGGCTTCCTCATTCATGCGTCCAACTCTGTTGCTTGCGCGCCTCAGCCCGAAATCGACCAGGCGCGGATGGCCTTGGAGCATCAACGATCTTCGCTCTCGTCGATCAGTGTTTGCAGTCGCGCCACTGCCTTTTTCGCAGCGGCGATGAAAGCGGCGCCAGCGATTTTGCCGTTTGGGAGGGGCTGAGCTGGATTGGCAAGCCGTTCAATCGCGACAAGCAAATCATCACATTGATCTGGCGGATTTTCGGCCATCTAACATCCTGCCTTCCGTTCGACGCCCATCGATCCTCCTCGAACCCGGTCGGAAGTTATCACCGATCTGACGCGCGAAAGCACCTCTAGCAAGCACCTTCGCCATCTTGCCCCTTTCTTACTGGAAAAATAGCAATCAATTGGCGGGTTGACGTGGCGCGCATGCATCAAGCTTCAGTCTTCGCCGTCTCAATGGGATTTTTCGTGCTGGTGTCGATGTTGGTGTGTCTATTTTTCTGTTGTCCGGCGATGGTCTGAAATCTCCGATATTTCAGCAGATGGCCCTCTCAGGTGGCGTGCCGCGATAGCAATAGTTTAAAGCTTCGCCTCTGGATTCAAGCAGCGGACGTTCTAAGGCCCCTTTGCGTCCCGCTTCATCGCCTCTTCTCGCGACGCCAAATATTCAGCTTCGGCCGGTAGCTTTTCGAACTCTGGCTTATAGCCATTTTCTTCATATTTTATGCGCGAGACAGGAATACTTGTCCCGTCGTAATCAACCTGCGCAAACCCATCTGTCCTACGGTACATTCCGGTCGCCATGTTAAGGCTCCTATGCGGAGTAATCTCCGGCCCAGTCAATGGTTGGGAGGAACCGGGTTATTTTAGATTGTCGCGGCCGCTACAATAAAACCGGATCCAACGACCGCCGCCAAAATCCCAAAGCTTCCGAGGAAAAAACACACATTGCTTACGGATTCAGGCGAGACCGAACCATCTTTATTCTTATTCATGCTGATCGTCCTTTGTACGCAAGGAGACAATCGTCTAGGCCCGAAGGCCGGAGTAGGGCCCCAAACAAAGTTTGGAGCCCCATTAAGAATTAATATTTGAACTCAGGCATAGCTTTGAGTTCATCCTTCGTGACGTTCAGGACAGCGCGGTCTGGATACCATTCTCTCTTGGTCTCAGACGTTTTTCCGGTGGTCGTCTTTCCGGCCTCGTTCGAGAACTTCAAGCTTTTCATGGCGACCAGCACATGGTGCTTTCCCATTCCCAGGAAGCCGCCGGCTTCGATGACAACGCCCCTAAGTTCGCCTTGTGCAGAGACGATCAGATCGGAGATCTCGCCGATCTTGTCATTGGCTTCATTGTAGACGTTCACACCCGACAACTTAGATGCGCTCCAGTCGCCAGCGGCAGCAACAGGAGCTGCGGCTTGCGAAGGCGTGTGCGCCGGTGTTTGGGCGAACGACGCAGTCGACAACACGAGAAGTGCGAGGGCAGTGGCGAATGTTTTCAAGCTAACCTCCATGGTGGGATCTTGAAAACAGCGACCATGGGCTTTGGTTCCCTGGCATGCTTCTTGTCCACTTCTGACGGAGTTCCCCGACTTCAATCTCCTCTATGTGGCGACTCCCTTGAATCGCTTCCGCTCATTTCTGAAATGCCCAACTAAGCTATTGATATGCCACAAGTGAAAAATTGCCTGATTTTCAGAATATGCCTTAAAATTGCTTGGGCAAGTGATTGGATTTCCGAGCACTACAAGCGCCGCCGACACGCACGGGGTCCGATGCGCGAAATGGCTAAATCCGCTCTGTGGCGCTCGACATGTCGAATGCTCAGCACCGCGGTGCCGGCCGATACCACGGTGATCGTTAAACCGAGTTCGAAGCAGCACGGCGACGCCAAGGATGATGACCACCGACGCGATCCTCAGACGCGCCTCGCTGCAGTAGAGGCCGATCAGCGCGGCGGCCCATACGACCGCGGTGTGCGAGATCGCGGCCGACAATCCGAGCAACACGGCCTAAAGGCAGCCATCGTACTCTTGGAATGGCGGGGTTTGAGCCCATGCAGCGCGCCGAGCAGGATGGCGCTGTTGACGAAAGCCAGTGTCAGATCTCGACTTCGCCTACTTCGCTGCCCTTCCAATAGGTCACCCGTTTCGCCGTCACCTTGATGAGAACGATACCTGCCGTATCTACGCCGTTGTCGAACCACTTGTCGAGATCGCTGGTCCAATGACGTTTGAAGGCGTCCTTGTCTCGGATTAACTGGGCCTCGCCCTCGACGGCGACGTAGGTGCCTTTCGACAACAGACCCGCTTCGGAGGAGAAACCGAGCGCAACCTTCGGATTTCGCTGGATGTCGGATACAGCCCGCGCCTGTTCGTAGCTGAAGTAGTACGACGTCCCGTCGTAGGTTAACGTCGCCATTATTGCTCATCGGGCGGTTTGCGATCTCGCCCCTCTCGGTGTGGGTGGACAGGATGGCGATATCAATGCCAGCCATGTCTTTGGCGATTTCGGCGAGCGGTCTCTTCGACATAAATTCTTCTCCGTTGCTGTCGTTGACAACGGCAGCAACCTTCTCATGTTCCGCCACCGGACGGCCTCGCAAAGCCATTCGCCGTCCGACATGAGGACCACGTTGCGCATTGGCGGAATCTCAGCTCAGCACGATCCACGCCGGCGCATGGTCGCTCGCGTTGTCCCGGCCGCGGACCTTGCGGTCAACGCCGGCCTTCTTCAGCCGCGGGGCCAGATCGGGACTGAGAAGGATATGGTCGATCCGTAAGCCCGCGTCGCGTTCGAAGCGATTGCGCCAGTAGCTCCAGAAAGTGAAGGGCGGGCCCTTCGGATGGACCTGTCGCAGCGAGTCGGACCATCCATGGTCGAGCATCGCACGATAGAGCTTACGCGCCTGCGGTTGCACCAGAGCATCCTTGTCCCAGGATTTAGTCGGGTAAATGTCAGCTTCCGTCGGTACCACGTTGAAGTCGCCGGCGAGGACGACGGGGGCACCGGTCTTCAGAAGCCTCGATGCGTGGCGGTCGAGCCGCTGGAGCCAGCCGAGCTTGTAGTCGAACTTGGGTCCGGGCTGCGGGTTGCCGTTCGGAGCATATATCGCGGCTACGACAAGGCCTTCGACCGCAGCTTCGAGATAGCGGCTCTGATGATCCTTCGGATCGCCCGGCAACCTACGCCGCGTAACGATGACGTCTCTTCGTCTTGCTAGGATCGCGACGCCGTTCCAGCTTCGCTGTCCGACCCATGCCGACGAATACCCTGCCTTCTTCAACTCGGCTTCGGGAAACTCCGCCTGCTCAGTCTTGAGCTCCTGCAGACAGACGATGTCGGGTTTTGACGACCGCAGCCAGGCCAGCAGGTTCGGCAGGCGCTTATTGACATTGTTGACGTTGAATGTCGCGATCTTCAACTCGAATGCTTTCGATTATGGAGACCTGCATACCAGTCGGCGTAGGGCGTGTTCTTGGCCAGGTGCCTGTTCAGATCCGGCGCGCCATCGTTCCACCAGACCGGGCCGCGTTCCCCGAGTGCGCGTTTCGCGCCATCGACCGCGCGGTGCGCTTTCGCCTCGGCTTTCTCGTCGCCCCTGCGCTTGGCGTCCCTCACGGTCCGACGAGCCTTCGTCAGCGCAGACACCAACGACTTCCGCTCGTGGTTCTCCAGTGAGGGGTTGGCGAGACGCCACAGCCTGCCTTTGGCGACGAAGTAGCGGCCATCTGGCGTCTCGGGATGCCGCGCTGGCATCAAAAGGACCACGTGGTGCGCTCGGTCACGATCGCGCCGATACCGGAGGCCCGCCCGCTGCGCCCCATTGGTCGAGGACAGTGAGTGTCGCCGGATCAAGTTCGCCATCGAAGTAGCGATCCAAACATTGGCGGAGAGACTGCCGGCATCGACCGCGTCGAACAGCGTCATCGACGACTTGTATTTGACGTCGTCGGGCGAGCCAAAGATCTCATGGGCGGACCGGTCCGCGACCGAAAGGACAGCGCACCTGCATTCCACTAGCCGCGTGCCGAGAAGTGGGTGGGCGAGATATGCCACTGCCTCCGATTTCGACTTGATCGCGTACCGCTGCGACATCGCGCTATGGCCCAAGCCTTCGACTTGCGGGAAGATGAACCAGATCCAGTGCGTCCTCTTTCGGCCGGCCATTAACTCGGATAACGCCGTCGCATAAACCGGCTGCTGCCCGAGGACAAAGCGTTGGAGGTCGTACTTGTCGGTCGTGTCCTGCTGCATATTGTCACCTAGAACCGAATTTTAGACCGCGCCGGCGTGGCCTAGCTTGGACACGTAGTCGCGCGGGGTAACGCTGTAGCATTCGACGTTCCGAGGGCGGTTGAATCCACCATCGAGCTGACGGCACTCATGCGCGTGTGAATCGGCGGTAACAGGCGAGAAAGGTCGTCATGATCTACCGTTCCTTTCTTATTAATGGCGATTATCGAGCGAAGGGTAAACCGTTCTTGATGCAGACATATAGGCCCCGATTAACTCACCATCGTCTTCGCGTTGCACCCACCGCGTTCCTCTAATTCGGCACCGACGCGCCACGTCATGGACGCGCTCGCAAGCGCTATCCGCATTTGCAACCGCGAATTTCTGTCACAAGCAAAATGCCACTTCTCGTCCTTGTTCGAGATCTTCGCGTCGTCTGCTGCACGCCTTCGTTCGGATTTGAAATCATCTCTCCTTGCTTCATGTGCGCGGTTAATGCGCAAGCTGGCGCACAATTCACTCGAAGTGCCGCGGTCAGCCTTCTGCCGACGCCATCACGGGCTCGTGCAGGATGCGGAACCAGTGTTCCTTTCTCGTCCGCTCCAGCGCGCCGATCGCCTTGTTCGCGAGCCAGACGGGATGTCGCCTGCCGGTCTTCCACTCATGGCACATTACCTCGGCGCAGAAGCGTCTGGTCTGAGAGACCGGATACGCTTGCCCCGTCTCCACGAGATAGTGCATCGCTATAGCGAGCGACTTCTGCATCACGGAAATGGGCACGGGCATCTGTTGCGGCATGGCTTCCTCCGGGTTCGCCATTCAAAACGCCTGCGTTTTTTTATGGTTCCCCAGTCGCCAACTGCACGGTGCGGCAAGATCGCATCTCCTTTTCAGGAAAGCGGCGGGCACACTGCCGTTAATCCCGCGCAATCAGCAGAAGAACGACAGACCGGCAAGACCATGCAGGAGCCGACCGACGAGAAGCGGAAAGAGCTCGACACGACGGTAGAAAACGGCGGCGACGAGAACATCAAGATTAGACCAACCACATCCTGCCGTAAGCCGCTCAGGCTAGTACCGAGGACGCCGCTAGGTTTCGCTACTGCTCGGCGCGATAACGCCTTCCGAGCATAACCTCGCCCATAGAGCATCCGTTTTTTTATCTAAAGCGTCGTAAAGGGGTCGGAATTTAAAAAAAAAGCCCGCATTGCTGCGGGCTATTTTTTATCACCAACCCCTATACCCGCCACTGCCGAAGCCAAATGTTATCCCCGGCCCACCATAACCATACCCGCCGCCGTAACCAGGGCCACCATAGCCGCCGTAACCCGGGCCATACCCTCCACCATAACCAGGGCCACCGTAGCCGCCACCTTGGCCATAACCGCCCCCGCCATAACCTGAGCCACCATAGCCGCCGCCATGCGGAGCGTGACCATAGCTTCCCTGATCACGGTAGTATCCGGGGCCAGATTGGCCGTACCGACGGTCATGGTGGCCATAGTGCGAACGACTATGAGAGTGTCGATAGTGCCGATGTTGAGCTTTGCTTCCGCTCGAGGACTGGGCGACGTCGGTTCGGCCCTTTTGTTTGGCTGCGTTTGCAGCGGAAACACTGAACATTGCCGCGGCACCAACCGCTATCGCAATAATCAACTTTTGCATAATACGAACTCCCATTTACGTGTGTTGAGCTAATCAGAACGGACGTTTCTCGTTCCTCCGTGTCACCCAAGTTTAACATTCGTTTATATCCTGACAGAGAGTGGGTTCGGGTGATGGCCGCGCGGCTATGAACTCCGAATAGACGCCGGGTCATGTCGAAGGTCGCGTCCAGCTCGTAGGTCTTTCAGACCAGCAGGCGGGCTGGTCCCACGGCGCGCGCGAGCTTGTCTGCTTCCTTGCGGGCTTTAGGATGGCCGGGGCGTGCAATTGATTTTTGCGGCCAGAGAGTGGAACGGTCGACGGCATCAAACGTTTGTGCGGAGATTCATGCTCAGCCTGGAGTAAATTTAATGTCACGTGGAATGCCATCGATGACGGCGTTACTCGGCTTGCTCGCGTTGGCCGGTTACCAGAACAGGGACAAGCTTGCGGAGCTTTTAAAAGGCGCAGGCGATAACACCCATCATGCTGAGCCCGGAGCTCAACAGGGACAGCCTTTAGGCGGGCTGCTCGGTAACTTAAGTGGAGCTCTCGCAGGCAGTGGCGTGGGTAGTCTCCTTAGCGGGGGGTTAGGCGAATTGCTCGAGCGGTTCAAAGAAAATGGTCAGGGAGATGCCGCCGATTCGTGGGTTAGCAAAGGGCCTAACCAGGAGCTTCCTGCGCCGAGTTTAAAGCAGGCTATCGGAGCGGATGTATTGGCCGCCTTGGAACAGCAAACGGGTCTGTCTCAGGAAGAACTGCTGACAAGACTTTCTCGCGAGCTTCCTACTGCCGTTGATAAGTATACGCCGGATGGGCGCATTCCGAGCTGATGATCGAACTC
Source organism: Nitrobacter sp. MLSD-S21 (assembly GCF_058809865.1). Taxonomy (NCBI): domain Bacteria; kingdom Pseudomonadati; phylum Pseudomonadota; class Alphaproteobacteria; order Hyphomicrobiales; family Nitrobacteraceae; genus Nitrobacter; species Nitrobacter sp. MLSD-S21. Next base: position 135,462 of record NZ_JBXASZ010000002.1, on the reverse strand, counting down.
TAAAGAACGGAGATTTGTGATTATGGGTATCATCTGGACAATAATCATTGGATTTGTAGCTGGGGTAATAGCGAAGTTCATCATGCGGGCGACAATGAACCGACCGGCTTTATCCTAACCGCAGTGCTTGGCATCGTCGGAGCTTTCGTCGCAACTTATCTTGGTCAGGGACTCGGGTGGTACCGACCTGGAGAAGGGGCGGGCTTGATCGGCGCTATAGTGGGCGCTGTCATTGTGTTGTTTATCTATAGCTTCTTTGCAGGCCGTCGACGCGCTATCTAAGCGCGAGACAGCTTGCAGCTAATGAAGACATCAGTGAAAGGTCATGAGCAATCACGTGGGGGTAGGCGTCTCGCGTATCGCCCCATCACCGAAGCGGGTGCAGTTTGGTGGATCATGTGACCGTTTCTGTAATCCGGTGAACTTGTCCTACAAGACGTCGGAACGCGGCCGGGCCAATTGCGTCTTGAGGTCAGGTAACCGGTTATCCTCCTCGGCGATGACCGGCTTCAAATCCGTGATTGCGCCCCTCAAAGACGTAGGGAGTCATAATTGCCAGCCGCCGTCAGCGCGCGTTCATTGCTTGATGATTCCACGATGGTGCGCAGCGTGATGATGACATGACCGTCGCCGTGATCGAGAAGCATCCGACGTAGCGTCTGATCAGCTTTGGTTCGCAACGGGCCGGTGGGCTCATGACACTGGGGCAGTCGTTATTCCGAGATCGGCGCAGATGCTTTCTATCTTGCTCATGTTGCTTGTCTCTCATCATCTGTGCTGCAATCAAGTGTAAGAGCGCGACCGATGAATTGCAATGCAATGCGCTAGTGCACCGTCTTTCTTCGAAGATGATGACCTGGTTCGTGTCAGGTGGGGTTCTTATTTATCGCGGACGTCGGACTTCGATTTGCCGGGCTGCGTTGCGCTGACCGGATCTGACGCGGGAAACGTACCTTCCAGTCCTTTCTCCAGCCGCTCATGCATTTCCTTGTCGGCCTTTATGGCCTCCTTTGGATCCTCCGCGTTCACATCGCGACGTGTAGGGTCAAATTTCTCAGCCATTGCAAGCTCCCTTGTCATGAGCCGAGTAAACGTCGCCCTGATCATGGCGTTCCGCGCCCGCGATCGCGGGCGCGCTCCCTCGGACTCTTGCGCTGACGCTAAATGGCGGCTTCCTCGAGCCAGGAATCCTGCACCCACCTCGTGCACTCGCTGTCCGCTCGGTCGGCCAGCCCCTCGCCAGCGAGTTCGGGCTCGGCAGCGATCGGCATTTGGAACGTCGGATCATCAGCGGAATTGCATGAACCATGCCCAGGTACTTCTTCCATTTGGCAGGCCAGCTTCCAGCTAACGACCTGATGGGTCACGAATGCATCAATGATGATGAAGCGCTGGAACACGGAAGCTTCATCGCTCACCGCGTCGGAACGGAAAAACCAGACATGGTGCGCGAAGAGAACTTCATCTTAGTGACCAACGAGAGGGGCGACGAGCTGTTCAAAGTCCCTATTGCATCCACTTTGAGCGCAGGAACCGAAGGTCGACCGGCGCATGAGAGATAGATCACATGACAACGATTACACCGCGAGACTTGTATGATGCCCTACGCGCTTCGCTACGGACCTGGATGCGTACGGCAGCACGATGGGAAGTGATGGAATCGTCTCGCTCGATGGTCGGTTCGACAAGGACTCGATCGCGAGTTTTAACGTCCGGGGCAGCCCCAGGTTGGAAGATCATCAGTTTTTACGGCTCTCACCGGCCTCTAGCCGGCAGAATTTCTCGAGCTCGTCAACGATCTTGAGAAAAACTCAGACGTGACCAGCGCGGTGAGATCTACGTCTCCGCTGTCTCTAACGCTTACAGATGAAATCCTCGCCGAACGCATCGGGGCTTGGGAGCGGCGCCACCAAATCGGCAGAAAAAACCGCTTGCAGATGCTTCAAGAACGAGGTGGCGAGCTCTAACGCAGCTCCCACCCCCGGCGGCAACGATCAACCATGATTTGCTGAATTTCCCCTCCGAGGGAAACCGCGGACGTTTTGGGGCGTTATTTCTTGACGAAGTCACGACGAAGGTCGAGGTCCGCCTGACCAGCTTATTCACGGGGCTTAGCGAGACAGGACTTTAACATGTCGACGAAAAATAGAGCGCCCAGGCCGACCCAAACAACCAACAACAACAGGACCCGAACGACCGGTAGGACCCGAACAAAAAGCAGTCCAAGAGATCCAAGAGAAGAGGACGCAGGACCCCGGATAGAAGACATTCGGCCTGAAGGATCGCAGATGCAGATGCACGTGCCGGCGCCGCCTGAGCAGGCTCAGTCATCAATCAGCATCGTCGCCGTCGAACAGCTTCTCCGGGCTTACGGCTGCGCAGCCAATGTCCGACGAACGGGGGCAAGTGGTTGCCACGGCCGCCAACCCGAGAATGCAGGCGGAGGTGGATAGGCGATTGAAAGAGGTGCTCAGAATGAAGGTCAATACCGAGACCCCTCTATGGGGTCGACGCTGAGTATATAAGCTTGCGCCATCACTAAGACATCAAGTTTGCTTTCCGAGATCGATCACCTTCTGAAAGATACCCGCGATCCGCGCCCCATGATGCCTAGCGCCGAGCCAACCTGCACTGAGCGTCCAGAATCATCCGGATCTTGTTTCCGTCGAGCAGCTCCGGAGCCCGTTTATGTCCAGATTTCACTAGACAGGACTGAATTTGTTTCCAACCCTTGTGCTTGCCAGAGTCCGCGAACTGCACGGCCTTCTTGAAGACCTCAAGCTTCTCTTCCCTCTTCATGGCGAATGTCCATTGGCTTTGCGTCGGAACGCGAGACAGCTGCTGAACAACTCTCAATCCAGAAGGTCGATCAGGGTTCCTGCCTTTTTGGTGGGAACTCAGAAGGAGCGGCTTGCCTGATCGGGACGGATCGGGTTGGGCATGGCCCCGGCCCGGGCAATGTGGCTCGGCACATCGCTCCCAAGAAAAACTTGCCACGGGGGCGAGCTGTAAGTTTGGGAGTGATGATCAGACGATACCCGGCCAAGGGCCGTCCGGCGACATGAGCAGCGAGAGAATAGGTTCAGAACGTTTACTGGAACGATTTTCTGGCTGCACCCCTTACCTCGTGCCGCGATGGCAAACCACAATATGGGAGTGAAGATATGACAAAAAGGATTGCATTAGCTGCTGCGCTAACCTCGGGTCTCGCGCTTGGAATGCCTCAGGTCTCATTCGCTCAAGGCGACAATGTAGACGGTGGAGCGCATCCCCGGAGCGGTGTGCCTTCTGCGGGTGAGCAGGGCGCAAATTCAGCATCGGGATCGGCTACCGGACACAATAGGATGATGGCCCCACGGGACGGCAAGCAGCCAGCAAGCACTTCGAAGCATCCCAATACACCGAACAAGAAAATGAAAAATAACTCTTCGGACTATTAGGATCATTTACAGGTCCGCCCCGTTGCGGGACTTTGCAAGCCATCAGCTACGGCCGGTGGCGGGCGCGTGCTTCGGTTGTCATGCCCCACTGTGCGTTATCTATAGTTCAGTACCTTCTGAGCGAATCGGTCGTGCAGAGTTCAAAGATCGATGGGCGAGAAAGAAGCCCGAAGGCGCTCGCCCACGGTACGCGACGATTGATGACTTCGACCTCGATCTCGGCCCGCGCAATATCGTGGATGAGCTGCAGCAGGACTGGAGCCACTATTTGGCGAAACTCGCCGACGCGATCCTGCAGCGCCTCGTTCCGCGCCTCTGTGGTCACTTTGAGCCGTCTCCCGTTCCGGACGTTTAGGAAGACAAGATCGAGGCACACTTTAGGAACGGCGTGCTAAACGTGGTGCTCCTAAGAGTCATAAAGCTCAGTCACAGTGAAGCGCATGGGGTAAAGAGCTGAGGAACAGCGGGGCGGCGAGGTGACGCCAGCCCCTACAGTTTAACTGAGGAGTTGGCTTGCCCTAATCGCCAGGCGGACGCTCGAATGCGGCTTGAGTATCCCACCGGTATCAGTCGGAGTCGTATCCCAATCCATCGCCGATCGAGAGATTAGCGTTGAAATCGAATTTGCGCTTTCTGGCCTCCCAACCTTAACCCGTAACGTCCATTGTCTTGCCATAACCGTGGGCCGAGGAAAGTGTGCAGGCCGTGCTTGCTCCTTGATCGGTCCTACAACGCAATTGGAACGCGAGAAAACGAGCCATCTGTGCGCAGGATTGAACATCAAGGTTTTCTGTTGCTGCTTGTAGCCGTCACGCTGGCTTTCGCTTGGGTTCTTCAGCCGTTCTATGGCGCTGTGCTCTGGGCGATCGTCATGGCGGTGATTTTTGCGCCGACTTATCGCAGGCTGCTCACATTGGTGCCCGACCGGCCAAGCATTGCTGCCGCGGGCACCGTTCTGATCATTATTGCGATCGTCATTCTGCCGCTTGCAGTGATCACGACCTCCCTGGTTCAGGAAGCATCGATCGTGTTCGCGAAGTACCAGTCCGGTGAGTACAGTTTCGCCAACTACTCGCAGCGGATGCTCGAGGTCCTGCCTGCCTGGGCAACGGGGCTAATCGAGCGGTTCAACCTGACAGATTTTTCTGCCCTGCGCGAGCGGTTCGCGGCTGGCCTGATGAAGGGGGGCAAGTTCTCGCCCCGCAGGCGCTTAGCATCGGGGTGAACACGTTCGACTTCATGGTCGGTCTCGGCATCATGCTCTATCTTTTGTTCTTCCTATTGCGGGACGGCAGAGCACTAGTTGAACAGATCAAGAAGGCCATTCCACTCCATAGCGACCAAAAGGCGGCGCTGTTTACGAGATTCGGTGACGTCGTTCGCGCCACCGTAAAAGGTGGGATTGTGGTCGCCATCGTCCAAGGTGCGCTTGGCGGCATTGCGTTCTGGTTCCTGGGATTCCACGCGGCACTGCTATGGGCCGTGGTGATGGCGTTTCTGTCGCTGATACCTGCGGTCGGCGCCACATTGGTCTGGCTTCCGGTTGCGATCTACTTACTGATGATCGGCGCCGTATGGCAGGGTATCGGACTAAGCCTGTACGGCGTGCTGGTGATCGGATTGGTGGACAATCTGCTCCGTCCGTTTCTGGTCGGCAAGGGCACCAAACTGCCAGACTATGTGGTGCTGATCTCCACGCTCGGCGGCATCGAAGTCTTCGGCCTGAATGGTTTCGTCATCGGTCCGCTGATCGCGGCAATGTTCATGGTGAGCTGGGAAATATTTGCGGCATCCCGAGGAGCGGTGCAGGACGGCGCCTAGCGACGGCGCGGTGAAGTATCTTGGCGCGTGTTCTCTCCAGATGAACAATCCCTCCGAGCCACCGTGGCATTTGGTATCGCGATCAGCATGCGTCGCTCGACCGAATTCTGTTATTCGCGAGCGCTCAATCCGCGCTCAAGTATCAGGACTGTTTCGACGGAAGCGACGCCCTCTTCTGCTTCCCGCGGAAGAGGGATTCCAATTCCAGCCGCGGCGACGGCAGGAGGGTTATTATGCCGCTCATTTGATTATCCCCTGAGCGTAGGTGACTGTCCTAAGGACAGCTACTCGAGCTGAGCCGTCGTGTCAGTCTGTAAGCCAGCGCAGCGCGCGCTGGAGTTGCGTTGCTCCATCGCGGTCGAACCAACGTCCATGGGCGAAGATGACGCGCTCCGGCGCCCAGCCCACCAGCTTTCGGGCAGCAGCTGCGGCTATGTCTCTTTTTCTGTTGATTGCGAACCGAAGATGCACGGGAGCTTTCCCGTCCGGGGACATGGCACCGGCGAAGCGCACCAATGGCCGAACAAGAGGACTGATCTTATCGGGCTCGAAATTCTGGATGAGATCGGTCAGCACGAGCGTGGACGTTGAGCGATGGAAAAAGGCCACCTCGTTGAAGCCGAAGCCACCGGGTACGACCTCCAGCTCGATATCGAGCGCCCAGGCTTCTGGGGCATAGCATCCCAGATCGTGATCGAGAGGGACCCCGGACTTCTTCACCTGCGAACGTTGCCGCAGGCCTGGCGCCGCCCAGGTCACAACACCGGGATAGCGAGCCTGCCAATCTTTCAGGAAGGACCAGTGCGCTACGTTTGGCGCAACAAGATGTCGGATCGTGCCAATCCGGTGGAGCTCCGAGTCGAGCCCTTCGTCATAGCGTGTAGGAGAATGCAGCCAGAGGTCACCATTCTTCAAGCGAACCACAGTCATCCGAACGGGAATGGCGAGTCCGATTGCGTGGAGTGGGCCGCTGTCAACGATCCAGATATCAGGTGCAACCGGCTTCAGGACGTCGAGCGGAGGGTAGACCGTTATTGATGCTGACATATAGGCCCCGATTAGACCATTCTGGCCGATTCTTGGGCACCGGTAACTTCAACCAAACCGGCGTCGCGAGCATGCGTTCTTCCTGTCTGCTTGTCTTGTGGTAAGCGTCTATTTCTGACACGTCATCTTAGTTGAGGATAGTTGTCGGGCGCCAGTTCCATGGCAAGAGCTGATCGAGCTGGCTCAGGGGATGGCCGGCCGACATGCGTTCAAGGATGTCCTTGAGATAGGTGAAGGGCTCGACGTCATTTAGCTTTGCCGTGGTGATGAGGGAGCAGACTGTGGCCCAGCGCTGAGCCCCGCCATCTGAGCCGGCGAACAGGTGGTTCTTTCGTCCGAGCGTGATGGGGCGAATGGCGCGTTCGACGGTGTTGGTGTCGAGCTCGATGCGGCCGTCATTGAGGAAGCAGCAAAGAGCATCCCAGCGGCTTAGGGCATAGCGAGTGGCATCGGCGAGCCCGCCGCGCGGCGGGATTTGGGCGAGTTGCATTTCAAGCCATGCTTTCATCGCCGTGACCAGAGGCAACGACTTTGATCGACGCATGCTTTGCCGTGCTTCCGCGGTCTGGCCGCGGATGGCGGCCTCGATCACGTAAAGCTCGGCGATGCGTCGCAGCGCTTCGGTCGCGACAGGCGAGGCGGTCGCCTGCTGCACCTCGTAGAACTTCCGCCTGGCGTGAGCCCAACAAGCTGCGAGCTGGATGGTGCCGCCGTCGCGAAGCCGATCGAACCCGGGATAACCGTCGACCTGAACGATGCCGCTGAAGTTGGCCAGATGAGCAGCGGGACGCTCAGCCTTGCGATCCGGACTGTAGAGATAGACCGCGGCTGGCGGATCCGGTCCGTTCCAAGGCCGGTCATCGCGGGCGTACACCCACAACCGGCCAGTTTTGGTGCGGCCGCGGCCGGGATCGAGTACCGGGATCGGCGTGTCGTCGGCGAACAGTTTCTGCGATGCAAAGATGTGTTCAGCGAGCTTGGATTGAAGGGGCTCCAGCCACCAGCAGGCGCCGCCGATCCAGTTCGCCAAGGTCGAGCGGTCCAACGTGACGCCCTGCCGGGCGAAGATCTGGCTCTGCCTGTAGAGCGGCAGGTGATCGCAGTATTTGGAGACCAGAACATGGGCGAGCAGAGCCGGGGAGGCCAGCCCCTTGGCGATCGGCCGCTCTGGTGCTGGCGCTTGATGGATAGTCCCGCAGGCCCGACAGCCATAGCGCGGCCGGCAGATTCGGATGACCCGCAGCCGCGCCGGCACATGGTCGAGCATCTCGCTCGTCGTTTCGCCGATCAAGTGCAGTATGCCGTCGCAACAAGGGCAGGTTTGATGCTCAACATCGAGCCTGACATCCTCGCGGGGCAAGTGTACCGGCAGGCTCGGGCGCTCGCTTTGGGTCCTCGGGGGACGGCTCTCGGCTGGCGGAGGCGGAAGGCTAGCTTCGACGCGCGCAAGATCGGCGTTGAGGTCTTCGAAGCCGAGTTGCAACTGCTCGTCATCCAGCCGCTCAGCCCGGCGGCCGTACTGGTTGCGCTGCAACTTCTTGATGATGAGATTGAGCCGTTCGATCTCAACCTTCGCCTCGCTGAGGCTGACGCGCTCGGCTACAAGCGAGCGCACCAGCTTTTGCAGCGTCTCCACGTCGTCGGGCAGTGCGGCGAGATCGACGTTCATACGAGAAGAATCTAACTGACTCGCACCGTTCTCGCCGCATTTCTTGCATCATCGAGTCAATCGGTCGCAGATCATCCGGCAATCGCCGGACGCCAGCGTTGCTCGGGCGCGCGCCAATCGACACCTTCGATCAGCAGCGATAGCTGTGCCGAGGTCAACGACAGCGTTTCGCCAGGCGCAATGCTCGGTGGCCACAGAAAGACGCCGTGCTCGAGCCGTTTTGTGAACAGGCAGAAGCCGGTGCCATCCCAGTAGATGATCTTGATAAGGTTGGCCCTGGTGCGACCTCGGAAGACAAACAGATGTCCGGTAAATGGATCCTGGTGCAGGACGCCTTGCACCAGCATCGCGAGACCGTCGATGCCTTTGCGCATATCGATGTAGCCCAGAGCTAGGTGCACCTTTACGTTTGGAGGAAGCAAGGCCGTCATGGCATGGCCCTCTCGGCCGCAGGTGTCGCTCCGTCGGCGATCTGCACAGTGACGAAGCCCAGCTCTTTCGCTGCGGCAACGTCCTGCTTCCATCGGCGCAGAACGCGCGGAGCGATGCCGTAGCGGCGCGAGATCTCGCTGCCGCTCGCACCGGACCGTATCATCTCTTCAAGAATCCAACGCTTGTCGGCTTCGCTGAACCGTCGCCGATGCCCTTCACGTGGTCTTGGAACAATGGGCTCCGCTGCCGTCGAGGAGGGATAAGACCCCGGACTTACGAGGGGACTTAACGGCGGACTAAGGGGAGGACTTAAGGGGCGTCGTCGATACAACAGCTTCCGCTTGGGCGGCTGTGGCTCCACTTTAAACAACGATCGCCAGTTGCCAAACGCCTTGAGCGGAATGCCGTGCGCTTCACAATACTGACGTTGATTCAAGTCGCTACGCGTCCATGCCTCGTGATGCGCCCGCCAAAAATCCTCGCCTTGACGCCTCCACCCTCGATGTTCGCTCGTCATGCTGTTCTCTCCATCTTCAAATTGAAGACAGGAACAGATCGGGGTCGCTAACGATCGAACAAGGGTGCGAGAAATGGACGCTTACGTCGAAGCCACATTCGCTCACTGCTTTAAGTTTTCCGTTCCCTGTTCTTCGAACCATTTTCCCTGATAAGCTTTGCAGGGAATTACTCAAGAAACTCCTGCAATACAGGCACTTTTCGTATCTGATCCCAGTCTCTCAAGCACCAAATTGGCGAAATTCCCTGTAGAATTCCCTGTTAGCAGCGAATTTCGATGGAGATTTGGTTGCGCGTCACTGCGCCGCCAGCCATGCAGTCTGATATTTTCTGGAATCTCCGAAGAATTAACGAAAAGCCCGCCAATAGCTGGCTTTTGTGCATTCAGCTTTCGCCTCCGCGCGCCCATTTCATGGTCATAGGCAATTGAAATGCCGCAAGTCTCCGGCTGACGCTCCGCTGGCGGTTTCGTCCATGGGTCTTCGACAAGAGCATCCTGGAACCATTTATCCCGGAGATTGGCGTGCTCTGTGACGATAAGCTGAAAGCCTGGCACATCCTTGGTCGTGAACCGCGCAAGAATTTCAAACAGTCTCCTGACGGCGTCCAAGTTTGCGTCCTGTTGCTCTTCTGTCTGTTCAATGGAGCCGCTCGCAGCCCGATAAGCGCTCTCCGATAGGAAGTAGACCTGAGTCGGTTGATCAATCACCATGAACCTTGGGATTGGCTGCTTGTAGTTTGCTGCGAAGCGGTGAAGGGAATGCAGTGCAGCCAATTGATACGCCAGATGGCTGGCTCCTCCCCCGGATTTGTTCATGTAAACAGGTCTGCCCGGACGATCGATCACCACGGTTAGATTATGAAGGTCAAGCCTCGCCGGGAATTCATTAAACTCGCCGTTGAGGCCTTTAATGTATCCCGACATGTGCATGGCGATGTTGCTGAGGTAGCCACCAGCCTAGACTCAGAGTCATCGGCACCCAAACGGCCTTCAATGTCTTCGATGACCGCCTTCAGCCGGCGATCCTCGCTTAGCAGGCGTTCCAGCTCTTCGTCAGTGGCGAGGTTTTCCAGGAAAAGGCTGATGCGGCCAACGACGCGAGCGGCCGCGTTGTTTCGATTGCCCATCTGAGCGATCATTTCGTTGCGGCATCATTCCCTCCATATATTGCCACGGACAGCGCATCGGTCGTCATGCCTTGGCGCGTCGAAAGCCGTACAATCAACGAAGTCGCGCGAAATTCGCCGCGCCGCGCACGACGCCTTCACCCTCTAGATGGAGGTCGCGCCTCACCACGTTCAACAAGGCCTGTTCCGGATCTCCGGCGTTGAAGACGGCCTCGATGCTGCGAACGCAAAGCGCCACTGATTCATGAGCCAGGCTGTAATAGATCTGTTTCGCCTGGCGCCGCGTCGTGACGAGTTCGGCCTTACGGAGTTCCGCGAGCTGTTGGCTGAGCGCAGGCTGTCCGATCCTGGTCGCCGCATCGATTTCCGTGACCGACTTCTCGCCTTCCCGCAATAGCGATAGGATCATCAGGCGCTGAGGTTGAGCGAACTTGCGCAATTTGTCAGCCGCAGAATCTGCTTGCTCGCGCGATTGCCATAACGCCGTCATGCCGCGCTCCGGCAGAACCAATTAGTATCTTTTTGCGTTTTTTCATCGGCAGGCAGGAGTAGCGGTTCTCCGATCTGCCAGTTGGCCGGCGCCAACTTCTGGCCCGACACGGTTGCCTGCAGCGCCGCCACCATCCGCACCATCTCGTCGATTGAGCGGCCGATTGTAAGCGGATAGTGGGTAATCGCGCGAATGACGCCTTCGGGATCTATGAAATAGGTTGCCCGCACGCTCGCGCTGTTCTCGGAAGTTTCGTCAATCATGCCGTAGGCACGACCTACCATCATCGACGGGTCCTCGATCACTGGAAATGGAATCTCCACCGCGAACAGTTCTGCGATCGTCCGGGTCCAGGCGAGGTGCGAATAGAGGCTATCGACCGAAAGACCCAACAGTGCGCAGTCCAGCGCGGCGAAGCGGTCTTGCGCTTTGGCAAGCGCGACAAATTCCGTCGTGCATACGGGCGTAAAATCTGCCGGGTGCGAGAAGAACACGAGCCATCGGCCCCTGTAATCCGAAAGCCGGATCGGACCCTTCGTGGATCGAGCTTCGAAGTCGGGAGCGGTGTCTCCCATCCGCAGCGGAGAAGGAGTGGGGCGGGGCGTCAAGTCGTTCATCAAGAGGGCCATCTTGGAATCACCTGCAGGTTCCTGTCGCTCGACGATTCGGTCGCTACATAACAATTACATAATTTTATAGTTATGAAAATCGTATATCACGACGCCGCCGTCGTAAGAAATAATGCCATACTCCTCAAGTTTGACTGCTTGACTCATATCAATTTCACGATTACATATAATGATATGTGATATTATGTAATTGATGAGCGATGGATGATGGTTGTTGTCGCTTTCGGGCGGCTTGGACCTTGGTCCTTGGCACGAGAGGACCGGCGGGCTGGCGGAGACACCCATCTCTCCTGCTCCCATCTTGAGCCTCGCAACCCGCAATCAGCTCCGCTTGGCCGTTGAGGATGAGGACTGTCCACACCTGCCGAACCCAGGGAGTTCGCAATGAGCTATCCGATCGACATCGCGGTTAAGCCCGAGGTTACTCCGTTCTTCGACCCCGAGACCAACACCATCAGCTATGTCGTCAAGGATCCGTCCTCGTCGTCTTGCGCAGTCATCGATTCCGTCATGGACATCGACTACGCGGCTGGTCGTATCAGTTACAAATCGGCGGATCTGATCATCGCTTATGTCCGTCGTAACGGGTTGCAAGTCGATTGGCTCATCGAAACCCACGCACACGCCGATCATCTTTCGGCCGCGCCATACATCCAGCAACAGCTTGGCGGCAAGCTCGGAATAGGCGAGCACATTGTGACCGTGCAGGAGACCTTCGGAGAAGTTTTCAACGAAGGCACGGAGTTCAAGCGCGATGGCAGTCAGTTCGACCGGCTGTTCAAGGATGGCGATACCTATTCGATCGGCAATATCACCGCGTTTGTCATGCATACGCCGGGACATACACCGGCTTGCACGACCCACGTGATCGGAGACGCCGCCTTCACCGGCGACACGTTGTTTATGCCTGACGCAGGTACGGCGCGGGCAGATTTTCCGGGAGGCGACGCCCGCACATTTTATCGCTCGGTCCGGAAGCTCCTGGAGACATTGCCGCCGGAAACGCGGTTATTTCTATGCCACGATTATGGACCCGACGGTCGCGAGATTCGATGGGAAACGACTGTCCGCGAAGAGCGCATGCACAACATTCATGTTCGCGATGGCGTGAGCGAAAATTCCTTCGTGAAAATGCGCGAAGCCCGCGACAAGACCCTTTCGATGCCGCGTCTCATTTTGCCGTCGCTTCAGGTCAATACACGCGCGGGACACCTGCCTGAACCGGATAAAAGCGGGAAGACATTTCTGAAAGTGCCGATCAACACGCTCTAAGAGCCGAGCGACAAGTCGAATTATCAGCGGGAGGGAGAAACGTATGGACGTGAAGAAATTATCCGACGAACTGAGCGTGTCGGCGCAAATTATGCCGCAGGATATGGTCGCGCTGAAGCAGGCCGGTTTCCGTTCGATCATCTGCAATCGGCCGGACGGTGAGGCTGCCGATCAGCCATCGGCTCGGGAACTGGAATCGGCGGCATCCGCCCGTGGACTCGAGTTCGTCCATCTGCCCGTTGTTCCTGGAAAGATGTCCGATGACGACGCCGTGCAATTCGGGCAGTTGTTGAAGAACCTGCCGAAGCCGGCCCTGGCATTCTGCCGTACCGGAACACGGTCCATTTCGCTTTGGTGTTTGGCGAATGCATCCACGCAACCCCTTCCGGCGCTGCTCGGCGCCGCCAAGGCAGCCGGCTACGATATGTCCGGAATCGTGCGGAGGATCGCTAACGGTGGCAGGACCCCGGTACAGCTGGCAGACGCGAGCTACGATGTCGTCATTGTCGGCGGCGGCGCCGCTGGCATCGCCTGCGCATCTAGCCTGCTGGCGCGCGCACCCAACCTCGGTGTTGCAGTCATCGATCCTGCCGATATTCATTATTATCAGCCCGGATGGACCATGGTCGGCGCCGGCGTCTTCGACGCCGCGTCAACCGTCCATACGATGGCGGCGGTAGTGCCCGCTGGCGTCACCTGGATCAAGGCTGCCGTCACCGCGTTCGAGCCGGCGGAGAACGCTGTCATTCTGGAAGGATGTCGCGTCGTAAAATATAGCCGTCTCGTCGTCTGTCCCGGTCTGAAGCTCGATTGGGCCAAGATCGACGGGCTGACCAAAACGCTCGGTCGCAATGGAGTGACCTCCAACTATCGCTTCGACCTTGCGCCTTATACTTGGGAGCTTGTTCGTTCACTGAAATCGGGAAATGCGATCTTCACGCAGCCGTCGATGCCAATCAAGTGCGCTGGCGCACCGCAGAAGGCGATGTATCTGTCGGCGGATCATTGGTATCGTCAGGGCCGCCTCCGTGACATCGATGTCGGATTCTATAATGCGGGTGGCGTGCTGTTCGGCGTCGCCGATTACGTGCCTGCCTTGATGGAATATGTAAAGAAGTACGATGCGAAGCTGAAGTTCCAGCACAATCTCGTCGCCGTCGATGGGCCGGGAAAGAAAGCGTACTTCACCAAGACCTCCGCCGATGGTTCGACGGAGACCGTCGAAGCGCAATTCGATATGATCCACGTGACACCGCCTCAGTGTGCGCCAGACTTCATCCGTGTAAGTCCACTGGCGGACACAGCCGGATGGGTCGATGTGGATCAGGGAACCCTTCGTCACAAGACATACGCCAATATCTGGTCTCTGGGCGACGTATGCTCAGCTCCGAATGCAAAGACTGCTGCGGCGGCCCGCAAGCAAGCCCCGATCGTTGCCGAGAATATCTGCGTTGATTTGGGTCTTCGAACAAAGCAGGCAGTGTATGATGGTTATGGATCGTGTCCGTTAACCGTCGAGCGCGGCAAAATTGTCCTGGCCGAATTCGGTTATGGTGGAAAGCTTTTGCCGAGCTTCCCCACCTTCATCCTGGACGGCAGGAAGCCGACCCGGGCAGCCTGGTGGCTGAAGGAGAGAATCCTGCCGCCGATCTATTGGCATGCGATGCTCAAGGGTAAGGAGTGGATGGCCGCTCCAGATGTGCGCTGAGGGCGAGCGCGCCCATGGTCCATGACATACTCGCGGTCGGAGCCGGGACTCTGGTGGGGATCGTTCTCGGGCTGATCGGCGGAGGAGGTTCTATCCTCGCCGTCCCACTTCTCGTCTATGTGGTAGGCGTACAATCAACACACGTGGCCATCGGGACTAGTGCGGTGGCTGTTGCACTGAGTGCGCTATCGAGCCTGGTCGTCCATGCCCGCGCCGGCAATGTGCGTTGGCCTTGTGCGCTGGTGTTTGCAGCTTGCGGGATGGTCGGCGCAGGTCTGGGTTCGACGATCGGCAAGTCGTTCGACGGTCAATGGCTGCTCTTCCTGTTCGGGCTGCTCATGATCGTCATCGCACTCCTCATGCTTAGAGAGCCGCAAGGCCAGATCAAGAAGTTCGTTCCATTGACGAAGGCTAGCATGACGGCAGTTGCTCCGCGTCTGGCAGTTTTCGGAAGTGGGACAGGGCTGCTTGCAGGATTCTTCGGCATCGGCGGCGGCTTTCTCGTCGTTCCGGGCCTCGTTGCGGGGGCCCGACTACCCTTGCTGGCGGCAATCGGATCATCCCTGGTATCGGTTTTCGCCTTCGGACTTACGACGGCCGCAAACTATGCTCTATCCGGATTAATCGACTGGCGGTTGGTCGTCATGTTTGTGCTGGGTGGCATCGCCGGCAGTTTTTTTGGTGGCCGGATTGCCGCGCGGTTGGCGAAGCAGAAGCGAGCCTTGTCTATTGTGTTCGCCGTGATAGTTGCGGGCGTCGGTGTCTACGTCGTCGTCCGCGGTTTCGTCGGCTGAAGACTTGATCAAGATGTGGTAATTTAATCTTGCCCAGTTGGGACTGAGACGGTCAGTGTCTCCTCTGAGGCCGACCGATGAAATATCACCGCACTTATGAGACATCCGCTGGCGGTTCTACAACGCACGCCAGCTCGCATAGTCGCCCCACCGATCATTACAGGGCGGTACCAAATGATACGCGCTCGAGCAATTCCGAGTCGATCTAACCAGCGGCATCAACATCGTCACCGTGCGCGCGCAAGCTGCGCCAAACCAGAGAAGCCCAACCGTCTTCAGCGGTTTCCGCAAACTCAATTGGGGTATGAGACGCTTTTTCGTGTCTGTTGCGGGGTCAGCAACTCGAACAATTCGTCCATCGTGCCTAATCGCCGGGAAAGATTGCGAGCGCGTTAGCGCGAATCGCCAGATGCATTTTGCGCATGGCAAAGTAGTGGAAGCGGAAGCTCAATTTCGGCGTAATATAGGGGTTGGGCGCCTGCTCATGCGGCTTCGTTATGTTGAAGCCGATGCTCGACGCGCCGATGTCAGCCGCGCCACGGTTCGCAGCTTCCATGATACCGGAATGGCTCAGTAGCATTCAGCCGCACGCAGTTGGCATTTTCCCCAGCAACCAACTCGTCCCGTCGGCGTTATTCCATGCAAGCGCTTTCATGGCCGTATCAACCGGCATGGGCGTAATTGAGGCTGGAGCGAGGCCATGCAGCGACCGATGTTCGCGATTGAAACAGATCCGGTTGAAGGACTGAGCATTGTGGTCACGCGACCCGATGGAACGCGAGTCGTCATCCGTGGCGGCCAATCCAGCAGCACACTTTCGGAGATTCATCCACGTTGCTCGCAACGCGCGAGCTTCATGGACCGCAACGCGCCGCTAGCGCCCTAAAGCGCCGCTAGCGCCCTAAAGCAAGGAGAATCTGATGTCTATCGAAGCACGAGCCGGCAACCTTACCAAAAGCGACAAGGAGTCGGGCAAAGCCGTCTACGGCGCCGACAAGAAGAAGATCGGGTCGATCGACCACGTGATGCTCAACAAGAGCACCGGAGAAATTGCTTACGCGGTGCTGAGCTTCGGCGGATTTCTCGGCTTCGGCACGGATCAGTTTCCAGTGCCGTGGAAGGTGCTGCGATACGATTCGAATCTCGACGGCTACCATTCCGACATCAGCGAAAACCGGCTGAAGGGCGCGCCAAAGAACGGTACCGATACCATCTTTGACTGGGACGCCCGCTACGCGGAGCTGGACGATTATTACAACGATGAAGTCATCCGGCCCGGATAATCGTCCGTAAACTGATATCGAGCTCAAAGGAGAAAAATGATGGCTAGAATGGAAGACGGACACATCGTCGAGACCGCAACGGAAGCGCGTGGCGCGGAGCGCGGGCCGACGGTACGCAACGTGCTTGTTGCAGGGACCGGTTTGGTCGTGGCGGCGTTCATCATCGTCTACATCTCATACTTCGCAGCCTGAGCCGTACAGACGGCTTGTGGCCAGCTAGCGCGGCCCTGCGTCCATCCCGCAGGGCCGCGCGTCCTTCGAAAGCCCTTCCTCCGAAATCATTATGAGAAGGCCGACACCCGACGCAGATCGTGCCGTGCGTTCGATAAAGCGCGGTATGCAACCGCCGTACGTGGAGGGTCCCCAATGCAATGACATTGAGCAGATACGAGCTACGTATTCGAGCGAAGTTGTTCGCGTGATAAAACGAAGCATCTGAATTAGAACCTAGAGTCATGCCGTTGCCGACATGGTGAGAGGCGCATGCCACGAGTGTTCACGCTGGTTTCTTCGTCCTCCGAAAGACTGGCCGGTCGTATGGCAGTTGGCATCAACAAGCCCGGGCGGAACGAGACGTTCCCACGGGTGACGTCCATTTCAAAGATCGCAGAACGCCATTGACTTATCAGCGTGCTTGCGGAGCGCCTAAGGTGTCCGCCATTCGTGCGCCACGCATCCCCATCGGTTTCGGTTTGCCGGTCGTGGTATCAAACGCCGTTTGATGCTCCATTTCCGCGTCCAATTCCGCGCCCAGTAAGATGAGGATCGCCGAGATCCAAAGCCAAGTCATGAACCCGACCGCTGCGCCGAGCGAGCCGTAGGTTTCATTGAACTTGCCGAAATTCGCGGCATACCATGAGAACAGGGCCGAAGCGGCAAGCCAGGCCAGCGTAGCGATGGTGCTGCCCCAACTGATCCATTTCCAACGCGGCGTTTGCCGGCTGGGGCCAAATCGATACATGCACGCCAGCGCGAGCGCCAAGCCAACAAACATGGCCGGCCATCTCATGATACGAACGAGGAAATCGGCGGCATCCGAAAGCCAAAGATAGTTCAGGATAATCGGGATAACCACAACGCCGCCCAGCGCAGCAAGGATGAATGCGATGCCTGCGATCGTGAACGTCAGCGATATCGCATTAAGCTTGATGTAGCCGCGCTTTTCCTGCTCGCCATAGATGATGTTCAACGTATCGAACATTGATTTCATCGCGGCGTTCGCGCCCCACAGGGAAACGGAAAGCGCGATCATGAAGGTGAAGCCAAGACTCTGAGAACTCTTCGAATTCAGGCGAGTGAGCTGTTCACGCGCCACATCAATCGCGCCGCTCGGCACCACGCCGGACAACTCGTCGAGATGTTTCGCGATGCCGACGGGATCGGAAAACAGGCCATAGATGGCGACAAGCGCCGCGAGAGCAGGAAAGATTGCGAGAATGCTGTAATATGTCACGCCGGCGGCCAAGGACAGGATGCGGTGCTCGCCTATATTCGCATACACGCGAAGCAAAATGTCCTTCCATCCTTTGGCTGAGATTTCGGAAGGAGATCGTGCGTTGCGGCCGCGATCGTCGGTCTCGGATGCGAGAGTTGCGGGCGATGCATTCCGGCGTGATGCGCCAGGCGGTGGCTTCTTGTTGTTTTGCGTGAAAGACCGCTTCAGGACAATGATAGCCAGGATACCGAACATTGCCGCGGCGAGCCCTGCTTCGCTGTCCAGCAATTGGTTAGATCTTCGCTCTGAAACAGCCATGAGTGGCTCACTGTCACCCAGATTAGCTGGATTTTTTCTTTGGGACTTTCTGGCCTTTGTTGCGTGCTTTTGAAAGGCCGATGGCGATGGCCTGCTTGCGACTCTTCACCTTGCCACCCTTGCCGCTGGGGCCGCTTTCGCCGTACCTTTCTTGTAGCGGCGCATCTCCTTTCCAGCCTCTTTCGAGCATAAACGAGCCGAGCACCGGGTTTGGTTCCGAAACGCGAACAGTATATTGTAACCGCTTATTGTGCATGAACATGGGTCTTCTCCGTTGCTTTCGCCTACAACGAACCTGCTATTCATGAACTCGTTCCTAGTTAAAGTTTTCGACTTGAACCAGTTGCTTCGATAGTGGCATTCGCGTTACGTCCGCATCGCTCTCCCAAGGACCCCGATTGCCCCGTCACCGGGTCAGCAGCCTTTGCCATCAGGCACCGCATCGAGAGTGTTCGGCAAAGTCCCGTCGACCACCTGGCGGTGTCGAGGTCAGGCTCTTGGCTTTTATCAGTTCGGTACCGCTCTTCGCACAGCACCTCCAACGCCTTGCGGGCGTGCTCGGCTGTTTTCTTATTGCCAGCTCTTTCGATCACTTCGATCGCCCAAAGCAGATACTGCTTAGCGATCTCGGCATCGACGTCGCACTGAGTCGTGACGTTTTGTCGTCGCGTTTCTACACGCTTCCTTTAGCGTTCTGCCGCGTTCCTGTCGGCCTTCCATCCCGAGAACGCCTTGAAGGCTTCCGCCCGGTCGTGATCGCTTGGCTTGCTGTCGGGGTGCAGGGCCTTTGATATCATTGAGACTGTCTTAAAGCTCATCACGCCCTGTTTCTGGCTCTGCTGCTTGTCGAAGTGCTTACGCATGGCAGCGATCTCTTTGCGAAGTTCGTTGTTCGTCTTTTGAAGCTGAGCAATGCGAGGATCATTGGTAACTCTCTCCCTTGCCGCCTCTGTCACCTTGGATGCCGCGTCACGGCGAGTGTGCTCTGCCTGCAGACGTTCCATATCTCGGCGTAGATCGGCGATCTGTTCGGGCTCAGCCTTGCGGGAAGCAGCCAACAGTTTCCGCAGCTCGTCGTTTTCGATTTTCATCCTAAGCAACGCGGCGGTAGCCGGTGGCGCGGCCTTGGTGGCCGCTGCCAGTTGCGCGCGCAGCCGCTCGATCTCGTGCTGCGCCTTGATCAGTTCCCGAGACGATCCGTCGGCCTCCGCTGTCGTTGGACCACGCTCTTGCCGTAGCCCTCGCCATTGGCGATGGCGTTCCGCGCCGGTCATTGCTCTGTCGCCTATCGGACGTCGTGGCAAACGGCGCTCCTGTTTCGTCTCGCGTCAGTATGATGGAATGAAGCTGAGGGGCAAGGTTTTCGTTCCGCGCCAGTATGAGGCAGACTGGTAAGGTGACGGCGGCTAGGGATGGGTGGCGCGGATGTGCCGCTGGTCGGGAATTTTACGGCCCCCAGAAAATCCAGTTCCCTGCATTCATATGGGAATTCCGCATCGGACCACTGACAAGGAAAGCGGTTTCGCACAACAGGCTAGCAAACGGACTAAGCGTCCCTTGTCACGGACAACGTGGCCTCTTGCTGTTTGTGTCCACGATTTCGTGGATTTGGCGCGCTCTCTTGTCCTGGATAGGGCTCGCGCAAGCATTCAAGTCGTTCCGCACGATCTTGATCGACCTTCATCTCCAGTTGTCCTCATGCTGTTCGGGGATGTAGATGTCCCGAGGTTGGACTTGGCCTTTCGCTCGCGGCTCGCCATCGTGTCCCAGTCTTTGACATTTTCTTTAATAAATTTCGCACAGCGCGTCGATGCCGGCTGATTTGGCGAAACCGACATCTCGTTGGCGTTGCCTTCGAAAGCTGACGTTCGCCGGGCAGCTTCCCTGGTTCCAAGAGGGATCATTTCGAAGATGCAGGCTAACCGAACCTGATTCCTATCCGCCCGGCTTTGCGCCAGGCTACACGACACGGAAGCCGCAGCCGGTCGTTCGGTATGATCAGGATGAACTCGTCTGGAATTCCTACCGGGCTTTGCACATCGAGCGCTGCGCCAAACTGCGATAAATTTCGCACGGTGCAATCGATTGCGCCGCCAGCGCCGATTTGAATGCTGCCGGCCTTCAGGACCCGCTGGCGCTTTGTGCTGCGACGTTCGTCCATAGCCCGCTCGAACAATCAGAATGGATCACAAACTTCCCGCTGGCGAGGCGGCTCTGGATCGCGCGAGGGGTTGTCGAGGCGGGTAGGCTCGACGGGCCTGGCAGGTTCAGTCCGGCGTCTCGACTGCACCGAGAAACCACCCCTTATTGGTGCATAAACACACTCTATAGCAATGTAGGCGCTATTTCCCCATTGAGCCAAAGTCGAATCGGCTAGTCTTATCCCCATTGTGGAGGGTGCCTCATGGATACTGAGAAAAAGCCAGATAAAGAGGACGACGAACCCAAACAGGGTATTGGCAACGCCATCGGCAACCTGATTGCAAGCAGTACCACCCTGCTGGCGCATTCAGCCGAGGCGGTTGTGGACCGGTTTAAGAAAGAGAAGAGGGCTCCAGTGAAAGCAGTCTCGAAGGCTAGGAAGAAATCGAAGAAGTCGGCCATTCCCAAGAAGAAAGCAAAAGCTTCCAAAAAAGCCACACCGAAGAAAAGTGCCGGTAGAAAAGCCGCCAAGAAGGTAACCAAAAAGTCCACTAAGAAATCTGCTCCAAAAAAGAGCGCGAAAAAGACCGCAAAGAAGGTCGCCAAGAAATCGAAGTCAAGGAAATCCAAACGCTGACCTGGGGACGCAGTCGAAGTGTGCATGATCTCGAACACCCTAACTCCAGGAGCGGATTCGTCGAACCTCCGCACCGAGAAGCTATGGTGGTGAGCCCATGTCCTTCGGGAGAATGAAAGAGCGAGGAGTTGGCAGAGCTGCCGCAGTCTTTTTGCTAATGACTTCACCGGCAGTAGCCGGCGAGTCGCCTGCAGAACTGATCTCCGACTTCCGGCTCATGCATGGCGAAGTTGCCGTCGTGCGTGATGAAACCCTTGACCGCATTGCGCTGGAGCAAGCACGAGCGATGGCGGCAAAGAACGAACTGAGTCATGAGACGCTGGGTTCGTTACCAGCCGGGTCGCACCGGCGCGAGCGGGGCGTGCCGCCGAGAACATTGCCTATGGCCATGATGGTTTCAAGCAAACGCTCAGCCAATGGATCGGCTCTTCCGGCCACCGCAAGAACCTGCTGTTGCACAATGCGTCTCGCGTAGGGATTGCGAGTGCCAAGGACGCGAGCGGCAAGCGCACTTACTGGACCCTTGTGATCGCCGGTGATTACGAAGCGAGACCGCCCGGTAAGAAGCCAAAGGAGCATCCTATTGCTAGGAAACGTGATGCGACTCGCGCGCCGAGTACACATTAGCTGAACCCCCGCGCTGAACGATCAGGCAATGGGTCGTGCTTGACCTCGTGAAATACTCGAACGGAGATTTAAAATCGGGAAAAATTAGTGCGCCGCGATTAGGGCGTCGATATCCTCCTCGTTAAGCGGTGCAGTAGTACTGCCACGAGCACTTCGGCTCAGTGTGGATTAGGACCGACTGAGACCGGCTCCCCCAAGCCAAGGGGAACAATCACGTTCGCGGATGATTGTCGGCTCGCAAGTCAACCGCACGGATCATCGCCATGGCTTTCAGATATCCCTCGTTCAATCGCCGCGGGTTCGTCGGGCTCGCCGGATCGGCGGCGGCTTTCCTCTCATGCGCCTGCGGCCGCGCCCACGCGCAGCAGCCGGAGAAAGGCGGCGCCATTCCCGGCGGGGAGAAATCCGCCAAGAGCACGATGCTCGGCGCGGGGGCGGACCTTCTTCAGAGCCGCGGCCCCGTCAGCGCGATCAACATGTATCTCAACGGCTTTCACTTCTACGCCGACGACATGGGCCGGCAGATCGAAGCGCACCACTATTGCAGCCACGTGACCGAGGAATTCTACCAGTGCGTCATCTATGACGGGAACGAGCCCCACTCCCGGCTAATAGGCATCGAGTACATCGTCTCGGAGCGCATCTTCAAGACGCTGCCTGAGGAGGAGAAGGCGCTGTGGCACAGCCACCGCCACGAGGCGCTCGCAGGCGAGCTGCTGATGCCGGGAATACCGGCGACGGTGCAGCACATCGCCATGGCTACGCTCGTGTCCACCTACGGGAAGACGTGGCACACCTGGCAGGTAGACAAGGACTCCGCGCTTCCTACCGGCATCCCGCAACTGATGATGGGCTTCACGGCGGACGGCCAGCTCAAGCCCGAGATGATCAAGAGCCGGGACAAGGAGCTGGGCACCTACACCTCGCAAGCGAAAAAGTCCCGCGAGGATTTGGCGAGCTCCGCGCCGCAGCCCGACGCGGCGGCAGACGCATGGAAGAGCGGCACGACACCGCAGCTCGTCCTGACTAAGACGCCGATTATAAACAAGCGGTAGCCGACTGTCGGAGGTCCACCTCGCCGAGATCCAAACCGCCGAGGGCCGATCGCGCCTTTTCGTCGGAATCGACAGAGCATCCAATTTTATCTTTGGAAGGCTCAACGGTCCTCGCCGCGGCTTGCCTCTCGGCACAGGAATAGGATCGATTGGGCAGGAACTTTGACTACCGCGTCAAGTTTCTGCTGTAGGCAACTAAGGGGAAAACCTTGTTCGCAGCCGCGGCCGAGCAGGCGATCGTCGATCCTAAGGATGCAGCGGAGTCGGCCGGGCTGAGATATGTCTCAGACGGTAAGCCCGGCATACGACGGCGGAGATCGGGCAAAGGATTCTGCTACACTCGTGCTGACGGCTCCAGGCTCGCAGAGGCAAATGCACTCAGTCGCATCAAGTCGCTCGCAATTCCGCCGGCTTGGACTGACGTGTGGATTTGTCCGTTTGCGTATGGGCATATTCAAGCGACGGGCCGCGACGCGAAAGGCAGAAAGCAGTATCGCTACCACCCGCGTTTCCGTGAGGTGCGCGAGAGCACCAAATTCGAGCACGTGGTGGCGTTCGCTGAGGCTCTGCCTGGGATTCGAGCCCAGATACGCGAGCACATGGCATGTCGGGGACTCCGGCGAGAGAAAATTCTTGCTACGGTCGTATACCTTCTCGAAACCACTCTTATCCGCGTCGGGAACGATGACTATGTGAAGCAAAACAATAGCTATGGTCTAACCACGCTGAAGACCCGCCACGCGACGGTGGAGGGCAACGAAGTCCGCTTCCGATTTATCGGTAAGAGTGGCAAGCAGTGGTCGCTGCGCGTGAGAAACCGGCGCATCGCAAAAATCATCAGGGCCTGCCAGGAGCTTCCTGGCCAAGAGTTATTGCAGTACCTGGATGAAGATGGGAAGCCGCAAGACGTGACCTCAGGCGACGTCAACGAGTATCTGAAGGAGATCACCGGACGGAACATCACAGCAAAGGATTTTCGGACTTGGGCTGGTACCGTCCTTGCAGCCATGGCCTTGAATGAGGTGAAGGCCTTCGACAGTGCGGCCCAGGCCAAGCGCAACCTTCGCTCCGCAATTGAGAACGTGGCGGCGCGCTTGGGCAACACCCCGACCATCTGTCGCAAATGTTACGTGCACCCCGAGGTGCTGACATCATATCTCGACGGTAACCTCGTGCTTGAAATCAAAAAGGCGGTCGAGAATGAGTTGCGGGACGGGTTGGACGGCCTCAATCCGGAGGAGGCAGCGGTTCTAGCTATGTTACGGGGGCGGTTAACCCGAGAACTCTCCGGCAATGTGAACGCTGCCTAGCTATATGGTGAGATGCTCGCCACACGCCGAGCTTCTCTTTAGGGCGAGAAATAGCTTGTGGACGCGAGACGCTCAATGCGGCGCGGCGGGAAGGTTAAAGGTTCCTCAGAACAGCCGAGAGAGGCAGCTCCGGATATAGCACGGATCGTGCATCTGTCTCGGCCCGAGCATCCGAACCATGTCTGGTCTCATCACTTCGTTGTAGGCGGGGAAGCCGCCGGACCCACGCCGCAAATGTTCGAGGCGGATAACTATCGCGATAGTTTCTGAAGGCTGCTCGGTTTCGAATTGATGCAGCGTTATGGCGACCAGGCCGCGTTCGTTTCCGCCGGCGGGTACCATCACCACATTGGACTAAACACGTGGGAGAGCAAGGGTGGCTCTCCGCCAGCGCCCGGCACAACGGGGCTATTTCACACCGCGATTGTGTATCCGACACGCGCTGCGCTTGCCGAAGCGTTGCGCCGGGTGCGCGAAGCGGGCATTCACCTCGATGCTGCCAGCGATCACGGCGTCAGCGAGGCGCTGTACTTGCGGGACCCCGATCAGAATGGCGTGGAACTGTATTGGGATCGGCCAGCGGAGGAATGGCCGCGCGATGCAGACGGCGGCCTTGCCATGTTCACGCGCCAGCTCGATCTCGACGATCTTCTTCGTCATCGGGAAATTTAAGCGGTACGAGGTGATCTGTCCGCTAGGACGGCGCCTTCGCGGATCGCCGAGATCCAAAGCCACGTCAACAGGCGCAATTAGGCATCTGACGACGGCTGACTTTGCAAGAATGATCGAAGTTCATCGTCAGGGCAATTACGCAACTAGTGCAGAAATCCAAACAGCCAAAGCAGAAGTATGATTGGGAGCGGAATACCGAGTAACCAAAGAAGAGCGCCCTTACCCATTATTATATCCTCCGGCTTTTCCGAGCCGTGAAGTAACAACGAGCGTTCGTGTTGGTTCCTTCAAAATCTGTTCGGACTTGCGGGAAAAACGGCAAGACTTTTCGGGTTCTTCCCAGGCGGAATGTAAGTGCCCGCGCGGCGAAGTTTTTTGTAACGCAATCCGAGTAACTTAATGCTTTAGAGCAACCCGACGCGGACGAGGAGGCGCTATGCATGGACGCCTCCCCCGGTGATGGCAGTGTTCCAGTGTTGAAAGCATGACCAACCGCTCCAGCGGGAGAACATCGAAGTCGCGGGCAGGCGCGAGCTTATCGAATCCTGACGACCCTGCTGCGCAGGGCAGCTTGAAAGGGGTGGGTTATATCCACCCCTTGTACTCACTATTTATGCACTAACGTGGCGCATCCATCGACAGCTTCACTGTATTACCATCAACTGAAGCCACCGGTTGCTTGTCGATATAGTGATGTTGACCATCGGAGCCCTTGGTCGGTTTGATACGGTTGCCCTCGACACCGTCAACGGTTCCGACGTGGGGCCGCCGTCCTTGCCGACGACTGTCATGTGTTCTTTGATTTCATTCATGGCGTTCTCCTTAGGCGGAGCTAACGCCCATAATCGGCGAACGTTGTGTCAACTTGTCGCAATACTAGAAAGGGCTAGGAGCGCGCACGGCGCACCATGGCGCATAGAGTCTAACCTCGTCTATGCTGTACGGTCGATTGCTTATATGTGAGAAGATTAAGGTTCATCTCAAATAGGTATCGACGGCTGCGTCCCACCGGAGAGCCGTCAGCGGCGCGCGGCCTTTCTGAGCAGGAGGCCGCTGGCTAGCGGTAACGTTCACAGCCAGATGAGGCCAAGAAGCTGTAGGCAAGAGGCGTGCAGTGTGGAAGTGACCAGGCACATGAAGAAGGCTCCAAAATAACGACTTCTGGAGCCGAGCATACCAAGAATTTTTGAGAGCAATCTCAGTCGTTCGTTTTGAGGTTCTTTAAGCGCTCGTATCGCGCCTTGCTTCCTCAATGCTCGTCTCGAGCGTTGCGATCATCGCTCTGTAGTCTTCTGCGAGTTTGGCGAATGCCTTGCGTTTATGCAGATCCGTCGCGAGCCTGCTGATGAGAGCGCAATCCTCCGCGTCGTCTTTCAACTTTTGGAGCCTGTTCAGAAGGTCTTTCATGGAGCGGACCTCAACGGACCTTTGGTGTTGGCGACGGATCGAAGCAACGTGTTCGCTCGGATGCGCTGACCGCGCCCGCCTCGTCGATAATTTTCAATATCTGATCATGAACCGGCCGCCGTTTTCGAGGCAGTTCCTCGGCGAGCACGTTCTCATTGTCCAATTCATGCCGTAGTCTTCGGAGGATTGCTAATTGATGTGCGAGTTGTTGCTTCTGGGAAGAGATTTGTGCGAGCGAAAGCTCAAGGAAGGCTGTTCTGGCTTGATCAGTCCACACGATGGAATTCACGTCATATTCCCCAAGGCTTTTCGTACCACTGAGCAGTATCGCAGCGGACCGTTTTGCGGCGATCTAGGTCTTCGGCGGTATCCTGCGCGGTACTATTCCCCGCCTGCTGGCTGTCCCGGTGACTCAGGCTGCTTGGCCGCGTCCTTCTGTTCTTGCATCCCGGACTGTTGTACGCGCTTTAGATCCTTGGGCTGTTCTTGCCCCTTCTCGTCGCGAATGATGCCGTGATCTTTGCTATGTGCCATGCCAGACAACCTGCTAATCGCCTGGACGTTCCTGAGACGCGTTTTGTTTCAGCATCGCAGCTAGTCGTCTGCCCGTGCCTGGAACAATCGAGATGCCCCTCGGTTTCCCTTCCTAACCTAACAAGGGAGGGGTTGCATGGCTGTTGAAGAAAGAGAGACCGGCACATTGATCGGTAGCGACAAGGTCGAGGGTACCGCTGTCTACGGCCCCGACGACCAGAAGATCGGCTCGATTGAGCGCGTCATGATTGAAAAGACGAGCGGCCGCGTGTCGTATGCAGTTCTCGGTTTTGGTGGCTTCCTCGGCATAGGCAACGACCATTATCCGCTTCCCTGGCACAGCTTGAAGTATGACACCACGCTTGGCGGCTATCGGACCGGAATTACGGTGGATAAGCTCAACGGCGCACCAAAGTATGCAGACGAGAACAACTGGAACTGGTCGGATCCAAATCGCCCTAAAGCGGTCGACGATTATTATTCCTTGTAAGCGGGGGTTCCGGCGTTACGCGCGGCGGAATATCGCCCGCGTACGCCGACCGCGCTCCACGGCTAATTCGGAAGGATCAAAATGATTGTCTGGAAAGCGACCGTTGCTTTAGCGCTTATCGCAATATGTGCGTCTGTCGAATCCGCTGCGGCTCAAACTCCTGATCCAGAGCTGGATTTATGCCGATCCACCGGATTAGCCGCCCTTCGGCAGCTAAACCCGGCCATTAAAGACGTCTCACTCGACGTCGAGGGCATGACGGTCGCAAAGGCAAATACGAAAATTGAGGACACGCCGCTCAAGACGGTCGTCATCGGTGACGCTTATCTGGAAAAAGGGAAGCAAGATACAAGGCGCACCTTCCGCGCCGCCGCGCTCACTTTGGATTTTTCTTTCCTCGGCTTCTTTGCTTCGCGGTTCCCGCGTTGCTCACGTTTAGCCATAGCTTAGTCCTCCGGACCGGATGGGCCATAGATTAAGACTAGCACGGCAGGGATACGGCCGCAGTGGCATTCGGTATCAGTAAACTGAATATGAGCATCCCACTGCGAACCAACTACCCGACGTCCTGAGTGGCGATTGCTATAGCATGCGGCTGCAAAGAGCGCGGAGACGCCATCTTGCGCGGGGTTACCTCTGTCGCCAAGGGCGATCTCAATCAGACTGCCGCGGAACTGAAATTCATAGTCAAGTCTGCGACCAGGGATGCGGCGGTCGCGCTCCGACAAAAGACCGCACGGATCAAATCGAGGTTGATACGCTGATGACTGAAGGTGTGTCGATATGCCTCGTCGCTGAGGTGCGCGCGACGATCCTTGTTCAGCGCAGCATCGTGTCGTCTGGCGTGACGCAGGTTGCCGAGCGCGATCGCAACATGAAGACCGACGTCAAGTTCGTAGCTGAGCAGCTCCGCGATAACGAGGAGCTCGAGCGCCGCGCCAGATTCAAGGCAGCCCTAACCGCGGCGATGATGTCAACCACTGATTAACTAAATTTTCTCTGGAGGAAACTGCGACAGTTTTGGGACGTTATTTTTGATGACTCGGCGATGAGAGCCGAGCCTGACCGCATGCGTTCAACGTTCGGCGTCCTCAAGAGCGAAGTCTGAGCGAAAATAGGATCTTAACATGTCGACAAAAAATAGAGCCCCCAGGCCGACCCAAACGACCAATTACAGGACAAGAACAAGCGGGAGGATCCGAACCAAAAGCAAGCCGGGAGAAGAGGACATAAGACCAAGAATGGAAGATATGCGGCCTGAAGGATCGCAGTTGCATATACCGACGCCGCTCCCGCAGCAGCCTCAGCCAGTCGTAGCTGTCGAACAGCTTCTGCGGGCTTATGGCTGCGCGGCTAATGTGTGCAGCGACGAGCACGGGCAAGTGATTGCTACGGCCGCCAACCCGAGAATGCAGCCGGAGGTAGATAGGAGATTGCAAGAGGTGCTAAGAATGAAGGTCAATACCGAGAACCCTCAAAAGGGCCGGCGCTGACAAAAGTTGGCGCCCGCGTGTGGCGGGCGAGGCTGCTACGAAGCGCGGGTCGAAATGGAAATAGACGCGCGGCGTGATTTTTCCACCTCTAACGCCGCAACCGCGTTTAAATGATCTGAATTGTCAGATGGTCAATGTAGCGACGCTGGCCCAAGATTTCGAGTGATCTTGATCGTTGGCAAGGACTCTATGGTCGATTTAGCTTTTGGGACAGGACCATTTCTCTTGGCATTTCAGCGAGGGTGGCCTTTTTAATTCGCTGTTCCATGCCGTTCCATAGTGGGATCTTGAAAACAGAGATCCTGCCCAATGGTTCCTGAGTACGTTTGGAACACAGGAACGTCTCGGCATCCCGGCCTCACGCTCGTGGCCTCCACCATCGACGGCAGCTGATTACTGTCGTTAAGTCGCCCCCTTCAGCTCGGCAACGTCCGCGCCGGACCGCATGGCGCGGCCGGTCAGCGCCGCGCCGACGACGAACTCCAGCGCTCGCTGGCCGGTTGCGTCAACGAACGCCGGAAAGTGGTGCCGCTCACCGTCGACCAAGACCGTGGCTGCCGACGCGATGTTCGCGCCCCAACGCGATCACGTCCAGGCGGCCGCCGCTATGTAGTGCGAGCATTCGCTCAATCGAGAGGTGGGGAACGGTCGCATATTCGTCGACGAACACTGGCTTCAGGTAGCGGTTGAACCGCTGCAGCGACTCGTCGCCGAGGTGCGGGAACCGCCCAACGCCAGCTGCGGATAGAAAGTTCGGCCGTCTATCATGTCGGGATCGATACCGAGGCGCACTAAGCGCGCGCGCGGCTGCGCCTCAAAGATCGTCACCCTTGCCGGTGCGGTCGTCTCATCGACAAATGCGCACAGCGTATAGATCGTCGTGGGCCCGCACCGACAAACGCGACGGTCCGCACCACCTCGTCCCAAGCGTTGGCGATGCCATCTGTCGGGCGGCTCAAGCCAACGTCCGAAGCGTCGGCTCGCGATCGTAGAAGCGTCGCGCCGCCGCTTTGACGAAGGCGCTGTCCAGCCCGGTAACCCCTTCGTCCGTCCCGACGCCAGCCTTGTCGAGCAGGGGCTGCGCGCCGTCGCTGGCGCCGATCGCCTTCAGGTGCGCGAAGGCGTTCATCGCGAACTCGACCGCCGCACCCTCCTTGAGCAACGCCTGACAGCCCTCGTCCGACAGGATGATCGCGACCGCGTCGAAGATTTGGCTCGGCGAACCGGCGAGCTGGCCATCGGCCTTGCGGATCTTGCCATCCGACAGCGTTGCGCCACCAATCTTGGGCGCGATTATTACGGCCTTGCCCTTCGCCCTTGTTACGGCCGCGACAACAGCGTCGAGTTGACCCGCGTCGGTGCCGTCAGCGATCAGGATACCGACCGCGCGTCCCTCCAGCGTATCCTTCATGTTCTTGTGGATCGAGAGCGCATCGGACGATGCCATGTCGACCGGCTCCCGCGCCGCCTTGGCCTTCGTCGGCAGCTCGATCCCGAGCCCCTCCGCAACGCGCCTAGCGAGGTCCTCATCGACGTTGCGCAGGTTCGCGACCATGCGCCGTGGCACGTCTAGCAGGCCGACCTTCGATAACTCGAAAACGAACGACGAAGCGATGTGTGCCTGCTCGTGCTCGTCCTGCGAGCGGTAGAACAGCCGCGCCTGGCTGTAGTGGTCTGCGAAGCTCTCCGAGCGCGCGCGCTGCTTGTCGCCGGTCTCATCCGGGCCGGAGGTGAGGTTGGCCGTCGCAAAGCCGCTCGGCGTCTCTCGGGGACCACCGTCCTCGCCATGCTCGGCAAGGCTGTTAGGCTCATAGTTCGCGCGGCCCTTGGGCACTAGCGTCTGCATCTTCCCGTCGCGCTGCATGTTGGCGAACGGGCAGCGCGGCGCATTGATCGGGATCTGGTGGAAGTTGGTCGTACCCAACCGCGAGTTCTGGGTGTCCATGTAGCTGAACAGCCGGCCCTGCAGCAGCGGATCGTTCGAGAAGTCGATGCCCGGTGGGATGTTACTCGGCAGGAAGGCCACCTGCTCAGTCTCGGCGAAGAAGTTATCGACGTTCCGATTCAGGGTCAGCGTGCCGATCAGCCGGACCGGCACGTCCTCCTCTGGGATCAACTTGGTCGCGTCGAGCACATCATAAGGCTGCGCATCCGCGAAGGCCTGGTCGAAGACCTGGATGCCAAGGTCCCACTTTGGAAAAGTGCCGGTGTCGATCGCCTCGAATAGGTCGCGGCGCTGATAATCATTGTCGGCTGATTGGAGCTTTAGTGCCTCGTCCCAGATCGTCGATTGCAGCCCAAGCCGCGGTTTCCAATGGAACTTGACGAAGCTCGCCTTGCCGGACGCGTTGACCAGCTTAAATGTGTGGACGCCAAACCCTTCCATCATCCGGAACGAGCGCGGCAGCGTCCGGTCAGACATCGCCCACATCAGCATGTGGGTGGTCTCGGGCATAAGCGACGCCCAGTCCCAAAAAGTGTCGTGCGCGCTGCCAGCCTGCGGATAGGCGCGGTCGGCCTCCATTTTCACAGCGTGGACGAGGTCGGGGAACTTGATGGCGTCCTGGATGAAGAAGACCGGGATGTTGTTGCCGACGAGGTCCCAGTTTCCCTCGCGCGTGTAGAACTTCACCGCAAAGCCGCGCACGTCACGTGGTGTGTCAACCGAGCCCGCCCCGCCAGCGACGGTCGAGAAGCGCACGAACACCTCGGTCTTCTCCCCCTTCGTAAACACCGCTGCCTTGGATAGGTCGGAGATATCATCCGTCGCCTCGAACACGCCATGCGCGCCGGAGCCGCGGGCGTGCACGATTCGCTCCGGAATGCGCTCGTGGTCAAAGTGGAAGATCTTTTCCCGAAGCACGAAATCCTCAAGTAGCGTGGGGCCGCGCGCGCCGCTCTTGAGGCTGTTTTGGTTGTCGCTGATCGGCACGCCGTGGTTGGTCGTCATCGCGTCGGATCCGCCACTCGCCACTTGGTGGGTTTCGCCACCTTTGCCGATGCCTACGTCACGCTTGCTCATCCTCGCTCCTTCAATCGACCGGTTCACATCAGCCATGCCACATAGCTACACGAATTTACGCATCAAGTTCGGGTAGCTGCAAAGGCAGCACTATCTTAAGTCCTTTCCCCCGAAAACGATCCGTTCTGCTTTGCGCGCTCCTCGTACATCTCAACCATCATTCGGATCGCAGCGACCGCCAACCGTCATAGCCGGTTTCCAGGTTATTCCTTCGACAAGGTGTAGTGAGAGGCTCTGGGCGATACCTTCCTTGCAGCACGACTTTGCGATGCTGTCCTCACCGCGAAAGTGAGTTTCACAAACGAAGTCTGGAACACTGACGGCTTTTCGGACTTGAAAAGTTGAGCGAGAGAGAGGAGGTTCAGGATGCCGTTATTTCACTTTAACGCTAGAACAGGCGATAAGCTGCTGGCGGATGATGAAGGCGAGCAACTTCCGGACCGAGAATCTGCCCGAAGCGTTGCAGAATCCTCCGCACGGGAGGCTTTGCTCGAGGCCGTGAAGTTTGGCGGAAAGCCTCCTGACGATATCCAGGTTACCGACGCTGAGGGAAAAGTAATCGTCACCGTTGATGTCGACGAGGTCATTAAGCGGGAATGATTTGGCGCTTACGGGTTGTCTGCCATCAGGAACCGCCGATGCCTCGCTGTTATTTTGATGTGCGAGAGAGAGTCTCAACCGGCCAACGGGTCGTTCTTCTAAATAATAGATGAGATGTGGGCTCGCCGCCTTCGTACTTGGCGACAAGGGATTGGGGACGCTTCAGCCGGCGCGCCAGCTCATGTCGGGTCAGGCCGGCCTGCTTGCGGGCAGCCACCATCAGGGCGCAGAAGGCGGCCTGATCTGAGGAGTGGACGGTTTTGCCGATCCCGCGGGCGGAAATGGTCATCGCCCGGGCAAGCTGATCCCGAGACGGGATTATCCCAAAAAAGGATAATACTAACTCTGACCTGCTGTTCTGATGGGGCTACCTCGTTTTGGAGTGGATACAGGCGCGCAGCGAAGCAATTGCTGTGGCCATGTTCACACGAGCCACGGAGGTACATATGCAGCTCAATCAACGCATCTGGCGCTATCGACCTAAAATGAAGCTCCAGCCAAAGCGCGCCTCCGGGATGGAGCGCAGGCTGTCGCAAGTGTGAGCGAAACCACAAATCATCGCTCGTTCTTGCGTCGAGTGCATTTCCGTGATGAAAATTAAGTTCGGGTATGGAGGATGTTCACCATGCTTTCGAAGCTAGTTAACGTTGCCGCGGGCGCCGCCACCTGTTTTGTGGCCGCATGGCCGATCAATGCATCTGCAGATATCTTTATTACGACTGCCAGCATCAGGCGAGGAGATTTGACGATTGAGGGTCGGATCCGGCGTACGGACGACTCAACCGTCGAAATCAAGATTAACCCAACCAGGACGGTGAAAGTTAAGAGTACGGCTACCGGTGGGTTCAGATGGACCGGCCAGGAGTTTCCTGCAACCTGCGTCGTCAAGGTCACCTCCGGATCCCACAGCCGTGACGTGGTGATACAAAACTGCGGACCTGCCGGGCCTCCAGGACCACCCGGGCCGCCAGGACCACCCGGAGCATCCGAGCCAAAACGGGACTAATTGTTCAGTCCCGAACTGGGTAAGCTGAATCAAGCAGTCCCGGTTTGCCTGGGCGACCCAAGACGATGAAGCGGCGATGCGGTCGTTGGCGACAGCTGTCTTCATGCGCCGCTCGATCAGCCTGTGGTGTATCGTGAGACTGGCCGATGCTCTCAGCAATGAGCGCGGCAGGTCGCGTCGTAACGTTTACGGGGTTATTGCCGCATAAGAGGCAGAGGTGGATCGGTTAATTTCGAGAAGCTGTCGCTTGTGCAAGTTGAGTCAAAGGCGGCGCGCGGTTTCCGAGGCGTGAGCTATTGCAATCCATGACGAAAAGCGCTGATGGCGAAGCAGCCCATTTATCTCACCATACGTAACGGACGGACATGATTCCCTGCTTGTCATTTTTCTACCCTGCGAGGTACGCTACCTGAATGCTTTGAGATTGGAGACGTTCGGTTCTACTGCTTGGAGGAATTGCTATGGCTGAATTCCTGGTAGTCGGTTTTGATAAGGAAGATGATGCCGATCGGGTTCTAACTGAGCTAAACCGTTTGCAAAGCGAATACCTGATCGATCTGGAAGATGCTGTCATCGCCATTCGCGACCCCGAGGGCAAGGTCAGGATCAAGCAAAGCGTCAGCCTGACGAGCTATGGCGCGGCCACGGGCGGGTTGCGCGGCGCGATGTGGGGCACCCTGATCGGCCTTCTATTTCTCAATCCACTGGCTGGCTTTGCGCTCGGCGGAGCCGTTGGCGCTGGCTCCGGCGCGCTGGCCGGCAATATGATAGATTACGGAATCAATGACGATCTCATCAAATCGATCGGCGAGACGCTCAAACCGGGCACCTCCGCGCTCTTTCTACTGATCCGTAAAGCTCAGCCAGAAAAAATTCTCGCTCGGCTGTCGGACTTCAAGGGTCACGTGATCCGCTCCTCGTTGTCGTCAGAGCAGGAAGAGAAGCTAAAAGATGCCCTGTCGAATGCTGCTCAGCCTGTAGCGTGACTTCATCTTAGCCGTCGGAGATCATTTGGATTCCCAACGTTGTGCCGGTTCGATGACGAATACCATCTCAGGATCGACATCACCAAATCTGTCATCACAAGCGCGGAATCCGATCAGAGTAATAGCAGGCGGCGTCGCCGAGCTGAGCGTCGCAGACAGTTCCTTCATGAGGCATCGTTGATGCCGAAGTCCGTCAACGCGCCGGACGCGGCGCCGATGATCGGGTTGAGGAGGAGCACGCCGACCAAAAGTCCCCCGAAACTTTCCGAGACCGCACCCATCGCGGGCGCGATGGCCGAGACTAGTCGAGGGTTCGTTTGCGGGACATCCCAGCTCCGGCGCGGGGATGAACGTTCCTGATCCTCCGATCGGGACGATCCGCGTGTCGTTGGAGATCACGTGTCCGCTTTCTCAAATGGCCGCGAGCATCAACGCGCCAAACATCAGCGCCAGCAGGAGAAGGGAGATGCTTGCCGCAGGCCATTGGCAAAGAGTCTCGTTGCCCTTTTCGACGAGATTGCCGAAGGCAAGGCAGCCGCGTCGGAATGGACCGACAACTGTCGCGAGGGTGTTCCGGGCGGTCGACGACCCGAGTGCATGCGGCCAGGGGCTGAGGAGGATCGCCAGGATCGCGCCTCCCAGGACAGGGAAAAGCAATTTGGAAAGCGTCCCGAGGCTGGGAAGGTATGATCCTATGTCGTGCGGGATCGGTAGATATGGCCCCCAAGGCACGAGGCCCGACAATAGCGAGCAAAGCGCCAGGACAAGCGGCGCCGCGTCCCGAATGAGCCGCGTGGGGCCAGCCAAGGCGATCGGCTTGTCCGAGGGAGCGAGCGCGTAAGCCAGAACCAGCACGACATAGGCGGCCGTAAACATCCCCCCCGTCTGGAGCCCGATTTCCCACCACCACTGGCCGTTGCCCGCGGCAGACCGGAGTAGTAGATCCTTCGCAAGGGACGCGCCGCTCGGCGGTACGCCCATCAGCGCGATGCCGCTCAGCGCGAAGGTCAGAACACTCAGGGGCAGAGCCCTTGCCGCGCCGCGCAGCCCCATGATGCGATCGTGGCCGAGCGATGCGTAGATCGATCCGACGGCCATGAACATCGCGGCCTTCGCGGTGGCGTGAGAGAAGGCCTGAAGCAGACCGCCAGCCAGGGCGCCACCATTCTGAAAACGGCCGGCGGCATCGAACGCGAGCGGAAACATCAGGAAGAGATACCCGATCTGGGCCAGGGTCGAATAAGCGATCAGGAGCTTGAGGCGTTCCTGCCGCAGCGCCACGACGCTCCCGAACACGATCGCAGCGGCTCCCAGCGCGGCGAGCAACTGTGTGGCGGCGAAGCCAGGCAGGCCAGGCATAACGTTGAACCAGATCCGAACGGCGATGAAGAAAGATCCTTTCACCACTAGGCCGGACAGGATCGCACTGGCGGCTGCCGGCGCGCCGGCGTGGGCAGGCGGCAACCAAAGGTGCAACGGGAATAGCGCGGTCTTGGCCAGAAGACCCGTGGTCATTAACGCGGCTGCGACGAGCAAGATCGGCTCTGCGCTGACGCGACGCGATAACAGCACGATATCGAGCGTGCCGTAGAGACCATAGATGAGTGCCGTGCCCATCAAGTAGAGAACCGAGCCTAGCAACGCGAAGAGCAGATACCGCATCGCGGCGCGCAGCGTCTCGGCGCGGCCGTCGAGTGAAACCAGCGGCACCGCGGCGAATGTCAACAGTTCCAGGGCAACGTAGAGTGTGAAGAGGTCTCCAGCCAGGAAGATCGTGTTCAGCGCCGCCCAGATCGCCAGCAGCAAGATCCAGAACGCGAATGGCGTGCGGGCTTGGGTCGAAGCTGGTGAGAAATCGGGAGCAGCAAAGACAGCGACCCCTGAGATTACGACTGCGGTCGCAGCGAGCATCACTGCCGACAATCCGTCCGCACGCAGCGCTACTCCGAGTGGCGGCGGCCAGGCGCCGAGCAGATAAACGAGGGGGCCGTTGCTCTGCGGAAGCGCGAAGAGGATTGCCATTGCAATCGCCGACGCGAGCGGGACAATCCCGCAGGCGACCAGCTTGACGTAGCGGTCGCCCAAAACGAAGGCCAGCAAGACGCCTGCGATCGGGACGATGATCGACAGCACCAGCAGGAAACCGCTCGTGGTCGTCATGGCGTCAAGCGCAGGGGCGGGAGGCAGCATCAGCCACCGGACGGGTCGGAGCCTCGCCCGGCGAGGCGCCAATGCGTAACGTCGTGGAGCCTGTTGTTTGGAACAACCGCAGCAGCAGCGCGATCGCCAAAGCGGTTGCGGAAAACGCGACGACGACGCCCGTGATCACCAGGGCCTGCGGTACCGGGTCGCTGCCGATGCTCGCTGCAGCACCCCGTCGTCCAACGATGCCGAACAGAAGGAATACGCCGCTGCCGAGCAGATTGAAGGCGATGATCTTGCGAAGTGGCTGCGGATTGGTGATCAGGCCATAGAGCCCAAGTCCGACCGCGGCTGCGGCACACAATCCGAACACGGTCACTGCGCTCATGGCTTCGCATTCCGTTCCGGCGCGCCAGCAAGCAGCAGGCCGAGGGTTGCTGCGATCGTCAGGATCATCGCGACCTCGATTCCAAGGATTAGTGGCTTGGCCATCGACGGCGGATAAGAAAGGAATGCGGTGCCGAACCAGAGTCCCCCAAGGCCGACGACCAGGAACAGGCTTGGCCCGGCAATAAGGATGAACCGTAGCCATCGGCGGCTTACAGGTGGCGTGTCGATTAGCCCGGCCATGATGACCAGCAGCCACATGGACGCGAGAATCGCGCCACCCTGGAAAGCTCCGCCGGGATGGTTGGCGCCGGTCCAGAAGATATGGATTCCGACGACAATGCCGACCGGCGGCAACAGGCGCGCGAGAAACGCGAGGATGCCACGCGGATCCGCCTGGTGACGCGGCCCAGGATGGCCTCCCCAGGCGATGTCAGGTGCAAGCGACCAGACGCCGATGATGGCCAGTAAGAGCACGACTTTCTCGAGCATGGTATCCATGGCGCGAAACGCCATCAGCACGTTGGTGACAGGGTTGGTCAGACTCGTCGCCCAGGAATTAGCTAGAGCGGCTGGCGCAAGCGTTGGAGCGGGATCGGGTAGGAGCAGGATCGCTCCGGCCAGCGCAGCGGCCGTGAGCCCCGATAACACAGCCGCGCTCACGCGCAGCAGTTTGCCCGGCGCTTCCCCCGCCACCAGGTCGGCATTCCGCAACCGGGCGGCCGCGCCCAACAGCAATACGCCGCCGAGCCCTCCGCCGATCGCGGCCTCAGTCAGCGCCACGTCGACGGCTTCAAGCCGTACCCAGATCAGTGCGACCAGCAGTCCGTAAGTGACGAAACCCACCGTCGCCGAAAAGGTCTCGCGCACGGCGATGGTCCAGATGCCGAGGCCCAGCACCACCGCGGCGAGCAGGATCTCGAAGATGGTCGTGATGCTCATCTGTGCGATTCGCCTTGGCGCGCAGCGCGCGCGATCAGCTGCGAGACCGTCGCACCCGCGAGCAGCACGAGTAACCAGATGCTGACCAGTTTCAACCCGTCGCGAACACTCCCTGCCTGCGGTAGCAACCCGAGCACAACGAGGCCAAGGCCGAGATTATCCGCTTTGGTAAGCGCGTGGAGACGCGTCAGCGTATCGGGAAAGCGAAGCAGGCCGATTGTGCCGGCCAAAAAGAAGAACGCGCCCGCCGTCACCGCCGCCACCGTCATCATGTCGAGTACGACGCTCATTCATCCTCCGTCGATGCGGCGCCATCGGCTTCGAGGCGGGAGAGCCCCTTCTTAACGAACGCGATGGATGCGAAGGTGGCGAGAAGCGCCAAGGTCAGCGCTACGTCGATTGCCGCCGGTACGGCGGTGATGGTGCCGAGCAGCAGCAACGTTGCAATACCTCCGGTCCCGATCAGTTGCGTCGCCATCATGCGGTCAGCATCTCCCGGCCCGCGCAGAATCGACACCAGCCCGAGCGCCAGCAAGGCCAGAATGAAGCCGACCGCGGCAGTCAGGAACTCAGTCATTGTAGAGCGCTCGAACCAAGGCCGCTTCCTCCGCAGCAAGCTCTGCGGCCACGGGCTGTTCAACGTCGAGGCAGTGATAGATGAGCTGTCCGTCCTCATCTCCGGCCGGAACCGTGCCGGGCAGCAGGCTGGTAAGCGTTGTAAATACGTTGCGGCGCATGCCACGCGGCAGGCTGGTTGGATAGCCGATAAATCCCGGGCGCAGGGGCAGCCGGGGATCGAGGGCGCGCCTTGCCACGTCCGCTCCGGCCACGATGGAATGGTACAGGAAGAGCACTGCCAGTTGGAAGATGGCGCCAAGCGAGCGCCGCGATGTGCCGGGCTCGAGCAGTCGCAAGCTCGTCCAGGTCGCGGCGGTGACCGCGACGATCGCGGCAGGAATGTCTGCAGGATCAGCTCCCGCAAGCACGAGCCAGAGGCAGAGGAACCATGCCGCTCGGAAAGCCGCGTGTAACCCCATGCGTCTTCAGCTCCATTTCCGGCGTCTCGGTGATCGCGTCGACCCAGTGGTCTCAGCACTCGGCGTCAAAGTTACGTCGAGTGACCTCGCGACCTTAACATCAGCCTGGGTCAATATCCCATCTGGACCTTTGCCCACTATGCGCCATCGATTGGAAGGAGGAATATCAGGTGATTGCCTGATCAAGCCTCAGGAATTTCCTAGACCCTGGTGCCTTGCGGGTGCGCGTCAGCGTCCGATGACCTGCGTCCCGCGGCTGACCACGATTGCATCCGGTGCCATCGGTAGATTTACCAATGGGCGAGGTCGTTCATTTCGGGAAGACTACCGGCAAACTGCCGCGGAAAGTACCGCGGATGCCGTCGGGCCTCGGGAGACCGCATGGCATGTTTCCGGAACCGGAAGGGCTCATCATGGTTACGTGCGGCGCTCGAACGATCCCCTACCAAATCCCGACGATGGCACTCGTGGTAGCAACATGTGCGTTGACGCTGGGAGCCTGCGGGAGAGAAGAGGCTAAGAATGACACACCCGCTCCGCGAATAGTGCGCACGTCGACCGTGGAAAAGCGCAAGGTCACGACACCCCTGACGTTTTCCGGACGGATCGAAGCTGAGGATGAAGTGAACATTGCATTCCGAATCTCCGGGCGGCTGCTGAACAACGAAACCAAGATTGGCGACAGGGTCAAAGCAGGCCAGGTGCTGGCGCGATTGGAGCCGCAGAACGAGCTGAATGGGCTCCGTCAGGCCCAGGCAGCTCTTGCTGCGGCCCAGGGGCAATTGACGCAGGCGCGCAATCACTTCAACCGTCAGGAGACGCTCCTGGCGCAGGGCTGGACAACGCGTGCCAATTTCGATGTTGCGACCCAGGCGCAGCAAACCGCGCAATCGCAGGTTGACGCGGCGGAAGCGCAACTAAGTGCCGCGCATGATCTCGTTAGCTTCACCGAACTGACGGCCGATGCGCCCGGCGTGATAACCGCAACCGGCCCGGGGGCTGGCGAGGTGGTCCAGGTCGGGCAGATGATTGCGAGGATCGCGCGGCAAGACGGCCGCGATGCGGTCTTCGACGTCCCCTCTCAATTGGTCAGGTCGGCATCCGCCGATCCGGAGGTCGAAGTCAGCCTGGCTGATGATCCGACAATAAACGCGAAAGGGCGCATTCGGGAGATCGCCGCGCAGGCCAACGCCATGACGCGGACCTTCGAGGTCAGGGTCGGTCTAACTGACCCCCCGCCGGCGATGCGGCTGGGCGCGACGGTCGTCGGGCGGGTGAGCACGAGTGCGGGGCCGATGATCGATATTCCATCGTCCGCCCTGACCCGGATGAACCAGCGCCCCGCAGTATGGATCGTCGATCCGGCTACCAATACCGTCGCGGTGCGCAACGTGGACGTGCTTCGGTTCGATGAAGCTCAAGTGGTCATTTCTCAGGGGCTTGATACCGGTGAGATCGTCGTCACCGCCGGCGTCCAGGCGCTTCATCCGGGTCAGAAGGTCCGCGTTCTCGGGTCAGAGCAATGAACAGAATCAATCTTTCTGATTGGGCGCTGAAGCACCGCTCGCTGGTCGTCTACATGATGATCATCGCGGTGGTTGCCGGTGCGCTGTCCTATTTCAAGCTGGGCCGCAACGAGGATCCCGCCTTCATCATCAAGACCATGGTCGTCCAGGCCGCCTGGCCCGGCGCATCCGTGGAAGACACCATGAAGCAGGTGACAGAGCGTCTCGAACGTCGCCTGCAGGAGACACCGCATCTCGACTTCCTGCGAAGCTTCACGAGAGCGGGGATCTCGACCGTCTTCGTGAATCTGAACGGGAGCGCAAACGCGAAAGAGGTTGCCGACACCTGGTACCACGTGCGCAAGTCGATCGGTGACATGCGTCATACGCTACCCGCCGGTGTGATCGGGCCCGGGTTCAATGACGAATTTGGCGATACATTCGGCATCATCTACGGCTTTACCAGCGACGGATTTTCCCAGCGTGAGCTGCGCGACCAGGTCGAGGATATCCGCTCAAAGCTGCTTCTCGTGCCTGACGTATCGAAGATCGAGCTCTTGGGCGAGCAGGACGAGGTGATCTTCGTCGAATTCTCTACCAAAGAGCTTGCGGCCCTCGGAGTCGATCGGTCCGCCCTCATTGCGGCGCTCCAGTCGCAAAACATCGTGCGTCCGGCGGGAACGATCGAGACGAGTGCGGAAAGCATCTCGATTCGTGTGTCGGGCAGCTTCCAGTCCGAACATGACATAGCCGACATCAACTTCTCCGCGGGCGGGCGCATGCTTCGCTTGAGCGATATTGCGCGGGTGCGGCGCGGATACACCGACCCGCCCCATCCGATGTTTCGGGTCAACGGCAAGTCGGCAATAGGGCTCGCAATCGCCATGCGAGATGGCGGGGATGTCCTTGCGCTTGGTGCCAACGTCACAAAGGCAATGGCGCAGATCACTGCAGAGCTCCCGATCGGAATCGAGCCAAACCTGGTCGCGGACCAGCCCGTTGTGGTCGACCACGCCATCCGCGAGTTCATGGTCTCGCTGATTCAGGCGATCGCCATCATTATGGTGGTGAGCTTCATCAGCCTCGGCGTGCGACCGGGCTTGATCATCGCGCTCGCCATACCGTTCACGCTGGCGATCGTGTTTCCGATCATGGGCCTGCTCAGCATCGACATGCAGCGAATATCGCTTGGCGCGCTGATCATCGCGCTTGCATTGCTGGTCGACGATGCGATGACGACGACCGACGCGACGCTCACCAAACTGGCGGAGGGCGCCAGCAAGATCGAGGCGGCAACCTTCGCGTACAGGACCCATGCGATGGCGATGCTCGCGGGCACGCTGGTGACGATCGCGGGCTTCATCCCGGTGGGCTTTGCGGCAAGCTCGGCCGGCGAATACACATTCTCGCTCTTCGCCGTGGTTACGATCGCGCTGCTGGTGTCCTGGTTCGTTGCGGTCATCTTCACGCCACTGCTTGGCGCTGCGATCCTCGTTCCGCCCAAGCAGAGCAGGTCGGCGGATCAGGGCAGGATCTTCGGTATGTACCGGAGCTTCCTGACGTTCGCGATGCGCGCCAAGTGGCTGACGATCGCGATGTCGGTGGCGCTCTTCGTTGCCTCCGTCCTCGCGATGCCATTGATCCCGCGGCAGTTCTTTCCGTCGTCGGATCGTCCGGAACTGCTGGTCGATGTCAGCCTGCCGCAGAACGCTTCGATCTACGCGAGCGAGGCTGCCGCGAAGCGCCTGGATGCCGCGCTTGCGGCCGATCCCGATGTGGCGCGATGGAGCACTTATGTTGGACGCGGCGCCATTCGCTTCTATCTGCCCCTCAACGTCCAGCTCCCGAACGACTTCTTCACGCAGACCGTGGTGATCGCGAAGGACGTTGCCGCACGGGAACGCTTGCATTCCAAGCTCGAAAAGCTGCTGGCGCAGGAATTCCCTAAGGCCATTGCGTTCGTTTCGCCGCTCGAGCTTGGACCACCGGTTGGATGGCCGATCCAGTATCGGGTCAGTGGGCCCGACGTGGAACGGATACGCGAGATTGCGCTCAAGGTTGGACAGATCGTTGCGTCCAGTCCGGACACCAAGCAGATGAATTTCGACTGGATGGAGCCTGATCGGCAGGTGCGGATCCGCGTCGACCAGAACGAAGCGCGTCTTCTCGGTCTCAGCTCGCAGGCGATCGCGACCGTCCTGAACGCAGTCATCACGGGCACACCCATCACCCAGGTCCGCGACGATATCTATTTGGTCAACGTGGTGGCGCGCGCGACCGACGAGCAGAGGGTTTCGCTTGATGGCCTACGCAATCTGCAAGTGGCGTTGCCAGGCGGACAAACCGTTCCTCTCAGCCAGTTTGCTTCCTTTGAATATGACCAGGAGTTCCCACTCATCTGGCGGCGGGACCGCATCCCGACCCTGACGGTCCAGGCTGCGATCGTCGGCGACAAGTTGCCGGAAAGCATCGTCACGTCGTTGTCGCCGGCGATCGAGAACTTCAAGAAGACGCTACCTCAGCCCTACAACGTGGTCGTGGGCGGCACGGTTGAGGAGAGCCAGAAGTCGCAGGCATCCGTGTTAGCCGTGGTGCCCGTGATGCTGTTCGTCATGTTTACGGTCCTCATGGTGCAGCTCCAGAGCTTTCCGAGACTATTCATGGTTCTGAGCGTGGCGCCGCTCGGCCTAATCGGTGTCGTTGCAGCGTTGATGCTGTCCGGCAGGCCACTAGGCTTCGTCGCGATTCTCGGTGTGCTCGCGCTTCTCGGCATGATCAGCAAGAACGCGGTTATTCTAATCGGTCAGATCGACGCCGAACGCACCATGGGCAAGTCGCCGTGGGAGGCAGCGGTTGACGCCAGCAGCTCCCGGTTTCGGCCGATCATGTTGACCGCCGTATCGACCGTGCTTGGCATGATTCCAATCGCGCCGACGGTGTTCTGGGGACCGATGGCATTCGCGATTATGGGCGGCTTGCTGGTTGCAACGGTCCTGACGCTCGTGTTCTTGCCGACGCTTTATGTCGCGTGGTTCGGCGCGCCCGAGAGGACCGACAATCCCGCATCGCGCAAACCGCAGGAAGGATGAGCACCAGCGCGTGCGCCTCGCACTGGAAAGACTCGGTATCCAAACTGTGGACCGCCTGCACGTTGTGATCGCGCAGTCGGTGAGGGATTTGTAGGGAGCAGCCAAGGCG
Organism: Nitrobacter sp. MLSD-S21; assembly: GCF_058809865.1. NCBI lineage: Bacteria > Pseudomonadati > Pseudomonadota > Alphaproteobacteria > Hyphomicrobiales > Nitrobacteraceae > Nitrobacter > Nitrobacter sp. MLSD-S21. Next base: position 92,288 of record NZ_JBXASZ010000002.1, on the reverse strand, counting down.
GAGACAGAGATGACCAAGCGTAAGACGAAGAAGGAGGCTTCCGAAAACCCGGTTGCGGCAGAACCGTTGGTGTCGGCGGCGCGACCCGAATCGGCGCAGAAGCTCTCCCGCGATGCGTATGAAAAAACGCTGAAGCTCCTTCAGGGCGAGTTGGTGAAGCTTCAGAATTGGGTGAGGAAGAGCGGCGAGCGCATCGTGGTGGTGTTCGAGGGCCGCGACGCTGCCGGCAAGGGCGGCGTCATCAAGGCGCTGACCGAGCGCGTGAGCCCGCGGACATTTTGCGTAGTAGCTCTGCCCGCGCCGACCGAGCGGGAGAAGAGCGAGATCTATCTCCAGCGTTATATTCGGCATTTCCCCGCAGCCGGCGAGATCACGATCTTTGACCGCAGCTGGTATAATCGGGCGGGTGTCGAGCGGGTGTTGGGCTTCTGCACAGACGAGCAGTATGAGCGCTTTTTGCGCATATGCCCCGCCTGGGAGCGTGACTTCGTTGAATCCGGTTTGCGTCTCGTCAAATATTGGCTGGAGGTCGGCCCGGACGAGCAGACGAAACGCTTCAAGGCACGCGTCACTGATCCGAGAAAGACCTGGAAGCTCAGCCCTATGGATCTCGAATCCCACAGGCGATGGTACGATTATTCGCGCGCCCGCGATGCGATGTTCGCGGCCACCGACACGCCGCAAGCCCGCTGGCATGTGGTGGACGCCGACGACAAGCGCCGTGCGCGGCTCAATATTATCGCGCACTTTCTCAGCCTTATGCCTTACGAGGAGATGGAGCTCGGGAAGGTCAGGCTGCCAAAGCGGCAGAAATCAAATGGATACGACGAGCCCGACCTCAGCCGCATGAAGATCAAGAAGAAATTCTGAAGAGGAGCCTTTGCGAGTCAGTACCATATTTGACCCCTCTTTTTCCCCGGAGACTTCTAGGAGTCATCAGCCATGTCCGGTATCGACGATCTCATCCCGAGTGCGACGCAAATTCGGAAGGAAGCTGCCCTCAAAGAGGCCAAAAAGGCAGTAGGACGCTCGCCGTGCGACCGCCTCGAAGGCTTTGCCCTGGTTCGTGGTGCCCGCCGACAGCAAATGATTTACGCGTCTCGTCGTTGCCACCGCCGTCGAGGTCGTGAACGATCTCAACCTCGAATACCCCAACGTCTCGCCGGAGTAGATGAAGGATTTTGCCGTGGCGCGGATGGAACTCAAGCAACAAAAATAGGCGCGGTCCATCCATGTTGACCGCGATTGCCATTCTTGGGGGTGTCGGACTGTTCCTGCTCGGCATGACTGTCATGACCGATGGATTGAAGGCGCTGGCAGGATCCTCCTTGCGAACCGTGCTTGGCAAAGCGGCGGCTACACCGCTCTCGGGCGCCTTCTGGGGCGGAATCATAACCCTGCTGGTGCAGTCGTCGAGCGCGGTGACCATGACGACGATCGGTCTCGTCAACGCCGGGCTGCTGACCTTCCCGCAAGGGCTTGGCCTGGTGTTCGGCGCCAATGTCGGCACAACCGGCACGGGCTGGCTGGTGGCGCTGATCGGTGTGCGCGTCTCGCTTTCGGCCTACGCGCTGCCGTTGATCTTCGTCGGCGCTCTGACCAAGCTGCTGGCCAGCGGACGGATCGCGTCGGCAGGCAGCGCGCTCGCAGGCTTCGCACTGGTGCTTTATGGACTGACCACACTCCAGCAGGGCATGGGCGGCCTTGCAGAGAGCCTGCACCCGTCCGACCTCCCGGCAGTGATCGGCATGCCGGGGATCAGTTGGGCGGCCGGTTGGGGAGGCCTTTTCATCCTGATCGTTGTCGGCCTCGCCATGACAGCGGTCATGCAGTCCTCCACGGCAGCCATCGCCGTCACCATCGCGGCCTTCTACGCCGGGGCGGTGAGCCTGGAACAGGGCATCGCTCTGATCATCGGGCAGAACATCGGAACGGCGACGAGTTCGGCTATGGCCGCGCTCGGCGCGAGCGTGACGGCCAAACGTCTCGCCCTCGCTTATGTGCTGTTCAAGCTCATCGCGGCACTTATCGCAATCCTCGCCTTCCCACTGACGGTGGCGTTGATGACGCGCTTCAACTCGTCTGTCGATGGGACGACGCTCCTTGCCGCCTACCACACCGCCTACAACGTCGTCGGCGTTGCGGTGCTGCTCCCCGCAACGCAGTGGTTTACGCGCGTCGTGGAACGGCTCTTGCCGTCGAAGGAAACCGCGCTGGAGTGCGCGCTGGATCCGAGCGCGCTCTCCAATCCGGTGATCGCCGTCGAGACCGCCCGGCGCGTCGTGGCGGATATCCTTGGGACAACGGCCGCTTCGGCCGCCTCCAGCGGAACCCCGCAGGGTATCGCGGCGGCGGCCGCCACGCTTGAGCAGGTTCGGGAATTCCTTTCGGGTATGAACGATCCGCCCCAGACGGAAGCCGAGCGGCACCGCATGACGAGCACCTTGCACGCGCTCGAGCACGCCTCGCGGCTTATCGAGATTCTCGGGGACAGCGAGCCCGCAGGGACAGGGCCTAGAGCCTCGCATGATCCGCGCGCGACCGCGCTTTGCAAGCAGGCAATGCGGGCCACGCAGACGATAAGCGCATCCATCACCGCCGAATCCGCTCTCACCGTGCAGGCAGAGCCGATCGGATGGGCGGCGTCGGCCGAGGTCGCCGCAGCTCTTGCCGAGGCCGAAAAGGCGTCGACCGCGCTTGACGCCATGCAGCGCGATCACCGCGCCGCCACCCTCGCCGCCGTGGCGCCGGGCGAACTGACCGCAACCGAAGCCTTCACCCGGATTGACGCCGCGCGCCGGATCGACCGGATCGTACACCACGCCTGGCGCTCGGCGTCACATCTTCTCGGCCGTGCCGGCCCTCGAGCGAAGGCAACGGCCTGAGCCGCGCGAGGCTTCCACACCAGAACACATCGCAACCGGAGAAAAACCAGCATGCACTCAGGCGATGTCACGTTTTTAGGGACAGCATCGATGCCGTGGCACGCGATGCCGGCCGAGGAGGTCGAAAGGCAACTGCATGTCGACCGCGCGCTCGGCCTTGATGCGGCCGAGACAGCCGTGCGGCTGAAGAGCCAAGGGCCGAACCGCCTGCCTCAAGGCAAAAAACAGGGACCGCTGATGCGGCTCCTCGCCCAGTTCAACAACATCCTCATTTATGTCCTGCTCGCAGCGGGCTTCGTGAAGCTCATGCTGAGTCTGTGGCTCGACGCTTCCATCATCTTCGCGGTCGTCATTCTCAATGGGCTTCTGGGTTTCCTGCAGGAGGGACGGGCGGAAAGGGCGCTCGATTCCATCCGCAACATGCTCTCCGCTGAGGCCCGCGTGGTGCGCGCCGGAGAAACCCGCGTGATCCCGGCGGAGGATCTCGTTCCGGGCGATGTCGTGCTTCTGGAATCGGGCGACAGGATTCCGGCGGACATGCGCCTTCTCGACGCCAAGAATCTTCGCACGGAGGAAGCGGCGCTGACGGGCGAATCCGTTCCTGCCGAGAAGGTCACCACACCGGTCGCCGCCAAGGCGACCGTCGGGGATCGCGAGAACATGGCGTTCTCCGGCACCATGGTCGTGTCGGGCCGAGGGACCGGCATCGTCGTGGCGACGGGCGGCGAGACGGAGCTCGGCCGCATCAACCAGATGCTCGCAGACGTGCAGGTGCTCGAAACGCCCCTGCTGCGTCAGATCAAGAAATTCGGCTACGTCATCACCGCAGCTATCGCCGTTGTTGGCGTTCTGCTCTTCGCCTGGGGCCATTGGCTCGGTCATAAGACCTTCGTCGAGCTGTTCCAGGCCGTCGTCGGCATTGCCGTTTCGATGATCCCGGAGGGGCTGCCGGCGCTGATTACTATCACGCTCGCCATTGGCGTACAGCGCATGGCCGAACGCAACGCCATCATCCGTCGTCTTCCGGCGGTCGAAACCCTCGGGTCAGTCTCCCGTATCTGCTCGGACAAGACGGGTACGCTGACGCTGATGGAGATGATGGTGACCTCCGTCATCACGGCAGGCGAAGCCTATGAAGTCACTGGAGATGGCTACGCGCCCGAGGGTGAGGTCAAGGCGAACGGTCAGCCGGTCGGCGACACACCCGAGACGCTGGTGTTGATGGGCCGCGTATCGCTGCTGTGCAACGATGCCGAAATTTTCCAGGACGACGGCAAGTGGAAGGTCGAGGGCGACCCGACCGAGGGCGCGCTCTATCCCTTCGCCGCCAAGCTCGGCATGGACCGTGCGGCGGAAACCGCTGCTGCGCCACGGATCGACGGGATTCCCTTCGAATCCGAACATAAGTTCATGGCCACCTTCAACCGGGGGGCCGGCGGCGAGATGCTGCTCGTGAAGGGCGCGCCGGAGGTGATCCTCGATCACTGCGACCGGCAGCAGACGGCGGACGCTCTGGAGCCCCTCGACCGCGGCCGTTTCATGCGGGAGGGCGATCGGCTTGCCGCGCAGGGCGAGCGCGTGCTGGGGCTCGCCTGGCTGCCTGCCCCGGCCCTGGCCGCAGGCAACCTCAAGGCTGAGGACCTTCCCAGAAATCTAATCCTGCTGGGCCTCGTGGGACTGATGGATCCGCCGCGCAAGGAGGCGATCGACGCCGTCAGGGAATGTCACGGCGGCGGCATACGGGTGACGATGATCACCGGCGACCATAAGATCACCGCGGCAGCCATCGCGAAAATGCTCGGCATCGGCGATGGCACGACCGCCGTTGCTGGCACCGAGATCGAGGCCATGAACGATGCGGCCTTGCAGGAGTGTGTGCGCGACGTGGACGTCTTCGCCCGTGCAAGCCCGGAGCACAAGCTACGGCTTGTGAAGGCGATCCAGGCCAACCGACAGATCGTCGCCATGACCGGTGACGGCGTGAATGATGCTCCGGCGCTCAAGAAGGCAGATATCGGCGTGGCCATGGGCATCAAGGGCACCGAGGTTACGAAGGAAGCGGCTGGGATGATTCTCGCCGACGATAATTTCGCCTCGATCTCGGCGGCAGTGAAGGAGGGTCGCACCGTCTACAACAATATCGAGAAGGCGATGCTTTTCCTGCTGCCGACCAATGTCGCCCAGGGCGCGGTGATCGCGGTCGCGATTCTGTTTGCCTTTACCTTGCCGATCACCGCCCCGCAGGTGCTGTGGGTGAACATGGTCACATCCGTCGCCCTCGGACTCGCCATTTCCTTCGAGCCGCATGAGGCGGACGTGATGTTGCGGACCCCGCGCACAATGGATCGGCCGATTGTCACCGGATTCGGGATATGGCGGATTCTTTTCGTCGGCGCGGCGCTCGTGCTCTATACGCTCGCGGCGTTCTTCTGGATGAAGGCGCAGGGCGCCTCTGATCCGTTGGCGCGCACGGTCGCCGTCAACGCCATCACGATGGGGCAGATCTTTTACCTGCTCAACAGCCGCTATTTGCTCGACTCTTCCCTGTCGGTGCGCGCCCATATGGGCAATCCCTATCTTTGGTACGGAATTGGCGTGGTCGTGGTGCTGCAGCTTCTGTTCACCTATGCGCCGCCGTTTCACGCAATCTTTGACACCGAAGCGCTGCCACAGTCCGCCTGGCTTTGGCTGCTCGCCGGAGGAATCGTCTTTTTCCTCGTGGTGGAGATCGAGAAGTTCATTGTCAGATCCAGTCCCGCGCTAAGAAAAGCCGCGACGTCTCGTTGACGCATCCCGCAGGCACTACCTCGCTCGGCAACTTGACGTCGAGCGAATTCGTAGGACTGTGATTTTTCGTGGAATTAGGGCTCTGACGCATTTCGCTGCGGCCCAGCATCTGCCGGACGAATTTCAAATATATGACTGGTCGTCAGAGGTTGCAGAGACAGTGGAGGGTTTCCTTTTAGCTTGATCGACCTCAGGTCAAGCTTCATCGTGAATCTGCGATTCCGATCATGATGCAGCAATATTCGATCCACAAGACGGGAAAGCAGTATGTCGTGCAGGCCAAAGGTAAAGACCGGCTGGGTCGTTATGTGTCGCCTAAATTTGGTCTGATCCGCCACGTATCGTCCAGCTCGGACAGGTTAGCAATCCCCTTTGTCCCACCCCAAAACCGTCGGCGAATCTCCGCGCCGACGGTTTTTGCTTTGGCTGCTAACGCCACAAAACACACAACGCTGCGCGGCAGAATATGCTCGACGGCGGCGTTGGCTGATACGCACCGGGCCCTGAAATCCCCAGCGCTAATGAGACGATCGAACCCGTGAAAAGGTTCAAGGCCACACACGCAAGCGCACGAGGCCGTAGCAAAAGACAATGGCATTGCATTGCGCGTTGTCAAACTGCGACAACGTAGCGGCCGGCACAGCGGCTCCTTGTTGAGGTCAGATATGATTGCTATGATCGTAGCAGGATTTCCGAGTGCGGAGCGGCACCATGTACACTCACATTCTCATTTCCACTGACGGCTCCGAACTGGCGCAGAAAGGTGTCGACCATGGCTTGTCGCTGGCCGACGAAAACGGCAGCAAGGTTACAATCATCACTGTGACGGAGCCATTTCCAGTTCCTTCCATCAGCGCAAGCGGATGGGGTATGGCGGGAATGGACCCGGATCGGCTTAAAGATGCCAACACACGGCATGCACAAGCTATCCTTTCCGCAGCGAAAGCGGCGGCGGAAGAAATGGGACTGACGGTCGAGACACTCCATATCCCGAATGCCTTACCGGCCGCAGCTATCGTTGACGCGGCGAAGGCGCAGGGGTGCGACCTGATCGTCATGGCCTCCCATGGTTACCGTGGGATCAAGAGGGTCCTTTTGGGCAGCCAGACTGCCGAGGTTGTTGCTACTGCGCATATTCCGGTTCTTGTGGTCCACTAGATCGGCGGCCGGCGACGCACACCCCGCCGATTTCGACGGGGTGCGCAGGTTCGCTACGACCGGGCCAGTGCCACTTTCCGTTTTTCGCGAAGCCGGGTGGCAGTCACCGACCCGGTGGCCTAAGCTGGATGCGTTTGTTTCGACGATTGATCACTGGCTTGATGAGGACATGAAGGTACCGCGCAAGCAGCGCCCTTTCGATACGACGAAAGGCACCTTACGAGGTTCTCCGTGCACGACAATCATCGACGAGCGGATGTCTCATAAGTGCGACGTCATTATCACACTTGATATCGAACGATTTAATGCCCTCTGGAAGTGCTGACTGAAGCATCCAGCGTATCGTGAGGGAGAGGCCATCGCTATTTAAGAGGAAGCAATTGCGCAATTTCTTGCTGTGGTTCTTCCGAAATCGTGAAACGGGCGAGGTCACGATCGTCCAAGCGCCCAATCTCGCTTTGTGGGTGGTCATCGTAGCGGGCGTTCTGCTTTGGATTTGGCCTGAACCTGGCAGCCCACGCTTTGCTTTAGAAATTGTCTTTAGGGGTGGTCTCATCGTTTGGGCAATCGATGAGATTGTCCGCGGGGTAAACCCCTGGCGGCGCTGTCTCGGAGTGGCCGTGTTGATTTATGAGCTCACGACCATTCTATGATCGGTCGTTCGAATGAATTGCAGCCCGCGGTTATCGCGCGTCCAGGGCTTGAGCGACATCCGCGATCAGATCGTCCGGATGCTCGATGCCGATCGAGAGCCGGATTGTGGAATCGAGAATCCCTATCCTCTGCCGGACGTCGGCCGGTACGCCGGAGTGCGTCATGCTCGCGGGCAGGCTTGCGAGCGACTCCGTGCCGCCGAGGCTGACGGCGAGTTTGAAAATCTGCAACGCATTGAGAAATCTGAACGCGGCGGCCTTGCCGCCCATGATGTCGAATGAGAACGTGGAGCCGGCGCCAGTGCATTGCTGCTTATAGAGCCGGCCGGCCGACGAGTTCTCGTCGAGGTGACCGAGGTAGTGTACTTTGGCTACCCCGGCGTGGTCGCGCAGGTAGTCCGCGACGAGCCGCGCGTTCGAGTCGGCTTTCACCATCCGGATGCTCAGTGTCTCCAGTGATCGGCTGAGCATCCAGCAGGAGTGCGCTTCCAACTGTGTGCCGATGGCTCCACGCAAAGCCTTCACGTCCTTGATGACGGTCTTCGAGCCGAGTGCGGCGCCTGCGATGAGGTCAGAATGGCCGCCGACGTATTTGGTCAAGGAGTACAGGGAGATGTCCGCGCCGTGTTCAATGGGCCGCTGAAAAACCGGGCCAAGCAGCGTGTTGTCGCAGGCGACGAGCGGCGTATGACCCTGCGCCTGACCGATCATATCGGCGATGCGACGCACCATAGCGATGTCGACCAGGCCGTTCGTTGGATTCGCAGGCGTCTCGATGAAGATCATGGCTACCCGACCTTTGCGCATGGCGTCCTCCGCCGCCGCGCTGACCGAGGCTTCGTCGACCCCATCGGCGAACCCAACCGCGCCGATGGACAAACCCGCAAGCGTCTTGGCGAAGAGGGTCTCGGTCCCGCCATAAAGCGGTTGGGAATGAAGGACCACGTCGCCCGGACGCACGAACGCGAGAATGGTGGTCGCTATCGCGGACATGCCGGATGAAAACAGCGCGCACTTGTCGGCGCCCTCGTAGATAGAGAGCCTGTCTTCGACGATTTCGCTGTTGGGATGGTTGAAGCGCGAATAGACCAAGCCTGCACCACTTCCCTCGGGCGGCTCGCGACGTCCGGAGACATAATCGAAGAAGTCCTGTCCGTCCTCGGCGGTCCTGAAGACGAACGTCGACGTCAGGAAGACGGGGGGCTTGACGGAGCCTTCCGATAATTGCGGATCGTACCCGTAGTTCAGCATCAGCGTTTCCGGATGCAGCTGATGGTTGCCGATGTGTGTCTTCGAAGGAAAGGGCTTGACCATGGACCGTCTCGATTTTTGCATTCACCGGAGTGAGTTTGGCAGAATTTGAGCGGGAGTGCCTGAGAGATTGGCCCCTTTTCCGCGGAGAGCACGCCCCCGTCGCTGTAGCACAGCAAAGCAATGCCTCCCAAAATCATGAGCTCGCCTGAACGCCGGCATAATGGGAGCCGTGTTGAGCCCAGGCGATGCCGAGAGTGGCAAGCGCGACAGAGGGAGCGGCGCCGAACAGTCCCGCAAAGCTCTTCGGTCGAACAACGTCTCCGATGATGGCGAACAGCGAGACAAAGAGGCCGCCGGCAATAGATCGAAGAATATATTCGGTCAGGACTTCCGCCCCCGCGAGGTGGCCGAAGCGAGCGCGCCCATGTGAACCGCATGGCCCGACGGAAATGCGTCGAGACTGTCTCCGGACAACGGGATGCCATGGAGATGACCTTATCGATGCCGCAGGAAAATGGCCGCTCCAGAAGATCCTCCAGTCGATCGAAGGGCAGGTCGCGAAGATCATCGCGGTAATCATCAATCATCATCGTCACTAGCCTGACGCTGGCCTTCGGCGACACCTCGGGCGACTTCCGCCGCCGGGGTCGTTAGTGCAGAATGAACAAATTGAAAATGGACTCGCTTTCACTACAGTATTTCGAAACACTCTCAAGGACTGACGCGTGTTGGAGGCGGCTCTGATGGTACGAGCTCCATTTTTAATAATTGTCTTGTTTCTGGCCGGCTTGCTTTCCGGTTGTGACACCAAGCCGGCGGCGAGCACCAATCATCCTCCGCTGCCATCCGTCACCGTTTCGAAACCAATTCAGAAGTCGATTACCGAATGGGATGAATACACTGGCCGGTTCGAGGCGCTGAAGACAGTCGTTGTTCGTGCACGCGTCTCCGGTTTCATAGACTCCATTCATTTTAAGGACGGTCAGATTGTCAAAGAAGGTGATCTCCTGTTCGTGATCGACCAGCGGCCCTATAAACTCGCGGTCGATCAGGCTAAGTCCGATCTCGAACGTGCGCGAGCCAAGCTTGATATCGCCACGGCCGACGTGGAGCGGGGGACGCCGCTAATCAGCCATCAGACCTTAACCGCGCGTGAGTTCGACACGCGAAAGTCCACGCAGCGCGAGGCCGCAGGCGGAGTTGGCGCGGCAGAAGCTGCGCTCAAACAAGCCGAACTCAACCTCGAATGGAGCGAGGTCCGCGCCCCCATAACCGGGCGTATCTCCGATCGGCGCGTCGATGCCGGAAATCTAATCACGGGTGGGCAGAGCGGGGCGACGTTGCTGACCGTAATTGTTTCGCTTGATCCCATTCACTTCATATTCGATGGCAGCGAATCTGATCTTCTGCACTACCTGCGTCTCGCCGCATCCGGAGGGCGACGATCGTCGCGCGACGTGGAGAACCCGGTTGCCGTTCGTCTCGCCGACGAGACTGATTTCAAGCACACGGGCCGAATGGATTTCGTCGATAATGCCATTAACCCGAAGACAGGTACGATTCGCGGTCGTGCCATCTTCGATAACAAGGATGGATTGCTGACGCCTGGTTTTTTGGGCGGCTGCGGTTGTACGGCGGCAACAGCGAAGCATTCCTGATTCCGGATAGCGCGATCGTGTCCGATCAGGCGAGCAAGATCGTATTCGCGGTCGCTGAAGACGGCACGGTTGGCGTCAAGAAAATAGAACTGGGCCCGATCGTCGATGGACTGCGCGTCGTTCGCTCGGGCCTTGCGCCAAATGACCGTATCGTGATCGAAGGTTTAGCCCGCGCGCGGCCCGGACAAAAGGTCGAGGCCGAGGACGGAACGATCAAGGCCGCCGCGAAATAAGCGTCGCTCAGCGCGGGGTGGTGAGGTTCGAATGCGCTTTTCTCATTTCTTCATCGACAGACCAATCTTCGCTAGCGTGCTTTCAATTATCCTGACGCTTGTCGGCGCGATCGCTCTTCGCGCGCTTCCGATTACTGAATATCCTGAAATCGCTCCGCCCACTATCCAGGTGACGGCGACGTATGCTGGCGCCGCGGCAGATATCGCGGCGGATACGGTGGCTTCGCCAATAGAGCAGGAGATCAACGGCGTCGACAACATGATCTATATGGTGTCGCAATCGACGGGCGACGGCACGACACAGATTAACGTCGTCTTCAAACCCGGTACAAATATCGACGACGCGCAGGTCTTGGTGCAGAATCGAGTCTCGATCGCGTTGCCGCGTTTGCCGGAAGAGGTGCAGCGTATCGGCGTAACCGTCAAAAAGAAGTCACCTGACCTGATGATGGTGATTCATTTGATTTCGCCCGATGGCACGCTCGACCAAGCGTATATCTCGAACTACGCGACTATCAATATTAAAGACGTGCTAACCCGGGTCGACGGGGTTGGTGATACGATCGTGTTCGGCGCGCGTGACTATTCCATGCGCATTTGGCTTGATCCGGCCAAAGTGCAATCGCGCGGTTTGACCGCGAGCGATGTGATCACCGCATTGCGCGGCGCTAATATTCAGGTTGCCGCTGGCGCCATCAATCAGCCGCCTGCGAAGTCGCCGGTTGGATTCGAGCTAGCGGTGCAGACATTGGGTCGGCTCTCTAGTCCGGAGCAGTTTAGCGACGTCATTGTCGCGACGGATCAGGACGGCCGGGTGACGCGCGTGCGGGATATCGCCCGTGTGGAACTGGGCGCTTATACTTACACTACGAACGCTTATCTTGACGGCAAGGTCGCAACCGGAGTCGGCATTTACCAGCGTCCCGGCTCAAATGCGCTCAAGACCGCAGCCGCTGTAATCGCGACGATGGACGACCTTGCGAAGAATTTTCCCCCCGGTCTTAGCTACCGCATCGCATACAACACCACCCAATTTATCGAGCAATCAGTTCACGAGGTGATCAAGACCTTGTTCGAAGCACTGGTTCTTGTAGTACTCGTCATCATTCTATTCTTGCAGACCTGGCGCGCCGCGATCATTCCTGTGGTCGCTATTCCGGTGTCGCTGATCGGTACGTTCTTCGTGTTGGCCGCCTTTGGTTTCTCGCTGAATAACCTGACTCTCTTTGGACTTGTCTTGGCTATTGGCATCGTAGTGGACGATGCTATCGTCGTGGTAGAGAACGTCGAACGTTATCTTCGCCAGGGCCTGATCCCGCGTGACGCCGCACACAAAACCATGGATGAGGTGGGTGGCGCACTGGTTGCAATTGCCCTGGTTCTTTGCGCTGTATTCATTCCCACCGCATTCATTACTGGCATTTCCGGCGCGTTCTATCGACAGTTCGCTATCACCATTGCGTCTTCCACGATCATCTCGGCCATCGTGTCATTGACGCTATCGCCAGCGCTAGCTGCGCTGTTTCTGCGACCGCATGATCATGAGGAAAAGCCTGGCTTTTGGATGACCTTCGGCCGACCGTTCAATGCCTTCTTTACCGTATTCAACAATGGGTTTGAGAAGCTTTCGAACGGTTACGCGGGATTGACACGACGGATCGTGCGAGTCGTGGCGTTGATGCTCCTAATCTATGTCGGTCTGATTGGCCTGACCTACTTCCAAATGTCCCGCACGCCGTCTGGGTTTATCCCACCGCTGGACCGTGGCTACTTCATCACGGCCATCACTTTGCCGCCGGGATCTAGTCTCGAACGCACCGACGTCGTTATGCGCAAGGCGTCGGACCGTCTCTTATCACGGCCAGGAGTCGCCCACACCGTGACTTTCGCCGGGTTCGACGGCGCGACTTTCACCAACGCTCCCAATTCCGGCGTCATCTTCGTCACTCTCAAGCCTTTTGAAGAACGGGAAAAAGATAAGCTTAAAACTGAAAAGATCCTTGATGATCTGCGCGCGCAGATGCAAGCGTTGCGCGAGGCTTTCGTTCTAGTCATTCCACCACCTTCGGTCCCCGGCATCGGCACGGGCGGCGGCTTTAAACTGTATGTCCAAGATCGCGGCGGTCGCGGTCCCCGTGCGCTTGAGCGAGTCGTCAACGCGATAACTGGCTTGGCCAATAAGACTCCTGGGCTCATTCAGGTCTTTACGTTATTCAACGCCTCGACGCCGCAGGTTTTTGCCGACATCGACCGCACGAAGGCCGAAATGCTCGGTGTGCCGATATCGCGTTTCTTCGACACGCTGTCGACCTATATGGGGTCGACCTATGTCAATGATTTTAACATCCTGGGGCGCACTTATCGGGTGACAGCGCAGGCCGACAACCCATTCCGGCTTTCGACGCGCGATGTGGAAGCCTTACGGACCCGCTCGAACGCGGAGGAAATGGTGCCGCTTGGTGCGGTTGCGACTTTCCGTGACATTACCGGGCCGTACCGCGTCCCGCGCTACAATCTCTTTCCCGCCGCAGAGGTGCAAGGTGCCACGATCCCAGGGTTTTCGACCGGTCAGGCGATCGGTACTATGGAAGATATTCTCGCCAAGAACTTGCCGTCCGGCTTTGGCTTCGAATGGACCGAGATCGCCTTGCAGGAGAAAGTTGCTGGAAATACCGCCGTTGTCGCATTCAGCTTTGCGGTGGTGTTCGTGTTTCTATTGCTGGCCGCGCAATACGAAAGTGTATTGCTGCCACTTGCAGTAATCTTGATTGTGCCGATGTGCCTGCTTGCGGCAGTGACCGGCGTGCTGTTGCGCGGCATGGACAACAACATCCTCACTCAAATCGGCTTTGTGGTGCTCATCGGCCTCTCCTCAAAGAATGCCATTCTCATCGTCGAATTTGCCCGGCAAGCGGAGAATGACGGCGCCAGTCGCTGGGATGCAGCAGTACAGGCGGCGCGTACCCGGCTTCGCCCGATCCTGATGACCTCGATCGCGTTCATCCTTGGCGTCGTACCATTAGTGATCGCCACCGGCGCAGGTGCCGAACTTCGACAGGCTCTCGGGACCGCCGTCTTCTTTGGAATGCTTGGCGTTACGCTGTTTGGCCTCGTGTTCACGCCGTTATTCTATGTTTTGGTACGCTGGATTGCGTCAATTTTCTCCCGCCGCGGTACGGCCGACACGACGCAACATCCTTCATAACCGCGTCGCCGTCATGGCACGTTTACATCGAAACGCCTCGCCGAAGACGTGGAGCGGTTCGGATACAAGGTAGCCGCGACGATTCTCAGCAAGACGCCTCCCTTTTGTTGCAAGAGCGAGCGCGAAGTAGCAGGTGTGTTTTCGACTGTATGGGGTGAGGATTCGACTCATCGATATTACCTCATTCGTTGATTGCTGAAAGCGTCGAACGCCCAACGTCCCGAGCGGCTACCACCTCTAGCTCGTAGCCATCCCCTTTCCCGCCAGCTCCTTTTTCGCGCTTTCGTTCTTAGTCAGGTGCGTCAGACCCATGCCGCGCAGAACGTTTGGAGCCTTGGTGAACTGGATATTGTCATAGCCCACGATCTCGATGCGATTGCCCCAGGGGTCGCGGAAATCGAGAAACGGACCGTCGATCGGCTCGACCCCCGCAGCCTTCAAGGCGCTACGCGCCGCCTCTTTGTCGTCGACAACGAGGCCGAAATGCCGACCATCATCGGCGGACTGTTTGCGTCCCGCCATCAACGCGATGAATTGGTCGCCGAGATCGATGAAGGCCATCGCCTCGCTCTTACCGCGCAATTGAAAGTCGAAGATGCGACTATAGAATTCCAGCGCTTCCTCTATATCACCGACCTCCAGCGCCACGTGGTTGAAACCGATGGCGCGCGGCTTTGTGAAACTAACCATTTAGTCCTCCTCTTGGTCGATCTGCCGCTCCTTGACTAGCCAGGCGGGGTTCGCTGCCGAGCCATAAGCACTGCCGGCGGCAAGATGCCGGGGCTTGAAGATATCAATTTCGTTGCGCGGTCCAGTAGCCCGAGCATCGCTCATTCCCCTCGTGGCCGTTCCATGTCCCGCGGCCAGAAACACTGGAGAGTCGGCCGGAGCCGGAGGCGTATTTATCTTGAACGGTCACCGAAGCGCGAACCGCGCCAGATTTCGCGACGTATCCTCTGAACCTTACGAGATTAGGATGCGTCACAACTCCATTAGAAATATTGACAGTGAAGTTGTAGGTAGGATCGCACGCGCCTCGTTGCGTCACGAAGACGAGGTCCCAAGAACCATCATAAGCCGATCGCGCGTTTGCGGTATGCGATAGGACAACAAAACAGATTGTTGCCATCGCGCGGAGCGAAAGCATCTTCATAATGATTTCTCCCAACGTTAGCGTACTTCTTTAACGAAACTAAGTTCCTTGAACGATTTTCAAAAGGCCTGAATGGCGATGCAGCGGCTTGAGGTGAACCGACCTGCGATTGTTCTGTTGCAGGAAGATCAGGGAGCGAGCGCCGCGACGACGTCCTCAATGTGATGTCTGCGATCTGACTTGGTTCGTCACGGTCGAAACTGCGAGTGAGAACGTCGTGGCGGATGGTCAGGCGGTCGCTCCGAGGCTTGAACCTATGCCACCGGCCTCGCGCTGGTTGTCGATGCTGAATGCGCCGGCGCCAAATGCCGCGATCTGCAGAAGCCCGCCCGCCATCATCACGTTCTTGAGGAAATGGATCATCTGGTTCTGGTCGGCAAAGTTGTTATGAAACGACACCGCTGCTGCGAGCGAGAACAGGGCAAGAGCAGCGGCGACGGAGCGAGCACGATAGCCGGCGATGAGAAGCAAACCGCCGCCGAGTTCGACGGCTACGGCCACCGCATAGGCAAGCGGCGGAATTGGCAATCCGACGGCGTTGATCATGCCGGTTGTGGCGCTATAGGCACTGAGCTTGCTCAAGCCGCTCATTGCAAAGGGAAGGCCGATCATCAGCCGACCGGCGAAGGGAAGATAGCGGATAATGCTCATGGCAATGACTCCTGTAATTGGAACGTTCTATTAAGTTCGGGCCTGGCGGTCCTGAACTGCCCGCACTGCGCAGCTCGATCTGGACGGACAACGTCGCGCGGCTCAGGCGGCGGCGACCTCAAGCGCGGGATAATCGGTGTAGCCTTGTGAGGTGCCGCCAAAGAAGGTGGTGTGGTCCGCCTGATTCATCGGCGCATCGCTCTTAAGCCGCGCGACGAAATCAGGATTGGCCAGCACCATCTGGCCGTAAGCCTCAAGGTCGGCCAGTCCCGAAGCCACATCAGCGCCGATTTCCTCGCGCGGGCGTCCGGGTCTGTTCAGGATCAGCGCCTGCTTCCATTGCGCGCGCAGGTCGGCCATCAGCCTATCGTCGCCGTTGTGCATGACGTGGATGTAGGCAAGGCCGAGCTTGTTGAGTTGGGCGACGAGATGGCGATAGAGATCGGGGCCGCTCGCTCCCTCGTCGAGTCCGCCGAGGGGTGATCCGGGAGACAGGCGGATGGCCGTCCGGTCGGCGCCGATTTCCTCTGCGATTGCCTTGGCGACTTCGACCGCGAAGCGGGTGCGGTTCTCGATCGAGCCGCCATATTGGTCGGTGCGCGTGTTGGCGTTCGGGGCGAAGAACTGCTGAACGAGGTAGCCGTTGGCGCCGTGGATCTCGACGCCGTCGGCGCCAGCCTCAATGGCCGCGCGCGCCGCGTGACGGAAGTCGGCAACGGTCTGGTGGATGTCTTCAGTCGACAATGCGCGCGGCGCCGGAATCTCCTGCATCCCTGTCGCGGTGAACATCTGCGATGCGGGTGCGATTGCGGATGGCGCAACAGCTTGGCGATGGTGCGGTGTGTTGTCGGGATGCGACATCCGCCCGGCATGCATGAGCTGGATGAAGATTCGACCGCCTTTGTTATGCACGGCCGTTGTCACCTTCTTCCATCCCGCGACATGCGCCGCTGTGTAGATGCCCGGCGTCGTCAGGTAGCCTTGCCCGTCGTCCGAAGGCTGCGTGCCTTCCGCGACGATCAGGCCGACGTCGGCGCGCTGCCCATAATACTCGGCCGCGAGGTCTCCCGGCGTGCCGTCGGGCTTGGCGCGGCTGCGGGTCATCGGGGACATGACCAGACGGTTTTGCAGGACGTAGCGTCCGAGACGGACCGGCGTGAATGTGTGGATGCGAAGTGTCATCGTGTGCTCCTTCGGCTGCTTGGGCAGCGGCGTTGCCTTCACGCACAATATGAGGGATGGCTTATATCGGGTGGAGCCAGTATATTTTGATATTATCTATCGGCTGTACCGATGGAGTGATCGATGCTTGAAAGCGTGTCGTTCGACCAGTTGCGGATGTTCGTGGCCTCTGCCGATGAAGGCAGCTTTTCGGCCGCAGCGCGCCGCGTGCGAAGAACCCAATCAGCGGTGAGCGAAGCGATTCTGAGTCTGGAGGCTCAGCTTGGCGTCGTGCTGTTCGATCGTGCGGGGCGTTATCCCAGGCTGACGAAGGAAGGTGTTGTCCTGCTGGCGGATGCGCGCGCGGTAATCACCGGCGTCGACGCCATGAAGGCGCGGGCGAAGGGGATTGCTGGCGGACTCGAGGCTGAGTTGACGGCTGTCCTCGACGTGTTTCTGCCGATAGAGGTGATCGCCGAGGCGGCGCGAGAATTTCGTATCCAGTTTCCGGCGACGCCGTTGCGTCTCTATGTCGAGGCGCTCGGTGGCGCGGTGCAGCCGGTTTTGGATGGGCGAGCGAGTTTTGGTGTCGTGGGTTCTCTGCCGACGCTTCCAACCGGTTTGATCAAGGAGCGCCTGTTCGATGTCAAACTGATGATGGTGGCTGCAGCGAGCCATCCTCTTGCATCCTACCGTGGCATCATCCCGAAAGAGGAGTTGGCGCGGCATGTGCAGCTTGTCCTGACGGATCGATCCACGCTCACGGAAGGCCGCAACATCGGCGTGATGTCGCCGTCCACCTGGCGCCTGGCGGACCTCTTTGCGAAACACGCCTTCCTTGTCAGTGGCCTGGGATTTGGGGGCATGCCCCTGCACACGGTGGCAAGGGATATTGCCGAAGGGCGGCTCGCCGAGCTTTCGATTGAAGAGGCACCGCCTGGAGGGCTGCCTCTTCCCATGTTCGCTGTTTATCGGGAAGGCGAACCTCCAGGACCGGCCGGGCGATGGATCATCGAGCATTTAAAGAAATGCTCGGAAGGCGTCGCGGCGAAGGAGGGGCCACGAGCATGCTAAACGGAGCGCGCCGTTAGGGTTGCAGGCTTCTAAATACGAGCTGCTGCCGACTTGTTGGACGGCTGACTGAAATGCATGTTGTTGTGTTAAGGCAGTATCCTATGTGCGCCGGGCGCATCTGGCAGCGAGGATCGCTTCCATCTGCTCGACCAGTTCCGATGCGGCCCTGCGCGTTCCCAGGCGTAGATGGAGACGGCCATCGCCGGCCGCCGTCGGCTCGACCAGTCGCGCCGCGCGGTCGGTGATCGCGCGGGTCAGGCAACCTGACTCCGTCATCACAGGAAACAGACGATGCTTCGCCGTTCCGTCCTTGTAGGTGTCGCTTCCCTGTTGTTGACGGCTGCCCCTCTCGTTGCGGCAGGAGAGACCATGCGTGGAACCTCATTGCTTTTGGCGGCGAGCAAGGATGATGTCGCCGCCATCAAAATACTTCTGGCGGACGGCGTGCAGATCGATGCGCGCGACGACAGCGGAGCGACCGCGCTGCTGGTTGCAACCCACGTCAACGGAATCGAGGCGGCCAGGGCGTTGATCGAGGCTGGCGCCGACGTCAACGCCAAGGATAAAATCGAGGACAGCCCGTATCTCTATGCCGGAGCGCGCGGCCATCTCGACATCCTGAAGATGACTTTGGCGCACGGTGCCGACCTGAAAAGCATCAATCGCTACGGCGGCACAGCGCTCATACCGGCTTCGGAGCGCGGTCATGTCGAGACGGTGCGCACGCTGATTGAAGCGGGAGTCGATGTTGATCACGTCAACAGGCTCGGTTGGACCGCGCTACTGGAGGCGATCATCCTCGGCGACGGCGGCAAGCGGCACCAGAAGATCGTCGATCTGCTCGTCAAGGCCGGAGCCGATGTCAATCTGGCCGACGGCAAGGGCGTGACACCGCTCCAGCACGCCCGCGCGTACGGCCACGATGCGATCGAGCGGATTCTCGCCGTCGCCGGAGCGCACTGACAAAGGAAGGCGCCATGAATGACAGGATGAGCGATGCAGCGAGGTTGTTTCGCCATATCGATGATTGTGGCGCTCGACCACCTAGCCGATCCGGCCGAGGCGGGGGCGCTGTCGGCGCTGATGCAGGGCGGCGGCTTCCTGATCACGGCGCTGCCGCCATGGATCGTCGCGATGCTGCACGATCTCACCGGCAGCTTCATGGCCGGCTGGCTGCTGCACCTCGCTTCAGTCGCTGTTGTTGTCGTTCTGTACTGGCGCATGAATCCGGGAAGCTATGCCGCGGCGATGAGCCTGCCCGCGGTTTCGATAACACTTTTGAACGGTTCGTCGGCGAACAAACCGATAAATAAAAAGACAGCGCGTGCTTAAGTGCGGAATTCCCTGATTGCGGGCACCTTCACCCGCTGACCCTGTGTCGTTCGTTTAAGGAAGCCCAAAGTCATGTGTCGAAAATCATCGTGACTTAACTCGAATAAATTCGACACTTTCGATTCAAAGCCGAATAGGTGAAACCATTCGGAACGGAGCCGGTGCCCCCTGGCGTGGTCACCGCGACTGCGCCCGCCGCGTGCGGCGGCGTCGACGCAGTGATCGTGGTGTCATTGACCACGGTGATGCCCGTCGCCGCCGTTCCGCCGAATGTCACCGCCGTTGCGCCCGTGAAGCCGGTGCCTGTGATCGTGACCGAGGTGCCGCCGATCGAGCCGCTGTTCGGTGCGACCGAGCTGACCGTCGGCGTGCCGGCATTGATAATGACCGTCACATTGGCGGGGGCCGATGAGAACGTACCCGTTCCTGTCGAACTGTCCGTTGCTCTGACCGTGAAGTTCAAAGTCCCGGCAGCGGTCGGCGTACCGCGTAGCGTACCGTTGCTTTGCAGCGTGGTGCCTGCCGGAAAGGCGCCGGAGACCAGCGCGCGGCAACTTAACCCGAAAGAAGCTGAAGCGTTGATATGACCTCAAAGGGAAACGCGCCGGCAGACTGGATCGGTTCTAAGCCCTCCTAGGCGCAACTATTTGAAGCGCATTATCGCTATATCTCGACCTGGGCAACAGCTGGAGCAGCACGTAACGCAAGCGCTCCATGGTACAGGCTTTGGAAAAATACCAACCCTGAAGACCGTCGGCACCGAGTTGCTGAAGAAGCGTCGCCTGCTCTTCAGTCTCGATTCCCTCAGCCGTTACGGATTTACCGAGAGCATGGGCGATATCAATAATACCTTTGACAAGGACCAAGTCTTCTCCACTCGCTGGTAGGCTGGAAATGAACCCTCGGTCTATTTTGACACGGTCGATCGGTATGCGCCGGAGATGGGTAAGGGACGCAAAGCCTGTTCCGAAGTCATCGAGCGCGAGTTCGACGCCGGCATCGTGCAGACGTAATAGGCGGTCTTGAAAGCTCTGGAAATTGGTTCCCAGAAATACCTGTTCAACGACCTCGACGCAAAACCGGTCGGGTGAGATGCCGGTCTGGGCCGAAAGTTCGAAAAATCGATCTACAAAGCGGTCGGATCGAAAGTCCGCATTGGCCACGTTAATGGCAACGCGGTCCACAGGAAGGCTCAATTCCAGTATGCGTGCCATGTCTTTGAATGTTCGTTCGACAACAAACATTCCGATTTCCGACTCCAGTCCAGGATCATTGATCTCCGTTAGAAATGCATCGGGCGTGAGGAGACCGCGCTCGGGATGCTGCCATCGCAGCAGACCTTCCAGCGAGATCAACTTGCCGGGAACGGTTGGTACAACAGCTTGATAGTGGAGACTGAACTGGTTCCGATCGAGACCCGCCTCAACAGCCTGCAGCAACGCGCTTTTGTATTCGACCGCTAGTTGGAGGCGCGGTGCGAAACATTGGCGTTGATCTCGCCCTGAAGCTTTTGAGTGATAAAGCGCCATATCGGCGGCCTTGAAAAGCCCATCAGGTGTCTTGGCATCCTTAGGAAAGGCAGCCACGCCAATACTGGCCGTATATCGGTGTTTAATATCACCTAGCCAAACAGGCTGTTTTATGCTGTCCAGCACCTCGTCCAAAAGAGCTGGAACATCTGCACACGCCTTGTCAGATATCACAATTCCAAATTCGTCGCCGCCAAGCCTAGCAATAAAAATATTCTCCGCCTCAAAAGCGCGAAGCCGCTCTGCAAAATTTTTGAGGAGATTATCGCCAGCAACATGGCCGAACGTATCGTTGATTTCTTTGAAGGCATCGATATCGATCAGGGCTAGGTAAACCGAAGTGTGAATGGAATTTCTCAGTTCGAGCGTGGCCGTCAGATACTCCTGAAACCGTCTTCGATTGGCAGTGCCGGTTAAGGCGTCTGTACTGACGGCATGACGCAAGTCTTCCTCAATCTGATGGCGCCTCGTAACGTCAAAGCGAATAGATGTGTAACTATCCGGATTGCCGGCGGCATTCAGATGGGGAACGATAGTCGTATCGACCCAATAGGTTGTCCCATCCTTCCGACGATTGCAGATTTCGCCGCGCCATACCTGCCCTCGGGCGATCTGCCGGTACATTTCGCGAAAGAACGCCTTGTCATGAGCATCCGAGCGCAGGAGTCGGTGATTTTGCCCGATAAGTTCGTGTTGCGAATAGCCCGAAATTTCACAGAATTTATTGTTGACGTGTGTGATTGTGCCCTGAACATTGGTAATGGCCACGATGGCCGTGACATCGAGCGCGTAGTGAATGAATCCCGTTTCGGATTTGACTACCTCTACCTCACCGAGATCATTCGGCCCGTGAGAGTGTTGAACCACAATCATCCTCCCGTCACTTCTCCCTCCAGATTACGGCGAAACGTTTAACAATACTCTGGTGGCGTCCCGATTGATCGGACACGCGACGTGTTGGATTAAGCACCAGCGGCCTTGGCTCTGAACGAGGAAATACCTATCAATTAGCTATAACTTTAATTTGGTCGCCAGGGAGCGATCATTGGTCGAGGTTCGCGCCAATACTATTTAACGGACCGACCCTGAATGGGTTGCGCCGGGCCGGGCGCCAAAACATCTCCCGCGAATACCCTCAATCTGCGAACCGCCGGCAACGACATGGATTCGACCCGCGGCATCGCGGGGGCCAACTAGTTCCTTTATTCCGAGTTCTATTCTGCGTCGGGCTGACGGCTTGGTTCAGCCATGGCAAATGCCTTGAGACCGGACGCTGTCGCGTCGATCTCAAGGATTCGTTTGTATGGAGAAAGATCAACACCGAAACGTCGCGCATTAAACACCTGCGGGATAATGCAAATATCGGCTACCGTCGGCTGTTCACCGAGCGCAAATGGCCCCGGCAGGTGCGCAAGGCGGGCTTCGATTGCTTCGAATCCGACTTTGATCCAGTGCTGCGACCATGTTGTACGGGCGGCCTCGTCGACTCCCATTTCGGCCAGCCGATTTAAAACACGAAGGTTTCCGATGGGATGAATGTCGCTTGTCACAACCAGCGCGATTTCGCGCGCGATAGCGCGTGCTCTCGGGCTGGATGGCAGCAAAGGGGGAGCCGGGTGCATTTCATCGAGATATTCGATGATCGCGAGCGATTGAGCGAGGCGAAAGTCGCCCTCGATCCAATAGGGCACCAGTCCAGCCGGGTTGATGTCGCGATAGGCCTGCTGGGCTTGTTCGCCTTTGCGTAAATGTACGAATTTGGTCTCCGCGCTCAATCCCTTGAGTCCGAGCGCTATGCGGACGCGGTAGGCTGCGGTTGACCGGAAGTATCCGTATAGCAAAGCGTCGCTGTTGGTCATCTCGCGGTTGCACCTTACGGCTTGGTCGGATCGAAACGGCGCTCAAGCCCTTGCCAACAATCCGCATAGTCGTCCTGCAGCGCGTCGGATGTTGCGGCATATTCGGTCACGCGCTGTGGGAAGCGTGTTTCGAACATGAAGGCCATCGTGCCGGTTAGCTTGACGGGCTTAAGCTCGGTCTTGCTGGCATGGTCGAACGCCTCGCGGTCCGGCCCGTGAGGAAGCATGCAATTATGCAGGCTAATGCCGCCAGGTAGGAATCCCTGCGGCTTGGCGTCGTAAACGCCGTATATCAAGCCCATAAACTCGGACATGATGTTCATATGATACCAGGGTGGACGGAACGTGTTTTCCGCGACCGCCCAGCGCTCCGGGAAAATCACGAAATCGATATTCGCCGTGCCAGCGATTTCCGAAGGCGACGTCAGCACGGTGAAGATCGATGGATCGGGGTGATCGAAGCCGATTGCACCGATTGGCGAGAACGTCCTTAGATCGTACTTACAGGGCGCATAATTGCCGTGCCATGCCACGACATCAATCGGCGAGTGAGGCAGAGCCGTGGACCATAACGCTCCACCCCATTTCACGAACAGCTCGGTTGGCTTGTCGTCGTCCTCATAAGCGGCGACGGGGGTAAGAAAGTCGCGTGAATTGGCAAGACAATTCGCGCCGATGGGTCCCCGTTCAGGCAGCGTGAACGCGCCGCCGTAGTTCTCGCACAGATAACCGCGCGCAGGGCCGGATGGAATTTCGACGCGAAACTTCACGCCGCGCGGAATGACGGCAATTTCGCCCGGCTCGGCGTCGATCACGCCGAATTCAGTGACGAAGCGAAGGCTGCCCTCCTGCGGTACGAACAGCATCTCGCCATCGGCATTGTAAAAATGCTGATCGACCATGGATTTCGTAATGAGATAGATATGCGCGGCCATGCCGACCTGAGTGTGGGCGTCGCCCGCGGTGGTCATCGTCCGCACGCTCTGCACGAAAGTCAGCTCGTCCTCTGGGATGGGCGTGGGGTCCCAGCGCAGTTGCGCGATCGGCATGTCGTGCTCGAGGCACGGCGCTGTGCGCCAGAGTCTTGCATCGGCCTTAACGAAACGCCCGGAATGACGAACCGAGGGGCGGATACGATAAAGCCACGAGCGTTCGTTAGCGCCGCGCGGCGCGGTGAACGGCGAGCCGGACAGTTGTTCGGCGTACAATCCGTAGGCGCAGCGTTGAGGTGAATTGCGACCGATCGGCAATGCGCCCGGTAGTGCTTCGGTCTCGAAGCTATTGCCAAAGCCCGACATATAGCCGGGCGTCTCGTTGGTACTGCTACGATTGACGGCGACCGGATCGAAGTTGGTGTTCATCGCCTTATCCTCCCTGAAGGGCCGCCCACATCTCGCGGTCACGGTCCGCGGTCCAGATCACCGGATTGTCGATGCCCGATGCTTCATCGAAAGCCCGGGAGACGTTGAACGGCAGGCAGTGTTCATAAATGGCGAAGGTCGAGAATTTTGGGTCCATGATTTCGCGTGTCGCGGCGACCGTCTCCCTCAGGCTGTGCCCTTTGGCGACGGACAATTCTGCCGAGCCGTATAATGCGGTGACGAAATCACGTGTCATCGCAATTGCCTCCCGTGTGATGGACTGCCCATTGAGGGCGTCACCGCGGCCGGGAGCGACCGCCTTGGGATTGAATTTGCGAATTTCATTCAATGTCGTCGGCCATTCACGCAAATAGGCATCTCCGCAATAGCAAGCGGAATGGTATTCAATCAGATCGCCTGAGCACATCACTTGCGCATCGGGGACCCATGCCACGATATCTCCGGATGTGTGGCCGGCGCCCAGATGCATCAACCTCACCGCGCGCTTGCCGAGATAGATTGTCATCTCAGTCTCGAACGTAAGTGTCGGCCAAGTCAGACCCGGGATGCTTGCGGCATCACGGAATAGCCGCGGAAACCGGCCGAATTCGGAATCCCAATCCTGTTGTCCGCGCTCTTCGATCAACCTGTGCGTTTCTTTCGAGGCGACGATTCCCTGTGCGTGATATGCAGAAGCGCCGAGCACGCGCACTGCATGGTAGTGCGATAGAACAACATACTTGATGGGTTTGTCGGTTACGATCCTGACGCGTTCGACGACGCTGGTCGCCATCGCGGGCGTCGCCTGCGCGTCAAACACAATGCAGCCGTCGTCGCCGACAATGACCGCCGTATTTGGATCGCCCTCGGCGGTGAACGCATAAATGTCCGGGCCGATTTCGGAGAATGTGATTTTCTTCTCCGCCATATCAGTCGTGGAAGCGAAACTCTTGGCGCTCATTTGTTTTCTTTCGTCTTCGAACTCCACTCACCCGCACTGATCATTCCCGAGGCGTCGCTTTGCTAACAAAACCGCCTCGCGAAGGACCTCTACATCCCCGATATGATTGGCAAGAATCAAAACGAGGGCGGTATCGAGCGACGCGCTCTGCTCATCGCTCAGCCCACGATGCGCCTCGACCACCAGGCGGTAAGCGGCGTCCGGGTCAGGAAAGTTGGACTGCGTCGAAAGCGTCATGGCATGCCCTCGATTAGCGCACTCGCCCGCGCGATTGCGGCTTGCACTACGGGTAACGTGGGATGTCTGAACCGCGCCGCAACGTATCCATCCGGTCGAAGCAAATAGGCGGACCCATCGGAAGCATCATAGCGCTTCGCGAATAGTCCGGATGTGTCGCGGAGTGGTGCATCGGGTCCGATGCTGATGCAGTGACAATCAAGCGGATCGAGAGCCGATCCGTTCCCGGATTCCAGCAGAACAAAATTGTCGCAGGCTGCTTTGAAAGCTTCGGTAAGATAAACACGGTCGCCGCTCGTTGCCGTCAATGGCGCGTCCACGATCGGCGCGCCCGGACGTGGGCCGGCACGCCATGTGTCGACGTCGCTGGTAGACAATGGCGTATTGTAAGTTGACGGCGTTGCTAGCCGTCCGCCGTTCACCATGCGCCTGGCGAAGTCGACCTCCTTGGCAAGTCGAAGCACCGCATGACGCATTCGCCGTTCGTGGTTTGAATGGGGGGCAATGAAATCTGTCGAGCGAGTCGACGCGCGAATATTTTCGTCCGCCGCTGCGCTGCGCTCGCTCTCATAACTATCGAGCAGGGAAACCGCGGCCTTGCCCCGCAAAACGAGGGCGAGCTTCCAGGCAAGGTTTTCGGCATCCTCGAGCCCGGAATTCGCACCGCGTGCTCCAAACGGGGAGACCTGATGAGCGGAGTCGCCTGCGAAGACAACCCGCCCATGAATAAACCTCTGCATGCGCCGGCACTGAAACTTATAGATCGATATCCATTCGAATTCGAATTCCTTGTGTCCCAGCATGCGTTCGATCCGCGGCCGCACATTCTCCGGAAGCCGTTCAACGGTGGGGTCCGCGTCTGGGCCAAGTTGCAGATCGATGCGCCATACGTCGTCGGGCTGGCGGTGAAGCAGCGCGGACTGTCCGGAATGGAATGGCGGGTCGAACCAGAACCAGCGTTCGGTTGGAAACGCGGCCGTCATTTTTACGTCTGCGATCAAAAATTGATCGTTGAAGGATTCGCCGGAAAAATCCGCACCCACGAAACCCCGCAAGGCCGATCGTGCGCCATCGCAGGCGATCACGAAATCAGAGTTCAGTTTGTATCGTCCGTCCGGAGTTTCAATCTCAACAACGGCGTGGTCGTTGTGCTGCTCCAGGCCAACGACCCTGTTTCGCCAGCGCAGATTGATCAGCGGCAATTCCTGAACGCGGTCGACCAGATAAGCTTCGGCATAATACTGCTGAAGATTGATGAAAGCCGGCATCTTGTGCCCTTCTTCGGGCAACAGATCGAACCGGTAGACCATCTCGTCCTTGAGGAATATCTTGCCGACTTTCCAGGCAATCCCCTTTTCGACCATCCGTTCGCCGACACCGAGGCGATCCCACAATTCCAGCGATCGCTTGGAAAAACAGATCGCCCGCGACCCGTCACCGATCCTGTCTGTATCATCGAGCAGTACGACGGCTTGTCCGCGCTGTGCCAAATCGATCGCGAGTGAGAGGCCAATCGGCCCGGCACCGACGATGATGACCGGATGGTGCGCAGCTTTACCTTCAGTGCGCTCCTGATCGGGGTGCGGGCGATAAGCAAATTGCCTGACAGACCGCTGGGTCATGGTCGCTCCGGATCAAGCTCCGTCGCAATTGAAAATCTGGCAAAGAGGCTAGACCATCGCTAAAATGGTCGCAACTGCAACTATGAAAGTGCCGCTGAATTTTGCCGCCGACACGGCATCCGTTGCGAAGCTCGACCTGTTCAAATTCGTGCCATTTCGGCTGAACCGGCTGGCTGCCGAGGTCAGCGCTGATCCTGAACTGGCGCTGTCGATTGCGATCATTAAATATCTCGACGAGACTTTCCGAAGCCGCTGCTGAACTGGGCTAGGAGCGCCGCGCAGAATAGTAAGCAAGAGCAATCCGGATGAGAAAATGCACCCGAACGATCCCAGGCTTCGCACCTTCGTTGACGTCGATGCGGCATCCGACTTTCCGATCCAAAACCTGCCTTACGGGGTGTTCTCAATGCCGGAGCAGCCGGAGTTGCGCGTCGGCGTGGCGATTGGCAGTCAGATTCTCGATCTCGCCGTGCTGGAATCCGCCGGTCTGATCCGTTGCGACGAGGTTAGAGGAGTTTTTGCAAAGCCTTCGTTGAATGCCTTCATGGCGCTCGGACCGAAGGTGTGGTCGCAGACGCGCGGACGGATCAGCGAATTGCTGCGTCATGATAATCCGGAACTGCGCGACAACGCGGACTTGCGCATGCGCGCGCTTGTACCTCGGAATCGCGCGCAAATGCATATGCCGATCCGCGTCGCAGGCTTCACTGATTTCTATTCCTCGAAAGAACACGCCACCAATGTCGGCACCATGTTCCGCGATAAGGCCAATCCATTGCTGCCGAACTGGCTGCATATTCCTATCGGCTACAATGGCCGGGCATCGACCGTCGTAGTCAGCGGCACGCCGATCCGCCGTCCACGCGGGCAGTTGAAGCCGCCAACGGCGGAGCTTCCGAACTTCGGCCCGTGCAAGCGGCTCGATTTCGAACTGGAAATTGGCGTCGTGATCGGGCAGGGCTCCGCGATGGGCGAGATGTTGACCGAACGACAAGCGGAAGAGATGATCTTCGGCTTCACGCTGCTGAATGATTGGAGCGCGCGCGACATCCAGCAATGGGAATACGTGCCGCTGGGGCCGTTTCAGGCGAAGGCGTTCGGCACCTCGATCAGCCCGTGGGTCGTGACGCGTGAGGCATTAGAGCCGTTTCGGGTTCATGGTCCGGCGCAGGATCCGAAGCCGTTGCCTTATCTGCGCCAGACACAACCGAACAATTACGACATACGGCTCGAGGTAGACCTGCGAACGGAGAAGATGGCAAAGTCGGCCAGAATCTGCCGGACCAATTTCAAATACATGTACTGGTCGTCAGTGCAGCAGCTCGTGCATCATGCCTCTTCAGGTTGTGCAATGAATGTCGGCGATCTTTTGGGGTCAGGCACCATCAGTGGTCCCGAAAAGGCCGAGCACGGCAGCATGTTGGAGCTGAGCTGGAACGGGACCACGCCGCTTGAGATTGATGGTGGCGAGCGCCGTTCGTTCCTCGAAGACGGCGATTCGCTCCGCATTCGCGGCTGGTGTCAGGGAGACGGCTATCGCGTTGGCTTCGGCGAGGTCGAGGGCTCGATTGTAGCCGTAGAATAGTTGCTGAGGTGTGACCTGACGGATGTGGCGTTTTCGCTGATGATGTTTGCGGGCACGGAGACCGATATTGCAGCGATGCATGCGGTCGTTGGAATGACCTAGCCGCCACATCAAAGCCACGTTCGCTTCTTGTAGACGTTCGTGCGGGCTGCTGCGCAAGTCGAGACTTGGCTATGACACTGGCTATGGCCGAAAGCGGCGCATATACACTTCGTCATACGCGCGCTGATTTGTTCAATGCGCAGCTGAAAGTGGAGCGCTGCTGGCTAACTGACAAAGCTCAACTCGATTTCGCCCTTTCCGCTTTGCATCGTAGAGCTGTTTATCGGCGAGCTTGTATAGCTCCGAGAACGATGTTCTTTGGACAAAGGTCGCTCCGCCGATGCTGATCGAGAGATCGCAGGAAACCCCTTCGAAACAAAATTCCGCAGCCTTCACAGTTTCCCGGATTCGCTCGGCAACCACGACGACCCGGTCCGAAGCAATGCCTGGAAGGAACACGCTAAATTCCTCGCCGCCCATGCGACCGACAAGGTCTACTTCGCGCAGCGTCGATCTGATGCTTTGAGCGATCAGTTTGAGAGCCTCGTCGCCTGCATCGTGACCGAAATTGTCATTGACGTTTTTGAAGTGATCGACATCCATGACTAGCAGCGCGCCATCGCAGCGCCTTTCCTGCTGGTTCACCCGTTCAAGATAGGCGTCTACCAGGGTCGTGAATGCAGCGCGATTGAAACAGGATGTCAGGCCGTCGGTTGAGGCTATAACTGTCAGTTGCTTATGCGCGATTGCCAGCTGGCGCAATTTGCTGAGAAGGTAGAAAAAGAACGGTGGCGCGATCAGCAGGGGAATGATCACATCATTCTCGGGGCTGGTCCCCAATCTCCATACGCCTTCCTTGAAGGAGTAGCTGTCGATCGTAAAGGCCAAGACGACGCAGCAGAGCGTCCCGGCGATCGTCAGCAGGATCACTCGGGCCCAGCTTTGAACCGAGGGTTCGACGGCTTTCGATGTGAACCAGCCATTCATACGTTAGGCGCTAAGGGACGAATATTAACAAACTATTCGGATTGGTAGCAGCATTTAGCGCTTCATCCGAATATCGAGCCGACAATCTAGGCGACTGTGTCCAAGGTTCTCCATCGCACTCGGCGCAAGAGCATATGATGCCAGACGGAGGGCCAAGTCTGAGGCAGGATTGAAATCGTCAGTAGGAGCTTTTGGCTATCGCATCAAGTTTGCGTACGGGCATATTCAAGACACGGGCCGCGACGCGAAAGGCAGAAAGCACTATCGCTACGAGGAGGCAGCGGTTCTAGCTATGCTACGGGGTCGGTTAGCCCGAGAACTCTCAGGCAATGGGCGGGCGAACAATCGCATGAGCGTGAACGCTGCCTAGCGATATTTTGCATTTCCCCGCTGAGGCGATCGACATCCTCCTCCTGACCGTTGCGCCGGATCGCATGGGGCAGCGTCGACTTGTCGTCGAAGGTAATCGAAGCATCGTCGAAGAGAGAAGCGGCGGGAGCTCTGTCATGATAGGCGTGAGATAACGAGAAGCGCCGGCCGTACGTCTTGTGGCTTACTGACTTTCCAACGCAGAACATCGCGCTTTATTTCGCGGATGTCGTAAACCGGGTTCCTCGCCTCGTTTCGTGTCCGATTGCAGCCTTGACGGCTCGCGCGGGACTCGTGAACAGCTGGCCTTCAAGAACGTCGAACTCCTTTTTTGCTGAAAAGAACATGAAACCGCGACCGCTGCGAACGACTAGGCCCGCCGCGCCTTGAGACGGTTCAATAATGTAGTTGTCGGCCATGGACGTGTTATCCGTTTCAACGACTGTGCCAAGTACTCCTGCAATCGAGCCACGCGTTCGAATGGTGGTCAAGCTGCCTGGAAAAATAAGAATAACTCTGTCGCCGAAAGCTATAACCGGCGAATGACCGCGATTTGATCGTTGAAACGTTTGGCAATTGTTTTTTCAACATCCGCCTCGCGAGTATCCTGCGAAGAGCATGTCGATGCGCTTCCATTTGCAAATTGCGAGCATCGATCGATCACCCTGCGAATCGACCGGCTGAATTGTGAGATGCTAAAGCAGGAGCGTCGATGGTGTCCGTTACGTCTGAAGCGCCACCTGTTTCCCAGGAACGAGTCCGAAGAAGCATTGGCTTCCGTAACGCCGGTCGCCATTCGAAGCGCTCGAATCTGATTGGCGTCACGGCCGCTCTCAAAAGAAGATTATGTATGAGCGCCGAATAGTCAGACGGACAAGATCACTTAACAACAAGCAAAATACGTAAAATAAATCTGCGGTCTGTTTGCTATAAAACGTGCGCGCACAAAAAACAGCGTGCGATGAGTCCGAGTGGTGGAGCGTGAGGCTTGAACCTCGAATTGTTTCTCACGGTGGCGCTCAACGGTCTTACCGTCTCCGCTCTCTACTTCATTGTAGCGATCGGATTTTCGCTGATCTTCGGCTTGATGCGCTCGGTGAACATGGCGCACGGAACGCTGTTTCTTGTCGGTGCTTACGCCGGCGTTGCCGTTTTTTATCCGCTTTACGATGCCGAAAATGCATATGCCTGGATTGTAGCTCTGGTCGTGGGCATGGCTGCATCGGCGATTCTTGGCGTCGTGCTGCAGGTTGTCTTTCTTGGTTGGATGCAGGGTCAGGAGTTGCGCCAGACGCTGGTGACGATCGGCATCTCCATCATCGTTGCGGACCAGCTTCTGGCGATTTTTGGCGGGCTGAGTCAGCAATTCTACGCGCCCGACATTTTGTTTGGGTCGGTTCCGGTCCCGTTCGTGCAAGGCGGTCAGTATTCAACCTTTCGTCTGTTTCAGGTGGTGGTGGCGATCGGCGTTGGTTTCGGCCTCTGGCTGATCTTACAGCGGACCAAGCTCGGCATCGTCGTGCGCGCCGGTGTCGATGATCGCGCCATGCTGTCGGCTCAAGGCGTCAACGTCCCGCTCGTCTCTGTTGTCGTTTTTGCAATCGGCGCTGCTCTTGCCGGTTTGGCCGGAGTCGTAGGCGGCACGGCACAACCCTTCGGCCAGGAGAAGGATATCGAATTCCTGCTGACCTCACTCGTGGTTGTGATCGTGGGTGGCATGGGATCCTTGCCCGGGACGGCGCTTGGCGCCCTTCTGGTTGGCATGGCCGAGCAGTTCGGACAGTCGTTGTTCCCGGCCTACTCGGTGATGCTTACGCTGCTCATCATGGTGGCAGTGCTCGCGTTCAGGCCTCGCGGTCTGTTGGGAAGAAAGTTCTCATGAGTGATGCGGTTTCCACATCTGCAGCGTTCAGCGGACGATCCTTGGCCTCGCCTGCTTTGATGTCGACGCTTCTTCTGATCGTCCTTGTCTCGCTGCCGGCTGTGCTACCGGAGTTCTGGACGGTCAACATATTCGTGCGGGCTATGATCTTCGGGATCGTGGCGCTCTCGCTTACGTTCCTTGCTCACTATGGCGGGTTCATCTCGCTTGCCCAGATGGTTGCCGCGGGCGTTGCCGGATACACGATAGCCGTGACGGTGCCGGATGCCATACCGGCCAATCGCTTCCAGCTTCCTTATGCGCTTGCCATCGCTCTGGCGCTTGTATTCTCGACTATTGCGGGGGTCGTGATCGGTGCCGTCGCGGTACGAACACGCGAGATCTATCTGCTGATGATCACGCTCGCGACCGCAGTGAGCTTTTACTTCTTCGTGCAGGCCAACGTCGAGTTTCTCAACGGCTATGAGGGGATTCGCAATGTGATGGGTCCGGATATTCTGGGTGTTCCCTTGCGTACGCCCGCGATCTTCTTCTATGCGGTTCTTGCCGTGTCCGCGGCCCTCTACGCACTTGTGATCTATGTCAGCCGCGCTCCTCTCGGATTGGTCCTGCAAGGCATTCGCGATAATCCGCGCCGTGTTTCAGCGCTCGGTTTTAATGTTGCTCTACATCGAATTGCGGCGTTTGGCCTTGCCGGCTTCATTGCAGGGGTCGGCGGCGTGCTGCTTGCCTTTTACAACATTGGAATCTCGCCAGGTACCGTGTCCACCCATGCCACGATCAGCATCTTAATCATGGCTGTGATCGGCGGCTTGGGTCATCCAATTGGTGCGTTCATAGGCGCACTCATTTTCACGATCTTCGACACTTTCGCTGCTGATATCTACGACCGCGATCGTTTCAATACACTCATCGGTATGGTCTTTCTGACGATCGTGGTTGCCTCTCCCGACGGAATTATCGGCCTAATAAAGCGTAGCAAAGCTTTTTTGCGCGATCGCAGATTCGCATCCCATTCGGAATCCACCACAGCTATTTAACGAGATGACCATTTGAGGATCATGATCATGGCAACCAATCCTACCAGGAGGCAAATCCTTCAAGGAGCTGCGGCTATTGCCGGCTCTGCCGTCTTCGCTCCGGCCGTTCATGCCTCTCAAGTTCCTATCAGACTGGGTACACTGGCTTCGCTGGAGGGACCGCTTGCTGTCAATGGGCAGGATTCTTATCGCGTCATAGAGCTTCTTCTTGAAGAGGCTGGTTACAAAGCGGGCGGTCGCAAGATCGAATGGATCCGGGAATCCTCGAACGCCAAGCCGGACGTCGCGCTTGCACGGACCCGCAAGCTGATCGAGCAGGATCACGCTGATGTTGTGATCGGGCCATTGTCGGGGGCCGAGGGTATCGCGGTTCGGGATTATTCGCGCACGGTTCCGAACAAGACCTTTATCAATGGTTCGTCTGCCTCGCAGGACAACACGCTCCGCAATTCGTCGCCGAACTATTTTCGCTTCAGCACGGATGGCACGCAATGGACCGCAGGACTCGGTGAATACACCAAGAATACTCTTAAGATCGACGAAGTGACCGTTGTCGCCTCCGACTACGCCTTTCCTTACTCACAGGTGTTTGGATTTAGTCTTGAGTTCACGCGGGCAGGCGGCAAACTCAACTATCTCTGGACGCCGTTTGGAACGTCCGACTACACTTCACTGATTGCGCAAATTCCAAAATCATCCGGCGCGCTCTATGTCGTCTATGGCGGGTCCGACGGACTGGCCTTCCTTACCCAGTATGCGCAAGCTGGCGGCTCGCTGCCGCTTCTTGGCGGGACCCTCCTTGCCGATCAGACGCTGTTCTCAGCCCGCGGCCCCCATCGCAAGGTGCTTGAAGGCACCATTTCCGCCGGCCCGATCGGGGACTATTACGACAACCCGGTCTGGAAGGATTTCCAGGCGCGCTACGTCAGGCGCTGGAGCAAAGATGTCGGGCAGCAGACACCGGGCACACTTGCGTTCTCCTATTCCACCAACTTGCAAGCGGCACTGCTCGCCCTCAATGCCGTAGAGGGCGATCTTTCCGGAAACCAGGAGGCTTTTCGTGAGGCGTTGCGAAAGCTTGAATTCAAAAACTATATCGATGCCCTGGTGAAGCTTGACCACAACAGGCAGGCAATTTCCGACAATTTCCTCACCAAGGTCGAGGTGCGTGACAAGCGGTTGCAGTCGGTGGTGTTCAAAAAAGTGCCGAACGTGAACCAGACGCTTGGATTTCCTGAAGACAAGTATGTCGCGCTTGGCGCTCCATCCCGCAACAACACCGGAAATGTGAAGATATGACAGCTTTGAGACAATCGGGCGCCGCCGTCGTCTCGACGTTTCTTGCGGATGCAGTGCCCCAACCCAGTCCACTTGCCCTCGAGCTATCGGGAATCAGTCTCAGCTTCGGAGGATCGCGGATTCTCTCGGGTGTTCAGCTTGCCGTCGCTCATGGTGAGCGTCGCGTTATTCTGGGGCCGAACGGCGCCGGAAAGACAACGCTTTTTAACGTCGTTTGCGGTGATTATTCGCCGAACGCTGGGTCCATCCGCTATTTCTGGCGCGACATAACGCATCTGAAACAGCATATGCGTGCGCGCGCCGGTATTGCGCGTACCTATCAAAGCTCGCTTCTGTTTGACGGGCTTACCGTGCTCGACAACATCTTTCTAGCTATACGTGGTGTCAAAGGAAACAGGCTCTCGCTTCTGCGTCCCAGGGCGAGTGATCTCGATCTCGCGCGAGCGCGCGAAATCGCAGACCGTGTGCGCATCCGCCATAAACTCAATACTGATGTGCGTGATCTGTCGCACGGGCAGCGCCGCCAGTTGGAGCTCGGTATGGCTCTCGCTGCGGGACCGAAACTTCTCATGCTGGACGAGCCCGCCGCAGGTCTTTCGCCCGGCGACAGACCAGAGCTGCTATGCACATTGCATGAACTGCCGCGCACCTTGACGCTGGTGATTGTCGAGCACGATATGGATGTTGCCTTGCCAATTGCTGATATTGTTACGGTGATGAAGGACGGTGCGGTCGTGATCGAGCGGACCCCGGACAAAGTCGAGCACGACTCCGCTGTGCAGGCGATCTATCTGGGGGAGGCCGCGTGATGTTGTCGGTCACCAATTTGCACGTCAACTATGGTCGCGCTGAGATTCTCCATGGGGTCTCGCTCGACGTCGGCGAGAAGCCAGTGTCCGTCGTCGGGCGCAACGGCATGGGAAAGACGACGTTCTGTTATGCCATTATGGGAATGATACCGATTCGGAGCGGCGCTATCGTGCTTGATAACGTGTCTCTTGATCGTAGATCTGCGATGCAGGTCGCGCGGCGGGGAATCGCGATCGTTCCGCAGGGGCGGCGAGTCTTTCCCTCGCTCTCCGTCGATGAGCACCTCAAGCTCGCAAGCCGGGGCCAGAAAGCGGCATGGACCCGGAGCGGATCTACGACACTTTCCCTCGACTCGCGGAGAGGAGGTCGAACGGCGGCGCTCAATTGTCGGGTGGAGAGCAGCAGATGCTTGCGATAGCTCGCGCATTGCTTCGTAATCCCAGGCTGGTCATCATGGATGAACCCTCGGAGGGATTGGCGCCGGTGATTGTCGATCAGTTGATTGATGTTCTGAAGAGGCGGTCTCTCGACAAGATCGGTCTTTTGTTGATTGAGCAGAACCTGCGGGTGGCCACTTCCGTTTCCGACACGGTCGCTATCATGCTGGGAGGCAGAGTTGCAGCTACGCTTCCGGCCGCTCAATTGAGTGCTGACGCGAGACTCCAGCGTCGCTACCTAGGCGTCAGTTCGACTATGCATTGATTCCGTTCATTTAAGGTGTGCCTGTTAGCTGATGTTACCGTTCGCTGTCAGGAAGATGATCGGCAAAATGTTGCCAGCGCTACTCAGACGCTCCTGCAATCCGAATCCGTCGATGCCGGCCATCTGGAGATCGAGCAGGATGCAACCGGTCTCGTCGGCTGGTGGCTGTTTCAGAAACGCATTGCCGGACTCATAAAGCGCCGTTTGATAGCCGGACGCGCGCAATAACCGTGACATCGACGTGCGAAACGACAGATCGTCATCGACGATGTGTATAAGCGACGCCGGCACGGTCATGCGGCGGACCTCGCGAGCGGTAGAACAAATCGAAAGGCCTGCTGCAGATGCACGCGGTTTCAAACGTACAAACACGTCTTGATGGCCACGTAAAACAATCCCGTTGCTTTCCCGTTCGCGTTTCTCTTATGAATACATCCGTCCTCAATTTCCAATGATTGAGGCGCACAGCGAAAATACTTACGACTTGATTTAATCGCTCGGATTTACTCGACGAAATGGTCAGGGAAGGGGGATGCGTGATGCATATCGACCGTAAAGGAAATCGGACGGGCCTACGCAAATGCCTCCCTTACAGCGCCTTTCTGTTGCTCGGACTTTCAATCTCGCCGGCGTTTTCGGCTGAAACCGGAAGCCGCGCGCAACAGGGCGCCATGGTCACATGCTCAAGCGGATTTCTGCCGGGCGCGGGAGTCGTCAATAATCCGCCCGACCTTCTGGTCAACGGCGAGTGCCACGTCAAACCTAATCAGACGTACTACTTCGAGAACGTCAACGTTCTCGACAAAGGTCGGCTCGTGTTCGATGAACTTGATAAGACGATTAAGCCCACGGCCACTCACTTCTGGGCTCAATCGATGGTGATAGAGAATGGCGGGACAATCGCCGCCGGTTCAGCGAGACAGCCCTATGGGAATTATGGCAGTGTTCTGACCATTCATCTCTACGGAGCCGACCGCAACGCAAGTGGTCCCGCGCTCGGCGCGCTTTGCCGGACCGCGCAAAATGCCGATACGGGCCCTTGCGGTATCCCCAAGTCGGCATGGAGCGACAACGGCAAGACGAAGCTTGAATTGCCTGGCGGCGTCTCGGACTTCTTCTACCGCTACGGCCCGCTGCACGGCGATGGCAAATGCTCCGACGGCTCGGTCTGGTCGAGCACATCGCCTTGCGATGATAGTCAAGGCAAGCAGGTTGGGTATTTCGGCTACAAGGTTCTTGCCGTTTCCTATGGCGGGAGTCTTGAGCTCTGGGGCGCAACAGGCTCCTGCAACTCGATGGGCTGCTCCAATCCGCAACTGACCCATCCGAGCTGGACCCGGCTGGAAGGTTCGGTCGCGGCTGGCGGCGGCACTGGGGCGAATGATCCGCTCGTCGTCGCCGGTCCGAGCAACGAGCATCCGGAAAACCTCTATGTCAAAGCCGGCGATCAGATTGTCGTCACGACGACAGACTATCTGCCCGGTCATTCCGAAACCTTCGTTGTCAAGGACGCCAGCACGGGCGTTGGTCCGGCGGGACGATGGCTCGAGAAAATCCGGGTCGATCACGGCGCGGGGTGGCACCATAACGGCGAACGCTACGCGCTCACCGACAAGCTGGCGCCATCGCAGGGGCGCCTCGACCTTGATCCCGATCTTGTCAAGAACGGCGTCGAGACCCGCGCCGCTGTCGCCATCCTGAATCGTAGCATCCGGATCGTGTCCGGAGGCGACCGGCCGGGCGAGGAGTTTCCGGCCTCGACACCCGAGAACCCCTGCGTCGCCCAGGACGGCAAAGGGCCGTGCTATTCGCTCGGCGGCCATGTCGTGTTCCGGCAGGGGTTCAAGGCGGTGCACGTCAAGGGAGTTGAATTCAAGGAGCTCGGGCAGGGCGGGCGGATGGCGCACTATCCGGTGCATTTCCATATGGCTCGCCAAACACCGGCAGGAACATACGTGCAGGATTCGTCGGTCAACGAATCGATGACCCGCTGGATCGTCCTTCACTCGACGCAAGGCGTCCTGCTTGCCGGCAACGTCGGCTACAAGTCCATCGGCCACGGCTTTTATCTTGAGGACGGCACCGAGACCGACAACAAGCTTTACGGCAATCTCGGGATCCTCGCGCGCGCCGCGGTCGCCAATGAACAAAATCCGCGACGGATTCCTGGAATTCTTGCGGCTAATGAAGATCACAAACCCGTGCCGAAATTTCCGTTCCTGACCGACTCGACCTATCCGTCGGTGTTCTGGATCACGAACGGCTGGAACGAGTTCATCGGCAATATGGCGGCCGGCGCCACGGCCTGCGGATCGGCCTACTGGTTCGTGCCGACCTGGAATAGCGACAGACCGGATGTGATGACCCCGAATAACAGCCCCGATCAACGGCATATGAAGTGGTCCGGTTATGCCGGACTGCAAAAGGACGGCGCTTATCGAGGCTCGACGCCGCTCAAGGCATTCGTCGGAAATTTTGCCACATCGACGATGATGTCGTTTCAGACGACCGGCGACGCACCGGAGTGTTCGGGCGTCGTCAAGCCTGACACAGCAAAGGTGAGCGCGCCCGCCAACAACGTTCTTACGGCGGTTCGCAGCCTTGCGCCGGATCCGAACGATAATGAGGCCAACGATCATTACTATCCGCATGCGGTCGGTGGAAACCGGCACGCGACGGCCTGCAACAGGAAGGATGACGGCACTTATGATTGCGAGGGCATCAAATTCTGCGATCCGGGTCACCCTGAAAATTGCGCGGTGACCGTCATTGACAAGTTCACGTCGATGTTCCATTGGGCCCAGCACAATGTCGCGGCGATCTGGCTGCGCAATCAGTGGTATCTCGTCGCCAACAGCGTGCTGTCGGATGTTCAGAACGGCGGCCTGACCTTCATCACGGGCGGCGATTATACCCATGCGTCGGTGATCCGGGGCTATTGGGCGCTTGCGCGCAAGAGTGTTTTCATCGGCCATACCCAGCCGCAGGACGACATCCATGCCTTCGCGCTGGATGCCGGACCCTTCAACGCGCGTTCGAAGCTCCGCTGCGATTGGCAGGTGGCGGGCCTTGCGCCGAGCAATTATTGCCTCAGCGCGAAAGAGGGCGTCTCCATTCCGCTGGTCAATTTCGAC
Source organism: Nitrobacter sp. MLSD-S21 (assembly GCF_058809865.1). Taxonomy (NCBI): domain Bacteria; kingdom Pseudomonadati; phylum Pseudomonadota; class Alphaproteobacteria; order Hyphomicrobiales; family Nitrobacteraceae; genus Nitrobacter; species Nitrobacter sp. MLSD-S21. The sequence continues at coordinate 53,665 of NZ_JBXASZ010000002.1, read as the reverse complement.
TCGGGGCAGCGTCTCTTCAACATCTACGACGGTCCCGCCTATCAGGATTCCAACGCCTACCTCGACATCACAAAATCAGACTGTCCCATTCCCATTACCGAGCTGAGTACCGATCCGGGCTGCATGTATGGCTCAGGCGTGGTCCTGGGCGTCACCAAGGATCCACTGAACGGGCAATGCTATCTGCCGAACGCGGCCATCGGTTGGAAACAGAACAACGGCTTCTTCTATCCACCCGCTTTTCACTCGGCGAATCTCTTTTTCAGCAACGTCGACATCCGTCATTTCGTATTCGATCCGTTGTTTCGGGCGCCCGATGGCGTGACGGGTGAAAAGGACTTTGGTCAGGGCGGCACCTATCGCACGGCGACCTCCGGCCCCAACGCAGTGAAGAATTTCTATTGCACCTCGACGGAAAACATGTTCGACGGCTGGAGCGGTATCGACCGGCAGACCGAGCTCACCGACGACGACGGGACGCTGACGGGACTCATCAGTTCAAAGCCCGGCGGCGAGACGGTGTCGATCAACGAGGATCAGTTCTTCACCGCCAAGCTTGAAACCTCCGAGTGCAAATCGAACCTGAGGGTCAGTCCCTCGCTGGTATGTCCGCAGAAGCCGCCGCCGCCCGCGCCGACGCCATCGACCGCAAAGACGAGTCCCTATGATTACGTGGCCACGGCGATCGCACCGGGGTGCTCGGAGAAGTCCCCACCTGATCCGTCGAAACCCTATGGCCGCTGCGGAGACTCGCCGGATCTCGGTCAGGGAGGCGAGTGGTCGAGCGAGTGCTCCAACGGAGCCTGCTACGGCGTGCCGCTGTACCGCCAGTATCTGACCACGTCCGAGCAAGGTCATTGGCAGACCAACGGCTGCGTCGGAAATCCCGATACGCCCGCGTGCCGCTGGCCCTTCATGCGCATGGGCGGCCAGAACATGTATCAGCGCGAAACGCTGACCGTGAACAACGGTGTCTACTACGTCGACACGTCCGTTTCCAAGACCACGCAGAATACGGAGAACTATACGACAATGAAGCCGCGGGACGTGAATGTCTTCGCCCCCGGCCAGACCTATTACATGTTCTTCCTCTATGCGAAGCCGAGCACGGCCCAGACCTACCAGATCTATGTCGGCGAGGGCTTTGATACGGGAACAGTGAAGCCCGTGCGTGGAAGCCTGGCGACCGCGCCGATCAAGTTCAGCCCGGACGCCTCACCCAATGCGGGGAAGTGGTTCGCCGTGAAAGGAGTCTCCAGGGGCGTTTTGACCATCGAGACCAATTTCGCGGGCCAGTCCGAGCTCGATCCGAAGCAACCGAAAAACGGGCTTTGCGGTCCGGCGACCTTTTGCGGTTGGAAGAAGGACGGGAGTTGCGGTTCAAAGCTCGCGGCCACAGATCCGGGCAAGGAGCCGTTGCTTGTCGCCGATCCGGCGCTGGCCAAGGAAGCGGACGCTGTTTGCCGGACCTGGGCTGTCAAGGATCTCGATTGTCCGTCGGCCGGATGTTTCGGCTTCTCGTTCACGCTCCCGGCCGGTTTCAAGACGCAGAATCAGGGACAGGCGGCGCGCCCGACCCCGGTCGCGTTCCCCGCGACGGGTGACTTTGCAACGCGCTTCCTCAACACCAAAGCCGTCCCCGACAACGCCAGTCATGCCAAAGACGGGGTCGAGACGGAATGCTTCTATCCAAGACTGCCCGGCAGTTGCCCGGCGCAATAGCCGGACCCGTTTTCCGTTCCGTAGCGGCGTCAATGTCACGATGGCTTTGGCGCTGCCGATCCTGAAACGGATTATAAGTGTAACAGGTTGGAGAGTGGCCCATCCGGACCGATGTGAGGTGTCCACTGCCGGGATCGTTTTTAATCAACGCCGACACGCGCAGGTAAATAATATTGAATGTGCGCGATTGGATAAGGATCCTCCCGAGATCAGTTCGAGGTCAACGAAACATGCAAGACATGCGGTTAAACTTCTACGGTTATTCCGCTGCCCTTGTGGTCCTCATTTCATGTGCGGCAAATGGCGCGATGGCGCAGTCTCTCACGCCGTTCCGGTATGAATCCCAAGCGCAACGCAATTGTCCCGGCGATACGATCGTCTGGCTCGATTTCAGAAAAGAACGCTATTATCTGAAAGGCCAACGACGCTATGCGTCGGGAAATACCGGCAGCTTCGTGTGCAGGAATGAGGCCCGCGATAGTGGATACCGGCGCTCGCCCTTGGGATTGAGATAAACCCGCTCGCTACCCCATACGCAACGCGCAGCAGGTGGGCATCGCGTCTGCCAGAGGTTCATCTCTGAAATGATATGTAAGCCTTCGCGTTTGTGATTGCAGTGGACCGATGGTAATCGCAAAACGTCATCATGCATCAAAGTGACGGTACAAACAGCTGAAGGCCGCATATGTTCTTGCAGAAATCTGTTGTCGCATTTCGCCTGAGGGCAATCCTCGTCAAGCTGGTAGCTTCCTGCCTAGTCTGGGCGTGCGCGACAACATCGAGTTTTGCGGAGACCTCTCCGCCTCAGACCTCCGGCGTACCCATTACCCATGATCAGATCGAGAAGGCGATCACGAGCCTCGACGCGATCGTCGGCGACATCATGAAGAAGAGCGGCATTCCGGGCATGGCGATCGCGGTGGTCCATGATGGCAAGATCGCCTACGCGAAAGGCTTTGGCGTCCGGAAAGTCGGCGAGAACCAGCCGATTGACGCGAATACCGTTTTTCAAATCGCATCGCTTTCGAAATCCCTTGCGGCCAGCGTCGTGGCCCGCCAGGTCGGCGTGGGCGTTGTCAAATGGAATACGCCTGTCCAAGCGCACTTGCCCTGGTTCAAGTTGATGGACCCGTGGGTGACGCAGCATGTCACCATTGCCGACATGTTCAGCCACCGTTCGGGCTTGCCGCAGCATGCCGGCGATGATCTCGAGGATCTCGGCTATGATCGTCGAACGGTGCTGGAGCGCCTTCGTCTGCTACCGCTTCGCGGATTCCGGGACGTCTATGCCTACACAAACTTCGGGTTGATGGCGGCGGCGGAATCCGTTGCTGCCGCATCGGGCAAGGACTGGGAAAGCCTGTCTGAAGAAGTCCTTTACAAACCGCTCGGCATGAGCGTGACCAGTTCGCGCTTTGCTGATTTCGAAAAGCAGACCAATCGCGCCATTGGACATGTAAAGGTCGGCAACAGCTTCCAGCCCAAATATCAACGCCGGCCCGATGCGCAGTCAGCCGCAGGCGGCGTCAGCTCGTCGGCAAACGATCTTGCGCGATGGTTAGCGTTGGTGCTGCAGAACGGCGAATTCGAAGGCCGGCAGATCATCCCGGCAGATGCGCTGCTTCCAGCCATGACGGCCGAAGTCGTTTCTATTCACTCCCCTTCAGCCGATGCGAGGCCCAGCCTGTACGGATATGGATTCGGCGTCGGAATCACGCCGGCGGGCCGGACAACGATCAGTCATTCCGGAGCCTTCGCGCTGGGTGCCGGAACTTATTACGCGATCATCCCCTCGGCCGGGATTGGAATTGTCGTGCTGACCAATGCAGAACCAGGTGGCGCAGCGGAGGCAGTCGGCACCTCTTTCACGGACATTGTCCAGTTCGGGATGGTGACGCGGGATTGGTTTGCTGCTTATGGCACGGCTATGACGCAGCTCACGGCCCCGGCGGGGGATCTCGTCGGCAAGTCGCCGCTCACCGCGCCAGCACCGGCTGCGCGTTCTTCATCCTATGTTGGTCGCTACGGCAATCCTTACTTCGGAGACGCTGAGATCGTCGATGCAAATGGTCATCTAGAATTAAAGATCGGCCATTTGAGCCAATCCTATGTGCTGACGCACTGGGATGGTGATGCGTTTTCGGTCCGCCCTTCCAGCGAAAACCAAACCGACGGTTCGTTGTCGTCGGTTACGTTCAAACGGGCTGGTGACGAGCCAGCCCGCGAACTGACGATCGAATATCTCAACGGCAACGGGCTCGGCCAGTTTATGAGGCGCTGAATAACATTGTGCGGGTGAGCTTCTGATCCGCAATCCTCACGCGAGTTGCGCCAGGATAAACTGCCAGCCCGAAGTTTCATCGGAACCAATCCGGAGGGGAACCCATTGTCCTTTGCAAACGAAGGAGTTCTCCAATGACCAACCCGAATGAGAAAAATCCGGACCAGAAGCGTGATCAAGGCCAAAAGGCAGGCCAGCACACGGAAACCAAGCAGAAGTCCGAAATCCGGAAGGGTGTCCAGGAAGATATGCCTGACAACAAGCCTCAGGGCCAAGAGAAAACCGGATACAGCGGCGGCACCTGATAGGCTGCTTTAGCCATGGTAAAGGTCGCAGCCATGGTAAGGGCCGCCCCAACGGGCGGCCTTTTTCTTATAGGAGTTTATGTCGCTTGAGATGGGAAGATTTTATCAAAGTTGGAAAAAAGGAACCTGCGAGCAAAGTTCGGTCTCGCTGCTTGCAGCATATGAGATCAAGAAGTTGTCGGCTTGCGCTCGCCAGCTGCCAAGATGAAATGCGCCTAGGCGTCACGTGTTAACTTGTCGAGAGTGATCGGAAGGTCTCTCACACGTTTGCCTGTGGCATGATAAACCGCGTTGGCAATCGCCGCGGGAACGCCGACGATGCCGATCTCGCCCAGCCCCTTGATGCCCATCGGGTTGACGATGTCGTCCTGCTCATCGACGAAGATCACCTCGATGTTGTGGACGTCGGCATTCACCGGCACATGATACTCGGCGATATTGGCATTCATGATCCGGCCGAAGCGGTGGTCGACGAGCGTTTCCTCGTGCAAAGCCATACCCATGCCCCAGATCATACCGCCCATCACCTGACTGTGCGCGGTCTTAAGGTTGAGGATACGTCCCGCAGCGACCGCGCCGACGAGCCGAGTGACGCGTATGACCCCCAACTGCTCGTCTACTTTTACTTCGGCAAAGATTGCTGAATGGGTGTTGTGGGCGTGCTTGCCTCCCTTCTTAAACTTTGTGGCCTTTTCCTGAGTGACGCGCTCGATACCGGCGTGACGCATGGCGTCGGCGACCATGACGGTGCTGCGCGGATTCTTCTTGGACATGATCGAGCCGTTGGTCAGCATCACATCGTCGGCCAGCGCGCCTTTCAGCGCCGAGTTCGGCATGGCCTGCGCCATCTTCAGGAGTTCGTCGCGGATGGCGTTACTGGTGGTGACGATGCCGTTCGACACCGACGCGGCGATCCACGACCCTCCTTCGACAGGAGACGGTGGCAACGTCGAGTCACCGAGCTTGACAGTGATGTTATCGATCGGAAGGCCGAGCATATCGGCGGCGACCTGTGCCATGATCGTATAGGTTCCGGTCCCGATGTCCGACGTCGCGCACGCCACTTCGGCGTGGCCGTTTCCAGTCAGCGTGATCCGCACCGTGATAGGCACCTGCAGCGCTTCCCAGATGCCCGTGGCCATGCCCCAGCCGATCAGATCGTTACCGTCACGCATCGATCGAGGCTCGAAACTGCGTTTGTTCCAGCCGAACGCCTCCGCACCTTGGCTGTAACATTCGCGCAGGTTCTTGCTGCTGAAGGGCAGGCCGGTAGACTGGTCGCTGTCCGAATAACACTTCAGCCGCAGTTCGAGCGGATCCATCTTCAGCGCAACCGCAAGTTCGTCCATCGCCGCTTCGAGCGCGTAAACGCCGGTTGCCGCGCTCGGCGCGCGCATGTCGCACGCTGTCGGAAGATCGAGGCGGACTAGGCTGTGCGCGTAACTGGCGGCTTCGCTCTTGTAGAGCAGACCGGACCATGTCGTCTCATTGCGATGAAAGTCCTCGTATTGCGACGTCATTGTGGTGGCGTCGTGTGTGATCGCATTCAGCGTGCCGTCCGGTTTTGCGCCGAGCTGGATGCGCTGAATCATCGCCGGGCGATAGCCGATCATGTACATTTGCTGCCGCGTCAGGACGAGGCGGACCGAGCGTTTGAGTGCGCGGGCGCCTAGCACCGCGAGCACCACCTGATACTGCGGCCGCAGACCGGAGCCGAAGCCGCCGCCCATGAACGGCGACATCACCCTGATTTCGTCGGGCTTGGTCTCGAACACGCCGCATAGATAGCGCTGAACGTTCTGCACCCCTTGCGTCTTGTCGTAAACCGTGAGCTTGCCGTCGTGCCACACGGCGGTCGATGCGAACAGCTCCATCGGATTGTGATGCTCGATGGGCACGGAATAGTCGGCCTGATGCTTGATATCCGACGTTGCGAACGCCTTGGCCGCGTCGCCACGCGGTTTGGCCGGTGGATCGAGCGCAACGGCGTTGCCGAGTTGGCGCTCCAGATCGGTGACATGCGGTTGCTCGTCGTAGTCGACCTTCACGAGAGACGCTGCATAAGTCGCGGTCTCGAAATCCTCCGCCAGCACCAGCGCAACCGGCTGGCCGTTGAATTTGATTTCGCCGTCATAAAGCGGACGATAGGGCGAGCCTTCGGGCGCGACATCATCCTCGTATGCCTTGTCGCTATCGGCCATCGGCGGCCGATTCTCATGGGTGAGAATGACGAGGACGCCATCCACCTTCATGGCTTCGTTGGTGTCGATCCGCCTGATACGGCCTTTGGCGATGGTCGACGTGACCACGCTGCCATGTGCAAGATCGGGTGCGTCGTACTCGCCGGCGTAACGAGCGGCGCCGGTGACTTTGTCGCGTCCATCGACGCGCAATGTCGCCGTACCGATATAGGTCGTCATGGCTGTGCTCGATGGATGGGGGTGAAGCACCGGCTCATGCGATTTTCTTATCGGATTGAGATTGCGGTGTACCGTTCGCGGCTTGCGTCAGCGCTCGGGTGATGACTCGACGGGCGAGGCCGATCTTGAAGGTGTTGTGGCCGAAACCCTTGGCCTCGTGCAAAACGATGTCGGCCGCGCGAGCGAAGGCATCGTGAGTGGGGGGCTGTCCGTTCAACGCCGCTTCGGCTTCCGGATTCCGCCACGGTTTATGGGCAACGCCGCCGAGCGCCAGTCGCGCGTCGCGAATCGTTCCGTTATCCATCTTGAGAGCTGCCGCGACAGAGACCAGCGCGAAGGCATAGGACAGACGATCCCGGATCTTGAGATAGGTATAGTGCGTGTTGAAGCCCTGCGCCGGCAATTCGATGGCCGTGATGATTTCTTTCGGGTCGAGATTGGTGTCACGCTGCGGCGTATCGCCGGGCAGGCGATGGAAATCCACCATTGCAATGGCGCGCTCACCATTGGGGCCGGCGACATGCACCTTGGCATCAAGCGCCGCCAGCGCGACGCACATGTCGGAGGGATGGGTGGCGATGCAGGCATCGCTGGTGCCAAGGATCGCATTGATCCGGTTGATGCCGTCTTTTGCCGAACAGCCAGAACGGGGATCTCGTTTGTTGCATGGTGTCGCGACATCATAGAAATAGAAGCATCTGGTCCGCTGCAGCAGGTTGCCGCCGGTGGACGCCATGTTGCGCAGTTGAGCCGAGGCGCCGGCGAGGATAGCGCTTGAGAGCAGCGGATAACGTTCCGTCACCAGTGGGTGCCAGGCGAGGTCAGAATTCGGCACCAGCGCACCGATGCGCAGGCCGCCGGCAGTCGTTTCCTCGACTTTGGCGAGAGGAAGGTGCGAAATGTCGATCAGCCGGCTGGGTTGTTCGACGTCATATTTCATCAGGTCGATGAGATTGGTGCCACCGGCAATAAACTTTGCCGAGGCATCGGCCGCAATCTGGCTCAGGGCGTCAGCAACATCCGTTGCCCGCGAGTACTGGAAATTGTTCATGACGCATCCATGGCCTGCTGAATCGCAGCGACGATGTTCGGATAGGCCGCGCAGCGGCAGATGTTTCCGCTCATCAGTTCGCGAATGTCATCGGGCGTCTTCGCCTTGCCTTCGGCGATCAGGCCGACCGCCGAGCAAATCTGCCCCGGTGTGCAGTAACCGCACTGGAATGCGTCGTGATCGATGAAAGCCTGCTGCACGGGATGGAGGACGCCATCAGTCGCAAGACCTTCGATGGTGGTTACCTCGGCACCGTCCTTCATCACCGCAAGCGTCAGGCAGGAATTGATCCGTCGGCCGTCAACCAGCACTGTACAGGCACCGCATTGACCGTGGTCGCAGCCTTTCTTGGTACCCATGAGGCCAAGGCGATCTCGCAATGCATCGAGCAACGTTGTCCAAGGAGCAATATCGAGCTTTTCCTTGGTGCCGTTGACGGTCAGTTCAATGGTGATCAAGCCGGGAAACGAAACGGTTGCCGGAGCGGTGTTTGACCGAGCCATCCGATACCCCCGCCAGTAAAGAAGGACGGGCTATAACGCGATCCCGCCGCACATGTTCCCACAGGGGATAATCCCTTGCGTGCCCGGACCGGCTACTCCGGCATGTCGCGATGCCGGCCAGTCGTTCACGCGGATATTAAACGATTTTGAATGCCGCACGTCGTCGCGTTCAGGCTTGCGTCGTTTACCGCACCGGCAACGGCGGCCGGGGAGCGCTGTCGTCACCAGGCTGTGCCGGAAGTCGGGCGGGTACCGGCGCTTGGGACGGAATGTAGGCGTCGCGTTGCGGGGGGATCCGGCTTTCGGTCGCCGGTGGCGGCGAAGGGGACGGAAGAGGAGGATTGTATGTTGCCGCTTGAGGCGAGGGGCGTTGTGGCCGTGGCGGAACAGACTTAGCCCGGTGCTGCACGGGGGGCTTGGGGTGAGCCTCGCGCTCTGCGGCCGCTGCGATCTCTCGGCGCAGTTGCTGCTGGCTGGCTTTCAAATCCTCGACCGCGCTTTTCAGCGCAGCAATCTCGCTTGCGTTTGCCTCAAGCGACTGTGCAATTTCGGCCGGAAGCGCAGCTTGAGTTGGTGCAGCTTGCGTCGGGGGCGTGATGGGATCCGTTGACGGTGTTGATGGCTGGGCTGCGGTCGCAGTCTCTTGCGCAGGTTCCGCTTCGGCATTTGGTTGAGGCGCGGCGGCTTGGGTCGCCGTATCCTGCGCTTCAACTGCATTTACGCCCTGCGTAGAGGCGGGAGCCTCCATTGAAAGGTGCGGTATAAGAGTCGAAAGCCTCTGTTTGGCCTCTTCACCATAGGAATGCCAGGCCACGCTTGCGGCAACGCCGATACAGATGGCTGACAGTACGGTTAAGACACCGCGATAAGACCGTGCGCGGGGGATATCTTTTAGGAGTGCGTCAACGTTGTCGTTCGACGGCGCAGGGTGGAACGAGGGTTCGCTTGCCGGCAGGGATGGTGCGGTCGATAGCGACGTCTCTTCAACCTGTGACGGCTCGTGATTGGCTTCAATTTGAGGATCACGCGTGATTCGCGGCGCCAAGTCGCGAAGTTGCGCGGCTATCGCGTCGTGCGGATCGGCTTGAGGACCAGCAGGTTGTGATCTGAATAGCATTTGAGTTCCAGGTTACAATGTTGCGCGGCCGGATTCCGGCTGGTCTATATGTCGAGATGAAGGCTTTGGGTTTGACCTCAGCAAGGCGGCAAGATGAAAAGTGTAAGGCAGGGAAGCCAAGGTGACTGCCTCTCAGTGCTTCCCATACTTGCCTAAGAGTTAACGGCGCTGGCGGACGTCCCTGATAGGCCGATGTTGCGTTGCACAATTTTTCAGCACCGTCTGCTTCCGTAGCGAGCGATCCTGCCCGGTCGTTTTTGGGAGCGGTCGATCTCCGCAATGTTCTGAGGGCAGCGTAGTGCATTTTCAGGATTGGCACGAGTCTTGCGTTAGTGATCCGCGACGGCTCTCGCTATCTAAGGACGACGGAGCAAAATCAAGATGAACAAGAAAGAGAAGCTCGTCATCGTCGGCGCAGGTATGGCCTCCGGACGGATGCTCGAGCACCTATTCGAAGCTGACCCGGAACGTTTCGACATTACCCTTTTTGGAGCGGAGCCGCGCGGAAATTACAACCGTATCATGTTGTCGCCTGTGCTGGCAGGCGAGAAGTCGTTCGATCAGATCGTTACGCATGATGCGGCTTGGTATGACGCCCACCAGATCAAATGCCGCTTCGACGAGACGATTACGCGCATCGATCGTGCGGCGAAGACGGTGCACTCGGCGAGCAGCGAAACTCCTTACGACAGGCTAGTGATTGCGACCGGATCCGCTCCCTTTATGATTCCCGTTGCCGGGCGGGACTTGCCGGGTGTCATGGCATTTCGCGACTATGACGATGTCCAGGCGATGGTGGCCGCAGCCAAGAAAAAGGACGCCAAGGCTGTCGTCATCGGTGGCGGTCTGCTCGGACTGGAGGCCGCGGCGGCGCTCAGGCTCCATGGTATGGAGGTGGTGGTCCTGCATCTGATGGGCCACCTGATGGAGCGCCAGCTGGACGCGGCGGCGGGCTATCTCTTGCAGAAGGAACTGGAGAGCCGCGGCATCAAAATTCACTGCAAGGCACAGACCAACGCGATCCTCGGCCACGGGCGCACCGAAGCGGTGCTGCTCGATGACGGCACCCTTTATCCGGCGGATATCGTGGTGATGGCGGTCGGCATCCGCCCGGAGGCGCGGATCGCAACCGATGCGGGCCTCCATGTTGAGCGCGGCATCGTCGTGGACGACCAGATGCTGACCTCTGATAAGAATGTCCTCGCCCTCGGCGAATGCTGCGAGCACAACAACATTTGCTATGGCCTCGTCGCGCCGCTCTATGACATGGCCAAGGTCGCGGCGAAGACTTTGACAGGAGTCGAAGCGACGTTCCGCAGCGTCGAAACAGCGACCCAGTTAAAGGTGACCGGGGTGAGCCTTTACTCGGCGGGCGACTTCACCGACGCGCCTGATCGGGAAGATATCGTGCTGCGGAATTCGGGCGCGGGAGTCTACAAGCGGCTTGTGCTGAAGGACAACCGCATTGTCGGCGTGGTCCTTTACGGCGAGACCGCGGACGGCGCCTGGTACTTTGATATGCTGCGCAAGGGGACAGATGTCTCGGAGATGCGCGAGACGCTGATTTTCGGTCAATCCCGTCAGGGGAGCACGTCCCTCGATCCTATGGCGGCGGTCGCAGCCTTGCCGGATGATGCCGAAATCTGCGGCTGCAACGGCGTCTGCAAGGGCAAGATCGTCTCGGCCATCACTGCCAAAGGCCTGACGTCGCTCGACGACGTGCGCGCCCACACAAAAGCATCCGCATCCTGCGGCTCCTGCACGGGTCTCGTCGAACAACTCATGACGCTGACGCTCGGCGACGGCTACAATCCCGGCGCCGTACAGCCCGTGTGTGGTTGCACCACGCTCGGACATGGCGATGTCCGCCGGCTTATCAAGGCGAAGAGTTTGAAGACCATTCCTGCCGTCATGCAGGAACTGGAATGGAAGACTTCATGCGGCTGCGCAAAGTGCCGGCCGGCGCTCAACTACTATCTCGTATGCGACTGGCCGGACGAATACGCCGATGACTATCAGTCGCGTTTCGTCAACGAGCGCGTCCATGCCAACATTCAGAAGGATGGTACCTATTCGGTTGTGCCGCGCATGTGGGGTGGCGTCACCAGTGCGAAGGAATTGCGCGCCATCGCCGACGTGGTCGATAAATTCCACATTCCCACCGTGAAGGTCACGGGCGGCCAGCGCGTCGACATGTTGGGCGTCAGGAAGGAAGACCTGCCTGCGGTGTGGGCTGATCTCGGCAAGGCCGGCTTTGTCTCGGGTCATGCCTATGCCAAGGGCTTGCGCACAGTAAAAACCTGTGTTGGCACCGACTGGTGCCGCTTCGGCACGCAGGACTCAACCGGGCTCGGCATCCGCATCGAGAAATTTATGTGGGGCTCGTGGACTCCAGCCAAGGTCAAGATGGCGGTCTCGGGTTGTCCGCGCAACTGCGCCGAGGCGACTTGCAAGGATGTCGGCGTGATCTGCGTCGACTCCGGCTATGAGATCCATTTCGCCGGCGCGGCGGGCCTCGACATCAAGGGCACGGAGGTTCTGGGTGTCGTAAAGACCGAGGATGAAGCGCTGGAGCATATCGTAGCGCTCGTCCAGATGTACCGCGAGCAGGCCTACTATCTCGAGCGCATCTACAAATGGGCGAAGCGCGTCGGCCTTGACGAGATCCGCCGCCAGATTCTGGAGGACCCCCAGAAGCGCAATGACTATTTCGATCGCTTCGACTTCAGTCGGAAATTCGCTCAGGTCGATCCGTGGTCTGAACGCGTGTCTGGCAAGGACAAGCACGAATTCCGGCCGATGGCGACTATCGGTTTTCCGGTTGCGGCGGGGGGAGCACGATGAGCTGGATTGCTATTGGCCAAACGGCAGATATCCCTCTTCGCGGTGCGCGCTGTGTGGCGACGCCGCAGGGGCGGATTGCGGTGTTCCGCACTATCGAAAATCGCTTCTTCGCTATCGAGGACCGCTGTCCCCACAAGGGAGGCCCGCTTAGCCAGGGGATCGTGCACGGCGCTCAGGTCACCTGTCCGCTGCATAACTGGGTCATCTCGCTCGAGACAGGCATGGCTGTTGGGGCCGACGAGGGTTCTGTACGCACCTTTGCGCTGAAGGTGGAGGGCGGAAAGCTCCTGATCTCCTCAGAAGCACTCGTCAGCATGACCGCATGACGCGAAGAGATTTTGCTGAGCAGCGTTAGATACTCCGTTCGACCGGGAGAGCGTGAACTCGATTCCTCGCGCTCCAGCCAACCCGTCCGCTCATTCTTAACCTCTGAAGACCCGAAAAAGTCACCATACGGGGCTTTTATGTCTTCGGCGTTCCTCTTGACGAAGCTCAGGTCGAGACTATTGACCGCGACTGGGTGCACCCTGGTTGTAGATCGCGTGTTGCTGGAGGAGCGTCATATGCCATTCTACGTTCGCGTATCCGCTAAGACGGCTGTGAACCGGCCACAAATGCATGGGACGGGGGTGAATTGGTTTCAAAAGCAAAAGGACAAGCAATGACCGTCGCCAAGAACACGATCTGTCTATGGTACGACAAGGACGCCGAGACTGCAGCCCGGTTTTACGCCGAGACTTTTCCTGACAGCTCGGTAAGTGCCATCCACCGTGCTCCCAGCGATTACCCATCCGGTAAGGCTGGCGACGTACTGACAGTCGAATTCACAGTGGCCGGTATCCCCTGTCTGGGGCTCAATGGCGGACCTGCGTTCAAACATAACGAAGCCTTCTCATTCCAGATCGCCACGGACGATCAGCAAGAAACCGACCGCTATTGGAACGCCATCGTCGGCAATGGCGGTCAGGAAAGTGCTTGCGGTTGGTGCAAGGACAAATGGGGCATCTCCTGGCAGATCACGCCGCGCGTGCTGACCGAGGCGCTGGCGGCCGGCGGCGCTGAAGCAAAACGCGCGTTTGATGCGATGATGCATATGAAGAAAATCGATGTTGCCGCGATCAAGGCGGCTAGGGGCGGTTGATGGTCCTACGGAGACCTTGCATCACTGGTTTTGACCGCAAGGGGACCGGCTCATTCCAGCCACCACTCATTCGACGTGCCCATGCCCTCAATGAGATGCCAGCGCCTGATCCGCTCCGGCGTCAGGGACGCATAGAACCGCTCCCACGCGGTCCTGAATTCGTCCTTCGCGGCCTCAAGGCTAGCAGCCGTGCCGCTGCACCACGGCGGGATAGGAAGAGGCGGATTGATGCGCCACTCCCACGCGGCGACACCCTGCCGTGACCGTTCCCCCGCAAGCCTGATCCGACCGACCGATCGGCCGTCGTGCATCACGCAATAGTCGTCTGTCAACTTGTCGCCGGCGTTGAGAGTAGGGCGGAGGGAAAGGTCCATGGCCCGAATCTAGGGCGAACGTCCCGGAATCATAGGGCTGGAACCGCCATCAGGAAGCTGGTTGAGTCATTTATCCCGCTCAAATCCCACGACAGCGTCCAGGTTTTCCGGAGCCAGCTTTTCTTCTGCAACCCAACCATCGCCTTCGCGCCTAAAATCACCGGGGTGGACATTTTTGGCGTTGAGAGGTTCAAAGTCTGCCGGGAGCGTCCCGACACGACGACCGTGGTGCATAACTGGGACACGTTCGATACCCAGCCATTGGATGAGATTATCCGCTCCAAATTGCGCCACAGCGTTTTCATCGAGCGTCACGTAACGACCGTCGTCTAACTGATACGTGATGGTCCCGCGTCTTTGGTCTTCTTTTTCGATCCTTTTCATCTTTCCATCCTGCCTGAATGCATCAGGACTAAACCGCAATGAGGGTGGAAAGTTCTCGCAATATTCGGGTTTTCAGATGAGCTTCATTCCTATCAGTAGGTCGCGTTTCGGCAATCACCGTCAAGGCGGGGAATGCGTTCAGGAATAAAAAGGCCTGGATTGTCCCGCCTTTTCGATCTCTTCGTCGACAACTTTTTTAAGCAGGTAGAGCGCGGTTTCCTCGTACGATAAGTCCGGCAATTTCTTGATCGCCGGCACCGCAGCCGTGAAGTTCTCAGGAAACAGTCGGACTAAATCGTCACTTTTGTCGGCTTCATAGTCTGCCGAGTATATCCGTCTTTTTCCCCGGTATTTAATGAAGCCAGTGATCTGGTCTTCGTTGGTCATGGTCGTACCTTCCGTTCGGCTTGTCCCGGATCAATAATAGCCTCCCTCTCTTGGTGATCTCAATGGCGTTTGCTCGGTTGGCGATCATTGATCGTGGGATGCCGACGCTTGCACTGCAGCTAACTACGGCTCTATCAAAGCGGCCGCCGGCGTTTTGTGCATACGAAAAGCAGGTGCCTCAAGCCGGCACTCACCTCGAACGGGATCCCGCGGGGAAGTTCGGGAGTCTCCATTCGAAGCAAGGGTCTTAAGGTTCAAGCAAGCGCGAGCAGGCCCGGCAGCCCGCCGGATCGATCACCTAGTCAATGATCTCGACCACGCTATGCGTCCGCGGATCGACCAGCACGGTTTGGTCGTTCACAACGGTGTATCGATAGTGCGGCGCACCATATTCGGCAGGCACCTCGTAGTAGGTGAGGCCGCTATCCGGCAGGACTACGCCAACATGCACCGGTTCACGATAATGAAATGAAGGATGATGCTGCTCGACCACGTATTGCCGGAAGCGCGGACGCTGATCGATGCCGAGCACGCCGGCTACACCGCCAGTAACGGCCCCGACGGCCCCACCGACCACGGCACCGACCGGACCCGCTGCTCGATCACCTTCGCGCGCGCCATGTTCCATGCCTCCAATCACACCCTGGGCCATGACCGATGCGGGCAATATCAACGCAACTGAAATCGCTGCGGCTCTGATCAACGAACGGGCCATAAATTTTTCCTCCGACCTTTAAACACGGGGAGCAAAGTCGGAGATCGTCGTTTTCGTTCCACCGATCCGAGCTCAAAAAAGGCTCGAAAAAAGGCGTTCATTTGGAACGAAACCTGGGGTCTTCTGCGAGTTGATGGGGAAGGTCATCACTCGCAGACAGGCCATGAGTGGCATGTTGAGCTCATTCCGATCCTAGGGCCCGCGTGCCTTGGTTGGCTCACACTCCGCTTCGGCATCAGCCGACTAACGGAATGGGTGACGTGAACTGGCCGCGCTACAATTCGCGCGACCAGTAGATCAATGTCGATGAGTCCGCCCGCCTACCTCTTGTTTCTCTTCTTCTTCTTATGTTTCGTCGTATGATACTGTTTCGTATGATAGCCGTCTGTGTCGGACACATGCGGTGTTTGGGACCTGCTTACTCCCCTGGCGGTGCTGGCTCCGTGCTCCGCGACGGTGGGCACTCCGCTCCGCGGATGAGCGCCACCGTCGACATTGTCGGCCAACGAAGCGGAAGCCGAACCAAAAGCCAGCCCGATGCCCAGGGCAGCTACTGCAATTGCGTTTTTCATTATTCACTCCAATGTTGGTATCGCAGGAAATATATAGCTCGGACCGCAGCGTTCCAGATAGGGTGCATATTTAGGCTGTCGCTGAACATCAACGGCCCAGTCGCGTGGACCTGTCCGGGTATCTGCTGCGGCTGTGAAATGGCATACCAACAGCTCCGTTTACCAATCGGATATCAACGGGAATGGAGGGGGATTGCCACTCAGCGATGTGGGAAGTGTCCGTGTATTTGCTGATCAGAATCGGACCTGAGCGAACGGTAGCGGAGAAGCTTCTGTTGCTCTGGCCGGAAACGAGTTATTTGATAACTATCTGATTATATTTGATTATTATTTATAATAACCTTTCCGTCTGGCTGGCGACGACAATGCAAAAGAGGGCCAGCAACGGACGCTACGGATTCCCAGATTTCATTTGGAGCCTGATATCGGCCAAGCCACTCAGCTCGCTTTCGGCTTTGAGGCGGCTGCAGTTCTCGGGCGCTTGGCTCAGCGTGAGTGATCGCGTGTGGCCACGCCCTTCGCCTTCTTCTTCAGGCTGGTCTCCTTGGCGTCCGATGCCGCCTGTTTTGTACCGCCGCTATGCTTCGCATATTCCTGGCCGTCGACCGGTGCGACATGCGGCGGGTCCCTGCCGAGATATGGGCGTCCGATTCCGAACTCCTTCCCGTGCGCATCAACCCACTTCCAGAATTTTTCCGAGGAAGCAAATCGCTGGTTGCGCGTTCCGCCTTCGACGCTCACCACATCGGCCGCGAGCCCATGCCCATAACCACCGCGCAAGCTGCCGCCATGATACGACCTGTTGCTCGCCGCCTTGAGGCCGCTTGCGATCGATTGGCGGTAGTCGTCACGGAATGCGCTGGTGATGCCCGGCGAAAGCCCGGCTGCCTCCGCCGCATGAAACATACGAAACAATTTTAGTTTGAAGCTCCGGTCCATGCCGCCGATCACATAGTCCATCATGGACATGCCGACGCGTTCCGCCGCCTTGGGATCCTTCCACCCGAAATTTTGATCGACAAGCTTGGTGAAGGCTCTGGAAACACTCACCCTCTTGCCCTTCCTCTTGATCGTGACGCTCTTCCATTCACGTATCCTGATAGTATCTTCCTTGGGCGTGCGCTGATAAAGCGCCCACAGATAGCGATCGACGCAGATGTCCACGACCTGGCACTTGTCGACCATCTCGATGGACTTCGTGGCTTTGTTGATATCGACAGGTTCGATATCCGATGGATTCACGCTTGCGATTTGCACGGACGCTGGTTCGGCAGGCGAGATTTCGACAGGTGCCATCGGTTCGTGGGCGATATCTCCCGCAAGCGAGAGTTCGGTCATCGCCACATGAGATATCAAAGGGGGTTGCAGATCGGTTTGACTCAGATCGTGACGAGACATTGAACTCGGCTGCAACGCCTTGGTGAGTTCCTGTGCAGCGGAGGAAGAAGGCGTGCTGATAGTGATCGGTGTCGCCCCGCCCGTGGTCTGGCGTGCCTCTGATCCCATCGCAAGCAGAGCGTAAATGCCTGCCGCGAAAACGACCCATAGCAAGGCGGGCGTCAGCGTTGAAAGTTGCCGCGGGTTCATCATGCCAGCCTCATCGGAACCGGATTACATAGCCGAGGATGTGGACGCGACGATTGTTTCGGGAAGGAAATAGCCGCGCAATGGCGCAACCGGGCAGACCGTGTCCTTTTCCCCGAAGTGTTGCCTGTGTGCAACTGAAGGCTTGCGAACGCTCTCTGTCCGTTTTGTGCCAATTTCAGCTGCGAGCATGCTTGTTTTTCACGAGTCGGCTATCTGTGAGGTCGGTCACGGCAGCGGACATGCGTTGCGACGGGGAATGGAATGGTGAATCGATTGACGTTGGTGCGATCTACGGTGGCGATGCACCATTGGGGACGTTCGGCCGTCGTGATGTTCGCGGCGATGGCCGCGCTGATCGCACCGATTGCTGAAGCCACGGCGAAACAGGCGCGCCGCGCGCAACCCGCCGAGACCACGGCGCCGCGCGAAGCCGGCGAGCCGATCATGGCAATTGTGTCCATCAAGAGCCAGCAGGTCACGTTCTATGACACCGAGGGCTGGATCCTGCGCGCCCCGGTATCGACCGGCATCAAGGAGCGCGAGACGCCGGCCGGCGTCTTCGCCATCGTAGAGAAGGACAAGGACCACCACTCGAGCATGTATGACGATGCCTGGATGCCGAACATGCTGCGCATCACCTGGAACGGCCTTGCATTGCATGGCGGGCCATTGCCTGGTCATGCGGCCTCACATGGCTGCGTGCGAATGCCCTATGGCTTTGCGGAGAAGCTGTTCGACAAGACGCGGATCGGGATGCGCGTGATCATCTCGCCGGACGATGCGGCCCCGGTCAACTTTTCTCACCCGACGCTATCGCTCTTCATGCCGAAGGCGGAAATCGTCGCAGATGCTCCGGCGACTGCCGAGAGACTCGCCCGCGAAGCCGCCGAGGCTGCCAAGGCGGCCGATGAGGCCAAAAAGACTGCGGCCACAGCGGCTCGCGAGTTGGCACCGCTCGCAGCGTCTCTGCGCAAGCTGGAGCGAATCAAAGTCCGGGCCGACGCCGCAGTTGTATCCGCCGACAAGGCGCTGGCCGCGGCCAAGACCGATCAAGCCAGGACGAAGGCTGAAGACCGCAAGCAAAAGGCCGTTGCCAAAGCGGCGGAGTTGGCGACCCAGTTAGACACCGCCAAGGCAGACGCGAAATCAAAGCTCGACACAGCCAACGCCGCAAAGGAAGCGGCCAAGGCGGCTCAGACAAAAAAGGGCGGCATCGCCAAGGCGGCGCTCGACGCGAAGCTCGCGCTCGAGCCGGTCTCGATCTACATCAGCCGAGCGACGCAAACGCTTTACGTTCGGCGCAACACACATGAACCGGCGCCCGACGGAGGCGGCGAGGTATTCGATGCAACCATCGAGGTCCCGGTCACGATCCGCGATCCCGGCACACCACTGGGCACGCATGTGTTCACGGCGGTGGCGCGCAACGATGCGGGCCTGCGTTGGACCGCCGTCACGATCGAGACTGGGGATGACGCCAAAAACGCGCTCGACCGCATCACCATCCCGAAGGAAGTCCTCGATCGCATCGCGCCGGCCGCGTTGCCGCGATCCTCAATCGTCGTCTCCGACGAGCCACTGAGCAAAGAGACAAACTATCGCACCGAGTTTGTTGCAGTGCTGAGCGACCAGCCACAGGGCGGCTTCATCACGCGCAAGCCGAGCGAGGTCGTCGTGGCGGACGATAGCGGCTGGAGCAACGATAGCCCGCAGGGAGACGACGGCTTCGGCTTCTTTTTCCAGCGCAGTCCGAATCCCAACCCGAGCAATACGCGCAGGGGCGGCGGTCAGTTCTTCCCTCCGATGCAAGGAGGCTGGTGGTAAGACGCGGCACGCTGCGTGTTGGCCCGGTTGTCCGCTTCGGGCCATTCGAATTGGGCATGTCCGCAGCATGTTCGGTTGGGCAACCGCAAACAACGCGCGGTAGAAGTCCTTGGGTGTATTGGACGCAGGAAAAGAAGCCGGTTCGGTTACGCAAAGCGTCCGGCGCTATGGGCAATCGATGTGTGAAGGTGCGCCGCTTTCAACGGAGGGCTAGCCTCGTAGCGGGTGCCGCCTATCTAAGAAAACAGGCTATCAGGAGCATGAAGATGAGCGACGATCATGAGCGGCAGATTCAGGAGATACTGGCGCGGTTCAGCGACGGCCCCGAAAGCACGGACGCGAAGGTGCAGCAGGTCAAGGATACCCTGGAGGCGTTCCTCGAGAGCGGACCCGGCACGCGGGAGGAGCGGCAGCTGATCGTGCTCGACAAGCTCCTTCTGATCGATGCTTCGTTCAATGACTTCCGGAGCAAGCGGAACTAGCCGCACAGGCGTGCGGTTATGGACGGGAGCATTGGGAGGACCGTGGCGGTGAATGACATAGAAGAGCGCGTGCAGGACATCATGGCGGAGTACGGCGACCTGGTCACGGGAGAGGAGCCGCAGGTGGAGGAGTTAAAGAGGGCAATTCAGGACTTCCTCGAGCACGGCCCCGGCATGCCCGACCAGCGCCGCCAGGCCTTGCTCAAGCGTATGAAAGGTTGGGACCCCGATTACATAGCCTACCTGACGAGGCCTACCTGACGAGGCCTACCTGACGAGGCGGGGCTGAGCCGGAAGGTCGAAGCAAGACGGTTGCCCGCGACGTTTCCAAACCTCTAAGAAGCAAACCCCAACGCCATTTCTCCGGCTAATTCGTTTATGTGGTCTACGCGCACGACCTTAAAATACACGTGTTTATCGGAGAAGCTAAATCGATAAGCGCTACGAGGGTCAGCTTGAAAGCCGGAAGTAGTTTCGGAGAGAACCAAACGATTGGTTCTGATCTCTTTCGTTTCCGATTCACCGTAAAAACTGAGCCCTGCGTATCAAAGCGTATCTCGTTTCAGTCAGGGATAGAAATGTACTTCGCGGGGGACAGTTCCTTTCCGCTTGGCACCTGCTGCTTGGAGAATGAGCCTAAGCCGAGCAGCAGCGCGATCAACGCCGCCAAGCCTCCTGCCATAGCGATAAGGAAATAGCGCGACATGCGTTGTCAACGCCGGCGCCAAGCGATTGTTTCGTATCGCAACTTATCGTGCGGCAAGAAAAACCCGCCGGGCTCAAGGGCCGCGGCGGGCAAAGTCTGTCAAACTTCATCGCGGGCAGACAACGTCGAGAGCCCGTCTCTGTTCCTATTACTTCGGCGGCTGCAGTTCGGGCGAGGTCGCCCACCTCTCGATGTTTGCGGCAGTTTCGGCCTGCCGAATTTTCTTCAGCAACTCGTAGTGATCCGCACCGCCCGGCCCACCGTCCGCCTCAGATCGTGCGCCCGCGATGAAGTCCGAAAGACGGTCTTGAAACGACGTGGTCTGCTTGAAACGACGCCGGGTCTGCATGGCGCGCTCCTGTCCGTGAGAAAGAGGCGGGACGCAATCGGGCGTTCTCATCACCGAGATAAGCCACGATGATCCGTGCGGTGATCAGCCATCATCGCGTATTCGAAAGCGGAGTTCTGCGCACTAGTGGACATAGCGCGGTTCACAACCGCTTGAAGGCCACGGGCCTTCCCTTGGACCCATCCATCGCCTTTCTCCACTTAGACCAGTGCGCGCCCTTGTCCCTCTCCGCGAACCCCACGCATGAATGTTTCGCGGTATGCGCGCGGTCCCGGATCAGCTAATGAAGGATTGTTGCTAGCCGCAGGATTCGTGAGCTGAGACGATCCATTCAACCGTGTCTTTCAGCGGGAAAACGCGCATCTAGCTTCGGCCAATTTGACGTGGGAGCAGAAACTGAAAGAGAAAAGGGACATCGTCGAAAATTGGCTGCCGCGTTATACGGGCACGCCGCTTGGCGAATTTGGACAATATGTTCTCTTGACGAATTTCAGCGGCTACGTCGCGTGGTTCGCCGCTCAGCACGAGGTATCGATCAAGGGGACGGATCGACCGATGCCCAATGCGACTGCCGATGGCATTACCTTGATCAATTTCGGCATGGGAAGCCCGAATGCCGCGACCGTGATAGACCTCCTGAGCGCCATTTCCCCGAAGGCTGTTCTATTTCTCGGAAAGTGCGGCGGCTTGAAACGCAAGAATCAGACTGGCGATTTCATTCTGCCCATTGCGGCCATTCGCGGCGAAGGCACTTCGAACGATTACCTGCCGCCGGAGGTTCCTGCGCTTCCCGCATTCCAACTGCAACGCGCAGTGTCAACCATGATCCGCGACCTGGGTCATGATTATTGGACAGGCACCGTGTACACAACGAACCGTCGTGTCTGGGAGCATGATGATGCTTTCAAGGAGAAGTTGCGTCGCACACGGAGCATGGCGATCGACATGGAGACTGCAACAATCTTTGCCGCCGGATTCGCCAACCACATCCCGACCGGTGCGCTGCTTCTCGTTTCCGACCAGCCTATGATCCCTGAGGGTGTGAAAACCGAAGCGTTGGATTTGGTTGTGACCGCAAACTATGTTGAGACGCACATCAGGGTTGGAACAGAGGCCCTCAAACTGGTGCGGCGTCATGGCCGAAGCGTGAAGCATCTGCGCTTCGAAAGCGAATTCGAAGGATCACGTGAGCCATAAGGCGTTGCGGCCCTGGATCGCTTGGCCACCATCGTTCGAGGTGCCGACATTTCACAGCAGCGCGCGGTGGCCTTATCCTCGTGAGATATAGCAGCTGTGGCGGCGACCATCTGGACCTGTGTCCTGATCGGTTTTCGCGTGGTTTGACCTTATGCGTGGCAATGGCTCCTCGCAATGCTTGCGTCGGACCGGCCTTTGCCCGCGTCGTCTGGATGGCGTGCCGAAACATCGCGCCGATGGTGCCTCGCACGGGCTGCCGTCTCCAATTTTCCGGCTGCCTCGACCGGCTCAAGGAGAGCCAGAACCTCAACGGGCTCGATTTCGCAGCCTTTTGTGTGATCGCGAACGGTGACGAACGTCTGGAAATGCTTCGTGGTGCCCCTGGCCGGAATCGAACCAGCACTCCTTGCGGAACTCGATTTTGAGTCGAGCGCGTCTACCAGTTCCGCCACAGGGGCATTCGCGAGTCATACGCCGAGTGCGGCGGTGGTCTTGCGAAGCGGGGCGGACTATAGCGGCCGATCCCTGCCGGTCAACCCGGTGCGCCAAGCGTCCCCCGTCAACAGGATCATTTGGTCTCGAAACACTGCAGTGTGATGGCTGCCGGCTCGACAGCGGTAAGGCTCGCAAGCTAGGACGCATGGTGCAATCCAAGCACTTCGCCGGAGGAAGCCGTGACCCTCGATGCTGTCGTGAAATCCGCCTCCGGAGTCGGTAGAAAAACCGCCTTCGCGACGACGCTGGCCGTGGCCTTCATCGCCGCAGCGACAATCGCAGGCGCGTGGTTCTTTCAGATCGTGCTGGAGATCCTGCCGTGCCCGCTCTGTCTCGAGCAGCGCTATGCCTACTATTTTGCGTTCCCCTTCGGCCTGCTCGTGGCATTTGCCCTCGCGAAAGGCGCACCACGTTGCCTCATCATACCGCCTCTCGCCGTTCTTACGCTGGTTGTGCTGGTCAACGCCGGGCTCGGCGCCTATCACGCCGGGGTGGAATGGGGCTTCTGGCTGGGGCCGACCGAGTGCAGCGGAACGGTGCTCGATCTGGGCAAGGGAAGTCTGCTTGAGAATCTCGATAGAGTGAAGGTGGTGCGTTGCGACCAGGTGCAGTGGCGCTTCCTCGGCCTGTCGCTGGCTGGCTACAATGCGCTGATCTCGCTGCTGATGGCGGCAATCTCGGGGTGGGGCATCGCAGCTTTGGCAGGCAAGGTCAGGTAAACTCTGCGCAGTACGGGATGAAAAGTGTGTCGCGGCTTTCCGCTCGCATCCCGCTCATCGCGATCCAGTGACATCCAACCTTGATAGCAATCAAGGTAGAGCTCCAACAGCTTGTTTTGAGCCGCATTCTTTACGCGAACCGACCCCGGACTCGCTTGCGGTCGAACATTTTGATCAGGCTGGCGGATGGCAAGCCCGATAGTGTCGCAGGTTGGTTGACCTGTCGACACTAACGGGCGAGCGGATCAGTTCGGGTTGGCCGCTTTGGCCTTGCACCCAGAGAGGAATTTCTTGCGTTCCTTGCCGTGCAGGCCTTTGGCGGTGGCCTCTTTCGAGCATTCGAGCGAAGCTGCGGTGCGCGGCTTTTGGACCTTCTTGGTGGCGGGCGCCATCTTTGAAGTCGGTGCGGGCGTTGCGGGTGCGGTAGGCGCGGCAGTCTGGGCGAATGCCGTGCCGCCGAGCAGCAGAGACGCAGCGAGGATCGCAATGAAGCGGGAAGACGTGGTCATGAAAAATTCCTCAGGTTGATAACGGCTTCAACGTCGCGGAGCCGGCCTGAACGGTGGCTGAACGGCCTTGAGCCGATCCCCCACATGAAGCATTTTTTTGGAGTCGGTCCGGGCGCGGCGTTGAAACGGCCGTGGGCGACGCTAGGATGTCGGCCCATCCTCGATGTCCGGGAAGGACAAACACATGACAGGTTATTTGAAACTGCTGGGCGCCGCGACGGTGTCCGGTCTGCTTGGACTTTCGGTACTGCCCGCCAAAGCACTGACCGCGCAGGAGTGCAGCGCAAAGTATCAGGCCGCGAAATCAGCGGGCACGCTCAACGGTCAGAAGTGGAACGACTTCCGTAAGGCTCAGTGCGGAGCGGCGGCAACTGCCCCGGAGGCAGCCGAGACGCCAGCGCCCAAGACCGCAGCTCCTTCGGCCACGTCAGCCGGCAACGCGGTTTTCCCATCGGCGGTGTCGTCGAAATATGCCAGCGAATCAGCTGGCAAGGGGCGCAGGCACACTTGCCTTGATCAATACAAGGCCAACAAGACCACCAACTCCAATGGCGGGTTGAAATGGATCATGAAGGGCGGCGGCTACTACAGCGAATGTAGCAAGCGGCTCAAGGGCGTCTGATCGATCATGCCAAAATCGCAGGACACGTCCGGCAACCCGACAAGACGCGGGCTGCTGCGGGCCTTCGGCCTGGGAGGTCACGGCAGGTCTGACGCGCGCGCCGACGCTTGCCGAGACCTCTGACGAAGTTCTGACTGAAGCACAAGTGTTGCGCGATCAGGAGATTCCGGCGGCGGGCAACGTGCATGGCGATATCACGATCGTCGAGTATTTCGATTACAACTGCTCCTATTGCCGCAAGCTTGCGCCGGAGCTCGCTCAGGTGGTGCATGACGACGGCAAGGTTCGGCTGATTCTCAAGGATTGGCCGATCCTTGGCCCCGGTTCGGTCTATGCATCGCGTCTGGCGCTGGCGTCCAAGTATCAGGGTAAATTCGTTGTCGCGCACGAAGCTCTGATCAGTACCAGTTCACGTTTGACCGAGCCGCGCATTCGCGAACTGCTGGCGGATGCGAAGATCGATGTCGATCGCGCGGTCAAGGACATGGTCGCCAACGCCGGCGCGATCGACTCCATTCTGAAGCGTAACAGCGATCAGGCGATCGCCTTCGGATTCAACGGAACACCTGCGTTTATTATCGGGAAATTCCGTGTGCCTGGCGTATTGACCACGACGCAGTTCGGTCAAGCCATCGCGGATGCGCGCAAAGCAGCGGCTACGAAGACAAAATGAAAGCCACGATTAGAGCATGATCCCGACCCGAAGGACCGCACCAGCGCAAAGTGAAACCGATTTTCGGATGAGTGATGCTCAATCGAAAGAATGAACAGAGTTTGATTCAACGCAGTTGAATTGGACTCGAGTGTAGCGTCAGTTCGTCGGATCACGTCACATTCGTGGAAGCCTGCGGCGGCCACGGCCGGTCAGGCCGGTAGAACACCGCAATTTTCAGGCTTTCAGCGATGCGTTCGGCCTTTTCCATGAAGGCTGCGCGGATCGGCTCGTCGCACAGTTCACCGCAGGTCTCGTCGAACAGTGCGAGCCATTGGGTGAACAGCTCCGGCCTCATGCCCGGTATCACCATGTGCTTCATCATAGGGTTGCCCTTGTAGCGGCCGGTGGTCAGCATTACCGACGACCAGAACGCGTACATCTTCTCAAGATGATGGGGCCAGTTATCCTTGATCTTGTTCTCGAAAACCGGCCCCAACTCGGAATCGACGCGCACCTTCGTATAAAAAGCGTCGACGAGCTGGCGAATGCCGTCCTCGGTCACGTGATCCATTTTGTCGGACACGAGTGTCATGCGAGAAAAGCCATGACGATGACTCCGGCCACTGTCCAAATCAGTGAATTAACCAACATGCGGACCAGGTGGGAATAATCCCCGGAGTTATTGCGGATTCCGAGAGCGTTGCAGACGACCGTCCCCGGCAACAGGAAAGGCTTTGCGACGGTGTCACTGATCGTGGCGTTCTCGCGCATGAAACGCTCCTTTACAAAAGTCAGCATGTCCATACATGTGCAGTTGCGCAAAAGCAATATCTAAAATATAGCTTTTGCGTGACCGTCGTCACGGGAAAATCTGCATGCGCCTCACCACCTATTCGGACTACGCATTGCGGGTACTGATGTATCTCGCGCTCAGGTCCGATGGGCTGTCGACAATCGCGGAGATTGCCGGGAGCTATAAGATTTCCGAGGCTCATCTGATGAAGGTGGTTCATCAATTGGGGGTAGCGGGATATATCGAAACCGTGCGCGGCCGCGGCGGCGGACTGCGCCTCGCTAAGCCCGCCGAGACGATTGGGCTGGCAGAGGTCATTCGTACGACTGAGCCGGATATGGCGATCGTGTCGTGCTTGAAGCCGCTTAACGCGCCCTGCATGATCAATCCGAGCTGCGTGCTCAAGCGCGCGTTGGAGCGGGCGCAACGGGCTTTCATGGAGGTTCTGGAAGGATATACGCTGGCCGATCTCGCGGCTCCCCGCGCGCGCCTTTCAGGTCTGCTTGGCATCTCTCCAAACGCATCAACGCAATAAAGGTCAGATGGCGGACTGGCGCGGCTTCCGGCAAGACAGCGTCATGAGGCGCACGACGCCGTGAGTGGAGAAGCCTTGCTTAGTGAAGTCTTGGCTTCTTCAGCATTCGGGCACGGTCGGTGGATTTTATCACCACGTCGAAGGTGTCTCCCTCGCGATGGAGCGTCAGCGGCACATCGACGCCGGCGGGACCCAGCGCCCACAATTTGCGATAGAGCTGGGCCGCGTCCGACACCTTTTCTCCCTTCACCGCGAGGATCGCGTCGCCAGCGCGCAGTTCGGCGCGGTCTGCCGGTCCTTTTGGCACGATGCCGACGGCGACCACCCTGTCTTCGATCTCGGCGGTGAATATGCCGAGCCAGGGTCGGGCCGGCTTGTTGACCTGCCCAAACTTCCGCAGGTCGTCGAGAACGGGCTTCAGCAGATCTATTGGCACGTTCATATTGAGATGCTCGTTCCGGCGAGCGTCCTCCCGCTCGAGCTGCAACGAGCCGATCCCGATCAATTCGCCAGCTGCCGAGATCAGGCCGGTGCCGCCCCAATTGGGATGCGCCGGGCGAGTGAAGATGGCTTCGTCGATAAGGTATTCCCAGTAGCCGGCGAATTCCTCCTTTGAGATGACCTGGCCCGCGAGCGAACGGGACCGTCCGCCGACTCCGGCGACCACGACCGGGTCATTGACTTTGGCGGCGGCCGATGAGCCTAGCGGCAGCGGTTCAAGATCGAGATCACCCAGGGCTTGTACCAGGCCGAAGCCGCTTTCCCGATCGACGCCAACCGTGTCCGCCTGCACCACGCGGCCGTCCGCAAGATGCAGCCATACAGATTCCGCCTCGGTGACGACATAGCCAATCGTCAGAACGAGGCCATCGGCGATCACGACGCCATTCCCGGCGCGCTCGGTGCCGAGGGTGTCCGCGGTGAGGGCATCGGGCGGAACAATAGAATGCAGTCCGACGACGGTGGACAGCGCGCGGTCCAGATCGAAGCGGTAGTCCTCCGGACGCGGCTGGGCGGAGCTTGGCACCTTCCATTCGGTCAATGAAGCCATGCGGATTCTCCGTGCGGTGCATATGCGGACAGGCCGTTCGTAGGCATCAGAAGATGTAGCAATGCCTTATGCGAGCAATCAGCTTGTGAGCTAAGCGTTCTCCGTGAAAGCGGCATGGCGACGTTGCGGCTAAGGATCGAGCTCGGTGTCCCAATAGAGATAGTCCAACCAGCTGTCGTGCAGATAGTTCGGTGGAAACAACCTGCCGTTTCGGTGCAACTGATGCACGGTCGGCGCGAACGGTGCCTGACGCGGGAACATCCCGGCCTGTTGTGGCGTCAGGTTGCCCTTCCGCAGATTGCACGGTGAGCAGGCAGCGACAACGTTGTCCCAGGTGGTTTGACCGCCCTTGCTGCGCGGAATGATGTGGTCGAAGGTGAGATCCTCGACAGCTGTGCAATACTGACACATGAACCTGTCGCGCAGGAATACATTAAAGCGGGTGAAGGCGGGGTGGGTCGACGGCTTCACGAAAGACTTCAGCGACACCACGCTCGGAAGCTGCATTTCGAACGAGGGGCTGCGCACCGCGCGGTCGTAGTGTTCAACAATGTTGACGCGATCGAGGAACACCGCCTTGATCGCATCCTGCCACGACCAAAGAGACAGCGGATAGTAACTCAGCGGCCGGAAGTCTGCGTTCAGGACCAGCACCGGCCAGCCGCCCTGCGAGACATGCGCGTTCAATTAGCGCCTCCAGAGCACTTTTCCCGACAAAGTGAAACGCCGGTTTGCCGTGGAAAATGCATCCAATATCTATGACTGAGCGCACTCTGATCGCAAACCGGCGTTTTTGCGGAGCACGCTCCAGTTCCCTGTTCAGCCGCATCGGCTTTGAGGCGGCTTACGATGGCATAGTACAGTCAGCGTGACGGGATTGTGAAGAGCGTAAGCCCGGCTTTTCTGCTGGGCCAGCTCGTCAGCTGGTCTGGACCTCTTCCACTCCCGGCGCGGCAAGAAGCAAAAACCGCCAACCCTTGTTGCGGAATCGCTAGGAGGACAGCTTAGCGAGAGCCTGGCTCAGCTCATGAATTTCGTAGGGTTTTCGAAGAACGTGAAAGTCCAGCTTGCGTCCAGCAAGAGCTTCGCTGTAGCCGGTGGCCAGCAACACCGGCAAGTGCGGATACGTCGCGCGGAGCATCTTGGCCAGACCGAGACCATCTATTTTTCCCGGCATCACGATATCGGTGAAGGCCAAATCGATGCCATCACGCTCGATCTCTAACAACGCAGCCTCTGCATTGTTGGAGACTCGCACGCGATAGCCAAGCTGTTCAAGCAGTCCCGCGCTCGCCTCCGCGACATCCGGATTGTCTTCGACGAGCAGGACGGTGCCGCCTCTCGCTCTCGTGCCGCGACGGCTCGACCCGCTTTCCTCTGCGCAAAGCGTGTCGGTGGGCGGAAGATAGAGCGTAACTGTGGTACCATAACCGAGTTCGCTCTCGATGCCGACATGCCCTCCGGCTTGATGAGCGAAACCATGCACCTGTGACAATCCGAGACCCGTTCCTTTTCCGGCGGGTTTCGTTGTAAAGAACGGGTCGAACACCTTTGCAAGGATATCTGTCGGAATACCGTCTCCGGTATCCTCAACTGAGATGGCGACATAGCGTCCTTCGGGCTCGTCCGTTTTGGTTATGTTTCGCGCCTTCACGATGACCTGCCCACCATCGGTCATAGCGTCGCGCGCGTTGATGACCAGGTTGAGCAGCGCCGTCTCGAATTCGGTTGCGTCGATCGTGACCGGCCACGCGTCGTCGAGCGTGTCGATATGCAGGGTGATCGCCTTACCAAGGCCGCTCCGGAGAACGTCGGCGATTGATTGAATGTGTTCAGAGACATCGGTCGGCAAGGGGTTGAGGCTTTGCCGTCGGGAGAACGTCAGGAGTTGCCTGGTGAGCGAGGCCCCGCGTTTGGTTGCTGTCTCGATGGCGTGAACCGCCCGCAGCGCTTTCGGTTCGCTCTCGACAATCTTTTTCAATGTTTGGATGTTGCCGCTGACGATCATCAGCAGATTGTTGAAGTCGTGAGCGACACCGCCCGTGAGCTGGCCGAGCGCATCCATCTTCTGCGATTCTGCGAGTTGCCGCTGCACGCGCTCGAGTTTCTGCTGGGCCTCACGGCGTTCCGTGATATCCCGCGTGACCTTTGCAAAACCGATGAGATTTCCGAAGTCGTCGCGAATGGCGTCAATAACGACGCTGGCCCAGAAAAAGGAACCGTCCTTACGGACTCGCCAACCTTCTTCGTCGTATCGCCCCGTGGAACTGGCAATGTTTAAAGCCCGGGCGGGTCGCCCGGCGGCGCGGTCTGAGTCCGTATAAAAACGCGCGAAGTTCTGGCCGATGATTTCGTCGGGATGATATCCCTTGATACGTTCTGCACCCGCGTTCCAGTTAATGATGGTCCCCTTGGGATCCAGCATGAAGATCGCGTAGTCGATAACCCCTTGAACAAGAATTCGATGCTCGCTGTCGAACAGACCTTTGTTGTTATTATGTTTTTTTGGCATTTCCCGACGCTTAACTCCACAGCCCGTCGGTATAATCTGCGTTCGGTCGAAAAGTTCCCATCTTGCGCATGAGCGCAGGCCGTCCGCGCTGCCGACGCCAGTCCTGTCTACTTCGGTTCGGGAACGATACCTTCTCTGCGCTTGATAACCTTATAGTATGCCCACCACAAATGCGCTGCAGCGCCGCGCAAGGGTCGCCATGGCTCCGCGAGCGGCGCCATCTGTTTCGGCGTGGGCCGCATCGTCAGCCCGAGGCCGACCTTGATCGCCTCCTGGAGCGCGACGTCGCCGGCGGGCCAGGCATCGCCATGGCCAAGGCAGAACAGCAGGTAAACGTCAGCGGTCCACGGTCCGATGCCGCGATGCCGGACCAGCGTCGCATGGGCGGCGTCGGCATCCTCTTCGGCGAGCACATCCAGGTTGAGCCGGCTCGCCGTGATCTCGCGTGCGAGCAGCTTCAGCGTGGCGATCTTTGCCGCTGACAATCCCAGCCGGCCAAGTCGGTCGGTGCGCGCCGTGCGAATCGCGTCGTGGTGGAACGGCTCGAAGGCGGCGCTGAGTCGTCCCCAGATCGCGCCGGCGCTTGCGGTGGACAATTGCTGGCCGCAGACGATTGCGGCGAGACCTTCGAAGCCAGGCTCGCGCCGGCGCAGGGCAGGAAGGCCGGTGCGCGCGAGGATCGGTTTCAGCCGCGAATCCTGCTTCACCAACGCGCTGACCGCGTCGTCAAGATCGGATTGGGTTTCCAGGCGGACCGTCATTCGTTAGTACTTCAGCGTCACGGTCGGTTATGCAAGCAAAGATCAATGCCGCCACCCGTTCTCCGTTTTGCACCGTCGTCGAACGGTTTTCTGCATCTCGGACACGCCTTTTCGGCGCTCATGAATTTTGAATCCGCCCAGCGGAGGAAAGGTCGCTTTCTGCTGCGGATAGAGGACATTGATGCAACCCGGTGCCGTCCCGAGTTTGAAACGGCGATCTACCAAGACCTCGCCTGGCTTGGCGTTTCATGGGAGATGCCGGTGCGGCGGCAGTCAGAGCACCTTGCCGATTATCGCGCAGCGCTCGACCGCCTCGCTATGCTTGGAGTGCTTTACCCGAGTTTCGAGAGCCGCGCCGAGATTGCAGCGCTCGTCAAAGCTCGCGAAGTAGATGGCGCCTGGCCGCGCGATCCCGATGGCGTACCACTTTATCCGGGTACAGCGAAATCGCTCGCGGCCACTGAGCGCGAACGGCGGCTGCGGTCCGGCGCGCCCTTCGCGTTGCGCCTGGATATGGAGGCGGCGTGCCGGCTCGCAGGCCGTCTCACGTGGATCGAGAGGGGCTCCGGCCCGGACGGGGAGACCGGCGAGGTTCTCGCGCGACCAGAAGTCTGGGGTGATGTCATTCTCGCCCGCAAAGACATTCCGACCAGCTATCATTTGTCGGTTGTGATCGACGATGCGCTCCAGGGGATTACCGACGTGATGCGCGGGCAGGATCTGTTCGGGTCGACCGCCGTGCACCGGCTGCTGCAAAAAATCCTGGACTTGCCTCAGCCGGTTTACAACCACCACGATCTAATCCGCGATAGCGACGGGAAGAAGTTGTCCAAGTCGTCAGAGGCGATCGGGTTGGGGGAGCTACGCACCCGCGGAATGACGCCCCGGGAGGTCCGCAGCTTTGTCGGCCTGCCTTGAAACTGCCGCAACGCGGCTGCGTTGGTTGGCCGTAAAGCATCTTTGCACGACAAATCATCCCCGACGTGACTCGCGCGTTCGAGCCGTGGCATGCTGGCGCGGGGTGGGGAAAGCAAAATCATGGCGCCGACATCGCGCGGGTTGCGCAGGTCGCCGAAGCCTAAAAGGCGACCGGCGAGAAAGCGGGTTTTGAAGAAGTCCTCGAAGCTTGCAAAGACCAGGCGGCCGCCTTCTCAATCCACGTCTGGCGTCGTCGAGGCTGCGCTTGCCGCGTTTGCGCATGAAGTGCGGACACCGCTCACCGGGATTCTCGCCATCAGTGATCTGCTCGCCACCTCCGATCTCGGCGAGCGCGAGCGGCGCTGGGTTGAGACCATCAAGGCCGGCGCTGACCATCTCGCCAGTCTGGCGACGTTGTTCGTCGATGCGGCGCGAAGCCGCCGTTCAGCGCCGGGCGGACGGCAGGATTTCTTCGATCTGCGAGCGCTTGCGCGCAACGCTGGCGATTCGCTGGCCGGCCGCGCAACGGCCAAGGGCCTGCGCTCTGCTGTCGAAATTTCAGACAGGTTGCCGGTGTTCGTGACCGGCGATGCCGTCCGCCTGCGCGCGGCGCTGGAGAATCTCATCGACAATGCGGTCAAGTTTACCGAGCAGGGTGACGTCGTCCTCAAGGTTACGGCGCCGCGGCGGTCAGGAGAACAAATCGGCGTGACCTTCGTGGTATCCGATAGCGGGATCGGCTTGTCTCTCGCCGAAATCCGGCGGCTGTTCCGGCCGTACTCGCAGGCCAATGTCTCTATCGCATCGCGCTTCGGCGGCGCCGGCCTCGGGCTCTCCTCGGTGAAGCAACTGGCGCGCGCGATGGGCGGAGATGTCACGGCGACGCAGCGGCGCGGCGGCGGCACCACGTTCACCTTCACCGTTCTGCTGACGCCAGCCAAGGGACCGGTAGCGATCCAGTCTGGCGACGACCTCGATAGGTCTTCGGATGTTTCGAGCGGACTCCGCGTTCTCAGCGTCGAGGATAATCCGTTCGGGCGCGTCGTGCTCAACACAATTCTCACCGAACTTGGCCATCAGGCCGAGTTCGTCGGACGAGGCGAGGATGCCGTTCAGCGTATCGCGCAAGGAGGATTCGATGCGGTGCTGATGGACATGGTGCTGCCTGGGATCACTGGGATTGAGGCGATCGGACGTATCCGGGCGCTTGATGCGCCCGTGGGGCGCGTTGCCATCATCGGCGTGTCCGGCAGGAGCGACGATGAGGCGGCATCGCGCGCAGCCGGCGGCGACGCGTTTCTGGTCAAGCCTGTTTCTCCTCGGGCTTTAGCGACTGCGCTGCTTGAAGCGAAACACCGCGCGGCAACCTCGACTTGATGATCGCCGCGTTCAGTTCGCCGCCGAAAACGAAGATCGCGGCGATGAAATAGAGAAATACCAGCGCGATGACGACCGATGCGAGGCCCGCATACATTGTGACGTAATTGTTGGCGAAGCGTGCAAGATAAAGGCCGAAGCCGACGCCCGACATCAGTGAGGCCAGCATGGTGAAGATGATGCCGGGGATGATCTGCAGAAAGGATCGCCGACCCGCCGGCAGCCACGCGTGCAGGATCAGCAGCGCGGCAAACATCGCAAGGATGGTAATGCCATAGCGGGCGAGGTTGAGCAGGCTCTCATTCGATTCGACGATCAGCGGGATATGGCGTTTCGCGGCGGCGATGATCAACGGACCGAGCACGATCAGGAACGCCATCGCCAACGTTGTCACCGCGGCAACCAGCGTATATCCGATCGATTCCAGTCGTAGCCAGTACCAGCGGCGCATCTCGATCACCGCATAGGCGCGGTTTAAGGCGACCCGCAGGCTTTCGACGCCGTTCGATGCGAAGTAGACCGCGAGCACGAGACCGACTGTCAGCGCATCGCCGCGCGATGTCGTCAGCACGTCATGGATTTCGCGCGACAACGTATTGGCGACCTGATCCGGCCAAATCTGTAGCATCAGGTCTGCCGCTTGGTCGGCGAGCTCCTTGGATCCGAAGAAGCCTGCCAGGGACGTCAGGACAATCAGGAACGGGAATAGCGCCATCAGCGCCGATAGCGCGATATGGCTTGCGATTGCCCAGCCGTCGTCGGCAAGAAACGTGTAGAAGGCGTCCGTTCCGACCAGACAGAGGTATCGGATTTGTCTCACGTTTCACCCTGACAACGTCGAGGGGCGCCGCCTCGGCGCCGTTTACTATCTGATATCAATACATAAAAGACCAGATTGTTGCGTGGAATTGAATCTCGTTGCCGACAATGGCGCAGCTGCGGTTGCGATGATATGTATGAACCATGACAGTGTTTTTCAGCATGGTATTGGTTCCCGTCGCGGTGGCCTCGGTCGCTACTGTATTGGTGATGGGTCTGGTCAACATGATGCGGGGCGGTAGTCCCAACCTCTCGCAGAAGCTTATGCGAATGCGGGTTGTCCTGCAGTTCGTTGCGATCATCGTCACCATGGTCACGATCTGGATGCTTGGGCAGTGACGGATTGATAGCCTGGCACCGGAGCACCGATGGTCGTTCTCAACCGAATCTACACACGCACAGGTGACGACGGCACGACCGCGCTTGGCACCGGTGAGCGACGCCCTAAATACGATCTCCGTGTCGGCGCCTACGGGACTGTTGACGAGACCAACGCCGCGATCGGCGTGGTCCGGTTGCATCTTTCCGGCGCGCCCGATCTTGATGGGATGTTGGGCCGCATTCAGAATGATCTGTTCGATCTCGGCGCTGACCTTGCGGTGCCTCAGCGCGAGGGCAAAGCCGAGCGGCTTCGCGTGGTGTCCAGCCAGGTCGTGCGTCTGGAGAACGATATCGACAGCCTCAATGCAGGGCTGCCCGATCTGACGTCGTTCGTGCTGCCAGGGGGGACGCCCGCCGCCGCGTATCTCCATTCGGCTCGAACCGTTTGTCGCCGCGCGGAACGCATGATGGTGGAACTCGCCGCGCGGCCCGGTGAGCCGGTCAGCGATGCCGCCGTGAGATACATGAACCGCTTGTCGGATTTTCTATTTGTGGCCAGCCGTTTTATGAACGCCGCGGGCGCGGGCGACGTGCTCTGGGTGCCCGGTCAAAATAGATGATTGCGGCCCGATAGCCTGCCTGCGCCGGGATCATCGAGGACGCGTTTTTTGGCCTTCCCGCGTTGACCACCGGAAACGGGACCTTTAGGTTCCGCGCCGAAGCTCACACTCACGGTTGATCCAACCAACGCTCGGTTCGAAAGAGGTCGATGAAGATTCTGGTGCCGGTCAAGCGGGTCGTCGATTTCAATGTGAAGATCCGCCTCAAGGGCGACGGATCTGGCGTCGAGCTTGCCAACGTCAAGATGTCGATAAATCCCTTCGACGAAATAGCGGTCGAGGAAGCCTTGCGCCTTCAGGAGGCCGGCAAGGCCACCGAAGTCGTATTGGTGTCGATTGGCCCGTCTCAGGCCGCGGACACGATCCGCACCGGCCTCGCCATGGGCGCCGACCGAGGCATCCTTGTCACGTCCGATGAACCTGTCGAACCGCTGGCGGTTGCCAAGATTCTCAGGGCAGTTGTCGAAGAGGAGGGCCCCGGGCTGATCATTCTCGGCAAGCAGGCCATTGACGACGATTCAAATCAGACCGGTCAGATGCTGGCGGGGCTACTTGGATGGGCGCAGGCAACCTTTGCGTCAAAGCTCGAGGTCGATGGGACCTATTTCAATGTGACACGTGAAGTGGATGGCGGGCTGCAGACGGTCAGGCTGAAAAGGCCCGCGATCGTGACGACGGATCTGCGGCTCAACGAGCCGCGCTATGCCAGTCTTCCGAACATTATGAAGGCGAAAAAGAAGCCGATCGTCGTGAGGGCTGCCAACCAATACGGCGTTGATCTCGCGCCGCGCCTCGAAATCCTCAAGACCACCGAACCTCCGGGCCGCAAGGCGGGCGTCAAGGTCAAGGATGTCGCCGAGCTGGTGTCCAAGCTCAGGAACGAAGCCGGGGTAATCTGATGACCACGTTGCTGATCGCCGAACATGACCACGCGTCGCTGAAGGATGTCACGAGCAAGGCACTGACCGCTGCCATTCAGCTCGGCTCGCCGGTCGAGGTGCTTGTCGCGGGTGAGAACGCCAAGGGCGCCGCCGAGAGCGCGGCGAGACTGAAGGGCGTCGCGAAAGTGCTGCTTGCGGACAACCCGGCCTATGGCCACGATCTCGCCGAGCCACTCGCCGCGCTGATCCGCTCCTTGGCGTCTGGTTATGATGCATTGATTGCGCCGGCAACCTCTCGCTTCAAGAACGTGATGCCGCGCGTTGCGGCGTTGCTCGACGTGATGCAGATCTCGGAAATCATCAAGGTGGTCGCGCCCGATACCTTTGAGCGGCCAATCTACGCTGGCAATGCGATTCAGACGGTCAGGTCCAGGGATGCCAAGAAGGTCATCACGGTGCGCACATCGACCTTTGCCGCGGCCGGTGAGGGCGGTAGCGCCCCAGTGGAGACCATCGTCGCGGTGGCTGATCCGGGACTGTCGAGTTTCGTCAGCGAGCGGGTTGCCAGGAATAATCGCCCGGAATTGGCCTCGGCGAGGATCATCGTCTCCGGAGGCCGCGGCATGCGAAGCAGCGCCAACTTCACTAAATATATCGAGCCGCTGGCGGACAAGCTCGGCGCCGGCGTTGGTGCGTCGCGAGCCGCCGTGGACGCGGGCTTCGCGCCAAATGACTGGCAGGTCGGGCAGACGGGCAAGGTGGTGGCGCCGGACCTTTATATCGCCGTCGGCATTTCCGGTGCAATTCAGCATCTGGCCGGAATGAAGGATTCCAAGGTCATCGTGGCGATCAACCAGGACGCGGATGCGCCTATTTTCCAGGTTGCGGATTACGGCCTGGTGGCTGACTTGTATCAGGCGGTTCCTGAACTTACGGAAGAACTGGGAAAGCTAGACCGCTAACGATGATCCGAGGAGTGCTCCCGGAGCAACGGACTTCAGCCGGGGTTTGTGCAAGAATGGAGTGCGCCGCGGTCTGCGCGGTTCAGGACCGGTGAGATGACGAGATGCGGCAATGATTAGAAAAGTCGGCGTGATCGGTTCGGGCCAGATGGGCAACGGCATTGCGCATGTGACCGCTCTTTCGGGGTTCGACGTCGTGCTCAACGATGTTTCCGCCGATCAGCTCAACTCGGCCATGGCGACGATCAACGCGAACCTGTCCCGCCAGGTCTTGAAGAAGATCATTACCGACGACGATCGCGAAAAAGCGCTTTCGCGGATTTCGCAAACCCAAACTTTCGACGGGTTGGCTGATTGCGATCTGGTGATCGAAACCGCCGTCGAGAAGGAGGAAGTGAAGCGGAAGATTTTTCATAATCTGTGCACGGTGCTCAAGCCCGAGGCCATCGTCGCCTCCAACACGTCATCGATCTCGATTACGCGGCTGGCCGCGTCGACCGATCGGCCGGAAAAGTTCATCGGCATTCATTTCATGAATCCGGTGCCGCTGATGGAGTTGGTCGAACTCATCCGGGGCATCGCGACCGGCGATGCGACATTCGATACGGCCAAGGAATTCGTCATTAAGCTCGGCAAGCAGATTGCCGTGTCGGAGGACTTTCCGGCTTTCATTGTTAACCGCATTCTGCTGCCGATGATCAACGAGGCCATCTACACCCTGTATGAAGGCGTGGGTAACGTCGAGGCGATCGATGCCGCCATGCGGCTCGGCGCGCATCACCCGATGGGTCCGCTTGAACTCGCCGACTTCATTGGGCTCGACACCTGCCTGTCTATCATGCAGGTGCTGCACGAAGGACTCGCCGACTCCAAGTATCGGCCCTGTCCGTTGCTGGTGAAATACGTCGAGGCCGGATGGCTCGGGCGCAAGAGCCAGCGCGGCTTCTACGACTATCGCGGTGAAAAGCCGGTTCCCACGCGCTAATCGTTCCGCCAGGATTTGTTAACCACAGTTCGCTAGAGTCTTTCACCCTTTCACGGAAACGGTGAAAGATTCTATGTTTTGATTTGATGCGTTTTCTTCACGCGAACCGGTATCCCGCTCGAAAACGCCTCTAGAACGGACGTGGAGCTGTCCACATGTATGTAGGTTTAGTTGCGGCAGCGGCCGGCATGATGGCGGCCAATACGCAATCGCAGGTCGCGAACCGGGTCATGAAGATGAGCCTCGACGCCCAGGCGCAGGTGCTTCAGTTGCTCGTCCCATCGCAGACCAGCCCGGCAACGAACAACGCGCCGGGCATCGGCGGTCATCTCGACGTTTCAGTTTAGGTCGATTTCGGGCTTTGGTCCTGTGTCGGCGTAATCCAGCCGACACCGACGCCCCCCGGCTGCATCAGGATCGCCAGCCGGCCAACATTTGGAATATCGAAAATCGGCTTCATCAATTGCGCGCCGGCGGCCACCGCCTTCGCGACGCGCGCATCGATGTCATCGACGGCGAGATACGGCATCCAGCCATCGGGAATGCCCTCCAGGCCGGGACGGTTGGTAGGGAAGATGCCGCCGACCGGCTCGCCATTCGCTAGCGCCACCCAGTAGCATTCGCCATCCGGTTGGGTCTGCGCCTCATAGGTCCATCCGACCGTTCGGGCGTAGAATGTCTTGAATCTTTCCGGGTCGCGGGTGACGAATTCAGTCCAGTGAAAGTGACCATGTCCCGTCATTGGATCTTCCTTTGTATCTGTGTCGATCACGCGCTGACGAACACCTCGAAGCCGCCATAGATCATACGTTTGGCATCGAACGGCATCGCCTTCGGATCCATCATGTCGGCGAGGCGCGGGTCCTTCATCACCTTGGTGTTGACCCTGTCGCGATGCTTGCGCGACTTGTAGGTAATCCAGGCAAACACCACAGTTTCGCCCGGCTTCAGCTTCACGCTGCGCGGAAACGACGTCCACTTGCCGACCTTGACGTCCTCCGCCACGCATTCGCGATAGTCCAGCGCGCCGTGCTCGCGCCAGACCTTGGCGGCCTTGCGTGCCATGGTACGGTAGGCATTGAGACGCTTCTTCGGCACCGGAACGATGAATCCATCGACATACTGCATGGAATTCCTTTCGGGTGCGCTCAGGGGAGCCGCAGGTGCGGGGACCCGTCCGTTCGTTGTGATGCTTGACCGGTCAGTAGTGAACCGGGGTCATGGCGCCAACGATGCCTCAATCAGTTTGATCGCGTCGGGGCTGTCCCATTCAGCCGGTCCGGCCATGTTGCCGATTTCGCAACCGTGGCCGTCGATCAGCACCGAGGTAGGCATTCCGACCGCCATGCCAACGCTCTTGAGCGCCTGAAAAACGGACGCTTTGTCGTCATGAAAATTGCCGAGATGAGTCAGGTTGGCTTCTTTCAAAAAAGCCTTCGGTTTGTCGGAGTCGCGGGTGTCGATATTGATGGCGACCACGGCGAATTTATCGCTGCCAAGCTTGCCCTGAAGTCGGTCCAGGGCCGGCATTTCCGTCCTGCAGGGCACACACCAGGTCGCCCATAGGTTCACGAGAACGGTCTTCCCTTGCCAGTCCGAAAGCTTCCTGGGTTGGCCGTCGCCGTCCATAAAGGCCAGGTCCGGCATCTGACGTGGTTTCGATGCCATGGTCAGCGAAGCTACTTCGCCTATGGCCTGCGGGGCGAGCTTTTTGGACAGTTCCACCGCCGTACCGCAGGGTACGAAGGCGTGAGCGGCGGACTTCGCATGCCTGAGGTGCCCGACACCTAAAAGAGTGGCCGTAACCCCTACGACGATAGCGACTGCGACCAACGGGCCTATGGGAAGCTTGCTTTCGGCGCGGTGAGGTGGCGTGGGGGTATCGGTCATATCGTTTGTCATCCTGTATAAGATACGGGTATGCAGGCGTCGGCTTCAGACGGCTACACCAACCGGACGGGATCAATCGTCCGGCAAGCATGATGAAAATGAGCGCGCGGCATGAGCAACAAGATGTGGGGCGGCCGGTTCGGCGAAGGACCCGATGCGATCATGGAGGAGATCAATGTCTCAATCGACGTGGATCGCCACCTCTACGCCCAGGATATCGCCGCGTCAAAGGTCCATGCTGAGATGCTTGCCGCTCAAGGCATCATCGCGGCGGATGATGCGAAAAAAATAGGCAAGGGTCTAGACACGATTTTGTCAGAGATCCGCAACGATTCCTTCGACTTCAAGCGAGCGCTCGAAGACATTCACATGAACGTGGAGGGCCGACTCGGGGAACTGATCGGGGCTGCGGCGGGACGATTGCATACCGCGCGCTCTCGTAACGATCAGGTTGCGACCGATTTCCGCCTCTATGTCCGTGACGTCATCGACGAGACCGATGCTGCGCTCGATGCCTTTCAGCAGGTTCTGGCGACGCGCGCTCTGGAGTTTGCAGGGACGGTGATGCCAGGTTTTACGCACTTGCAAACTGCTCAGCCGGTGACCTTCGGTCATCATCTGTTGGCCTATGTCGAAATGGCAGCCCGTGATCGCGGGCGCTTCGCCGATGCGCGCAAGCGTTTGAACGAGAGCCCGCTTGGAGCGGCCGCGCTGGCGGGTACATCCTTTCCGATCGATCGCCATGCCACCGCGAAGGGACTTGGGTTCGATCGCCCGATGGCGAATTCGCTTGACGCGGTTTCTGACCGCGATTTCGTTCTGGAGACACTATCGGCCGCGGCGATCGCATCGACACACTTGTCGCGTTTCGCGGAGGAGATGGTGATCTGGACGTCGCCGCTGGTGGGCCTTGTACGACTTTCCGACAAGTTCACCACGGGTTCGTCGATCATGCCGCAAAAGCGCAATCCGGACGCTGCCGAATTGGTGCGCGCCAAAACCGGTCGCGTCGTCGGAGCGCTCACGGGGCTGCTGGTCGTGATGAAGGGATTGCCGCTGGCCTATCAAAAGGACATGCAGGAAGACAAGCAGGGTGCGATGGAGGCGTTCAGCGCGCTGTCGCTGGCGATCCGCGCCATGACCGGCATGGTCGCCGACCTCGTGCCTGACGAGACGCGGATGAAGGCCGCGGCCGGCGACGGCTATGCGACCGCGACTGATCTCGCAGACTGGCTGGTCCGGACGCTGAAGATGCCGTTCCGTGATGCGCATCACGTCACCGGGCGTATCGTTGCCGCTGCATCGAAGCAGGGCGTCGCCCTGCATGAGCTGCCGCTGTCTGCGATGCAGGAGGTGGAGCCGCGCATCACCCACGACGCCCTTATGGTGCTATCCGTGGAGGCATCGGTGAAAAGCCGGACGAGCTACGGCGGGACCGCGCCGAAAAATGTTCACGCGCAAGCCGAGGCCTGGCTCAAGCGGCTGAAAGAGCGAAAATAGAATCCGTCCTTTTTTCGCTTGAATTTCCCTGTCTTCCGGTCTCGCCAGAACAGGGCATTCTTTGTATGGTGCCCCTGATTGGGGAAATCGCCGTGAACAGCACTTCGAGATCCGTCTCAGCGAGATGGGCACTATTTTTTCTGACAGCAGCTGCGCTGGCGCTCGCCGGTTGCGGGCGAAAGGGCGAGCTCGATCCTCCCTCGACCGCGTCGGAACAGCCGCCAGCCGCCGCCCCGGCGGCGGCGGACCATGAGCGCGTTAATACAACCCATGGCAACTTGTTCGATCCGTCTTACGGGATGAACAGTGATCCGGCTGCGTCCAAGGGCACCAAGAAATCCTTCATCCTCGACCCGCTGCTCGACAG
The DNA here is from genome assembly GCF_058809865.1 of Nitrobacter sp. MLSD-S21. Taxonomy (NCBI): domain Bacteria; kingdom Pseudomonadati; phylum Pseudomonadota; class Alphaproteobacteria; order Hyphomicrobiales; family Nitrobacteraceae; genus Nitrobacter; species Nitrobacter sp. MLSD-S21. The sequence continues at coordinate 12,412 of NZ_JBXASZ010000002.1, read as the reverse complement.
CCGTTGAGATGCGGCCGTGGCGGTTCAGACGTTTGCCTCATGATCTCTGCACTCCTATGAGCCGAGATCACAACAGAAGCGCAACCGGTGTCCTTCTGAATCCGAAGTTCCCTAGAGAAGGTGCGACATTGGTGAAGCGAACGTCGGATTCGGGAAACTAGTTTTATGCACCACTTCGATTATCGCGACGGCGTGCTCCACGCCGAGGGCGTCGATCTTTCAATGCTCGCCGAGGTCGTCGGCACGCCGTTCTATTGTTATTCGACGGCTACGCTGGAACGGCACTACCGCGTATTTGCCGAGGCTTTCGCAGGGACCGACCATTTGGTCTGCTACGCCGTGAAGGCAAATTCCAATCAGTCGGTGCTGCGAACCATGGCAAAGCTCGGAGCGGGAGCCGATGTCGTCTCCGGCGGCGAACTTAAGCGCGCGCTCGCTGCGGACATTCCGGCGAGCAAGATTCTCTTCTCGGGCGTCGGCAAGACCGAATCCGAACTACGCGCGGCGTTGGCAGCGGACGTTCTTTGCATCAATGTTGAATCGGAACCAGAACTCGACCTGCTGTCCCGGCTTGCGATTGAAACGGGTCGCACCGCGCGCGTCTCGGTCCGTGTCAATCCTGACGTTGATTCCGGCACTCATGCCAAGATTTCAACGGGCAGACTGGAGAACAAGTTCGGCATTCCGATCACCCAGGCGCGTGCAGTCTATGCCAGAGCGGCGAAGCTGCCTGGTATAAAGGTCACCGGCGTCGACATGCATATCGGCAGCCAGATCACCGATCTCGGTCCGATGGAAACAGCCTTCCGTTTGCTGGCGGATTTTGTCTCCACGCTGCGCGCCGATGGTCATGTCATCTCGCATGTCGATTTTGGCGGCGGCCTCGGCATTCCCTATTACGAGGATCGATCGGCGCCGCCAGAACCGCTTGCCTATGCCGACATGGTCAAGCGCGTGACCCACAATCTTGACTGCACGCTGATGTTCGAGCCGGGCCGCATGATTGTCGGCAATGCAGGCATACTGGTGACGCGCGTCATCTACGTGAAGCATGGCAATGCCCGGAATTTCGTCATCATCGATGCGGCCATGAACGATCTCATTCGCCCCACGCTATACGAGGCCTATCATCAGATCATGCCGGTGCGCGCCGCATCCAAGGATGCCACGGTGATGGTTGCCGATGTGGTCGGTCCGGTTTGTGAGACCGGGGATTATTTGGCGATCGAGCGCAATCTGCCGGAGCCGCAAGCCGGCGACCTTCTCGCGATCATGACCGCCGGTGCTTACGGAGCAGTGCAGTCAGGAACCTATAACACCCGCGCGCTGATCCCCGAGGTGTTGGTCAAAGAAGACCAGTATGCGGTGGTCCGCCCGCGCATCGAAGTCGAGCAACTCATTGCAATGGACAAACTTGCACCCTGGCTGTGATCGCCGCCGCCTCGCTCAATTCCAATGGTGTCACTATCGATCGTGCAGTTGCGCTGCAACATGAGGGCGCTTCGCGACTGCATGCGAATGAGGGCAAGCTGAGGATAATGCAAGAGTAAAGGCCCAAGAGCGCGAGTCAAAAGCCGCGCTCGCAGGGCAAGATCCGCCGGCCTTCAACGCCGGGCCGAGTCCGTTGCACGATATACATCTATTTGGTATGGGTGTGCCCGCCGCTCCCTTTAGGCACGCGAAACGGGCTAGAGTGGGGCTGTTCGAGATTGGTGTGCCGGGGGTGCCGCAGCCATCGATCTTTTCAGTTCGTCCGGGACATCCCGGGTTTCTTTGGCTCCTTCATACCGCTGGGAGTATTGTAGTAATGAGCTCTGGTAGTGATACAGTGCATTCGAACCGGTCCAACGCGATTCTCGGCGCGCTGCTGGGAACATTGTTGTTTGTGCAAACGGTACGCATCATCGACGAATCGTTCAGCGCGCCAGAGTCGTCGCACGCTGAAGCCAGCCATAAGGCCGAGACCAAGGAAGCCGCAGCCGCGTCGAGCGCCGGTGACGCGGAGTCGTTCAACAAGGCGCTAGCCAGTGCCTCTGCCGAGCGCGGTGCCGGGCTCGTCAAGCAGTGCCAGAGTTGCCACACCATTGAAGAAGGCCAGGGCAAGAAGGTTGGTCCGGGCCTTTACGGCGTTGTCAATCGGCCCATCGCTTCGGAGGAGGGCTTCAACTACTCAGCCGCCTTGAAGAGCAAGGCTGGCGGCAAGTGGACCTTTGCCGAACTCAACAAGTGGCTGGATGACCCGAAGGCCTACGCCAAGGGCACGTCCATGGGCTTCCCTGGGTTGAAGAGTGAGACCAAGCGCGCTGACTTGGTTGCCTATCTCAATACCCTTTCCAAGAGTCCGGCGGCGCTACCGAAGTAGGCCGTCTTACATGCAAGCCTTGGGACTTAAAAGGCTTGCATGATCCGAACTCGATGGCGCTCGCTCGCGAGCATTCCGCTCGCGATTACCGCCAGGGTGAGTCAAACACAACGCCCGCCGGCTGCTGCTGGCGGGCGTTGCTCTTTGCCAAAGAGAAAAGTTGGGGCGGATCATTGCCGCAGCTTTGATTTTCTCGAGAACCTCGCGCAGCGAGGGTAGGCGGCTAGCGGAAGCGGATACGCCGTTACGAATTGACGCTAACGTCTGCCACTCTCTCTCTCTCTCTCTCTCTCTCTCTCTCTCTCTCTCTCTCTCTCTCTCTCTCTCTCTCTCTCTCTCTCGCCGTGGTCTATCTCTATCGCCATGGTCTATCCGTAAATCACTGACAGCCAAGCGATGGGCCACTAGCTGCGATTGCAGGGGCTGGCCGCGATGCAAGCTTCCCTTTTCGGTCTTAAAGATCCGATTTTGCGTCGATCCGGCCGCTGCCGGGCGGCTGATAAGCTCCCTTTTCTAAAGGTTTCGGGCTGCTCTGCAGGTTAGCGAGGCCGAGCCATCACACTGCATGCTGAGGGAGAAATGAACCTCTGGCGAACATCGATCGCCGGATCGTTGCCGGCGGTGTGTTCACGAATCAATCCCGAGCCAGCGCGGGCCATCACCACATGTTGAGGACGGTGCGTGCCTCGTCTGACATGCGGCTAGCATCCCACGTCGGTTCCCAGACGATGTTGACCATGGCATCGTGCACGCCCGAAACCCCTTTCACCGCGTTCTTTATCTGGCCAGGTATTTCCGCTGCGGACGGACAATTTGGGGAGGTCAGTGTCATCTCGATACTGACCACGCGATCGTCGTCTATTGCGATTTTATAGATCAGACCAAGCTCGTAGAGATCAGCCGGAATTTCCGGATCGTAGACTGTCTTGAGCGCGGCGATGATTTCTTCGCCCATCCGTGCCATTTCGTCAGGCGGAGTGTTTGAGGAGTGATCCGTCGCGTCACTCGCGCGAGCCTCGACTAGGCAGGCGCTTTCGGTTCCAGCCACATTCGCCTCGTCCATCATGTCAAAAACTCCTGCGCTGTGGCGAAAAGCTCGCGCCAAGCTTTGACCCAGGTCCACCCAGTTCGGCTCGCTAGGTTCGAATTCGGATAGGTCTTCCGCCGCACGTCTCTTGGAGCGGCTCGCCGACTGGGAGTCCCTAGGCCAGCGTGTTTAACCTACATAGCGCAGTTGCCCGCCTTATCCAAGCAGCAAGCAACGTTGGCCTTGCTGCATCTCGAAATTCGTGCCGCCAAGTCGCGACCAACCCTTTATAAGACGAGATCGCACGTGGTCCTGGGTGATCGCAAGAATGTGTTCGGCCAAGGAACTCGCCGCATCTCGACTCAAAGGGGATGGAGTTCCCCCGGCGCGATCGCCGAGAAGAATTTAGTGGAACGAAATTCTAAAGCAATTCTAGCCATGTCCCGGCTTTTGCCTGTGGGCTACAGTAGGGGATTTGGTCGAGCGCGTGGGCCGCACCCGCTGATTTTAAAGCAGAATTGTGCTTCGAATGGACGAAGTGGGCTGGGGAAATTGAGTTGACGCGAACGTTGTTACCATGGTAAGTTTTGGACCGTACCAATTTAGCATGGTTGGATTAGTTGGACTTAATGCGCAGCCGCCAAGGTAGGAAGATTGGCGGAACGAGTTCACATCGTTGGTATTGTATTGATGTGCGGTAATGCGTAGTCCCAACCAGAGGAGCCCTTCATGTGCGACTACAGTCTGCATCACGTCTCTTCGCGGCCTGCCAAGGTCGCCGATAAGCTGGTCACTATGGAGCTCGCAAAATCGAACGTGCGCGGCTTTGCCGCCGTGGGCGAGCTCGGTCCCAAGCTTGTAATTCATGACAGCCCGCCTGAGCTGGCGGTCTGCTTGCTACCTGGAACGGAACTCGCATTTGATGAGAATGTTCAGTATGAGCAACCCCGGAGCTTTCTTGGGATAAAGTTTTCCGGCAAAGCTCGTGTTGATCACAAGGTCGCGAGCTTCCGTAAAGTCGATACGGATAATCCGTACGTCCAGCACGACGCACTGGAATTTCCGAATGGACAGGTTTTGAAGGTTGCTCAGCTTGTGGCGGGGCAAACCGCTACGGTATTGCAGCTGCCTGTCAATGCGCAGCCGGACGAACACGATCACGAGCATACCGGACGTCGGCGTGCGCGCGATGCGCGTCTGGCCTTGAACCGCTCTGCCAGGCAAGGAATGTTTGTGCCCAACCAGGGCATGGTAATGTTGTGGGATTCAGTCCGTGGCAGGGCCATTGACCTTTCGAGCGCTTTGACAGAGTCGTTCCAGCGTCTCACCGCGCCGAAGCAGCCTTCGATTCTTGAAGGTGAAATGGCGGCAGGCATGGGTGCTGAGGTAAGCTTCGAGAACGGCGTGCCCACAGTTACATCGACGGCTGCTTCTCAGAAGCCGGAGAAAAAGATCAGGGCTGGCTCGTCTGTCTAGTTGCCCTCGACTGCTGTTTAGTTGACAGGGCTGAACGCCTTAGTGAAATCAATTAGCGCCCGCGAAAAAGCGGGCGCTAATTTTTTTGGTGAGAGCGTGGCGCCAGATGGTTGCGCATGCGACCGAACGAGCAAAAACAGAAGAAAAAACAGAAGATAGGTTGATGGGACCCTGTCGATAGGGCGATGCGTATCACGTTCTGCCCTCGTGGTTGATGGTGACTGCAAGTCTTCGCTGACCGAGCTCGCCATCAAGACCGCCAGACTCACGAATGGTTGGTTCGCGCTGACCACGGGTGAGCTTTAACTTAGCTTTCAATTCGGCAAAGCCGTTAGGCGATTCGAAAAGCACGTGGCCGTCGTTGCGGCGAGAGCCGCGTTCTGATGCGGCGATGGGTCGCGACAGCCGAACACACGATACAACGCGTAGGGCGCGAGTTCATCCCGACCGATAAGTTCATGCGAGCGCAACGTAGGAAACGTCGGCTCAAAATCTCTCGGATATGAACGCGGGAGTCGAGCGGCTTTGATCGCCTTCTAATTCTTCCCAATCGCACGAGGTTCTGACCCTTTCAGGCGGTAACCAGAACAACATGCTCGCACCGACATCTGTTGCGATAACGCATCGGGTCAAAAGCGCGAAGCGACAACACGACCAGTGAGACGTCCGAGGTGCGATGATTGGAGCGCGATGATGCGGTTTTGACGAAAACGGGCCATGGCACAGCGCCTAGCACAGGCAATGCGGTGCTCGCTAAGCTCCCCCAATGTCAAGTTCACGATTCTCGCGCCGCGCCCTTGGTGACATCGTTCTGACGACGCAATCAATTTGAGCGTTATCAGTCACGAAGAGCCCCATGGGACGGGCCTTGCTGCACGTCGCCAACAATCAGCTCCTCCTGCGTCGGGATAAGCGGGCGGCTTTGTCGCAAACATGGACTCGAGCAACAATAAATGAGTACACGCCAGAACCAAGCGCTTCAGCCAGGCCGCTCTCAGGGAATGGCCTACGCTCGGGCATACCAACCTCGGATCGAGGACCTCAGAACCTGCCGATGTGGACACATATCTACAACCGGCACCGACCCCACAGTACTCAAAGCAACCCATCAGTGGTCTCGCTCAAACCGAGACAACCTCTTCAGGCTCCGCATCCAGAGCGCACATGAATGCCAATTTTTCTCGCTGATTGAATAACTCACCAAGATGACCTCTCCTCAATGCGGACTTACCGTGTTGGGGAGGAAGAAATCCCGATCGTAAATGGAGTTGAAGCGAAGGCCGAGGCCGCATAGTATGGCATACTCGCTTTTGGTCTCATTCAATAATCCGGGATAACGCCTTAGAATGCACGCTCTATTCAGAATCGTCGGAGTTATCACCTTGATCGCCGGACTGGGCTTTATGGGGCAGGGCTTCCGCTTTTACGGCTATCCTGCCGATGGCATCATAGTCAGGCATACCGAATGGGTCTATTACGGCGCGGCGATGGCTGTCGTCGGATTTTTGCTTATCATTTTTTCCAGGCCCTCCGAGGAACCATAAGCGCCATAGCTGGTGGGCTGCAACCGCCCTCGTCTCTGGCGCCGCTCTAATCGCAAGCCCTCAGAAGATTGTTTATTCGCCCGGTCATCGGCGCTGAAGCTCGGCTTCAGTGTTTTCGAAGGGTGAATAGACATCAATAGGGTTCGCGTAGTTCAGCGTCCTGATTGAGTCTTGACGCTTGCGCTGCATGGCGCGCGCGGCTGCATCGCGTGCAATCGTACGCAACCCGCGATCGACTCCGTAACAAGCGCGGCCTTGCGGATACTTGGCTCATTGCCCGTTTCGGCTTTTGCGATCTGCTGAAGCCAGGGCTGCCCTCGCCCGGGACCAACATCCTCACAAGCCCTGTGGACTGCTGTCGCGATTTGCAACGCACGCAGGAGAGCCTGATTCAACATCCTCTACTTGAGCATCGTCCTGCAGGCCCGTTTCACTGGCGCTCGGACAGCCTTTCGCGCAGGGCATCTTTACCAGCCGACGAAAAACAAGTGAGGATTCGCAGTGATTGGCTCCTCGGAATTTTCAATCCTTGCCGGCGCCATCAAACTTGTTCGCGAGGTGCCAGGTTCTCGGCTTGGAAGGACTTCGCTCGATGTCAATTGCGGCCGCTCTTCCCGGTATCGATCCACTGCGTCCGGTGCGTATTCCGACTCCGGCCGCTTGCGGCATCCGCGTTGAGAAAACGGCAAGTCGTCCAAGCGCAAGGCATCGACGGCACGGCTAAGACAGGACGTCAACAATGACAGGACGTCAACAATCGTACGCCCGCAACTGGGCCGGGATGAGGGGACGTGTTTTACTGTTTAACCGTCCGCATCCCGGTCTAGAGTAATGGGATCGATCGCGTTTCTTGGGTCGATCGATCCAGAATCATCGCAACGTGCGACCCGTGCGCGCGCACCCTCTCATCGTGACAGCACGCGGTCGGGCCTCGCTTAAGCGACGCAGCTCTCGAATCCTTCGGTGATCATCTGTTCGGGCAAATTGCGGCCGATGAAAACGATCCGGCTTTGACGCTTTTCGTCCTCCTTCCAGGGCCGTTGATGGTCGCCGTCGAGAATCATATGCACGCCTTGGAACACAAAACGACGATCCTCATCCTTGAAGGAAAGAATGCCTTTGCTGCGCAAGATGTTCGGGCCTTCCTTCTGCACCAGATCCTCGACCCACGGAAAAAACTTGTCTGCGTCGAGCGGCTTGTCGGTTTTGAGCGAAATCGATTGCATTTCCTCGTCGTGGTAGTGCTTGAGCCCGCCATGATGGTCGTGGCCATGGTCATGATGATGGTCGTGATCATGGTCATGGTCATGATGATGATGGTCATGATCGTGATCATGGTCCTTGCCTTCGAGGAAGGTCGGTTCGATATCAAGAATGCGGTCGAGATCGAAGGCGTTGCGTTCTAGAATCTCGTTGAGCGGGATCTGCGCTCGCTGTGTCCTGTGCAACTTCGCGTAAGGATTGATGCCGCGGATGCGCGCTTCGATTTCGCTGAGCTCGTCGGGCGAGACGAGATCTGTCTTGTTAATCAGGATCACGTCGGCGAAGGCAATCTGGTTCTTGGCTTCCGGAGCGTCCTTGAGCCGGTCATTGAGCCACTTGGCATCGGTGACGGTCACGACCGCGTCGAGCTTGGTCTTCTTCCCGACATTCTCATCGACGAAAAAGGTCTGTGCCACCGGCGCCGGATCGGCGAGGCCCGTGGTCTCGACGATGATGGCGTCGAATTTGCCATTCCGCTTCATCAGGTCGGCCAGGATGCGCATGAGATCTCCGCGCACGGTGCAGCAGATGCAACCGTTGTTCATCTCAAACACTTCCTCGTCTGCGCCGACGACGAGGTCGTTATCGATGCCGATTTCCCCGAATTCGTTGACGATAACGGCGTATTTTCTTCCGTGCTCTTCCGAAAGGATACGGTTGAGCAGTGTGGTTTTACCGGCGCCGAGATAGCCGGTCAGCACGGTGACCGGGATTTTGTCAGTCATTTTGTTCCTCCGCTGGTTCGCCTATATAGGCACCCAGCCTCTTTGCATCAATCATCACGAGGGATTGTTTCCTCGGCGTTGGTTTTGGCGGCCATCGCTTGCTTTGAGCGCCGATGTTGATTTTGCGCGGGCTGTCGGATCTCGCGCTCCGCTGAAGTTAGGCTTGGTGCTGCGCTTAAGTTGGGTCTCTGTAATAGCAAGCAGCAGAGGCTCGACGGATATCCGTCAGAGCGTAGCAGTTTTCCTGGCGAGCCAGCCGATTCTGGCTCTACTTGCGATCGGCCTCCTGGTTCGCCGCATCCGGCTGCGTATCATCCGGTTCGCGCGTGAGTAGTCCGCCCCTCAATAACCCGGCAATGAACATGTCCGGGCTGAGCGTTGAAACGTGGATACCCTCCTGGAACATGCGATCCGCAACCGCTTCCATGTACGCCTCATCGCTGAGGTTCTGTTCGTTCCAGCTCGACTCTCGCAGGCGGCGGATTGCACCGGCCGACGTTTCGGCCTCTATCAGCAGTCCCTGGTTGGTGCGGTATCGCATCGGCTATTTTCTCCTAAGACAGGTGTTTCTGGGGCTCCGACATCAGCCTTAATCACAGGCGAGTACGGCTTGTCCATGAGGGCGATCGACACCTGATCCGGATGTGTCTTGAAATAGCGCCGGCTCTGGCCGGGCGCGTCGCTCCCGCCGCGCGCCGTCGATCGACGTGGGAAACTATTTTTTCTCAGCTGCCGTGAAGAATTTGGAGATCCCGGCGCTTTACGGAACCTCATTCGGGCCCGTCTCGCAACCAAAACGACAAATATCGTAAACGCCGAACATAAACCTCGGCTCGCTTATGGCTGATCCATCCAAAAGCGCCAAATCGGTTGTCAGCTACAACCTTATGATCGCGGAACTATCCTCGCGCCGCATTTTCAGGCTTCTGCAATTCGCCGCTTACAAAAGGGATGCGAGCATGCACCTTCCCGGATCAATTCAATCGGCGAGTACAACCATTTCGCCGTCGATGACCTGATATTCGGCAAGAAGCTCTGGAGTGGCTTCTGAATCGACCTTGATTTCCGCGTCAGGGAGGGTCTCCTTGACCGCGCGAACAGCCGCGTCCTGGTCGGCGATGGCGACAAGGATGAATTCCCGGCGTAACGCCCCGCTGGCGCCTCTGCCCGGCCTCACGGTGCTGATCTTCCAACCTTTAAGCATAGCCTAGTATGACATGGATTCGCGCCGGCGTACAATCCCGTCGGGTTCGTTTTACGCCGGTTATGCTCGTTCCCGTTCTTCACCATTACCGTCAATTATTCCGGAATGAGGCAGCGACGGATATACAATTATATTGCGGAGCAACAACGGACGCCTGGCCGCCTCATTCGCTATGAGTGATCGTTTTGGTGATGCCTGAGCGAATTGCGTCCGTCTATCGCGTCAAGCCCTCGACTTGGGAGGAGGCGCATTCCACTAACCAGGTCGAGCGTGTTGCGCGGCAAGGGTTGGCCTTCGGCAGCGGATTATTCATTGAACCCGAAGGTTTGCGATTGTAAACGTGCCACCTTCACCCCAAGAGGTCATCTGATGCCGGATACCGCGCTGAGCGTACTCGTTGATGCATTGAACCGGCCCGTCCATTTTCCGAAGCTTGACCAGACTGGATCTCTCTTCATCGCGGAGCCGCCGACCCCGTTCGTGCCACCGAGATTCGAAACGGAGGAGGGCGATCGGGCGGTTCTGGAGAAGGAGATCATTTTGATCGAGGCGTCTGCAGCGACCGGCAAGAGTACCCTGGCAAGACAATTGTCAGCGCAGCTCGAGATCCCGATCCTCGATCTGGCAAAGGTGCCCGTTTCCGCCGGATCGCTCCATGCCCTGTTGGCCGATCTGGAGGCCGCCGATAAGAGCGAACCGATAGCGGCGTTTCACGAGGGGCGGATTCCCGTCATTGTCGACGCTCTTGACGAAGGGAGATTGCTGTCGAACGAGACCGGGATCGAGCAGTTTCTCGGATCAAGTGTCGAATTATTGCAGAGGGACCGGCGTGTTACATCAAGGCCCAAACTGGTCCTGTTGGGAAGGTTCGAGTCGATTGAACTGGCGCGACAGCAATTTGAACGCACCGCGCCTGGAGTTAAGCACGTCACGGCGAACGTCGAGTTCTACGACAAAGAGGGTGCCCGGCAACTTATCCACGCTTATGCCAAGGCGGCCGCCAGGCCAGGCTCACACTATCTGGAGCACCCGGACCTCGCCGAGGATTTCATAACGACTTTCTTTGATGCGATCGAAGCTGCGCTTGGCTTGTCGGCAGGCGAACTGTGGCACGACGGAAGAGGAAAGGTATTCGCGGGCTACGCGCCATTGCTTGCGGCGGTAGGGTCGATCCTGGCTGTGATCGACGATTTCACAACCGTCGCCAGAAACCTTAAAGCAAACCGTGGCCGCGAGGCATGGGGAGTAGTCGAGGCGGTCCTGTACGAGATACTGTGTCGCGAACAGGACAAGTTGCGGGATCGGATGAGAGATCAATGCGAGTCCTCGTTGCCGAACGCGGTTTATGATGTAGAGGAGCAACTGGCGCTCCTTGCACAACATATCGAGTCGAAGCCGCTCGAGGGTGCCGGCCGTGTCAGGCTCTCGGCGTCTGACATGGGAAAATACAGAGCGATGGTGCAAATCTATCTGCCGCATCATCCCTTCTTGCGAAGGCACGAATTTGGTGATGCCGTGCTCGGCGCGAACGCTGTGTCGCGCGCGGTCTATCACGGCGGGACGATTTCCCGGGAACGACTCATTAGCTTGTCGCGACAATGGCGCCAGTCGGCTCCGACGGGCCCGCGGTCGCGTTGATCGCGCATGCCATAGAGCCATAGAGTACATTCGTCGGGTGAGTGCCGAGCGATGTTCTCATGAAAAGTCGATGTCGCTCACGGCGTTAACCGGCCCGTTGCGGTCATCCACCATTGCGGCGCTCGAAGTTCGGTGATGGCGTCAAATGCATCATAGGGTTTGATATCGAGCACGGGAGTGCCGTCGTAGGCGTCCAGAGCCTTGACGGTCAGAATATTTTCGTGGCGCTTCAGCAACTCGACAACGGCCAGTCCAATCGGATTGGGCCGTTCCGGGCCGCGGGCGCAGAATACACCCACTTCCGGCAGGTCGGTGCGATGCCGAGGGTGCGTGGTTAATGGGACAGGCTTGCCGACGAGCTGATCCATCCAAAACAGGATGATCAGATGCGACCATTCCTCAATGCCAGTCAGCGCCTCCGCAAGATCCTCACGCACGACGATTTCCGCGACGATGTCGCGGCGTGATATTCGCATCTCGTTTGTGAATCGGCTGCGCACGGTAGCGATGGATCGCATACAAATCGTCATGGGTGGCTACCAGTGTGGAATTGAGTGATCCAAAGCGGTTGTCCGGCGAGAGGCATTTGCGGTCCGTGGTCTGCTGAGCATTTTACATTGCTCCAAGATCGAGCGTCACGACAAGAGACACGAGAGAAGTCAGGACAGGAGATGTCATTCGGCATCCGCATCCTCAGTTTGTCAAAGCTTGCGAACGAGACATGAAGCTCTGATCAAGTTCAAGTTGTGATCAAGTTCCAAGGGGCCTAGGCGCCGCGTTTGCACTTCGGTAAATGTTTCAGCGCCGCCGCCGCTTGCGCCGTCGATGATTAGAATTCAGCACATGGTCAAGAAAGAGTAAGAAGATTTGCGGTCGCTGATCGTACGATCGAGATGACGTATCGACGTAAAAACCTCGGCGAGACGTTTGATACAGCGCAAAGATGCAATTAGTTCTCGCGATTGGAACGTTTTCGTTGTTGCCGCATAGCAGCATGAACGGCGCTTGCATCTTAAAATATACTCCTTTAAGAAAACGGCCGGTACGTAACGCGCTTGTTAGGCCCGTATCAAAGGCCGTCAGGTGCTTGTGCGGGTTTATGACAAGGAGCGCGAGCGGCATGAAGATGTCGATGGGCCAGTCTGGCCGCCGGTTTGGCCGCCGGTTTCTGGG